>CAWAQG010000008.1:0-478163 GCA_963784135.1 Nitrospirota bacterium | reverse complement strand
CGATCTTCTTGCGCCGGTTTGTTCATACGGGCTTCATATCTGCAGCCAGGCCGGGTGCAGCGAGCTATAGCTGTAAACGTTTTCTTTTGGCGTACTTTCTGTAAACAACATAAAGCGCCGTTGCCGCAATAACAAACAACAATTTTTTTCTTGTCTTTACGCCGGATGGCCTTTTCGGCTGCGGAAGCGTCTCATTGAAATTATTTCCCATGATACTGTTGGGCTGATCATGCGCAGCCACCGCAAGGTCTTTCTGCTTCATAACGACATTATCATATACGTCATTAAAAACGCCATGCCCATCAATCACAATCCCGTGTCTATGCTTGCCGTAGATTGAGTTGCCAAAAATGATGTTCTCTACGCATGGAAGCGCGTCAATATAATTTTCAGCAAACGCGGCGGAGCCAAGAAGTATGCCGCTGAAGAAAAACACCTTGTTCTCTCCGGCATTATTATCAGTAATGGTATTCAGCCCAAAAATGTTCCTGAAACCACTCCTCACTATTTTTATTCCGTCTCCTGCGGCTCCGGAGATAGAATTGCGCATGATCAGGTTATATGCCGTGTTGTCAAGTGATATATTGGGCAATTTGGCCGCCGAAGACTTGTCCGGCAAGCGTCCGAACTGAAGGACTGCATCAATTTTGAGGTCCTGATCTGACTGCATTTTCCTGAAACCATTGGCTATGAATATATTGGATTCAACGATGTTCCCGGTAGAATAGCCGTCAAGACACATGCCTTCCTTGTCATTTTGAGCAATGTAATTCCCTATAAAAACATTCCCGTTGCCCCCGTCCACGTAAATCCCGGAGGCCTGATTGTCATGAATATGGCAGGCCTCAACCATGGTCCTGAAAGGAACAGTGTTCTTTTTAAAAGTCAGGTCCTTCGGATAGTAATAGTACTTGTCGTCAAAAGCGTCCCTTATCCCCTGCTCCGTGACCGGGGGAACACTCGTAATTACAATCCCGGCAGCCCAGTTCGAACTATTCCTGACGCCATACACAGCACAATCCCTTATCAGCACATCATGTGAACCGTCCTGAAGAAAAATCCCTCCTCTCAGGTTTTCTCTGAACCTGCTTTGAGAGATGACAATAAAGCTCGAATGCGCCCTTATAATCATGCCCTTGTCGCGGCTGCCAAGAACATCGATAGATTCAAAAAAACAGTTGGCGGCATTAATAAGCATAATGCCGCATTCAAGAGGTCCATCAATAGTTACATTCTTCAATCCGGCATTGCTGATATCCTTCCCGATAAAGGCGATGGCTGTTTTTTTTGCGACAAACCTCACCCCCGTCCCATTGATAATAGTATAGCTTTTCATACGGATTGGCCCATCGAGAAAAATTTCACGCTCGCGGACCATGACCTCAATCCCTTCAACAGATGAAGACCTGTCCAAAAAGGCATTCAACTCCTTTGACGACTTGCCGTTGAAATATACTCTCTTGTAATTTCGTCCTTCATGGCCGGCCCGTGATTCTATAGATAATCTAAGTCCGCGAATATATTGGTCACTATTCCAGACCTCGGTATATTTTACCGGCATCTCGTCCGCGTATTTAAGAACTCTGGCCTTCTTTAAAATGGAGTCTGCCAAAGACCCTCGTGCGGCCCTCTTCATTGGAGGCAAGTCATACTTGGACGATATGTCCTCCCCATACGCACCCGCACTAATAAAAAATATGAAAACACATGTCAGCAGGACAATTGTTCTACCGTGCATCCAGCATCTCCTTTGCCTTCTTCATGCCTTCAAGGCAGGCGGCATCCATATTCAGATACTTATAAGCTCCAAGCCTTCCAATAAACGCAATCCGCTTTTCCCTGCCGCTTTTTTTCATATACTTCCCATACAGTACCTGGTTCTCTTCCGTCGGCATCGGATAATAGGGCTCACCCTCCGACGCGGGGTATTCCCTTGATATGGTCGTGTTCACGGCTTCCTGGCCGGTCAGTTTTTTGTATTCCGTTATACGGGTGAAGTCGTAATCGTTTGGATAGTTAATGACCGCATAGTCCTGGTATGACTCAATGTTAAAAGTCTCAAAATCAAAATGGACCGATCTGTATCCAAGCCTGCCGAAACAGAAACCGTAATATTCGTCTATAGGTCCCGTATAAATCACGCGGTCACCGCGCATGCCGGGAGGCATATCGTCAAACCCGGTCTGCAGGAGTATATGAATATTCCTGTGATCAAGCATTTTCCCGAACAAAGAGGAATAACCGTAACGGGGCATTCCCTGGTAGGTGTCCGAAAAATACCTGTCATCGCCCGAAAAACGCAGAGGGATACGCTGGGTCACCGCCGCTGCAAGCTTTTCTGCAGGGATTCCCCACTGTTTTAATGTATAGTTTTTGAACAACTTCTCGTATAAAAGTTCCCCCATGCGCATAAGTACCGCTTCCTTTGCATTGCGGGGCTCATCAATCCGCAGCCGCAGGGAGTCTACAAACTCCTCCATCTGTTCCGCAGTAAACTCACGGTTGAAAAGGCCCGCCATCGTATTTAGGTTGACAGGAACGCTCACAAGCATACCGTCCACAAACGCCTTTACGCGGTGCTGGTATAATCTCCATTCCGTAAAACGGGACAAAAAGTCCCAGACTTCTTTTATATTGGTATGGAAGATATGCGGACCGTACTTGTGGACAAGGACCCCGTGAGCATCATATTCATCGTAACAGTTTCCCCCTATATGTCCGCGTTTATCAATTATCAGCACTTTCCTACCCGCGTCGGCAAGGACCCTCGCCATTGAACATCCCGTAATGCCTGCTCCGACTATCAAATAATCATGTCCCATGACCGGCCCCCTTTATTTAAACAAAAACCGCACATAGAGCTTCATGCTCCTTTTTATGATTCGGGAAAGGCTTTTCCACACACTGTGCTTGTCCCTTGGTATAATCCATTTCTGATCGTTGCTCATAACAACCAGCTCCCGCGAAAGAAATGAAGCATCAAACGGCATTATATGTATGTTCACATATGCCCGCTTATATTTTCTGTATCCCATAAGTCCGGCAAGTACCAGGAGGCCCCTCCGGAGTATATTAAAAGCAATAATTTTTTGCGGATTCTCCGTCCTCCAGAACCAGCGCGCGTCGGTAAGGTAATGCGGAAGCATAACGTCCTTTATAGAACCGGCATATCGGTCCTCAAAAGGGAATTTTCTGAGATCGAACCATTCGCTCTGGCAGACAAAGACTTTGTCTTCCGGATGCGTTTTTTTCAGGGTCTCAACATCAACAGCAACGGGGAAATGAAATATCTTTTTCCCCTTTTCCCCCGCGAGGAAATCGTCCACCGCGTCGAGAATGATTTCCGCAACATGCGTCAACCCCCTGAGTTCCTTAACAACCGCCTGCAGGCATTTTCTCCTCGCAAATCTGGCGACGTTCCGGGGGCACGAGTGCGTTTTGAGAACATAGAGCATATTCCGGGTGTCATAATAATGCTGCCACGTTACCGGCTTTTCAGCAGCGGACAGGTGCCATATTACCGATTCTGCAACACCGACGATCTTGTGCCCGCTTTGTTTGATGCGCAAACACCAGTCCACATCATCGAAGTGGATGAAAAAATCCTCCCAAAGACCCGCCGTCCTTGCTACATCAGCCCTGACCAGCATGGAGGCAGCAGCGACATAATCGACATAATAAAGCCCGCTCTCATTATTACATCTCCGGGTCAGGTGCCTGTTTAAAACCAGACGCCCGCCGCATAAATCAACATACGCCCCGATCTCGTTTGTCACGGCAGGATTGTCCAACTGGCACATCTGGGACCCTGCGACTGCAATGTCGCCGTGTTCCTCCAGCACGCGCACCAGTGCTGAAAGGGCGTCCTTTGACACTACAACGTCGTTATCAAGAAGCCAGTAATATTTATAGCCGCTCTGCGCGAAGGCATAGTTCAGGCCGGCATTAAACCCTCCCGAGCCGCCGTCGTTGATGTCCTTGGCAATGATCTTTATGTCCGGATAATTCCGGGTGAGAAGTTCGACCGTCCCATCCGAACTGGCGTTGTCCACGACGACGATATCGTAATTCCTGTAATCTATGGTGCGAAGCGATTCAAGCAGGTTGACTACGTAGTCCCTTTTGTTGAACGTCACGATAATTATAAGAACACGCTGCACGCTCACGTTTCTTCCTTACATCCTTACCCCGAAGTCCTCAAAGAGGTCGGTCAGGTTCGGATTGTAGTACCGGTCCCTCATGCCGTCGGACTTCCATTTTTCGAGAAAAGCGTTGGACCCTTCATGGTAATCCAGCCTTTCGGTATCGGCCTTCAAACACATATATGGTACACATACGATTCTCTTTCCTGACTGAATGCAGTCTTTAAAAAAACTCATGGCAGAATAAAAATAATCCGCGCCCTCCTTAAGGGACCCCCTCTCTCTCAACTCATTGACCCTGCATCCCCAAAAAAAGGGAAAAACAGCGGAGACATTTCTCGGCACCGAGGCGACCGCGCCATACCCATGCTCATTACAAGGATGCCCCCTGTATGCGGACAAAACCTTGCCTGAATCCGTTATCGCGAGGCCGGCACTGAATATTTTATTTTCTTTATCAAGGAACTTGCAACCCACAACGCTGACGCCGTCAATAGCAAGATAGCCGAGCAGATCGGTGAAGGCGGCAGAAACAATATCAGTTATCGAGCTGACGCAAAAAAATACAACTCCGCCCTGAATGTCCTTGAGTGCTGCATTGATACTCCTTACAGTATAATCTGCCGTAACGAAGGAACTGTTTGCAGGACAGCCGGATGAATTTTTAAGGAGCGAGACGACCCTGCTTAATTCGTCCTTAGGACCGCCGATGACAACAAAAGATACCGGCTCCCCTGACAATGCCTCCTCATCCCATATGATCTTGTAGTGCCCCCTCCAGATATCGGTGTTCTCAACCACATCACGGGCAGGCAGCTTCCTCCTCTTTACCGTATCCTTGAGCGCCCTTACTCCGGCTTCAAATGCATAGCCTTTGCTGTCGGGGCTTCCGGCAACGCTTCCCCGTGATTGCCGCCAGCTATAGAGAACTCTGGGACAGTGGTAAATTCTGGCTGTCTGCTCGGTCGCCCTGAGCACAAGGTCATAGTCCTGGGAACCATCGTAGCCCCTCCTGAACCCGCCGATGCCGAGCAGAAGTTTTTTATCATAAATCTCAAGGTGGGGGACGTAATTGAATGAAAGGAGATATTCCGGAGACCAGCCAGGCCTGAAAAAATGCATATATCTCTTGCCCTGCGGCGAGATCATGTCCCTGTCGCTATAAAAAAAATCTATCTCTTCGCTCTGCAGGGCTTCAGCAAAAGAAAAGAGCGCATCAGGATACAGTTCGTCATCCTGGTCCATCAGGGCAACATAGTCACCCGTCGCTTTCTCAAGTGCGTACTGTGATGTCTCCGCGATTCCTGAATGGGTATCACGCAAAAAAACCTTTACCCGACTGTCCCTGAGTCCCTTCAGCAAACTCAGATATTCCCTGTCGGCCGAAAAGTCATCGACAATGCACAACTCCCAGTAGGGATAGGCCTGCCACTGTACTGACTCGATTGCCTGTTGAATCTCAGCCGGGAGCGGATTAAAAACAGGCATGATAATGGAAACTTTCGGCTTTATCTTCATCTGCCTGACCTGCCGGTGCAAAGTCTTCAAGCTGCTCAACGTAAACAGGCGATTACGGTAAAGCCATAATTCATAATCATTCCATTCTGATTGGACCAGCCGGAGAAGGCTCCGTTCATTATCTTCATAATAAAAAGCGGGGTATCGAAGAAATCTTCTTAACAGCTTGCTGCTTTCAAAAAAAGTTAACATGGAACAGCCATTTATCCCTCGTCGTTGACTTAATTTTAGCACCTTTACAAATATAACATATTATGGGTAGTCGGTCGGCACGTGGATTTTTCTATCGGCTAAGTCATTTTTATCGCGCGAGATAAGGCGGGGCACGCCTGTCACTGTTTATTTCTATAAAACCCTCAAAGCAATTACTGATTATACAACCGGAAAAAAACCATACAGTACCCAGGAGGTTGTGACATAAACAGTGGCAAACACCATATACGCCGCTGCCAACACTACACTAAAAACACCTACTTCATGGTCCAACAAGTCTTTTCCAATCATAGCTCCTCCTCTTCTGACACCTGTTAATCACGAAACAGGGTTGGCCGACGGCCGCAAAATAATAAAGACATCATCTATAAAATTCCTGCTTACCTTCCTTTGTCAAAGGAAAGTCCCCTTACATAGTGCCCACTCTTGTAATAATCGCACTGCACGCAATCCGCAAGTTTCATCGCAAAAGACCCCTGTGTTTTACCGCCGCACAGCGTCCCAGCTATGCGGGCGCAGGTTTTGCCATTATCAGGATACGCAGCGCAAACACCCAGTTGGCCGGTATTGGCGCCGCCTTTTTCCCGGCCGCATTTTTTATATTCCCAACAGTTCATTATGCTTCACCTCCTCTTCGTGATATATCTTTCCCATATATGTCTATTCATCCTTGATCTCACCTGGACAATAAGCTGCCGGAAAAACCTGTGAGATTGTTGATTTCAGTCTTTTTTTCGCAGTCACCTCAACAAAACGAAATAAACAAGGACCACAGAGACAATCATCAGGCCTGCGGATAGAAGTGCCGCATTGACCCAATCTCGTTTATTCATCTCCTCCCTCCTTTTCAAAGCGATTAGGTAGTTTCCGTATAGAGTTCGGCACTAGTCAGCAAGGCTGGCGTAAATCTCATTTATCCTGTCGGCATTCCTGACAAAAACGGCGGCCATCACGGGATCAAAATGAATGTCCATGTTGTCGCTGATAAAACTGAGCGATTTTTCGAAGTCCCAGGCTGTCTTATAAGGCCTTGTGGATGTCAGGACGTCGAAAACATCGGCCACCGCAGTGACCCTTCCGTAAACTGAAATAGCGTCTCCTGAAAGTCCGGACGGATAGCCGCTGCCGTTATACCTCTCGTGGTGCGTCAGCGAAACAATGGAAGCTGTCGTGAAATAGGGATTCGATTTCTCCGGCATAATACTGCAGCCAATGCTGCAGTGCTTCCTGACAATATCCATTTCGTCATGCGTCAGAGGTCCCGGCTTAAAGAAAATATGGTCCGGGATGCTGATCATGCCTATGTCATGCAGCTGGGCAGCGTAATAGATCAAATCCTGCTCCCTTTCGTCCCAGTTCAAACCCGCCGCTATAATTTTTGAGTAAAGTCCCACCCTGACCCTGTGGTTCCCGAAGACGTCCTCTTTCAGCCGGTAGGCGCCGGCAAATTTCATGTACTGACGGCGCAGGGCGAGCGGTTTTACCCGCTCGAAGAAATCCTCGGGAGAAAAGGGTTTGGCAAATAACTCCGAGAAAGAGTCCTCCGGGGCGAGGTCCTTCAACTCCGGAGCGTTGGAATCCCCTGTTATCATGACTACAGGTATATCATGGTGTACTTTGCGCGTTTCCCGCATAAAGGTCAGGCCATCCATTTTCGGCATCCTGAAGTCCGTGAATACCATGTCTATAGGATTCTCCCTGACGTAGTGCAGCGCCTCCAACGGACAAGAGAAACTTGAGACCTGAAAGCCTGCCATCCTTGTTACTGTCTCGATTAAGGGACGGCTATAGTCCGAATCATCGACCACCACAGCAGAAAGATCATTAAGCGCCATAATTGAGTTCAACTCCCCTAACCATGTATTAATGAGCATCACTTTTTACATGACCCACTTTAGCAAAAAATACGCCTGATTAAACGACAAGAAGGGATATTCTAAAAAAATATTTTGTATTGCCATCGCGAGGAGTGGAGCGACAAAGTAATCTTTATAAATCAATTTAATCAACTGTTTAGAAACTGTGAAATTACTTCACTTTTCTGCAATGATATTTTTGAGGCTCATGGAACAGTTTGAGGTGTTCACTTTCAAGAAAACATTTAGTCAACTATTGTAAACAAATATTTACAGAAATCACCTATCCAATAATAAAGAGATAAACAATCAATGAGTTAAGCAGCATCGACAGGATGTCGCCCTTAGTAGCAGGAGCAATTAAAGTTGCACCCCTTTGATGCGGCGTTTCAGGTAAGTGGCCCCCATCGGTCCCTTTGGACATGAGTGAGTGGTAAGACCGCGCCCATTTGCCATTTTCACTTTAGAAATTTATTTGACAATATTATTTTTTGCTATAATAACTCTATAAATCTTGACGCAAGGTGCACCTGACCGCATGGATCGAAAAGAAAAAGCGTTACGACATATAAACAAAAACGGACACGGCATTGAAATTGGCCCCAGCCATAATGCTATAGCTCCTAAGAAAGAGGGCTATAAGGTACATATCATTGACGTCATGAACCGTGATAAACTGATCACCAAATTCAAGGATGCTAACGTAAATCTTGAAAATATTGAGGATGTTGATTTTGTGTGGCGAGGGGAAAACTACGCAGAGTTGACAGGGAAAAGTAAGTATTACGACTGGATTATTGCTTCGCATGTAATTGAGCATACGCCGGACTTAATTTGTTTTCTTAATGATTGCGATGCCATTCTGAGGGACGACGGAGTTATTTCTTTGATCGTGCCCGATAAACGCTATTGTTTCGACCGCTTCCGGCCAATTACTGGAATTTCAAAAATCATAGATAGCCATTTTTCAAAAAACAATGTTCATACCCCAGGTACCGTAGCGGAGTATTTTCTGAATATGGTATCAAAATCAGGGAGCATTGCATGGGACTCAACTACTGCCGGAGAATATAAATTTATCAATTCATTAGAGCATGCGCATCAAGTAATGAAGTCGGCGCTTAAAGAAAAGGCATATTTAGACTGTCATGCGTGGTGTTTTGTTCCGCACTCTTTCAGGTTGATAATTCATGATCTTTTTTGTCTCGGATTCATCCCTTTTCAAGAGGTGGACTTTTTCCCCACAGAAAGGTTTGAGTTTTTTATAACATTAGGCCGAAATGGGAAAGGAATAAACATATCGCGGTTAGAGGTCCTGGATATTATAGAACAGGAAAAGAGAGAATAGGACGGCAACAGCCGACTATGTCCGTATGGTAAAATCTTCTTTCTCCGATGTTAGATTAGGGCTGAAATAAGGATCTCCTTTCTTAAGAACATGCCCCCATCTTTTCATAAGCAACTCGGTTTCCTGTCTCAGTCTTTCTATTTTTTCAGGGGTGTCCTCGTATCCCCGCGTCAAAGATTCATGATGGTATAGTTCTGCGTGCGGCTCATATACTATAAGATATTTTCTTCCCAGAATTTTCAGGCAGAGATCTATGTCACCGTGCGCTACAACATACTTCGGGTCGAACCCTCCGACTTCTTCAAAGACCTCTTTCCTCATCATCATACATGCTGCAGCCAAAGCCGACACGTTTTGGATAGCTTGTATTCGACCCGCATAGCCAAGGCTGTCCCCCGGATACCTGTAATGTGATCTCCTGACATTGCCTTCTCCGTCAAGAATCAATCCCGCAGTCTGTATCTTTCCATCAGGGTATAATAATTTTATACCCACGGCGCCGGTCTCCTTTCTACGTGCAAAGCCAAGCATAACTTCGAGCCACTCCGGAGTTATGATTTCCACATCGTTATTCAGAAACAGAACATATTCCGATTCGACATTCGAAACAGCATAATTATTTATCTCCGAGAAATTGAAAGGGGCATCGTACCTCAGCATTTTGACGGCCTGAATGCTTTTCAACTCCTCATAATATTCAAAAGTCTCTTTTTCCGCACTCCTGTTGTCGACAAGGACGACTTCATAGTTTTTATAAGTCGTCTTCTCAAAGATAGAGTCCAAACATTTCTTCAATATGTCGGCTTTGTCCTTTGTCGGTATAATTATAGAGACCTTCGGATTGTCCTTAAGTGAAAAACATATTCTATAAAGTCCTTTCACTTTGCCTTGAGTTACGGTACCTTCCCAGCCACGCCGGTCTACGGCATCTTGCAAGGCCCTGATAGCTGCGTCATACGCATAAGGCTTCGCCTCGGGATCGCCGGAAGCCGAACCGGCGACGATCCGCCAATGATATAATACCTTCGGAATATGTTCGATCTTTCTTGCCAGTTCGGTTGCCCTGAGCACAAGATCGTAATCCTGAGAACCGTCATACCCGGCTCTGAACGCTCCAGCTTTGTCTATCAGTCCGCCCTTAAAAACATTCAGATGACAAACATAATTCTGTGACAACAGGAAATCCGGAGACCAATCCGGCTTAAAAAAAGGATTAAAACGTCTGCCTTCCGGAGAGATCATGTCCCTATCCGAATATATAAAATCTATTTCAGGGTTTTGGTTTATTGCCTTCACGACCTCAAACAAGGCAAATGGGGCCAGGGTGTCGTCATGATCAAGCAGCGCAATAAAATCACCGCTTGCGAGAGAGAGGGCTTCATTGGTATTGCCGGCTATCCCATGATTTTGTCCCAGATATTTGACTTTGATTTTCCCCCGGGCGACTTTCACATACTTATTTATTACTTTTTTCACCTCGGGTCGTGTGGAGGCGTCAGCCAGACACAACTCCCAGTTATCATATGTCTGGGCCAGGACAGATTCCATCATTTCTACAAAAGCTTTCCTTTCAGGATTATAGACCGGCGTTACTATACTTATTTTCGGCGTATATGAAAAGTTTGTTTTACTCTGCTCTTTCAATTCAATCGGACCAGGTTCGTTCTTCTCCATCCATTGCTGATATCGGTCCTTAACCTCTATGTTCCCTGTCGACTTTGAAGAAAAAACTTTAAGGATATACCTAAACAACTCCTTTGCGGCAGTTCTCCTTTTGGACCCGGCGGGCAAAAGTTTATCGCGCATTATGAAATATTTGTTCAAAAGCCTCCAGCCGTGTCCTGAATGGATAAACTGGATATAAGCATCTTTTTCGCCTAAAGAGGCGGCAAGTTCCACTATACGCTCATCCTTGCATTTCACAACCGCTTCAAGATTCCCGATATGGGAGTCTTTGTCCCGCATCGCCGCTTCGACATCCCTCGCATAGGTTTCAAGTTTCCCTATATGGGCGTCTCTATCCCGTATCACCGCTTCGGCATCCCTCGCATAGGTTTCAAGTTTCCCTATATGGGCGTCTTTGTCCCGTATCACCGCTTCGGCATCCTTCGCATAGGTTTCAAGTTTCCCTATATGGGCGTCTTTGTCCCGTATCACCGCTTCGGCATCCTTCGCATAGGTTTCAAGTTCCGCGATATGGTCATTACCATTCTTAATGAGGATATCCTTAAACCGCGCATCCTCTTCAGCTTTCTGAATACGTTTCTCTTTTGCATCAAGAAGTGTTTTGGAAACATCAACAAGGGCTGAACTCTCTACCGAAGATTCTGCCAAAGGCCGGTCCGACGCTAAGACAATCAGGCAGCCGGCAGCCCTTTCACCTGTAGCGGCAGAAACAAATTCCCCTTTTCCCCTCTTCACCATATGTTCCCTTAAAGTCCCGGGGCCGGAGGCGAGCGGAAAGATCATGGATACAGGATATACGCCCTGTCCGATAAAGAGAGAGCATTTGAAATTACCCTCCACGGAGATTTTGTAAGAGTCGAAACCATTAAGCCCTGCACAGAGATTCTTCCCCCGCGGAATAGCGGCAATAAAAAGACCGTCCTCCTTCAGAAGTCCCCTGGCCTGTCGCGTCAATGCCTCAAAGGTCTCTGGCGTTTTCGCCGTTCCATATGCCGCCACAACATCAAAGACCTTTTCCTGAACAGGCCATTCCGAGAACCTGAGATTGTTATGAGCATACCTTGCAGATGCATGCCGGAGAGATTGACCGTCAGTATCAACTCCGGTAACAGACGCCGCCGCTCCTGCGAGGATAAATGTCCCCTGTCCATCCCCGCATCCCATGTCCAGAACATTTTTATTGTTCACAAACTCAGAAACAAAGGTATAAAAATGTTTGCGGTAATATTCATCCTCTAAAGTGTCCGCCTCCCGTATCTCTATCTCCCTTTCAAGGCGGGCTTCCACCCTTTTCTGCTCCCTCACCGTCTCAGCATCGTCCACAAGGAAGGAATAGCGCCGGTGGATAAGTCGCATGCTCTTCAAAAAGGACGAATAGGCGCGGGTTGAGTTATCCCTCGTCCTGAACTCTGTTGTGAGACGTCTGATATGATGGAAGTCGCATTGCATCGAAAGCCGTATCAGCAAGTCCCAGTCCTCGTGCGTCTCCATTTCCTCATCAAAAAGGCCGGTCTCATCCAGAAGTTCCTTCCGGTGCATAATCGTGTTGATGGGTATGTAATTATCGACCAGTAGTTGCCGCCTGTCGAAATCGGCGCTGAACGGGACATTCTTCCCAACAGTAACATATGCATCTGCAATGGGGGTCTGCACTGCCTGATATGCATCAGTGTATGCTACCTTCTCTCCGTTCTTTTCAAGGAACCCTGCGAGGGTTTCCACATGGTCAGGATAGAAGATATCGTCATCATCCAGGTAGGCTATGTAAATCCCCCGCGCAGCCTTCAGGCCTGTATTCCTGGCAGCGGAGCGGCCCCTGTTGTGCTCATGACGAATATAAACAACGCGGCTATCACGGCAGGAGTCAATCATATCACTCACATCTTCGCAGGCGTCATTGACCACAATGGCCTCGAGGTTCCGGTAGGTCTGGGAGAGTATGCTTGCAAGGGCCCGGCTCAGCATGCCGGGACGGTTGCTGGTGGGGACAATGACGCTGACAAGAGGCCCTTCTATCGCAGGCTCCCTGTTTCCGGCCTCCATGTTACTCGCAACAACGCGGCTGCCGAGGGCTTCCATGCAGCCTTTTTTCTGAGCATCGAGCACTGCAGCATCGGTAACAAGATGAGCATACCTGTCATAAATAACTCTTAAAGTCCTCAAAAAATCATGCCTTTTCTCATATGACAAATTTGTGCCGTCACTGCGTGTTCTAAACTCTGCTGTGACCATTTTTATGTGATGGAAATCGGCTATCTGAGCAAATCTGATATACAAATCCCAATCCTCGTGCGTCTCCAGGGCCTCATCAAAAAGTCCGCATTTATCGAGTATATCCCTTCGATGCATTATATTAAGCATAGGAATATAATTGGAAATGAGAAGCTTCTGGAGGTCGAACTCACGGCTGTACGTGACCTCCCTGAAGGCTGTGACGTATCTGTCGGTCACCCAGGTCTGGAAAGCCTGGTATGCGTCCGTGTATGCTACTTGCCATTTGTTCCTTTCAAGGGATGCTACAAGCACTTCTATATGGTTCGGATAGTAAATGTCGTCGTCGTCCAGGTAAGCGATATATTTGCCTTTCGCCGCTTTCAACCCCGTATTCCGGGCCGCAGAGGGACCTCTCCTCTGGTCATGCCGCAAAGAGATGACCGGGACCCTTTCAGTATTGAACAGCTGCACAATTTCTGACACATCCTCCCCTCCGTCATTGACCACGATCACCTCAAAGCTTCGGAAGATTTGAGACATGACACTTTGAAGCGCCTCTTTTAGAAAGCCGGGGCGGTTGCAGGTCGCGATGATAATGCTTACCATGGGCAATCCATACGCGGGTGATAAGCATAAACTGCCCTCTTCACGCTGTTCGTGTGTGGCGGGTTCGGCAGTCAGAGGCCCTTCCACCGTATAAAAATGGAACCCTTTTTCAGCAGCGCATTGCAGCAGCCCGCTGAAATCTGAAGCATCAGCTTCCTCATTTAAAGGGCAGTGCCTGGCAACATCACTGCGGAAAGCTATAACCTGCCGCACCTCATCCCCTCCGGCTTGGCGCCTCACCAAAGGGGAGCAGATGATGTCTCTGTCAGGCCGGCTGAATTCAGTTCTGACACTCTCCAACCATTGAGGTCCGCCAATCTGCCCTGCCTCGATAAGCACAATAATCTCTCCCCTGGCAAGGATGGTACCTATATTGCGTGAAAAATTTACGCTGTTCCGCCCAAAGTTGTAATATCGCATTCTTGCGTCAGCGAGAGAAAGCACCATTTCTTTCGTTTCGACGGCATTACCTTTGTCGACGACTATCAACTCCCAGTCCTGCATAGTCTGATGGATAAGCGACTCAAGTGTATCCCGGATGACAGTCCCATCATCACATGTTTGCAGCACCAGTGATGTGCCGGGCAGTGGTCCGCCCTTTATGTCCCTGCAAAGCTTCTCAATAAGTGCCTCATTGACCCGCTCCCTCATAGAAAGAGCATCGGCCCTGAATATCCTGTTGCGCACGATATCCGTTATCTTATTGACCTCGTCATAAGAGACTGTCATATCTTCGAGGGCAAGATCGGACATAATCCTTCCCACTTTCGAGTCGTATTTTATCCCCACTACCCGTTTTCCCCTGTTTACCGCGTTGATGAGAGCATGAAGGCGCATGCCGATAAGCAGGTCAACCGACCCGATACCCTGCTCATAACTCGTACGCCCCGGATTGCTCTTCATAAGACGTATTACCTCTTCATGGTAGGAAATATCATCTTCTTCAGGGTTTTCACTTTCGGTATACGGAAGAAAGACTATCTTATAGTCCAGGGACAGGTCGTCAAGGACACCTGCAATCCTCTCCACAAAATCAGGCGGAGCAGCAAAAAACTTTCGCAGCGAGACTCCGACAGTGCGCTGCCTTTTCTCAAACAATGGGTCAGATGCGAGAATCGCCCTGAACCCATGCCGCTCCACCACCCTTCTGGATTCCGCATCCCTCACCGTAATGTAATCGGCGCGTCCAAGGTGCTCATCAAAGAGCGGGTGCCCGTCCTCTATCGTCTGCGCATAATAGACTACCTTCTTCCCTCTCTCCCTGGCGTATTTCGCCTGTTCATACCCTCCGATGTTCCAGGGACGGGTATGAGTCCCTCCGCCGATCAGAAGAATATCGCACCAGTCGATTTCAGCGGGAATAAAAGAAGCTGTGACCTTTACTTCACCGTAGCGGTCCAGTGACCGCACGATAGCGTTCATCATCAGATCATCGCCGGTATTACCCTGGAAGTAATAACCGCACAAAAGAATATGGACCTTCTTAATTTCGTTATGTATGGTCGGCATGTTTATCCGTTTCCTGTCTTACAAAAAATTGCGCGTTGAGAGGGTCACAAGGGCCTGACGTGTATTTACCATAGGACTACCTGATGTACATTACGTGGGTCCGCTGTTTCCTGTCCATCGCATGTTATCTGCACTGCCGAATCCGTGTAGCGCAACGCAGTCAGTCCATTCCCGGAGATAAAGAGTCCAATGCGGAAAACACCGATCGAAAGAAGCGCCTTGGGAATGATCGCCCGAAAACCTGCCTCATCCAAAACAAATGAATTATTGAAGTGTGCCGTAAGGTCAGGACGTTTTATCGTGAGAGAAGAAAATACATATGTCTCCTTTTCCGCATTCAGCACCGGACAAATAGCAATTCCCTCTGTTCCCACGCCCTCCGGGAACGCCCACCCTTCTATTATCAACTCGGCGCCGCTATTGTCCAGGATATCGATGTAATATGTGATATTATCTGCAGGTCCGGGAAGCTGCACATCCATACGTTCCGACGTGAACTTATAGAGAATACGCCTTTTGTATGGACGCCCATACTCGTCGCGCAATCCGGCTCTCGGCTTGGTTGTCCAATCACAGTCGCATAAATCAGAGAAGCCGCAGAGTACATCCCTCGTAAATGTCACCAGTTCCTTTCTTTTCGTATTGCCCAGTCGAATCCCGGTATAATACTGAAAGTACTCGCAAGGCACAATATCTCCGTTGTTGAAAACCCGGAAATACCGACTGCCGGCCGGACAGTCCCCTAAAGGCTGACGCACTTCGGTGCTTTCCCGGTTTATGATCATCACGCTATCAGAATAATCATCGCGGAGCTTAAGAAGAGCGCTAAATAACGCGGCCTTCTGCAGCGAAAGCTTATCAGGCATAATGGTAAGTCGTTGCCCCGTGATTGGCTGTATCTCTTTTCTATAGAAGCCTATGGCCTCTTCCCACATATCCATTTGACCTGGAGATGCAACCATTTTTAGATAGAAATTATATCTTCCGTTCTGTATGGCAGCGATATTGGAGGCCCACTTCAGCAGTACATTTCGTTCCTTCATCGCAACGTAATGGTAAGAAATATCTATCATTTGTATCTTTTCTTTGCCCTCAAGATCAGAGTCGGCAAGTTCCCTGATTTCCACGCCATTAGTATTCAGGTATAGGGTCACATTGTGCTTGAGAAGGAAGCGAAGCAACTGCTCTTCCATGGGATATCCGCAGAAAAAATCACCAAGTCCCGAAATGATGAAGTAAATATTTTCTCCGAAGTTTTCAAAAATAAATGAAAAATCTTCCTTCGTGAGACTGGGATTCCCCGTTGGCCGGTCCGTAATACAGTAAGAACAACGAAGATTGCAGACCCCTGAACTCACAGCATTGATGACCTTGTGCTGGTCAAAAAAAGGATAGCGTTTTGAGGTAAAACCTTTCAAATAATCGTATCCGGCATCCGATTGACTGACAATTTGCTGTGATAAACCGCATCCACGAGGGAGCCTGCCTACGTCGAGAGGTTTACCTTTCAGTAAATCTCTCCACTTATTTGCGATCAGCGATTTAAGCAAGGCGAGAATTACTCCATTATTAGAATTATATTATTATAAGACAATATGTTAACTGTTGCAACGCGGGGTCTCCCTTTGCGCGCCCCACATCCATGACGCAGACCCTTAGTTTCCATACCCTGCAACTATGCCCTCATCTTTAAGTTTTTGAACATATTTAAAACAATCATCCGTTGGGGCCACATCGCTGAACCAGGGGATTTTGGTATAGGTGAAGTTTTCACCATAGAAAACCCTGGCTGTGAAAGTTGCCATTTGCGCCCTTGTTACAACCTCATCAGGGTTGTAAGCGCCTGTGACTGTGGTTAAGCCCTCATCCTTGAGTTTCTGGACATACCTGAAAAACTGGCTGGTTGCAGGCACATCGCTGAAGTATGGCGTTGTCGTGTAACTGAAATGCTCGAGGTCCTGTTTTGCCTTGCATTGTAAAGCCCTTACCAGAAAGGCCGCCAGTTGTTCCCTCGTAACATTGTCATGGGGAGAGTACATGCCGCTTGCACCGGTAATCCCAAGGTCTTTCATCTTCTGAATATAGCTGAAGAAAGTTTCTGTCGCCGGCACATCGCTGAAGTATGGAGTTGTTGTGAAGGTAAAGTTTTTACCGCACAACGCCCTGATTATGAAGGCGGACAACTGCTCCCTCGTTACTCTGCCCGAGGGATAATAGCCCAATTTCCCGCTGCTGTATCCGGCAATAACATCCCTGGGATCGCCTGTCATCTTGGCTTCATGGCCATCAATCCACAAAATTCTGTCGCATATTTTCTCCACCTGCGCCATTCCATGTGATACGAAGACAATGGTGACCCCCTTTTTCCTGAATTCCGCCATCTTATTGACACACTTTTTCTGGAACTCGATATCTCCCACTGCCAGCACTTCATCTATCAGAAGTATCTCAGGATCAAGATTCGCTAAAACAGAAAATCCGAGCTTGGCAACCATACCGGAAGAGTATGTCCTTACAGGCTGGTCGATGAAGTCGCCAAGTTCAGAGAACTCGATGATCTGTCCGAGCTTGCTTGACACCGTCTTCCTCGAGAGGCCGCTAAGCACGCCATTCAGCAGGATATTCTCGCGCCCGGAAAGCTCCGGCTGGAACCCCGCGCCGAGTTCAAGGAGGGGAGAAACTCTTCCTCTGACTGTCACCGTGCCCCTGGACGGCTTCAAAACACCGGCAATAAGTCCCAGTGTCGTACTCTTGCCTGCCCCGTTTCTGCCTATTATCCCGAAGCTCTCGCCTTTCTCTACATAGAATGATATGTCTCTCAGCGCCTCAAACCTTGAGTTCTTCATTGAGTTCACAGCCTTTGGGAGATTAAAGAGAAACCGCTTCAGCCCCCCTGTGATATGATGGTAGAGAGGATAGCTTTTGTTCACGTGGTCAAATATAATTACCTGTTCTCTCATAAAATCTCGGCAAACCTCCATGAGAGCTTCTTATAAACCGCATGCCCGATCACAACGGCAATACAACCATAGAGGGCACTGATTGCCAGAGAAGAAATATCCAGCGTTCCATGCAAAAACAGGTCCCTCCAGCTTATCATCAACGGCGACAGGGGATTGAGTTTCAGCAAAATCTTGTATTTGTCCGGCACCATGTTTTCAGCGTAGATAATAGGGGTGAAATAAAAAAGAAGCGTTGTAGCGATGCTGATTAATCGCTCCAGGTCTCTGAAAAAGAGGTTCAGCGATGCGACGACAAGCGAAACTCCGTAAGCCAGGGCAAACTGAATGATTAACAGCAGGGGGATACCATAAAGCCACGAAAAAGAAAGGGGCGTATGATAGATAAACATAAAGACAATTATGACGGGTATCGAAAGGACAAAATGTATCATATCCTGGAGCACGGCCGTAAAGGGAATTATGTTTCTCGGAAAGTTGACCTTTTTAATGAGTGACGCACTGAATAAAAACATGCTGGGAGCGACGTTGACCGAATTTGCAAACCACTGCCAGGGAAACAGTCCGCAAATCAGAAACAGGGCGTAATTCTCCATCTGTATCTTCATTACCACCTTGAAGGCAATGAAGAAAACAAAGGCAAACGCGAGCGGATGGGCCACTGACCACAAATAGCCTAAAAGACTGCTCTTATACTTTACTTTGAGCTCCTTTTGAGTGAGCACCACAACCAAATCTATAAACCGCTGCATCC
Source organism: Nitrospirota bacterium (assembly GCA_963784135.1). GTDB lineage: Bacteria > Nitrospirota > Thermodesulfovibrionia > Thermodesulfovibrionales > Dissulfurispiraceae > JADFXI01. The sequence continues at coordinate 459,357 of CAWAQG010000008.1, read as the reverse complement.
CTCTGTCCATTATGTCATTTCTTCTTTTCGGGCAGCAGCTTAAGCTGTTTTTTCCGCCCGGTCCTGTATATCCTGAAATCCTTGTCGAGTGTAAAGATAGTGTTTACATCCTCCTCATCTGCCACAGCAACGAGGGAGGCATCGGCAAGGTCCATCGGCAGGTCATGATATTTTCTCATCAACTCCCTGCACTTTTTCGCAAACGTCCTGTCAAGCTCATATATGGCAACCGCCCCGCGTTCTATGAATTCCCACAGATCATCCTGAACAGTGCTTGAGAATCCGAGAAGATAAAACGCCTCGGTAATAACAGGCCAGGTCGTAACAAGCGGTTCCCGAATTGCTTTGAAGGTTTCAACGCAGATATGGTGCTGATCATCACTTTTGTCGAATAAGGCAACGATAGGCCCGGTATCAAGAATGATCATTATGCTTCTTCCTGAGCATTTTCCTCAGGATTTCCTCTCCCCGGACAGAAAGGTCCCCTCTGCCGCTGCTTTCCTTCCCGATAATATCTTTGGTAAGGTCATAAGGGCTTATGCCCTCCCTGTTGACAATCCGGGAGCAATAATCCCTGATGGATTCCTTCATCACCCTGCTTTTCAGCTTGTGAGTAATGCGGGCAGCTTTTACAAGCAAATCCTCAGTTTCTTTGTCCAGCCGTACACTGACAGGCATCTCCCTCTCCTTTGGACCCAATAGTTGTATTCCATAAGTGTATCACAATATTGAATAAAACGTAAATAAGGTCATGGACGTTTTTTACAGGTCAGCATAAGCAGATCATTATAGACAGGGCTGCCCTTCATCGAAAAGAGATGGGAGCGTTTTACCTCGGAATCCGTGACCGTGAAGACCTTTTCAACAATTGTGCGATAGTCTTCAGCTTTTCTGACATAGGCGCCCCTCTCCAGCTTTCTGAATAGGCCGCGCAAAACCGAAGGGTCATTTTCGGCGAAGAGTATGTCGATCAAAAGAAAGACCCCGTCATCCTCAAGGAGGCCGTTAATGCCTGCGAGCACCTCGCAAATGAGAGCGTCGTCTATATGATGGAAACAGCAGTTGGCCATGATGAAGCCGAAGGGGGATAGTTCCTTCAGACGGTCCATTGATCCGGTAAACTCGCATGAATTGCTCCTGTAGAGATGGTTAGCATAATCTACCAATCTCTTGTCGATATCATAGCCGTAATAGCGAAATCCGCCGCCCGTAAACACGTTGGCAAAAAGCCCGGTGCCACAGCCGAAATCCAGACATTTCACCCCTTGCCTAAGGGAAAGGGTCTCCAACTTCCCCGCCAGGTTTTTCTTCTGTTCCACCTTATTGAAAGTAAGGACACGCTGAAAGATATCGTTTAATAAAGCATTAAACATGGAGATCCCCACGCGATAAAAAAACAATCTCGCCGTTTCCCCTTTCTTTGCGACCTTTGCGCCTTTGCGTGAAAATTGACTGCGGTTTCATTTTCCTCCTATATTTTCACCAATGGATTGAGAAGGTCCCAGCACGGTCAGGCCGGGGACATAATAAAGGACTGCGCCGGGAAGGGAAAACAGTATGCAGATAATACGCCAATAGAAGAATATCTCCCCTCCTGCATGAGAGCCCACAGCCGTCCACCCGAAGGAGGCCACAAGCTCGGTCCATCCTATATTGCCGGGGGTCACCGGAATGACACTCATAAGCATGACAACCGAGGATACAGCCATGAGCGAAAGAGCGTAAGAAAAAGTAACGGGGGTGGTCATGATTACAAGCATAAGCACGCCGAGGAGTGAAAGAAGCTGGACCACAAGACTCATAAACAGCGTGGCAAGGAGTATCCGCCTCTTCCGTGTTATCACCGCGAGTCCTTCGATCATGTAATAAATCACACTGTTGCGGAACAGCGTCCGGGCGAATTCCTTCAACCTGCTCCGGACCGCCCTGTTCTTGCCCCAGAAAAGCACCGCAAGGAACGCAAGGCAGAGAACGGCCGCAACACCGAGGATAACGAAAATCTCCTGATGGTAGGCGGCGATGATCGTCTTATTCTGCCCTATAAAATAAAAGATAGCGGCAGCTGCCAGCAGCAGAAGGGCGAAAAGACCGAGGACCCTGTCCATGATGACAATGCCGGAACTCCTGCCCTTGCCCTCTCCCTCGCTCTTGATAAGAAAGACGCCCTTGATTACGTCCCCCCCAACGCTTCCTGGGAGCACCATGTTGAAGAAATTCCCGATAAGGGTCAACTTCAACACCTGGACGAAGGAGACCTGCAGCTCGATCATCCTGACAATGACCGTAAAGCGCAAGGCTGCAAGGCCCTGGGCAGCGTAAAAGGCGATGCCGGAGAGCAGGAGATACGGGATGTTATCGAGTCTGAATAATTTAGCAAAAACTTTCTCGGTGATGCGCCCGCTTTTAAGCAGATACCATATAATAAAAGCCGCCAAAGCGAACTTGACGATTGCGACGAGGTATTTTTTCATTTTAAAAAGAATGGATTCCCGCTTAAACACTGCGGGAATGACGGCCTTCCGGAAGTTTTCATGCCCTTTTGTGTGCCGCAGTTCATAACTATTCCCACTCCCCGGGATCAAGCCGGTATATTGTGCCCTTCTTTATCCTGCCCCTCTTCCCCAAAACCACCCACAACAACCAGAGGCGCAGGATATCTTTCACCGAAGCTGCAATGGCCTTGATGCGGGTCCCTTTCGCTTCCCCCATTCCCCTTGGAATGAAGCTGATGGGCACTTCCTTGATAGACATCCCTGCCCAGTGAGATTTTATCAGCCCTTCGGGGTTTGCAAAAGAACTCTTCGCCTCATAGGAGACCGACTGTATCCACTTCGCGGGATAAAAAGTCACATTCTGGAAGTCGGACAGGGGGACGTTAAAAAGCAGGCGGATAAGCAGGTAGTTGATAATTGATACGAAAGCCTTTTGAACGGTGTCGGAGCGCCGCGTCAGATGTTTCATGCCGAAAAGCTTCGGCAAAGCCACAAAAGGTTTCAGGAATTTGATCCTTACTTCCACCGGCTTCCTTCGCACTCCCTGCACTACATCGTAGGTCTTCAGGTATTCGAGGTAAAGTCGCAGATTAGTTATATCGTAACACCAGTCAATAGTCTGCCAGAAAAGGAACTCCTTTGACGCTCTCTGGATGGCCCTCCGGCTCGAAATACCGACGTTGAGGTTCCTCTCATTCCTGTATATCTTGAGACGCGGGTTCTTCTCCTGAAAAACTTTAGCAATCTCATTGGTCCTGTCAGTGCTGCAATCATCGATAAGGACTATTTCATAGTCTTCAACAACGGCATCCATTAAGTCAGCGGCCCTTTGAAGGTACTCTCCGATAGAATCCTCCTCATTGAAAGCCCAACAGAGCAGGGAGACGCCGCGATCAAATTTAGGCAAGGGTGAGGTCAATGCAGTTCCTTTTTCCCGCTTCTGGTAATAATAGGCACCGCCCTCATCCACAACTGCTTTTCCCACCACTCCCTGTTGTCTGTATACCATTTTATGGTCTTTTCGAGGCCGTCTTCCCAGGAAACCCTGGGCTGCCAATCAAAAGCCGCCGTGATCTTCTTTATATCGCCCGTATGCCTGAAGACCTGGCCCGGACGGTCTCCCACAAAAGAAATAATCGACTCGTCTTTTCCCATCATGCGCACCACGTCCTTCGCAATACTCAGTATTGAGCGATGGGCCGCAGTGGCCACATTAAAGACCTCGCCTTTCACTTTTTCCGCAGCGGCATGCAGAACGGCGTCCACCGCCCTGCATACATCCTCCACAAACACATAGTCCCTGGATGCGCTTCCATCCCCGTGTACACGGATAGGCTCGTTCAGGATACAACTCGTAATAAACCGGGGGATGGCCTTTTCGAGGTGCTGGTAAGGGCCATAGTTATTGAAGGGACGTATAATGGCTGCGGGCAGGTCATAGGTCGCCCAGTAGGAATAGACCAACCTGTCCGCCCCTGCCTTCGCAGAAGCATACGGACTCATCGGCATGAGGGGATGATGTTCATCCATCAGGGGGCCGGATGCTGTCCCGTATACTTCGGACGTGGAGATGTGGATAAAGCGCTGCACCTTGTCCTTGTATTTCAGTATCGCGTTGGCGATGGTCTGAGTACCCAGCACGTCCGTCTCGAAAAAAAGAAAATTGTCGTAGATAGACCGCGTCACATGGGTCTCAGCCGCAAAATGAACAACTATGTCGGACTGGGACACAAGGGTATCCACCAGTTCGGCATTCCTTACGTTCCCGTACCAAAAGACAAAGCGGTCCCCATTGTTTTCGTTGATATTCACAGGAAAGTTCTCTATGTTCCCGGCATAGGTAAGGGCATCCAGAACGATTATTTTATAATCAGGATACTTGTTGTAGATATACCTGACAAAATTACTTCCGATAAACCCCGCTCCACCTGTCACCAAAACTGTTTTTTTCATTTATACATAAACCTCCTTATAAATACACAGCGACATAATTTATGCCGCATAGCATACCAGGCGACTGTCATTCCGGCTTGACCGGAATCTGTCCCTTCCCACATAAAAGACTCCGGACAAGCCGGAGTGACAGATATGGGCACCATTTTCTATACAATGATACTACCTCTTACCTGCTGTTAATATCGCCAGGCTTTCATCACCATGATTGAAAAGCAGGTCCACAAGTGACAGATGTGGAATAAAATCCCCGTATAACTGTTTATACACAGGATGTTTATAGTCTTGATATTCTATAGCAATTCCCTGCTCGGCAAAGGAGGCGTTGTCGATGTAGTTTTTGCCTGATGCGCCCTCGTAGAAAACATCGGCTTCAAACATTTTGCATATCTTCGCCAATCTTTCAATCCTGTCACCATCGACATTCAGTGATGAGGACCGGACAATTTTTTTGTCGCCCATGCCGAGGCATTCCGATAATTTTAATATAAAATACATATCAATATCCACAAGCAAGTCCCAATCGCGGGAATAAGCCTCTTCGAATATCCTGATATATTCCTTGAAAAAAGGGGCCTTCGCATAATTCATCTTCAGCGACATGAGATGCTTTTTCCGCCAGTTCGCCTTGTTGTCTATCCTGACTTCGCTGATCAGCGGGCGGTCCGACAGTTTGACATGGACGGGGACCGTCAACCAGAGAACACCGTTAGCCCCTTTGATCCTATTTCTGTTCCTCCAGCCTTCCTTGTCGTACTGCACATCATCGTATATAACAAACACGTCGGCAGAGCACATCTGTTCAAAGAAACCAAGCCAGGGAAGGTATCCAGGTTGCAGAATGCCGATGCGCACTCTACTTTTCTCCTCCATCGCCTTCGGCGAGGCATCCCTCAGAATCCTGGATATCCAGCTTATCGTAACTCTGCTGCCGTTTTTCCTCGGCAGTCTTCACTATCTTCCAGTAATTGTGCTTCCAGGAGCGGTATTTCCAGTCAGGGCAGTTCTTGCACAGCTCTATTTCGCTTCCCTTTTGGGAGAGATGCTTCTGACGGAAGAACTCAAAACCCTCTCCGTGCCATATTTCCTTGATACTCCTGTCGTGGATATTCCCCATGTCTGTGACAGCAGCGATGTCAAAACCGCAGATCATCACCTTGCCCCGCGAGTCGATATTCAGCCTCTCGAATATGAAGGGACACGGGATCATCTGCTCAGGAGGCAGGTAGGGATCAGGGTCGGCGGATTTGGACGCATCGTTGATCCCCCAGGTCAGGAATTTCCTCTTCTGGAAATTGTCTACAATAGGCTCCCAGAACTTCGCAACCGCGTCAATATCCACGCCCACCTGGTTCACACCGCTGGCAATTATCTTGGTGGCGCTTTTCATCTCGTTCCGCATTTTTACGAATCTCTTCACATTCTGCAACAGGATATTCCAATCGAGGCCCTTGCGCACCTTCCCATAGGTTTCAGGATCGGCAGCGTCTACGCTGAACTCTACCATATCGATCTGCGCCTCAAGGAGCCGCCGGGTGCTCTCCTCTGTAAAGCGGGACCCATTGGTGATCAGACCTATCTTTGCCCCGGCCTTTTTAGCGTATTCCATCAGTTCGACTGCCTTGGGGTGCAGCATGGGCTCTCCGCCGCCCGACATGCGCACCCATGCCCCATACTCTCCGCACTGATCAGCAATGAGTTTGAAGGTGTCCTCATTCATAAACGGCCTGTCCTTGTAGTCAGACCTTATTTCGGAATTTGTGTAAGGGCAGTTCGGGCATTGTGCATTACAAACATATACGAATGAGATAACACACATCATCGGAAATTTCTGTGCTTCAGGTCTGATGCCGTATTGTTCCTGCTTATGTTCGATTGGTTGCTTGTTTTCTTTCATTGTGAACTCCTCTTAGAAGACAGGTTAAGGCATAGCCGCTACCTTTGCCTGCCTTTGTCTTTACCTATTTTTTTCTTGTATACGATACCCTCGTACACCGATCCTCCGCGCTCCCGTGTCTGAATGCCCTCTCTTGCAAACCCGCTTTTTTCGAAGACCCTCTGAGCAATGGCATTGTCTTTCAGGGTCCAGGCCCTTATAAAGGGCAATCCCCTCGACTGCGCCACATCCTCAATAAGTGCGAGAAGCCTCGTTCCGACACCCCTGTTCCTGTCCCTGACAAAAAAAGCTATTTCGCCTTCCTTGCCGGGGTAGAGGACCGCAACGCCCAACAGTGAATCTCCTTCCGCCAAACCCCGCACTTCGACATCTTCATCGGCCAACCACTTCTCCGTATCCGTCGGACTCACCCTGGAAGTAAAGAGAAGATCAGCATAGCTGTTGCGCAGGTTAATGTACTGATCAATAAAGGACTTCTCCTTTTTAAGGTCCACTGCCCTCATTGGCCGCCGAAATACTGCTCCCACCAGACCTGGAACATCATCAGGTTCCAAACCTTTCCTGCATAGCCCCGGTTCCCTGCATGATAGCTCCTAACTATATTCTGCACTGTCTCGCAGTTGAGAAGACCATGCTTCCGCAGCCTGCTTTCAGACAGCATATTCTCGCTGTAATCCCTGAGTTTTTCCACCATCCAGTCGAAAATCGGTAGGACAAAACCCTCCTTCGGCCTTTTAGTGATACCTGCGGGCAGCAGGGGTTCGACTGCCCTCTTTAAAATATCCTTTACATTCCCTTCCCTGATCTTTAGTCTGCCGGGGATGGTAGCTACGAATTCGACCAACCGGTAATCAAGAAAAGGAGATCGTATCTCCACCGAATGGGCCATTGAGAGAAAATCTACAAAAGCGAGAACCTGGTCAGGGAACTGCGTGTTCCACTCCATTTCGAGAATCCTGTTCAGAGGGTCAACAGCGGAGAGTTCGCCGAATTTATCTTTTAGCATAGAGAACGTGTCCGCCTCCTTCGCATGTGACAAGAAAGAATCCGACAAAAGTTCCCTTTTGTCCTTATCGTTAAAAAGATAGAGTCCGTACCGCCAGGACGCCTCATCGCCTCCTGCGCGGTCATAAAGGTCCTGCAGGAATTTGATATCGCAGGGCGCAAACAGTTCTTTTTCCTTTTCGCTCCATTCAGTCTCGCCCGTACCTCTGCCTTTACCTGTTTTTTCTGTTTTAAGCCTTGCAAATTGCTGCATGGGACTGGCGACCCGGTGAGAGAGATAACTGCCAAAAAGTTCATCCGCTCCGTCTCCGGAGAGAGCAACCTTCACATGCTGCCTTATGAGCTTCGAGAGAAAAAACGTTGAGATCGTACCTGAAAAAGGCTGGTCGAAGGCGCCGATCACAGCATCGATATCGCCCACCAGTTCACGGAAAGACATGATATATTCGTGATGCTCTGTCTTGTACGCATCGGAAACCTTTCGGGCATAATAGAGGTCTGCTTCCTTGTTGCCGAGTTCGTCTTCGTAGCCGAGGGAAAAGGTCTTGATCGGCTTATTGGTAAAACGGGTCATCAAGGCCACAACGGAACTCGAATCTACGCCTCCGCTCAAATAAGCGCCGAAAGGGACATCGCTGATCATCCTGAGCTTAGTGGCATCCTCAAGTATGGATAATATCTTTCCACGCGCTTGCCCCTCATCAATCTGTTCATTTTCGTTAAAGTGTATCTTCCACCATCTCTTCTTTTCCAACGTCCCCCCGGCTCCGCCGGATTTAATAGTCCAGATCAGCATCTCACCGGGCAGCACGGAATATATGCCTTCAAATGCCGTGTACGGTGCGGGTATATTTTTAAAGGTGAAATAATGATAGAGACCCTCGTAACTTACCGCACGCGCATAGAGTGGATGGGCAAGGAGCGCCTTGATCTCGGAGCCGAAGAGCAGGACTCCGTTCACTACTGCATAGAAGAGGGGTTTTACCCCCATCCTGTCCCTGATCAGGAGCAAACGTTCTTTAGCCTTGTCCCAGAGGGCAATGGCGAACATGCCATTGATGGAATGCATAAACGCGTCGCCGTATTCCTCATAGAGATGGACAATGGCTTCGGTGTCGGAGTGATGAGTGTAAAAACGGTGACCCTTTTCAACCAAGTCTTTCCGCAGTTCCTGGAAATTGTAAATCTCGCCGTTAAAAACCGTCCAGAGACTTTTGTCCTCGTTGTAAACAGGCTGCTGTCCGGTGGTGATGTCGATTATGCTCAGTCGCCGCATGCCCATGTTGACCGAGCCGTCGCAATAAAAACCGTCTTCATCCGGGCCACGGTGCACGATAGAATTGGTCATCCGTTTCAGGGAGGGGTCATCAGGTCTTCCAGTAAATCCACAAATCCCGCACATAATAAAATCAGGCAATAGGCAATAGGCAATAGGCTATAGGCGAAAAACAAACACCAAAATAACCTTTTATTTTTTCTAACCTATTGCCCATTGCCAATTGCCTATGACCTGTCTTCATAATAATCCGCCCGCGCAGACTGCCAATCCCTGCAGTCCCGGCAGTTGGGAGGAAGCTCGTCGAATTTCTTTTCGTTATGCAGCCGCCTCAATTCCTTGAGAGAGCTGTTCCAGATTTCCTTCAGGCTCTGCGTCGTAATGTCCCCGGCGACATAGCGGGCATCAAGATCCACAGCGCAGGTCACGACCTTGCCGGTATCTGTGATAGACATGGTCTGCATAGCCCAATAACACGGCCATCTGTCAGCATTCCCGAGCAGGAGATTGGGCGCATCGATCATTCCGGCCCAGCTTACCTTGGGCCGTATCTTCACCTTTGCTCCCTTGCTGTTCCAGAATTTGATAAAATCTTCCTTCTCATCCCTGTTCACGTCCATCTCCACAAATTGGACAAAGACTTCGGGTTTCGACACACCCATCGTCTTTTGCAGTTCCAGCATATGGAGTATGTGGTCTCTTGTCCTTTGATAATTGCCCCCCACCCTGACCTTTGCATAGGTTTCAGCAGTAAAGGCATCGAGCCCAATATAGATTGCATCAAGGCCCGCATTCATCAGTCCCCGGGCCGCGTGGTCGTCCAGCAAGTTGGCATTGGAGTTAAGGACAACATCAGTCAGTCCTTTGCCCTTGGCATAGGCGATCATGTCGAAAATAGAGGGGGTCCGCCGCTTCAATATAAGAGCTTCTCCGAAGAAAACCATCCATACCCTCACATTTTTGTCGGTCTCTGCAATCTCGTCGATTATCTTCGTGAAAAGCTGCCAGGGCATTATGCCTTTGGGCCGTGTCATTTTTTTATGCACGCACATCGAACATAAAAGATTGCAATAGCTTACCGAGTCGATAAGCACAACCTTAGGGAAACTGCCTGCATCCTGGAGCCTCCCCTGTTCACGTTGGGCGGTAAAAACATTACTTGTTGTATTGTCCGTCACTCAACCACTCCTTTTCTCTCATAAAAATGCCTTTTTTCTACCTATTTATTATAACATAACCGCTTTACCCGGCACTTTGCGGCCCACTCCCCATCCTCGCCAGATCCCGGAGGGGAATATTGAGATAGGGCAAGAAGAGCAACCCAAGACCTACTTGCATACCAATCGCGATAAAGTAATAAATCATGGAGAATACCAGGGCACTATCTTTGGGCACCCCGAAAAGGGAGAGGGCGAGGATGCAGGCAAATTGGAAGTTGCCGATAAGCCCGGGGGCTGCAGGAAGGCTGATGCCGATAATGGTGATAAGAAGAACGACAAAGGCGCTCTGCAGGGAAAGATCGAGATGCAGCAGACCAAATATGCAGTAGATAGTCACTCCCGACATCCCCCACATGCAAAAAGAGAGAAACAGTATATATGCCAGCCTTCTTAAACTTCCCAGGATGCTTAAGCCATCAGCAAAAGATCTGACCATGCCTTCCGCTTTCTCCCTGGCACTTGCAGGGAGTCTCCGCAAAATGGGGGCCATCAGGGTAAGATGGAAGCCCTTGCTGAAATACAGGAAACAAACAGTCAGTAGAATGATCAGAAAAAAAGTAAAGAAGCCGTATCCCGCCTTGATGACCCAGCCAGGAAGTGACATGCCCATGACCACGAGAAAGAGGATGACGAGAATGGCAAAAGAGTCGATGACCCTTTCGACGAAAATGCCGGCCAGGGCAGGACTGAAAGATACACGGCTCTCCCTGCTCACCAGGTAAGGCCGCACAAACTCGCCTATCCTCATGGGGATTATGGCAATGGCCATGAAACCGACACAGGTAATGGGGAAGAGCTTTTTCTGCGGTATGTGTTCCATTGGGGAAAGGATGATCCCCCACCGAAGGGAACGGACCCAAAGGGCCGCCACAAGGAGCATCAGAGAAGGGACCAAGAAGGCATACCGGACATCCCGAAGAGCCAGCAAAACTCCTTCCCATGCCACCCCTCTAAAGGAAAAATAGAGGAAAACGAGGCTGACAATTACCCCGATAAGAATTTTTTTCACGGCAATACCCTCAATGCATCAAACAATCTTTGAGGCTTCTCTTTGAGGTCGAGGTAATCGTCAGGGATGCCGATATCTCTGAAGAAACCTTTTATCTCCATTCCGTACAATCCCTTTCCAACAAGGTGGGGCAACACTTCAATCTCCAGCGAGGCTTTCCCTTCGGGAATGGAGGTAAGAATTTCCTTATTGAAGATATAGACACCTCCGTTAATAAATCCCGGGGCCCCCGAACTCTTTTCTGCAAAGCGGACCACCTTGCCCCCGGTGTCGGTCTCGACCCTGCCGTAACGGCTGGTGTCTTCCATAAAAGCGAGACCCATGGTTGCACAGGCGTCCCTGCTCGTATGAAACTCAATGAGTTCCCGTAGGTCCGCTTCCAGGAACGAATCTCCATTAAGCACCATGACCGGTCCCGGTCCCGGTCCCAGCAGGTCCGCCGCCTTCCTGAGCGCGCCGCCCGTGCCCAAAGGCTTCTCCTCTTCAGAATAAGTGATACGCACTCCCCATTTTTCGCCCCTGCCGAAATAAGATTTCACCACCTCTTTCCGGTAGCACGTTGAGAGAATGATATCCCCGATCCCTCCCTGACGCAACTGCAGCACCAGGTATTCGAGAAACGGCCTATTAGACACAGGCGCCATGGGCTTGGGCATTTCGCTGATGACCTTCTTAAGCCGGGTGCCTTCTCCGCCTGCAAGAATAATTGCTTTCACTGGGATGAGCTGCCGCCCTTTTGTACGGCTGCCCGATTTGGCACACTACGCATTAGCTTCCAGGAACTCCTCAACGGTACTGATAATGTAGTCGCATTCCTCTTTCCCCATATCCTGGTGCACTCCGACATGGAGACCATTCTCTCCGATGTATTCGGAATTTGGGAAATCTCCCGGCGCATAGCCGAGGAATGCGTATCCCGGGCATTGGGTGGGGATGGAAGAGAAGAGCGTCCGGGTATCAATTCCCTTTTCCTCCATGAACCCTGAAAGCTGCCCCCGGCTGAAGGGCGCCCCTTCCTGAAGAATTATGGGAAGGGCATGCGGCCCTATCTCTTCATAAGGCTCTTTTGGGATAGTGGCCAGCCAGGGGCTGAATTTCCTGAAAGCGTCCATCATATAGTATAAATTCTTTCTTCTCTTTTCGAGGATATCGTGGTAGATGTCGAGGGTCCCAAGACCTATCGCGGCCTCCAGTTCGTTCATTTTTGAAGAGAAACCGACCCGCTCGAAAACGAACCTGATATCGGCGTTCTGTCCGTACTGGAACCGCTTGGCGCAGTGGGAGGAGGAAAGGTTCAGAACACAGCTTTCGCACTTGCAGGCCCTCCCGTGGCTTCGGAGGGAACGCAGCACCTCCGCAAAATCCGGATTGTCCGTGGTAACAATGCCGCCTTCCACTGTTGAGATAATATGGGCCACATACAAACTATAGGCCGCCATGTCTCCAAGGGTCCCGACATTCCTGCCCTTGTACACCGCGCCATGCGCCTCCGCGGCATCCTCAATAACATACAACCCATGTTTTTTTGCCACCGCGTTGACCGCATCCATATCCGCAGGTTTACCCATCAGATGTACCGGCATGATACCACGCGTCTTCTCCGTTATCCTCTCCTCGATTCCGGCTGGATCGATGTTGAGAGTAGTCCTGTTCACGTCGACGAAGACAGGTGTAAACCCCGCCTGAAGGACCGCATTGCCGGTAGCGACAAATGAAAGGGCCGGAACGATTATCTCGTCTCCGCGTTTCGCGCCGAAATCATACAGCACCGCGAGAGCAAGCGCATCGGCATCGGTCCCCGTGCTTACCGCGGTCGCCTCCTTCGCTCCCACGAGCTCCGCAAACTTCTTCTCGAACTCCCTGACATACCGGCCGCTCGAGAGCCGTTTCGATTCCAGAATATCGAGCACCAGTTTCTTAGATTTTTCCGTTATAGATATAGTGCCGAAAGGTATTTTCATGTCACACTCCGCTTTCACTGTAGAATATTATCTGGCTTCCCGTTGTATCGAACCTGAAGGGAACATGCAGCAACTGTCCCAGAGACTGCCGAAGCCTCTCTCTCTCCCCGGGCCTCACAAAAAACAGAATGAAACCGCCCCCGCCGGCTCCCAGTATCTTCCCGCCTAATGCGCCGTTCTTCATCGCAGTCTCGTAGATATCATCGATTTGGGAGGTCGAGACCTTGTTTGACAGACACCTCTTGAGCTTCCAGCTCTCATGTAAAAGTTTACCGAACTCCACAAAATCCGTCTCTCTGCCAAGAATCTCAATGGCCTCATCCACCATCCCGTGCATCGTCCTGAGTTCACAATCCTTGTTCCGAAGCTGACTGATTTTGTCCCCTTCGATTTCAGATGCAAAGCGTACAAATCCCGTAAAAAAGAGCATCAGGTGGTCCTGAAAGAGAGAAGAGCGCTCTTGCGGGATGGTGATCGGGGTCACTTCAATTTGGTGGTTTCCGTTGAAGGTGATCTTGTTAAAGCCTCCGAACGCGGCAGCCACCTGGTCCTGTGAGCCGACGTTTTCTTTAATCATTTCCTGTTCGATATGTATGGCCTCCATCGCAAGTCTCTTTTTCGACGCGATCCTGCCCTTCAGGGCGTAACACGCATGAAGCAATCCAACAGTAAACGACGAACTGGACCCCAGTCCGGTACGGGCAGGCAGGTCCCCGTCGTGATGAATTTCCAGTCCATCGCTGATGTTCATAAACCGTAAAGTTTCCCTTACCGCCGGGTGCAGAATCTCTTCTACCGACCCGACAAGCTCGGTCCTGGAATATGCAATTCTGGTCTTGTATTCAAAGAAAGGCGGCAGCCTCCTGCAGCTTATATAACAATACTTGTCGATAGTGGTGGAGAGCACCGCTCCGTCATTGTCCCTATACCAGTCAGGGAGGTCCGTTCCTCCTCCGAAAAAAGAAATACGAAAAGGCGTTCTGCTTATAATCACTCTGCTCCCTCCTCCTCACGCAAAACTCGCCGGCCCCAAAGCAATGCTCAGTTCTCCAGCAGCTTTCTTTTAAGTCTCGTTTGCGTCATTTTCCCGATGTGCTCTTTAATGCGCAATCCAAATTTTTCCTCGACCATGGAGAGATACCTGTAATTCTCAAAATATTTATGGAAGGCATTGTCCCTGAACCTCAACACTTCGGCTGCACCGATATGCTTGGTCGGCAAGGGAAGCATCTCGTAGGAATGCTGAGAAAAGCCATGCCATTCTTTCGGCAGTTCCCATCCCTCCTGCACTGCGATCTCGTAAAGCCTGGAGCCCGGATACGCCATGGCGCAATATAAATTCACAAACTCGCAGTTCAGGTCAATCGCCATATCCAGGGTCTCCTGCATAGTCTCTACTGTATCATCGGGCAGGCCGAAAATAAAATTGCCGATGACCCTGATGTCATGCTCCTGGATGGTCTGAACGACCCGTTTGATGTCCTTCTCTTTCATCCTCTTCTGAGAGCCGTCCCTTACAGCGGGATTCGCAGATTCTATCCCAAGAGCAAGCCAGTTAATCCCCGCCTTTTTCATGGCCGCGAGATTGTCCTGCCTCACCGTATCCACCCGTGCGTATGCCCAGATATTCACATCCAGACCGTTCTTTATGATGCCATCCACAATCGTCATGTAGTGGCCCTCATTCAGAACAAACAGTTCGTCCGCAATCTTTAAATTCCTCACGCCATACCGGTCTGTCAGCACCCCAATCTCCTCAACGACCTTTTGCGGGCTTCGGTAACGTATCCCGGGCTTCTTGAAGGGAGCATTGATGCAGCAGAATATGCAGGAGTAAGGACATCCGAGGCTGGTGTAGATCGCCCCGTAGGGCATCCTGTCTTCAATATTATCAAAGCAATGCCAGTTATGGGCTTTGTACTTCTGCATCGGCAGCAGGTCCCATGCGGCCATTGAAAGCACTTCATCAAGGTCTTTGACAAGAGGCGGCGCAGGAGTGTTCCTGATATTTTCATCCTCACGGTACCAGAGACCGGGGACTGCGGAAAAGTCCTTTTTACCGGCCTTCAGAACCTTCAGAAGAGTTTGCAGCGTATAAGGCCCCTCGCCTTCCACAACGAAATCCACTTTCTCCTCTTCGAGGGTCCTTTGGGGAAGAGCTGAGGGATGAAGCCCTCCTATTGCAACTTTTGATGCGGTCCCCTCTTTGAGCGCTCTGCAGATCCTCCCTGCGATGGTCATATTCTGCGTGGAAGCGGAGGGCTGCGACCCATACACAATAACAGCGGCAAGCAAAGGGTTTAATGCACCCACCCTCTGCGCGGTCTCTTCCGGGGAAATATTTTCCGCGTTTGCATCAATAATCGCTGTCTCAAATCCATTCTTTCTGAGATACGCTGCGATGACCGCGACCCAGAAAGGCGGCTCTATCGCAGAATAATCATCCGCCAGATTCTGGTACACCTGTTTCCTGTCACCAGGATTAATTAAAACAATGTCAACAATCCTTCCCATTTTCCTCTTTCTTTTTGCCGCTTACTTGATAACAGTAACACCTTTCCACGGACTACGAGTTAATTCCTCCCGCCAGTAATCCAGGATGTCCTTAAGCGTCTTCTCAAAAGGAATCACAGGCTCCCATCCCGTCTCGTCCCTGAATTTGTCGATACAGGGGATCTGCAGGGTGACGTCGGATGGCCGCAGCAATTTGGGATCAACCCGCACCTCGAACTTTGTTTTGGAATAGGACAACAGTATATCGAGCGACTCGCCGATGGTCATCGTCTGCTTGCCGCCGATATTGTACACTTCTCCGGGCTTGCACTTGTTTACAAGTATCCAATATGCCCGCACCGCATCCCGCACATCGCAGAATGTTCTGACCGATTTCAGGTTCCCTACATTGACAACCGGTTCCTGAAGTCCCAACTCTGCAGCGGCAACCTGTTTGGCGAAAAAAGACATTGCGAAGACATCGCCTCTGCGCGGACCCGTATGGGTGAACATCCGCGTCCTGATCGTCTTTATCCCGTAGGATATCCAGTACTGGAATGCAACCATGTCCTCACCCACTTTGCTTACCGCGTAGGGAGAAGCCGGCCTGAAAGGGCAGGTCTCCCTTATGGGCACATCGGCCTCGCTCACCTGGCCATAAACCTCGGAAGACGAGCAGATGTGAATCACGGGATCTATTTCAGTTATCCTCACAGCCTCAAGGACATTGGTGGTCCCAATGACATTCGACCATAACGTCTGCACCGGCGAGTTAAAGCTCGTAAGCACATAACTCTGGGCAGCGAGGTGGAAGATAATATCCGGCTTGACCATCTTGAAATGGCGTATCAAAGCTCCCAGATCACAAAGATCCGCATCGAGCAGAGTCACCTTGTTATAAATTTTCTCAAGGTTGTCCTTCGGGCTCCTCCATCTGCATATGCCGTAGACTTCGTGCCCTTCATTCAGGTTAAGTATGTATTCAGCCAGATGGCTTCCCACAAATCCGGTTATGCCGGTAATCAAAATTCTCATGGCGCTTCCTCTCCTCCTTGTTTAGAACGGCCCTTTGAATTCCACTTCCTCAATATGCAATGTTGTTTTCGGCGTCCACGTCCCTCTTCCAGGGAAGATCATCTCATATGCCCTTGCAGCTATTTTCTTAGCGTCGGGATAGAAATAACTTTCGAGCGTCGGTGTTGTAGGACAGGGCGTGAAAGCAAAACCCATGCGTGCCGCTTTTACGTCATGCAGCAAATCTTTTTCCGCAAGCCTGCTGATAATTTCCGCACCTGCGCCGCATGGCATCCAGGCGTTGTCCGTTACAATAAGCCTCTCCGTTTTCAGGACCGATTTCTCGATGGTATCCATATCGAGCGGGCTGAGTGAAACCGGGTCGATCACTTCAGCCTCTATGCCCTGTTCCAGCAGATAGTGATGCGCCCTCATGCATTCAACAGCCATTTGCGAGATGCCGACCAGGGTCACATCTTTACCACCTGAGAGTATACGCGCTCTGCCGAACGGGACCTCGTAACTTTCTTCCGGCACAGGCCCCTTTTGATAGTACAAGAGCCGGTGCTCTATGAATAGAACGGGATTATTGTCCCTTATGCTATGGATGAGGCATCCCTTGGCGTCATACGGAGTTGATGGCGCAACAATCCGTAAACCGGGCACATTCATAAAAAGAGGGTACAGGCTCTGCGAATGCTGTGCGCCCTGTCCCCAGCTCTTTCCTATCATGGAACGAACGACAAGAGGCACATGAAAGGCCCCGCCAAACATATAATCCATTTTAGAGGCCATGTTCACAAGCTGATTCATAGCAAGAAGAACAAAATCCATGCGGATATGAGTATGTATCGGCCGCAATCCTGCCAGCGCCGCTCCTATGGCAATACCGGTTATCCCGTCTTCAGCCAGCGGAGTATCAAAAACCCTCCCGGCGCCAAAACGTTCGACAAGTCCTCTCGTTGTGCCTAAAATGGCCTTAGGGTCATCAACCCCCTGACCGAGCACAATCACTGACTCGTCGCGCGCCATTTCCTGTTCGGTTGCCTCTCTGATCGCTTCAGGATAGCTTATGATACGTTCCACCGGCTACTCCTTAAAAACATCCTTATACAATTCTTCAACAGTCGGAAAGGGGCTCTCCTCCGCAAAACGGAACGCCTCTTCTATTTCAAGCTCGACCCCGGTTTCAATGGCTGATGCGACTCCGTTTTCCAGGAGGCTTCTGAGCCTCGCGACCTGGTCATTGGCAATCCAGCATTCAACCTCTTCCCTGTTTCTGTAGCCCAGGTGGAAATCTTCATTGGGACCGACATGTTCCTTCCATCTGCACGTCAGGCACTCAAGAAAAACAGGACCTGAACCCCGGCGAAGCGCCTCTACAGACTTTTTCGTATATTCATATATTTTAAAAATATCGCCGTCCTCTATTCTTTCAGCGGGCATGCCATAGCTTTTGGCCCGTTCCCATATATTATCTGAATGATGACGGGCCAGGTGATGGGAATGAATAGCGTAAGCGTTGTTCTCGCAAATAAACAAGACCGGCAGCTTCTTCACAGCCGCGAAACTCATCGTCTCATGGAACGCACCCTCATCTATCGCGCCGTCGCCAAAAAAACTGGCCACAACGGAACCGGACTTCCTGTATCTCACCCCAAGGGCATACCCTGCTGCAAGAGGGATAGTGGTGCCCACAATCGCCGATGTACCCATGACGCCGCTCTCCTTGTCCGCCAGGTGCATCGAGCCTCCCTTGCCCCGCGCGCATCCGTCGATTTTCCCGTACAGCTCGGCAATCATACGCTTCAGATTTCCTCCCTTTGCAAGGTACATCGCGTGGCCGCGATAGGTGCCGAAAACAACATCCTCGGGCCGTAAGGCCGCGCAGACACCCACGGAAACAGCTTCCTGTCCGATAGAAAGGTGCACAGGGCTCTTGATCTTGTCGGAAGGATATAAACGGACAATCTCTTCCTCCACCCTGCGAATACGATACATGGAGCGGTAGAAAGTTTCCGTTAACGCGCTTTGCCGGTTATTCATTTCATCGCCCATCGATATTCTCCAGATACCACTTATAAGTTTTGAGCAGGCCTTCTTCCAGAAGGGTCTTCGCCTCCCAGCCAAGCTGCCTCATGCGGGAAGTATCGAGCGCCTTTCGCGGAGAGCCGTCGGGCCGTGAAGAGTCAAAGACAACTTCCCCTGCATATCCGGTGACATCCTTAACAAGAAAGGCCAGCTCCCTTATCGATATTTCCTGCCCCGACCCCACATTGACGGGGTCAGCCCCATTATACCGTTCCATCAGAAACAGCACGGCGTCCGCCAGGTCTTCCACATAGATGAACTCCCGCAAAGGACTGCCGGAACCCCATATCTGCACGGTCTTCTCATTCCGTTTGCCGGCCTCGTGAAATCTTCTCAGCAATGCCGGAATCACATGGGAGTCCTTCGGGTCGAAATTATCATGCGGCCCATAGGCATTCGTCGGCACGGCGCAGATGAAATTGGCGCCGTATTGCCTATTGTAAGCCTCGCACATTTTAATACCCGCAATCTTCGCAACGGCATACGGCTCATTAGTGGGCTCGACGGGGCCGGTGAGGAAATACTCCTCCCTCATCGGCTGGGGGCATTCCCTCGGATAGCTGCAGGCGCTGCCGAAAAAAAGCAGCTTTTTTACTCCGTAAATACGGGAGGCATGGATTACGTTGGTCTGGATGGCCAGATTTTCGTAAATGAAATCTCCGGGGAACGTCGAGTTGGCGTAAATCCCTCCAACCCTTGCGGCGCATAAGATTACAAAAGACGGCCGCTCCGTGGCGAAGAAAGCTTCCACTTCAGCCTGGCGGGTGAGGTCTAACTCCTTGTGTGTTTTCGAAACAATATTTGCGTAGTTCGCCGCCCGCATCTTCCCGAGCAGAGCGGAGCCCACCAGTCCAGTATGGCCTGCAACATATATCTTTTCTTTTTTATCCATAACACAAGCTCTTCCGGAACCAGGCTACCGCCAGAGAAACAGGTCGGTCAACACCTGCGCAAGATATCCGGCGCCCCACCTGATTACCTGCAGCTTCCTCTCACCGCCTATCCGGGGAGGCTCGTCTCCCGGGATTTCCGCAAGTTTAAGTTTCTTCCTTGCGCAACGCACCGAGAGCAAGGGCTCCCAACTCAAACGGGTAAAGAAACATTTTTCGGGCCAATAGGCGCTTTCCTTATCGAGCTCAAGCTTCTTTATCAAATCCTTGCGATAAGCGCGATACATATTGAAGGTGTCCGTATAGTTCCCGCCATAGAGCGTGTTGATCAGGAAAGTGAACATCCAGTTGCCGAACCTCGTCACCATATCGTCATCATAGCTCCTGGCCCCGTCCAGATACCTCGAGGCGATTACCATGTCGTATCCTTCTTTCATTTTCTGAACAAGGAGGGGGAGAATTTCGGGAATGGAATTGCCGTCGGGGCTGAACGTGATGACGATATCCCCTTTAATGAGATCGTAAATCTCCATATACGCGTTGCGCAATCCTCTTTTCTGCTGAATATAGACAAAATAGCCGTTCGCGCGCGCATACTCCAGCGTTCCATCAGTAGAACCCCCATCCAGAATAATAAGCTGGTCGTACCACTCCGGTTTTATCCGGGGCATGATTGCTTTCATTCCCTCGATTTCGTTAAAGGCAGGTATAACCAGCGTTACTTTCATTTTATCTCCCCATTCCTCATTGCAAGGAATATTTATTTCCGCAGCCCGTAATGAACAGTCACATTTTATTTATGAAGAATCGATTTCACCGAGTAGTAGCTTTTTGCATAGAAATAACTTCTGCCAGCTTCGCGAAGATTATTGTAGCCCTTAATGATATCATCCGGAAGTTCCGGATCAGACGGAGATTTCCATGTCAGCAATATAAGATTCTGCCCATCTAATACCCGTGTAAAATATTTCCTGACATTTTCGGGCTCAAACAGGGGAGCGTAGGCAGTAGGCAGGAACGGTTTGTCAAATACAAACAGGAAATAATTAATATTAAGCGCCTGAAGGGTCCTCATCGCCTGCTCCGGGGCCCCAAACAGTATCTCCTCAAAGTTGCCCTTCGTGTTGTAATCATTCATGAGGGGCCTCTCGAACCCACTTCCGGGAATGCCATAGAGAGAGGGCAAAAAGTTCATAACGACAACCTTTTTGTCGCTGCCGATTTTCTGCTGAATGGTCAAACCCATTTTTACCGCTCCCCATCTTTTTTCGTAGAAATCGGCATAACTCTTGTTCCCTGTCAGGAAATCAATTTTCTCTTCATTGGATACGGACTCCTGTTTGGCATATGCGTAGAAATTTGAACAGGAATAAAAGATGATAATAATGACGGGAACAACAACAAGCTTTTTATAGAAACGACCCGCAAAATGCTTTGTCACAAAAAATAGAATATAGACATACAAGAAATCCCTGACAACCACCAGGAAGGTCGTATAGCGATATATTGAAAGCTGTTCAGTAACGACAAGAAGAATAAAACTCACGAGGAGCATGGAAACTATAGAGACTATGAGAGGAATGATAGCAGAATCTATCACCTTCCTCTTTACCGCAACCATGATCAGTAGGCATGTCAACGGCAAGAGAGCAAGATAGATAAAGGCGGGGACCATCGAGGGGTCGTACAGCACCGAACCCATGTTTGCAATAACATTCTTCACTTTCAACAGATTAGCGAGAGCTATGGCCCCGGCCCCTTCGCCGCTTATGTTATTCATTTGAATTTGGAACAAAATAGCAGAGGGGCTGACCCATTTGCTCAGAATATCTGCGTTGCTTAACTTATAGAATATGGGAAGAGGCGTAGCCTCGGCCATCCCTGATGCAAAATAGTTAACAAGGAGCATGCCGACAAACACTAAAAGAGTCACTGCCATGGGAAGAACGTACCAGGCAGGGTTGATTTTGTCCTTTATGAAGAACGCCGCAATCCATTGCAACAATAAAAAGGGCAGTATAAAGGCAATGGAAATGGGTGAAAGAAGGATGAGCGCAATTAGAATAATCGCCTGGAGGAGGCGCCATGATCTCAACTTGTCCGGGGCAAGGGAGTGGGCAATCACCGTCCCGTACACAACAAAACAGATGAAAGCGCCAATAAGCAGATGGGGCTTCTGGAATTCAGATACCATCATGCCGCTTTCATTCAGGAAAATAGCGGATGAGAAATAGAGGATTACCGCGAGCATCATCCAGATAAAGTCATTGGACGTGGCCCTCTTTACAAAAGCATACATCATTACGCCGCCAAGGAAGAAAAAATAGAAGGAGACCATCTGCGCCGACTGTACACCGGCAAGCAGCTGAGACAGGAAGATAAGCCCGGCGCCCTTGGAATAATAAAAATGTAAAAAATATTTATTCATTATGCCGTGACTTCTTATGACTTCCTGATAATAGGGTATGTAATGCCCGATTGTATCATTTGTGAGCAGGTCGGGCATCAGTCCTTTTGATATCAGAAAATAGAGCGTCTGCCCCGCGGCAATTAACATAAATACCATTCCAACCACCATATTCAGTTTGGGCTCCTGCTTGAAATAATCGCGGTAGAAGGCACTGAATGATGCCGGAATATTATCTGCTATTCCCTTCAGCCGCGTATAGGAGAGAAAAACAACCGGGGCTGTTATTATGACGACTACCCCGATATAATAAAGCCGCAGGAAGCCAAGCAAAAGCATTCCCGCGGAATAAACCGCTGCGCCGATGAACGAATATATAAGAAAATTGTCAGCGGCACTGAGTTCACTATCACTTCCATCCCACCGTAAAAGCCTGCACGCGATATGTCCGGCATAATACATTATCCAGCCATAAAAAAGAAGGAGAACGATACTCAGCAAATTATAGATGAAATATTGACTGCCGGCGATATCGAAGGACTTGTTCCATAAATCAATACTCTTTAACCCATACACCACGAGCAGGTATACCGCAGTAAAAACGGTTTGCCCTATGTAGGTTGTGATTCGCGGACCCTTCTCAACAGCCGGAATTCCCTTTTTCCCCATTTTTAGTTTTTCCTTTTCCGGCAATTGATCTCATCCCGGACAACGGAAATCACATACTCGATCTCGTTGTCACGCAAATCCGGATAGAGAGGCAGGGAGATTGTTCTGCTGCCGATTTTCTCTGCAACGGGGAAGTCTCCCTCTTTATAATGAAATTTGTCTCTGTAATACTTCAAAAGATGAATCGGCCTATAATTGACCGCGATTCCGACCCCTCTTTCCTGCAGCTTCCAGAGCAGTTCGTCCCGCGACTCCTGTGCAACCTGGATCGTGAGCAAATGCCGGGCATGACGTGAACCGGGAACGGTCTCCAGAAGGGTGATTCCTTCAACGCCGGACAATGCCTCTTCATATCTCTTCGAAAGTGCCTCTCTCCTTTCCCAGAGGGTATCAATCCTTTTCAACTGTCCGAGCAGGAGGGCCGCCTGGATGTTGTCCATGTTGTATTTCCAGCCCAACACAGACATGTCCCAGTGGCGATATTTACCGGTGTAGCGGTCTGCGGCAGACCGGTCTATTCCGTGAAGCCGGAGCATCCGCACCAATCCGTCCTTTGAGCTGTCATGCAACGAAATAGCCCCGCCTTCTCCCGAAGTAATATTCTTTGTAGCGTAAAAACTATAACAGGCCGCATCACCCAATTGTCCGACCCGCACACCGTCTCTCTGCCCCTCGATACAATGCGCCGCATCCTCTATCACGACAAGGTCATGCTTGTCGGCAATCTGCCTGATTTTCTTCATGTCGCACATCTGCCCATAGAGATGAACAGGCATTATCGCCTTCGTCCTTCCGGTTATCGCAGCCTCAATGAGGCCGGCGTTGATGTTCCCGGTCTCTTCTTCGACATCCACGAAGACAGGCGTGGCCCCGGCGTGCATCACAGCGTTGGACGTGGCGCAAAAACTCATGGGGGTTGTAATCACCTCATCCCCCGGTCCTATACCCCATGCAAGGAGGCAGAGGTGAAGTGCTGCCGTGCAACTCGTCACCCCAACGGCGGTCTTGCTGCCGACATACTCTGACAATCCTTTTTCGAAATCCGCCACATAAGTCCCTGTCGTTAAGAATATGGAGCGCAGGACCTCGGTGCAATTCCCGATGTCCTGTCCATCAATATTATGCCTGAAAAATTCGACTTTCATTACCTATGACCTATGACCTGCTGCTGCTGTTGTTGTTGTGCCTGCTGCATTTGTTGGGCACGTTGCTGCCTCACCTGCTGTTCACGCTGTGCGATTCTTGATTCCATATCCGTAACAGCCTGTTCCTTAAACCAATATAGATCGCTCACATTTTTCTTGTAAATATCATGGATCTGCTGCCCGAACTGTGGGCCGATGGCAACGTAGAAGTTGAATAAAGTTCCGAGTATTGAAGGACTGTCGACGTCTTTGAAGCGCGCCGGGCTCACATCTGTCGAAAGGGCTTCCTTGCTGAGCGTCGGGATAAGGGATTTGTGAATCAGCACCACTGCTACTTTATCAAAGTAGGCGAGCCTCCAATCCCCTGTGTTGATCATGAAGAATATCAGGTCACTCTCCCGCATGTGGAGCAGCGCCGCTTTGAACGGGTATTTCTGGTTGAACAGTTTAAGCTTGTCCGGCGACACCCCGGACATGAAGTTGAAGTAATCCGGCCCGACCTCTTTCCAGAAGGGACCGTAGCGGGGGTCGATAAAGACTTTATACTTAGGGTACATCTTCCACATCATGTACCCGCCGATGAGGTAATCGTTGAACAATGGCCCCTCTATTTTGTTCTTTAGTATATAATCCACTTCTTTCACCGGGAGGGAGTCATCAATCTTTTGTCCAAACCATGTTTTGCTGTCCTGGTAAAAAATTGTAGTATAATCGGCATACCCGGCCAAAATGAACAGGATTATGCAGGAAGCAATGGTTGTCCTGGCCTTAAGTTGAACAGAATCAGTCTTCTTTATAATATAGGCAAATGTATAAAGGATTATGATGGGGAAAAAAATTGTATAACGGGCCGCGTTCATCGAGAAGAAAAAGAAATAAACATTAATTAAAATCAGGGCAGGGTCGACGTATTTTTTCTTTCTGTAGGCATATACACTCAAACCAATGGCAGCAAATGCAAATAATAGCAGACACCATGCCGTAACTATAAACCTGTACATCATTTCCTTTGGGAAAACAAACGCCCACATGGATTTATATGCGAAAACCTGCTTTGCGAAACCCATATATGCAGAGGCAAACAGGCTCTGCAGGACGCTGATATGGTACGAAATGCCATAGGGATTCAGCAGAGTGCCCAGATAGGAAAGGACAAGGACAATGAAAAAGCTTACTATCAGTTCCTTCTTCATAGGCGTCCGCTTGATTACAAAACTATTCAGCGCTTCGCCGGCAAAGGCAACACTCAGGAACATAAGGCCCGCGAGGAAGCCTCCATGCACATTGACCCAGAGAACAAACAGGAAGGGATAGACGTAAAAAGCCTGCTTTCGCTCAAAAAATTTCCCATAAAAATAAATAAAAACGGTAACTGCAAAAAACAATGTGCTGAACAGCTCGGGCTTTACGTAAATTGCTGTCAGATTCAGCGCAAGACCGACAAGGAGAAAACCGAGAAAATAATTGATATCAACAGTGTCTCCTATTAATTTAATGAAAGCAACGAACAGCAGGAAAAGCAATAACATGACTGAAAATTGGACAACCCATAGACCAAAGCCGCCCATCGCGCTGTAGGCCAGATAAAGGAGAGTGCTTCCGAGCCACGTATTGTATATCCAATCTTTATCCGCGGGCGTCCAGGAGAAGATGGAATGGTCGACTGTCATGGTGTGGTTCTGGACATAGTGCTTGCCCAGCGCAAGGTGCCACCAGACATCGTAATCATCCCCGCGGGTCGGATAGTAGCTGAAGAGGCTGACCACCAGCAGGATAAGCATAAAGATTTTGAGCGGTCTGTTTTCCGACAGTTCTACAGAAAACTGCCACAGCCAATCAGCGGCGCCTTCCGTTTCCTGATGCAGCTCCCCGGTCTTTTTACCACTATTCTCTGCCTGATTATTGGTGCGGTTTTTTGACATACCGGATATTATAACGCAGGCAATAAGCTATAGGCAATAGGCTATACAGGGCAAACGCACTATGCGCCGGAAAGCCGAAATTTTCGTCATGCCCTAAGTTCTTAATCGGGCATCCAGACACAAATAACCTGGATTCCCGCTAACGGACTGCGGGAATGACGACTTATAAGCCGAAATTTTGGAGTTTATGGCAATATTGCAGTTAGTTTTTACTCGAAAAACACTTAGTGCGTTTGCCCTGATAGGCTATAGGAAAGAATTACTTGATGAGCTTTATCAGCGTGACGAGGACGGCTGTTTGCGCAACGATCATTCCTGCCGCCCATTTCCCGCCTGTTTCCTATTTATTATCGCCGTCACCTTTTTTGCAAACGATATCGAGGATATTGCTTTCCGCGCTATTCGGAAGGACGTGATAAAGGATAGTGACTGTGGATTCGCCTCCAATCGCATACCTGCGGCCCACGCAGTCGAAATTATAGGGCAGCTCACTCACCTCCATCTTTATCATCGCCTCAAAAAGGAGCTCGGGGTTTTCCACCTTGTAGCCCATTTCCGTCTCACTCTTTTTTACTTGCTCTTCAAAATTCTTTTTTCTCGCCTCTTTGGCCTCCGGTGATAATTCCCTTTTCACGGTAACGGTAGCCGCACCACTGGATGGGCCCATTATGCTTTTCCTGTCAATGGACAGCAAATACCTTCCATCAGCGCTCTTGCCCATGGATTCCCATACAGCTTCCGCTGAAAGGGCCGATGAGCTGTATACGCCGGCTGAAATAAACGCAGATAAAGCGACCAAAACCATTGCAACGCTTTTCCCATACAATTGCTTCATTAATATCAACTCCCCGGATTATTGTGGCTTAAATTAAAGAAGGGCGGGTTTAACACCCGCCCTTCCGGACTCACTACAAAACTATACTACAATTAAGATTACCAAGTGGCAGTTGCGCCTCCGCCTACGCCAGTGGTAAACACCGGTACAGGCCTCTTGCCGCCCGTATGAGGGTCGGTCTGGGCACACGCCATATTGATGCCACTCGCTGCGCCTGCAACCGTTAACTGAGCTGCATACCTCGATGCGGAGCTGCCTGT
Source organism: Nitrospirota bacterium (assembly GCA_963784135.1). GTDB lineage: Bacteria > Nitrospirota > Thermodesulfovibrionia > Thermodesulfovibrionales > Dissulfurispiraceae > JADFXI01. The sequence continues at coordinate 432,818 of CAWAQG010000008.1, read as the reverse complement.
AAAGGTAACTCCGGAGAGGCTGTTAAGCACAGAAGATGTGCCGGCGGCGTTTATGGAGGATACGCCATTGTTATCAAATACCAGCACGAGCGTGGTACTTCCAGCAATGCTGCCGAGACTCACCCCTGTTACTGTTGACGCTGTATCGCTGGCAAGCACGCTGAGGAACATTGATGCAGCGAGGGAATTGGCATTGTTCACTACGCAAGTGGTCGGAACTCCGCTGCTCAGGGTCAGCCAGGGAAGCAATCCCTGATAGCCATTGAGGCCCCAATTCTGGAATGCGGCAAGCGCAGGGGAAGTAATGGTCTGAACGCCGCCAGTCCCTATGTTGATTGCATAGGTACCATTGATTACCCTGGTAACAAGCGGGGCAGAAGAGGTAGCATTCGTGTCAATACAAACAGAGACTCCCAAATTAGCGCTGCCTGCCCATCCATTTGCACCGCTAACAGGAATAGCAAGGGCAATAGTACCCGAGGGTGAAGTATTGTTCGCGGCGCTTTGATTGTTCACACAATTGGTAGCACCGGCGCCATTGCTGGCGGCAATATAAACCCTGTTAACACCAGCCCAACTCGCTGTATCACTGACTGAAACAGAAGCATTGACAGCAACTGCCGCAGTTACACCACCGTTGCTGGCGGCCAAGAGTGCATTAGTAGCATCCAGATCCATCTGCTTGTATGTAACGGTCAGCTTGTTCACGCTGCCGGCAGTCGAGTTGTTAGCCGCACCGGCATATGCGGAAGCAAACTTCGTACCGTTACCGGGGGTGCCGAGATAGTCTATGGTGATAGTATCCGCAGAGCTTAAAGCAGGAGAATACTCACTGGCAATAGTAGCAACAGTTGCTGTGCTTGCGTTGTCAACAGGAATGTTCCCCGACGTTATTACACTGATTGTAATATTTGCCGAACCTGCAATACTTGATTTAGGCAACCGGATAGGCATGTTACCGCCGGCAATGCCACAAGGAGTATTGGTTGCCCAGATGTAATTCCCGGCAACGATATTCTCACCACCGTTAAAACTAATCTGGAAATTCTGCGATGTACTGTTCGACGTTGTGACAGCGGACGATATAGTGGAGTTTTTGTCACCGCCACCGTTAAGGGCGCAAAGATTAATAGTATCCCCAGTAAAAGACGCCCCATTAAGAACAACCTGAACAAGGTTGCTTGTGGTAAGGGTCTGTCCAAGCGTATAGCTAACGGCCACCGTAGAAGGAGTATTAATAGCCCCCCCTCCTTGGAGAACTACATTCGTTGCCGCGCCCAAGGCCTCCAGCGCTGCGGTGTAAGGGGTGTTAGATGCCTGAACGTTGACATAGGTCGTTCCTGCGAATGCAGGCACGGCCAATAGACCAAAAGCAAGTATGACCAAAAGCAGAAATCTAAAATACTTACTCATTTCTTATCCTCCTTTTTTTCCTGCAGACTAACGCCTGCAGATACATTTAATAATTGAGGTACTATCAGGATGAAAAAAATACAGTGCAAAAAAAACTGCTTTAGCCCTTGCCCATCACCTCCTGATTCTTTCAGTTTTTATCGTTTCCAAATCCGTTGAGTCTCCGACTCAATTTTATAAAAACCTTTCTCCCCCTCTGAATATAATTTCCCTCTTTAAAAGGGGTAAGTTAGGACATATAGTAAATAATATAAATGTTAATGTCAAGTCCTTATTCGCCATATTGTAAACTTGACTACAGAGCGCATCCCTCCTCTTAATTTACCTTTTCAGGGAAGGCTTTCCCCTTTTGGGGAAAAATCAATACACTGTATCGCATAAACAACACAGGCCATCGAAGCGGCCATATCCCACTTCGTCATATTTTACGCCACGTTACAGGTTGTCAAAGAACTGTAAACTTAAGGTTATTATACTATACACAAATTAGAATGCAAGTTCAAGGCCAAAAAAGACAGGCAATAGGATATGGGAAAAAACAAAGACAAGGGTCGGGCAGGAAGTTCTTAATAAGGCCCAACCATAAATCCGGCATGAATTATCGTGGGTTCTTGTACAGGTCGTCATGATCGAGAATTCGAAGCAGGATAATACCTTTATCCCAATCCGGCGTACCGCCGGGGTCATTATACGCCTTGGGATCAATGGATATCCGATAGCGTTTATCTGCCCGAACCGACCAGGCGGTTGGATCGTTGATAATCCTCTCGAGGTGCAGCCCGGGGTGAAACGGGTTTCCCTGAAGCAAGGCCAAAGCTTTGACTATCTTTTCTTTGAGGGCCCGGTTTGATGCAAAAGCATCAATGTCCTTGAGAAAGAGCTTAGTCGGCGTCAGTTCGGGCATTGTTTATCTGCCCGGCCAACTGCGCCGGCATCTTCACTGTACCGCTCTTGCGAGCATCTGAGAGTTTTTTGAGACCTTTTTCGCTCAGCTTAACAGTAGGATAAATAGCGACAGGCGTTAACACAATAGCGCCGCCCTCAAGGACCTCAAGATCCATCCGCGTTCCTATATCGAGGCCCATGTCCTTTCTGATTGTCGAGGGAAGATTTACACTTCCCCGTTTATCAATTATAACCAACATGTTTACTCCTTTATTTTTAGTATAAACAACTTTTGCCTATTCGTCAATATGTCATTTTACGTAAAATGTCATTATGTCAATAGGCAAAGAGAACAGGATCTCGCCCATTCTTGGGGTTCTTTGTCCGTCATTCCCGCGCACAGACTGTGTCACAATTAGCAAGGCGATATATAATATATGGAATCACAAGCAAGAAGGAGAAATAGACAAGTGGCATATAGGATAGGGAACAGGGAGCAAGTAATGCTGTTGCCTCCGACGATAGAGGATTATGTAGGAGAGGATGATCCTGTAAGGGCATATGATGCGTTTGTGGAGGCCTTGAATTTAGAACAATTGGGAATAGAGATTGAAGAGGTCAAAGTGGGGAATTCGGCCTATGATCCTAAGGCGATGTTAAAGATTTTGGTATATGGGTATTCATATGGCTGGAGGAGTTCGAGGAAACTGGAGAGGGCATTGCATCACAATCTATCATTCATCTGGCTTACGGGGGGAATGAAGCCTGACCATAAGACGATAGCAAAATTTCGGCGTGACAATATAGCTGCGTTGAAAAAGGTATTAAGGCAGTGTGTGAGGCTGTGCATTGAATTAAAGCTGATAGAAGGCAACACTCTATTCATAGACGGAAGCAAGATTAGAGCAAACGCATCGATTAACCATACATGGACTGAGGAGAGGTGCCGGAAAGTATTGGAGAGGACAGACAAACAAATAGAAGAAATATTAAAAGAATGCGAGCAGGCAGATAACAGTGAAGGCGGAACGCATATAGGCATGTCGGAAGAGTTAAAAGATAAGTTGGTATTGAAAGAGAAAGTGCAAGCGATAGTGGAGAAGATAAAGAAAGAAGAAAGGACGCAGCTAAACGCAGTGGATGAGGATTGCATAAAAGTAAAGGGAAGGCAAGGCACACATGCTGGGTATAACGCGCAGATAGCGGTAGATGAAAAGCATGGGTTGATAGTGAACAGCGATGTAGTAAATGAAAGTAATGATACGAACCAGTTTTCAGAGCAGGTAAAACAGGCTAATGAAGTACTTGGCAGGAAATGTGAGACAGCGTGTGCAGATGCCGGGTATGCCAATACTGGGAACCTAAAGGATGCGGTAGAGGAGAAAATTGAGGTAATAGTGCCGACTCAGAAACAGGCATTGCACAAGCCTCAGGAGGACGATCCATTTGGGAAGGATAAATTTCTCTATGACAAAGAAAACAATCAGTATCTATGCCCTGAAGGCAAGCCGTTAAAATATTCGCATTACAGTGAGGTAAAGGGGCATTACTTATACAGAATCAAAGGGCCATCGAATTGTCTTCAGTGTAAGCATTATGGCAAATGCACAAATAATACGAGGGGGAGAGCGATAATTCGGCTAAGGGATGAGCATGTAAAAGAAGAACTGGAAGCTCTTTATAGAAGTGACAAGGGGCAGTTGATCTATAAGAAGCGGAAGGAGAAAGCAGAATTGCCGTTTGGGCATATCAAAGGGAATTTAAAAGTAGGAGCATTTCTGTTAAGAGGGATCAAAGGGGTAAATGCGGAAATGGCATTGTTATCCACCTGCTTTAACATATCGAGAATGATAACGATACTGGGGATGTCCGGCATTATGGCAGCACTGGGATGATTTGGATGAAAAGATACTGGCACAAACATACGAATCAATTGAAATAAGGGCCAATTTGGATAAAACATGGATTCCCGCTTACTACCTGCGGGAATGACGAAATTAATTGGAATGGACTGTGCAATATCAAAGGCTTTATAAATTCAGTGGCAATATTTAATTGTGACACAGTCTGGAAGGCGGGAATCCAATTTGCTCACATTATCTGCAAGTTTATATTAGAAAGAAATGGATTCCCGCCTGCGCGGGAATGACGGGCCCCCCGGAAACTGGGTGGGGGGGGGGGTGCGGTCGCCTATTGCCTGTCTTTATATTATTTGATCAGCCGTATCTGCTGTTTGATATCGTTCGTGACTCGCGCGGCGTCATCGGTGGTGCTGAGTATCGTGGGGGTCAATAAAATAATCAGTTCGTCCTTGGTCTTTCCCTTTGAAGTATTCTTGAACAAGTTCCCCAGAAGCGGGATGTCTCCGAGAAGCGGCACCTTTGTTTCTGTTGTAGTTACGTTTTCGGACATGAGGCCGCCGAGGACAATGGTCTGGCCGCTGCTCGCAATTACAACAGTTTGAAGGCTCCTTGTTGTAATAATAGGCGAACTTACGCTTGACAAATTATTGATCCCGGCCTCGCTGTCCTCGACGGAAATGCTCAGGCTCAGGACGCCTTCGGTATTTATCGTCGGCTTCACATGCACGATGAGACCCGTGCTCCTGTACTGCACAGCTTGCGTAGATACGGTTACCTCTGTGGACGGAGAGGAAGATGTCGTCGCCCCCGATACAAGTGGAACGTCCGTGCCGACCTGTATTGAAGAGTCCTCATTGTCAAGCACCATGAGCCTCGGAGTCGAGATGACATTGACCTTGTTCTGCTGCGCAAAGGCATTCATCATGACCTGGACATTGTTAGAGTTTGCGAGGAATTGATAGGCAAGGCCCTGGCTGCCTGTGCCGACGCCGAAATTGCCCAATGTACTTATTGTTTCAGTGCCGTTTCCTGTCGGATTGGTTTTCACATTATTTTTAATATACCATTCGAGGCCGTAGTTGAGATCATCTGTCAGTGTCAGCTCGGCAATGGTGGCTTCGATGAGCACCTGCTTGGGGAGCACATCGAGTTTTTCGAGGTAATTGAGAAGGTTGCGGTATTCCGCGGGCACGGCGCGAATAAGAATTATGTTCGTCTTGTCGTCGGCGGCGACTTTCAGGCCGCTTGCAGATGCAAAAGAAGCCTGCGCCTGCGGCTGACCTCCCTGCATACCTGGCCGGGTCACAGGCATAGCAGTAGACATAGCATTAGACGCGGGAGCCGACTGAAAAGCGGTGCCGGTCGGGGCGGTCGGCGCGGCAGGCAGGCCTGGCGCCGAGGGCGCAATCCCCATGTAAAGGCGGCTGAGCGCATCAACGAGGTCCGAAGCCTTGGAGAACTTTGGGATATAGGTGAAGGCCTTCTCATTGGAACCTGCGGATTCATCGGTATCGAGCTTCTTGTACCAATCGACCGCATACTTCATAGACTCCTCATCCGGCGCGATAAGCAGGACCGAATTCAAAAACCTGATGGGCATGAAAACGAGGCCCGGCTCTTTTACCGATGAGGCAACAGGGATATTAACTCCCTGGAGTATGGAGGTCATTTGTTTGACGAACTCATCCGGTTGCCAGTAGACCAGCTTGAGCATCAATATTTTTTTATTGGTAATATACGGAATGTCAAAGATGTCGACGATATCGGCCACCTCTTTGACCGCTGAGGCCGGCCCGGAAACAAGAAGGGCGTTGTCCTTGAAATTCTGCCAGACGCTGACATTATTCTTGTAAACTACCCTTATAATATATTCAATGTCCGGGAACTTTACATACTTCAGGGGGATCACCTGGAGTATCTCGGCAGGGCTGTCCGGCACATTGCGGCCGATCCTGACGTCAATGGGCGGCTTCGAGACCGGCGGTTTCGCCTTCGTTATATAAAGGGCGCCTCCCCGTTCTTCCACCACCAGATCGTGCTTTTCGAGAAAACCGATGACAATGTCAAGGACTTTGTCTGCAGGCATCTCCTGGGTCATGCGAAGGGTGATGGGCCCCTTCATGTTCTTTACCTCTTCGTCAATAAAGAAGGTCACCTTCAGCGTATCGCCGAGGGCGTAGATGATGAAGTCCGAGAGAGGCATAGTCTCTGCATTGAGTACGACGTTGCCTTCCACATGGGAAATCTTCTTGACGTCGATAGGCGCCTGTTCTATCCTCGGAGGCAGAGGTTTTGCCTCACGGGGTTTGACAAAATCCGGGAGTGAAAGCTCCTGTACTCTTTTTACCTGCTTTTTTGTCTCCTCCGGCTCGGCCTTCATCTCCTGGGGCTCTTGCTGCGTTTGTGCTGCAACCGCCGGCGCCGCCGCATTCTCGGCAGCGGTCGGAGCGTTGGCCCCTTTGGTCGTGGCGCAGCCAAAGAAAGCACCAAGCACCATTATGATTACTATTAATTTAACCACAAACGTATGGTTATTTTTTCTTCTGTGGTTTAACATCAAAAATCCTGTACTCCTTTTTTTCTTTCCCTTTTTTGACCGTAACGCTCAACCTGTCAATATGCGTCACTATCGCGCCGTCGATCATTTTATCGCCTACTTTAAAGGACAGCTCAGAGCCGGTGTATTCCCTGAATATCGCCCTGTTTTCCTTGCCCTGAAGTACGGCAATGAGATTATACGGGTTTTCAGGAATAATCTTCAACTCTTTAGGCTTTTCATAATTGCCGTCAGGATCGAAGATATTGCGTTCAGCAAGGTATCTGTAAACTCCGCTTGGAGAAGGCTCTGTCTTTGCGGACCGGCCTGATTCGCCCTTCGCCGGCACAACTGCCTTCCTGTCAAATCCCCCCGCCCCCCCTTTACTAAAGGGGGCGGAAGCGGGAATTGAGTAATCCATCTTCGGACGTTCCGCAAACAACAAGGCGCACAAAAGGAAAAAAGCGATAAGCCCCGCGTCGACCGGATATTTTCTAAAAACAGGCAATAGGCGATGGGCTATAGGCAATGGGCTAAAGGAAAAGAAAAGATTTCTCTTTCTGTTTTCTCCACTTTTAACCTTCTGTATTTGGTCTTTATTGCCCATTGCCTATTTTGTATGCGCTGACAGTCATCATGCAAAAGACCGCCGGCCCTTCCTTCGCTTCCTCAAACCTTTTGACAACAAGCCGCTTATGCCACTTTTCCATATTCCTGAGCAAAGCCACGAGCCCTTTCTGCTCTCCCTTCATGCGGAGGGTGACCGGAACTTCGCTTGTCCCCTTGAAGGGGATGGGATCAGGGAATTCAAAACTCACTATGGTTATCTCATTTTTCTCCGCGAAGTCTGTAATGTCTTTAACTATTTCCGACTGTATGGAAATAACCGGAATATCCTTGCCGAATACTGATTGCAGAAGAGGATCTTCAGCCCCTGTTGTTTTGATATTCCTCGTCGCCTCCTGCCTGAACCGCTCGAAGGATGCGGCCCTCATCCTGTACGTGTCCTCGTACTCCCTGAGCAGGGCCTTCTTCTCCTTTATCGTGTTCTGATAAGGGACGATCACCAGGCGCAGGAGCAGCAGCGCCGCCAGCGCATAGAAGCCGAATATTTTAAGTTTTTCTCTCTTCATTCACCTATCGCCTATTGCCCATTGCCTATTGCCTGCCTTTTCATCTTAATTCCACCACGAGGCTGAGTGTGTAAACACCTTTCGGGTCCTTTGAAGGCGCGCCTTTCAGCTTCACCGATTTTACTTCTTCGGCGCTGTTCAGGTCCTCAAGCACCTTGAGCGGCTCCTTTGAATTGAGCGCGAGTTCCAGGGAGTTCTCATTCAGAATCATTCTTATAACGCTGCTATGACCGGGCAGATGCTTCGCAAGGAAATCCATGACTCCCAAAGGGGCCGGCACTGCCTTCAATCTCTCCTTTAACTCGCCCATGGCTTCAGAGTTATCTGCGTTTCTCGGGGCCGATGAAGCCGCTGTCATGCTCGCGGCAAGCTTGCTGCTTTTTGCCTTCACTTCACTGCTCGCCGCATCATAGTTATTCCCCGTAATGAAAAGAGAAATCCCATAGGCGAGAAGGAGATAAATAATAGCGCGCATCACGATGTCCGCGTAAGCCTCCACAGCCTGCCCTGCCCCGACCCTGAACTGACGAATATCCACTCTGGCGATATATTCAATACAGGGCGGCCACTCCTTCGTCTCCTTGCGTACAACGGGGAATGGGATTTGTCCGAAAGACTGGATAGACGCGCTGCCGTATATATTCATCTTCTTTATTCCGTCTGCATACCTGCCAAGGCCCTTGAGGAACATCCGGATTCTGGCGTCGTCAACGCTGCCCCTGAAAATGGACTTCCCAAGAAAGCCGGCCCTGCCATGGGCCAGCAGGCACGACTCTTCCTTGCCGGCCAGGACGCTGATCTCAGGTTCATCCGAAACAAAGGCGCTGTCTTCGGGGAGGACATGGGTGAAAGGGAAAACCTTCATCACGGCTTCCACGGGAGCGGCGTCCCAGGCCCAAATGTCAACGGCCGTGTAAGCTTCGTTCCTCTCGAAAATATTCATGGAGTGGCCGGGACTCTGCAGAGGGAAAAGGTCCCCTATCTCCAGTTCCACCGCTTTTTTTATATCGGCTTCCGATGCAGGGGGGAATTTTTTGCGGCTGTGAAGGATAAGGTCCCTTCCGACAATCAAGACCTTCTTGCCCATTGCTTTAACAGGTTTGAGCGTATCGGTCCCGCCCGATGCAATTTTTGCGACCTTGCCTTCGGCGAGCCGATAGATTTCGAGTCCTTCCTTATGCCAATAGCCCACTAACATTTGCCTATCGCCTGTCTTTTATCCTTGCTCCCAATAAAATGTGCTGTACGGCAAATTAAATCCGGGCACCGTGCTTATCCCGGCCCTGATCGAATAGACGGTACGCGGTTTGCCCACATTTACCGTGATCTCGAAGGCCCTCGAAGGGACGAAGTTATCTCCCCACTCCCCGGGAAGAGTCCTGCCCACAACCGTGAGAAGCTCGGCGTTCGATGTTACCGGCTTGTTGACCATGTATGCCCTCAGCTTTTGGAGGGCATCACTTTTTATATTGAGATACGCCAGCAGGACCTCGTCAGATGCGGTATTAGGATTGAAGCCCGAGGAAGGTAGCACGGTAAGAAATGGGGATATCTTCCGGTACAGAGCATCATCCATGCCCCGGATAAAAGAAAATTCCTTCTTATATTGCAACGGATAATGCCGGGGGCCATACGGCTTGCCCTCCACGCGGTAATATGCGTCTCCGGCCCCGTTCATACGAAACATCTGGCTGTTTTGAGTCCAGACGAGAAAGCTGTCGGCAATCACCGCTGACCTGTCATCTTCGGGCCGGACGTTCCTGATAAGTCTCTTCAGCGCCTCTATATCGGGTGTGGTGAGAGAGATCAGGCCGTTGGCATCCTGCATCCTTATCTCGACATCATCATTTACCGCGACCCCGGTATTATTAAGCGGCATGCTCTTTATGCCCCAAAGTCCCGTCCCTGTGGTAAAAACGAGTTCCTGGGACATTGTCTTTCCGGAGAGAAGCGCGTACAGTAGAGTATTGTACGCGGATTGGGCTTTGACAATGGCCTCCGCCTTGAGCTTCAACCCCTCCGCTGCCTTGAGGTGCTCCTTTACCAGCCAGTTGAACCCAATCCCCACGGTAATGACCACCGCGGAGATGAGAAGAGAAAGGATGGTTGCTGAGCCCCGATAGTCTCTATGACATTTCATTATATCCGGCCTTCCACCTGGTATTGGTATTAATCGAGAAAACCATTGCCCTGTTTTTGTCCTTCATTTCATACGTCAACCGCACAAGGTACGGAAGAGACAACCTACTGCTGCTGTCGAAATCCCCGTACCAATCGAGCTTTTGCGTCCGGAAATCATAGCCGTAGAAGTCCATGGAGAGGGTTTCGAGATTGTCGAGCAACGTAAAGGAGTAACCCTTTTTGTAATTGCCGGCTGCGTAATCCCTTTCCAGGTCTTTCAGCGTCTTTGTATAGACCGGAAGTTCATAATATACCACAGCATACTTGCCGTTATCTCTCTTTTCCTTCACGATCCAGGCAACAACAGGGAGGTCCCCGGTGAGAGGGGAGAGGGAGACATAGGATATCCGTGTCTGGTCGCCGTAAAAATAGGGCACCCATTCCCTCCGGTCGGTCACCACATAATAGTCCGTAATAGCGCTGAAACTGTTATCGATCCATACGTCCTTGGCCTTGTCCCAGAAATTGATCCCTTTTTCCATGAGGCCCTTGTACTGTTTCAGGCCCTGATTAAGGGCCATAGTGGCGAGCATTATCATGGAGCTGAAAATCGCCATGGCCACCAGCACCTCGATAAAAGTATAGCCCGTAGGGCTCTCGAATATTCGAGAGCCCTTATATCTCATTCGCAGCCGTCTTTGACATGACGCTTCTGAAGACATTGATCTCGTACTCCCTGCTCAGCTTTTTATAAACGAGCGACAGTTTCACCTTATAAAGATATAGTTCATAGGGCGACTGGATATTGCCTTCTGAAGTATAGAAGACAGGCCGTACCGTCTGCAGGAGCTTTGACTCCCACTGCATAATGACGTCGTCGCCCATGTGTTCGGTCCCGCTCTTGGTGACTCCCAGGTCAACTGCCTTCAAAATGTTCACGGCCTGGGGGAGTTTTGCCGAGATGACATTGGAGTCGTTGGCCTGTTCGAGATACTGAAAGCCCATCCTGAAAAGATACATGGTAGCCGCGACACTGGCCGTCAGTATCAGGCTGGCGATCATGACCTCGAGGATCAGGAAGCCATTTTTGTTGCCTATTGCCCATTGCCTATTGCCCATTGCCTATCGCCAATGACCTTTCTTCATGCTGTTTTCATTGTTATGCTGCCCATGGGGGCCTGCACCTCGACGACAAAGGTGTTATTGCCGGCATATATCTTAATTTCGCCCCCCGAGGTCATGCCTGTCTTATAGAAATTGATGGGCTGATCTATCTGTATGAAGATGTCCTTGAACTCACCCGCTTCGGAGCCATTAACGAACATCTTGCCGTCCTTTGCCTCAAGGAGTCTCTCCTGGCCGGACATGAAAGCATCGAGCCGCAGGGAAGAGACAAGGGTCAGGATTTTTTCCGCCTCCAGGGAAGCCTGGTAACGCTCGTACATGGAATAGGAAATGGGCAGGGCGACAGAGAACATCATACCTATGATGGTGATGACGATAAGGAGTTCTATGAGGGTAAAACCTTTATCTTTTGCCCATCGCCTATTGCCCATTGCCTGTCTTTTCACAATTTTATATTGCCGACACTCATGACCGTGAGGATGAGCGAGATTACGATAAAGCCCACGATGATGCCGGTAATGGTAATGACCACCGGCTCCACGAGCGCCAGCGCCCTTTTGGTCGTATTTCTGAACCGCTCGTCAAAGACATTATGGATCTCAAAAAATATCTCCTTAAGGTTGCCGCTCTCTTCCCCAACCCGGAGCATATTGGGCACAAGATCAGGCAGAAGCCGTATGCGGGAAAAAACATCCGCGATGCCTTTCCCCTCTTTGATCTGGTTGATAGTCGGCTCGATGGACTCCCGTATGCGCTTGTCCATGATAATCCCTGTAGAGAGCCGCAATGCATCGATGAAGGCGATGCCGCTGTTGAGCATGGAATACATGGAGTAGGAGAAGCGGGACAATTCGAGGTAGAGGATCAGAGTGCCTATTACCGGGATATAAATGAGGTATGAATATGCCTTTGAAAGCGCCTTCCGGGCATTGACCATTTTCATCAGGACAAAAACCAAAACCACCGCTGTCGCAAGAAAATAGATATTCGTAAGGTTGAGGAAATTGCCTATGGTGTACAGGACTTTTGCAGCCAAAGGAAGGGTCACCTCATTCTTTCCGAAGATACTGAAGAAGCGCGGTATAATGAATTTGAAAATAACTAAAATGGTGAAGAAGCTCGCGCCTATAAGAAAGGTCGGATAGGTGAGGGCGTTTTTTATCTCACCCTTAAACTGGATATGGAACCGCTGGTATTCGGCAATGTTCTCAAAAGCGGACCTGATGTCTCCCACGCTCTCTCCGGCATGGATCATGGTCGTGGTCAGCAGATTGAAGCGGCCGGTATCTGAAAAAGCCTGGGCAATGGTTTTGCCGGCCTTGATATTTTTCAGGATGGAGGAAATGGATTCCTTCAACGGCGCCGAGGAGAGGGAAGCTCCAAGGACTTCCAGCGCCCTGTCTATCTTGATCCCGGACTTGAGGAGGATGCTCAATTCACGGAACATATTGTACAGGTCGGCGTCCTTGACCTTTTTCCCGAACTTGAACTTTCGCACAGGGCTGACTGTCCTGGCCTTCATCTCAACGACGGTGAGAGACCTTTCCTTGAGAAGGGAGCGGGCCTCGGCGATGCCTTCGGCTGTTATTGTCCCTGTGCTGTTCCTTCCAGCCGGGTCCAGACACCTGTATTCAAAATCCATTAACTGACCCTCAGTATCTCTTCTATGGTGGTCACTCCCCTCATCACCTTCAGCATGCCGTCCTCACGGAGTGTCCTGAAGGCGTATCCTTCCCTCAGCGCGGTACGCATCGCTTCAAGGGAGTGATTTTTCAGGAATATCTCCTTGAGGTCATCGGTATAATCGAAGCACTCAAAAATTGACATCCGCCCTTTGTACCCGGTCCCTGCGCATGCGGGACACCCCTTGCCCTTTTTAAAAACCAGCTCCCCATCCAGCAAATGACGGTGGGTGTCGTGGATCTCACGCAGGCGGAATTCCTTTATGACATCGTCCGATACGGAATGCGCCTCGCTGCAACGGGAACAGATCTTCCTGATAATACGCTGTGCAATCACCCCGATAACTGCGGCGTTAAGGAGATAATCCTCAAGCCCCATCTCCATCATCCTGAAAAGGCTGCTCGGAGAATCGTTGGTATGGAGCGTGGACAGCACCAGATGGCCGGTCAGCGCGGAATGAATGGATATCTCCGCTGTCTCCCTGTCCCTGATCTCTCCTACCATGATGACATCAGGGTCGTGCCTGAGGATGGAGCGCAGAGAGGAAGCAAAGGTCAGGCCGATATCGCTCTTGACCTGTATCTGGTTGATACCCTCGATCTGGTACTCCACCGGGTCTTCCACTGTTATAATTTTCCTGTCGGTGTTGTTCAGGCGCGTCAGCATCGAATAAAGGGAAGTGGTCTTTCCTGAGCCGGTCGGGCCGGTCACCAGGAGAATTCCATACGGCCTTGATATAAGATTGATGATGGTCTTAGCGTGGTCGGCTTCCATGCCGAGCTTCATGATATCGAAGGTAAGACGCTCCCTGTAGAGAAGCCTCATGACAACGCTTTCCCCTTTCACCATGGGGATGGTGGACACCCTGATGTCGAGGAAGACAGAAGCGATCTTGGTGCTGAATTTCCCGTCCTGGGGCAGTCTTTTCTCAGCAATGTCGAGCGTCGAAAGCAGCTTTATCCTCGACACAGTTGCCAGGTAAAAGGCCTCTTCAAGCGTCTCGATGTCATGGAGTATGCCGTCGATCCTGAAACGTATCCGGTAGGAATTTCCCACCGGCTCGATATGGATATCCGTAGCCCGCAGTTCAACGGCCCGGCTCATGAGGTTGTTGAGGAACTTGATGACAGGGGCCTCAAAGGCCATTTCCTTCAGCCTTTCCGGAGTGTCATCCACATTGAGGGAGACAAAGTTGTCCTCCTTCTCTCCGGCATAGGAGCGTGATAATTCCTTGATCGTCTGCTCGGTGGCGAGAAGGACAGTGAGGGAATAAGCTGTATTCCTGATCACGTACTCCTCAACAGAATTATTCAGCGGATCGTTTGTGACAAAAGTGAGAATGCCCTTTTCTCGGTCGAAGTCAACGGGGATAAAATTGTTCTGCACGATGAAATCAAGGTCCAGTTCCTGGCCGAGGGCGGCAGCAATGTTTTCCCGTCCGGCGGGATGAGCGTCAATATCAAAAACCGGTATGCCGAGCTGCTCTGATAAAGCGTTGACAAGCTGTGTCTCTGTAATGACGCCCTGCTGGATGAGTATCTGTCCAAGGTAGCCGCCCACCTTTTTCTGGACTGACAAAGCCCTTTCTATGTCTTCCTGCTTTACACTGAAAAGCGATGTGAGGTGCTCGCCAAGTAACATCTCTACCAGTTCTTTATGATCTTATCATCAAGCTTCCCGCTGGCGCCGAGGGAATAAAGATCGAAAGGGCCATGCTCGCCGGGACACTTGTACTGGTAATCCCTCCCCCACGCATCCTTGGGGACTTCCTGCTTGGAAAGGTACGGGCCCCGCCATTTTGAATCGTTTGCGTCGCTCGGTTTGAGCAGTTCTGATAAATCATTCGGGCACCTGCTCATATCGAGCATAAACGACTGAACGCCGGAGGAAAGCATCTCGACCTGGGCCTTAGAAATTTCCTCCTTTGACCTTTCGAACTTGCCGAGGAGGTTGGGCGCCACAAGGGAGGCTATCAAGCCTATAATCATGACCACAATTAATATCTCGATAAGGGTAAAACCTTTCTCGCCATTCATCCTTTTCTTCATCGTCACACCTCTGTAAAATACATGTTATAAGCAATAGGCTATGGGCTATAGGTAAAAAAATTCTTCTCCCTTTACCCAGCGCCTGTTACATAAAGGATATTATGACACCAGTGCCTGAAAGAAATCAAAGTTCAGGGCCGGGCAAACAGCTCATCACCAAGTTCATATTGCGGCGATAACCGATGACTATTGCGGGGTCAGGGGACTGAAGGGACTATCTCAATCTTGCCGTCTTTTTTGAGATAAACGACATGTTTTATCATGGCGTTCTGTATCATTCTTCTGCATAACAGACACGGCTTGCCATCGGCAAAGGTGTTGTCTTCTTCAAGGCCTGCGACATAAATAGTTGCGTCCTTCATTCTCTCAGGAGCACCGTTGACAATAGCGTTCTGCTCTGCATGGACCGCCTCGCACAACTCATACCTTTCACCGGCAGGGACATTGAGTTCTTTCCTTCTGCAGGTGCCCTTGTCAATACAGTTTAGAGAGCCGCGCGGCGCGCCGTTATAACCGGTGCTGACAATAACATTGTCCTTGGCAATTACAGCGCCATAGCGTCTCCGCAAACAGGTGGAGCGGGACGCCACTACCTTTGCGATCTCCAGGAAGTAATCGTCCCAATCAGGTCTCATTCTCTCCCCTGATCACTACTGCATTCCCAGGAAAGCCCTGTCGAGAAATATAGCCATGTATTCCCTTGTAACGACCTCGACAGGACAGTAATTATTGTTACCGCAGCCGACGGTGATGCCGAACTCCTTGAGCTTCTGTATGTATTTGAACGCCCAATAGTCGCCGGACACGTCGTTGAAATAAGGGGTTGTGCCATAGGAGAAGTTGTCCCCCACAAGCGCCCGCACCAGCAGCACCGCCATCGCGTCCCTGTTCACAGTTGTGCCAGGGCAGAAATTGCCGCTCCCGCATCCGGTTGTAATCCCCAGTTCGTAGAGCCGTTTGATATATTTGCACCACGTGCTGTCGGAGGCGACATCACTGAAAGGAGGGCCGGCAGAGCAGTAAGCGGCGGGTGGCTCTCCTTCAAGCGCCCTGACAATAAAGGCCGCCACCTGTTCCCTTGTTACGCTGTCATCGGGGCAGAAATCATTGTTGCCGCATCCTGTTGTAATGCCGCTTGCAGCGAGGGCGTTGATATAATCGGAGGCAAAGGTATCGGTGTTGTCATTAAAGATAGAGTTGCCCGAAGAACCATACTGGACAACTGAAAAATGCTTGCCCGCAACGGTCATGTTCCCCAACATGTTGGTATCGTTCTCATTGGCGCTCAGGCTGTATCCAACAGTCCCGTTGCCGGTCGTCCATCCCTTCTCAGACGTAATGGTTATCCATGAGGCGTTGCTCAGCGGCCGCCACCAGCAGGAGGGGGAAGCGTTAACAGCGAGCGTGCCCGTTGTCCCTGCATAAGAGACTGTCTGCGATGCCGGCGTGAACGATATGGTGGAGATATCGCAGGAGCCCATACCGGCGCTGATCGGCACTTCGACTTTTGGAATGCCTGCAGCATTGGAACTGATGACAAGAGACGCCTGCTTTGCTGCAGTTGAGGTGTAAGACGAATTCAGCTGCAGCGTGCAGTTGGCCCCTGCCGCAACCATGGGACAAGTATTGGTCACGGTATATTCCGTCGCGTCCCTACCCTCTATGTCAACCGAACCGATGATCAGACTGCCGGTCCCTGTATTACTGACGGTAATATAAGAGGTGTCACCGATTTCGATATCTACGTATGGATAGTTAATCGAGGTTTTGTCCAACGAAATATTGGCCGCCGCCGTGGCGGAGGCAGTGCCGGTCAGTGCCACATCATACGCCGGAAATACAGGGTCCGTGGAATTCACGGCCAGGGTCGCGTTTTTTGCACCCGCAGATGAAGGTGAGAAAAGGACGGTATCAGGACAGGAACCTCCAGCCGGAATAGTGGAACATTCATGCAGTTCGCTGAAGTCGCCTGCATTAGTTCCGGAGATGGTCACCGAATTTACGACCAGGGGGCTGCCTCCGGCATTCGAAATTGTCAGCTTCATGGGGCAGGGAACTGCCGTGCTCACAGTCCCGAAATTGAGAGCGTCGGCACTGAGTGTTATCAGCCTGCCGCTGTTGGCAGACTGCGTTACAGTAAAGGTTTGCCCGGCAACTGTGATTGTTCCGGTGCGCGAAGCGGCGCCGGTGTTTGCGGCAATCGAATAATTCGCTGCGCCGTTGCCGGACCCTGTATTGCCTGAAGTGACGGTGATCCACGGGACATTGGAAACAGCTGTCCATGAACCAGCCGTGCATCCTGAGTTGGCGGCTGCAACGTTTATGCTATTTGCTCCGCCGGCACTGCTGTATGCCTGACTCGTGGGAGAAATCCCATAGGTGCAGAGAGAGGGGAGAGCATCGAATTTCGCATCCACGGTCCAATCGCCCGTAATCGTCACGTTGCAGGCCCCTTTCGCCGGACATCCGCCACCCGGAGTAAGAGTATTAGTCCAGCCTGTGAAGCTGGATGAACTGTCCGGGACAGCCTGCAGCACGTTTCCCGTCGTAGCCTGAGCAATCTGGCAACCGGCAACCGTCGGCGTACAGCTGCCCAACAGAACATTTCCAACAGAAGAAGCAAATAAGCTTACCGTGCCGCTCCCCGTACCAGCAGTGTTTGTTATTGTTATAGTATATGTGGCCGCAAATGCAGGGGCTGAAACTGCAAAAGAAATAAACATCGCAACCAGGGCAAAAAACGCTGATCTTCTCATGTTCCTCTCCTTGGTAAAGAAAGATAAGGCAAAGATATCGGTTAACACTTCGTAAATCCGCAGTTGCGGCATATTGCACAGCCGCCTTCATGCTCAACAGCGCCGCCGCATTCAGGGCACGCGCCGATCAGCATGGCATCATGGTCACCTGAGTGGCCGTTACCCTTGTCCCCGCCGCCGGCTGCATGATAGTACCTCTCAAGGGACTTGGCAATGGCGTCGGAACATGAAAGCACTTTGCCTCCCTCGTTCCATGACGGCTGGTGGCATGAGATGCCTTTTAATTGCTGCACAATCTCCTCAGGCTCGACATTAGATCTCAGGGAAAGGGAGATGAGCCTTCCGATTGCTTCTGCCTGGCTTGAGGCGCAGCCGCCTGCCTTGCCGATATTGGTGAAGACCTCAAAAGGTTTGCCGTTCTCATCCTCGTTAATCGTTACATAAAGGTTGCCGCACCCTGTCTTAAGCAGCCTTGTGCAGCCTTTAATGACGTGGGGCCGTTTCTTGGGAGTAATTTTTGCCGCGACCCTCTGCTTTTGCTCCGTCTTCTCTTCGCCTTTTCCCGTAGAGAGCACCTGCTCTTCCCTGGAACCGTCGCGGTATACCGTCACGCCTTTGCATCCCTTCTTATATGCCAGCATGTAAACATCTTCCACGTCCTTTGACGTGGCCGAATGAGGGAAGTTCACTGTCTTTGATACCGCATTGTCCACATATTTCTGGAACGCCGACTGCATCTTTATATGGTCTACAGGAGTTATATCGTGTGCCGTGGCAAACACCTCCCGCATCTCCTGGGGGAATTCTTTGAAATTTGCGATGGAGCCTGTAACCGCAATCTTTTCCATGAGTTCCCTGCTCCATAAACCTTTCTCTTTGGCTTCTTTCTCAAAGTAAGGGTTCACCTCTATCAGTTTAGTGCCTTCCATCACATTTCTGACGAACGATACCGCAAAGAGCGGCTCTATGCCCGAGGTGCAGCAAGCAAGAATCGAAAGGCTGCCGGTGGGCGCAATCGTGGTGACCGTTGCATTCCTTACAGGCATCTCATCACGGTATATACTGTGCTCGTGGTTGGTAAAAACGCCGCGTTCTTCAGCAAGGGCGCCGGAAGCGAGCCTCCCTTCAGTCTGGATAAACCCCATTACATCTTCTGCCAGGCTTATGGCCCTTTCTGAATTGTAGGGGATTCTCATCTGGATAAGCATATCAGCCCATCCCATGACACCGAGGCCGATTTTTCTATTGGCTTTTGTCATTTCCTCAATCATATGGAGCGGGTACTTGTTGACATCGATAACATTATCAAGAAAGTGCACGGCCTTCCAGGTAGCATCTTTTAGCCTGGACCAGTCGGCAACATACCGCCCTTCGTCATTAATTCTCACCATCTTCGAAAGGTTTATAGAACCGAGGTTGCAGGATTCATAAGGCATCAAAGGCTGCTCGCCGCAGGGATTGGTCGACTCGATTTCTCCCAGGGCAGGGGTCGGATTTGATGAGTTGATCTTGTCCAGGAAGACAATTCCGGGTTCTCCGTTTTTCCAGGCCTGTTTGACTATGGTCTCAAATACCGACCTTGCCCTAAGGCTGGCGATGGCCTTTCTGCTCCTCGGATTCAGGAGTAAATACTCCTTGTCTTCTTCAACCGCCTTCATAAAAGACTCGGTAAGTCCCACAGAGATATTGAAATTGTTAAGCCGGTTGTTGGAATCTTTGCAGGTGATGAAGTCGAGAATATCGGGGTGGTCAATTCGCAGGATACCCATATTGGCGCCCCTTCTGGTCCCACCCTGCTTTACCGCTTCCGTGGCGTTATCGAATACCGTCATAAAAGATATGGGCCCTGAAGATATACCCTTGGTCGAGCCGACTACATCTCCCTTGGGCCTCAGCTTCGAAAAGCTGAAGCCGGTGCCTCCCCCTGATTTATGAATGATAGCGGCATATTTTACAGCATCGAATATGGATTCCATGGAATCATCCACCGGCAGCACAAAGCAGGCGGAAAGCTGGCCCAATCTCCTGCCGGCATTCATCAGCGTAGGGCTATTGGGAAAAAAATCAAGAGAAGTTACAAGATCATAAAATTCTTCCTCAACACATTTTACATCTGTCTCCGCTTTCCCGTACAAGGCATCAGCTGATGCGACATGACGGGCAACCCTCCGGAACAGTTCCTCCGGAGTTTCAATGACCCTGCCCTCCTCATTTCTTTTTAAATAACGCTTTTCAAGGACCGTCACCGCATTAGCCGACAGACTTAAAACCCTGGTTGCTTCTCCCATAAAATCCCCCCCGTTTTTGTTTCATAGCGGCAGTTCCATCCTGATTAAGATAAATTTTAATAAAACCGCTATATTGTATAGTTCAAGACATTAAACCACAATATCTTGTGCGAGTCAAGGAGAAAAATGCTTTTTTTGCAATCTCCTGATTTAAAAAAACATTTCCGGTGAGTTGTGTGTGAATGGATTGTTAATAAAAATCTCTCTATCAGGAAAGGACTTGAAGGTAGATGCATTTCTTCTTCTATCGATTAGCCCTTTGATTACAATTCTCAGCACATATTGAAAATAATCTCTTGTCTCATTTCTTAATTTGTGGGCAGGACGTTACCTGCCCACTACTGATAACTCAGGAGATAGAAGAAGAAATGCATCTACCCTCATGTCCGTCATTTGTATTATTAGCCATCTTGCAATTATCATATCCTGATGAAATTCTGTGTGAATGATATTGACGGAAACGCCCGCGCCGGCATACTTGAAACCGTGCGCGGAGCAATCAGCACTCCTGCCTTTATGCCTGTGGGCACGCAGGGAACGGTCAAGGCCCTTTCTCCCGAGGAGCTGAAATCCATAGGCGCGGAAATAATTCTCTCCAATACGTACCACCTCTACCTGAGGCCCGGCCACGAAATAATCAGGGCGGTAGGGGGACTCCATAGATTCATGAACTGGGACAGGCCTATCCTTACCGATAGCGGCGGGTTCCAGGTCTTCAGTCTCTCTTCCTTAAACAAGATACGGGAAGACGGCGTTGAATTCAGGTCCCACATCGACGGCTCACTTCACTTCCTCGGGCCGGAAAAGGCAATGGAGGTACAGTTAATGCTCGGCTCCGACATTGCAATGGCGTTCGATGAATGCACTCCATATCCAGCCGAATATCCCTATGCGGTGAAATCACTCGAGTTGACCACCAGGTGGGCGAGGAGGTGCAAAGAATACCTGGACACAGAGTCACAGTCTCAGCGTCCATCTTTATTCGGCATTGTCCAGGGCAGCATGTATAAAGACCTCCGAGGCAGGAGCATTGATGAACTGGCCGGCATAGGGTTCGACGGGTATGCTGTGGGAGGATTAAGTGTAGGAGAGCCCAAAGAGGAGATGTATGAAATCATTCAATTCATTGCCCCGCTAATGCCGGCGGACAGTCCCAGGTACCTTATGGGAGTGGGCGATCTCCTTGACGTGCTCACGGCTGTCGGGAACGGCTTTGACATGTTCGATTGCGTCATGCCCACGCGTAATGCCCGCAACGGGACACTCTTCACCAGCAGGGGCAGGATCAGCATTAAAAGGACCGAATTCAAAGGCGACGCCGGACCCCTTGATCCCGGCTGCTCCTGCTACACCTGCCGGAACTACTCGCGGGCGTACTTAAGGCACCTCTTCCTTGCGAAAGAAATACTCTCCATGCGGCTCAACACCCTGCACAACCTTTATTTCTATCTGAACTTTTTCAAAGAAATGCGCTCTGCAATACGCGATAAAACATTCGGCGCTTTTAAAGAACACTGGGAAGGGATATTAAGGCGCGAGGCGGAATAATTATGATATACTAATGCCTATGGAATGCATATCAGCGAGCAACGAGAAATATTGCAATTGCACCTACAGTTCATGTGAGAGGAAGCATAAATGCTGCGAATGTCTTCATTATCACAGGAAAAACGGGGAACTGCCGGCGTGCTTTTTCAATGCGAAGTTCGAGCGCACCTATGACCGTTCTCTCGAAAATTTCTTCAGGATGCACGGAAAATAAACGGTCGCAAGCGTAAGCCGGTGTGGTGTCTTCTTTTGTCATTTCCCCAAGATTTTAGACAGCCAAAACATATTTCTCAAGCCGGTTAATTTTTCTGATAATTTCCTTGCTGGGTTTACACAACTGAATATCTTTCTTCAATTCTTCCAACTAATATTCTATGTCCAGCTTTACCTTCTCTTCCATATAGGACTGCTTGAATTCAGGAACCGAAAGTTGTTTTTGAAAATATTTTTTCGCTGCATTCATCTTTCACCTCTCAATGCTTTACGGATTGGGGCCCGTCATTCCCGCGGGTCGTAAGCGGGAATCCATTCTTTTCAAAACATGGATACCCGCCTTCGCGGGTATGACGAAATGTACTACTGCCGGTAAAAGGGTCTACGCCGCAATAATCTCAATGCTCGATATTTGGGGCTTCGGCATCTTCATGGTGACTACAAAAACCGGCACCCCTTTTTTCTTTTGTTCCTCCAGCATCCTATAATTCTCCTCATACAGTTCCCTGTCGTCCTCGGGAAGTATCACAAGCACCGCACCTTTCGGAATCCTGTCGAGGACATCGGGGTTATCAAAGGCATACTTCATCCACTCCGCATGGAGATCCAGATTCTTTTTAATTGCTTCTTCTTTTGTCATTTACGTCAATTCTCTTATTATATGCCGGGCGAGGGTTTCATCTATGTCATTATGCCTTGGAACAGGCTGCTTCTTTCCGGTTTTCGGGTTCCAGTAAATATCGTGACTGTGCCCATGTCTGAGAATCACACACCCAATCGTTGAGATTTTCCTTATGAGCTCTTTTCTTTTCACACAGTGAGAGTAAGTTCTTTAACCTTGTGCTTCCCCGGAACGTCATCCATCGTCATAAGCATATACGCTTCTTTCATATTTTCTTCAAGTTCTTGTAACGTTACACCCTGTGTCATTATTTCAGGATGTTCAACAAGTTTTCCCACCCAAAACTTCTTGCCTTTCCAATAAATCATTTTTAACTTTGTTTCCATCTTTACACCTCTCACATTAGTGTAAGCTTATTCTACCATTTCCAGGCAGGTGCTGCCCCAAAACACACATATTATTTAGAAACTCAAATTATTTTGGACAACAACGGTATGGTATACTATTTCAATTAGCCGGTGTGGTGGAATGGCAGACGCGACGGACTCAAAATCCGTTGGGCTCCGGCCCGTGAGAGTTCAAGTCTCTCCACCGGCATTTTAAAAAACAAGGAGTTATCTCCTTATAGATGTCGGCCTTATTCCCTCATCTCATTTGGAACGACCGTTTTTTCCACCTCTTCATAAACGTCATCAATCGCCGTCTGTATATCTATGGTTTTTTGAATTGCTGTGACGATCCGGCAATAGGTCTGTATCTCATCAAGGGATAGAATCCGATCTTTCCTGTCCTTCAGCCATTTATCGCATACCTGATACCCGCCTATTTGATAACGCCATACTTCTTCTGAAATGCCTCCAAAGTATTGCTCTTTGCTGATATGACCACGCTCTGCTTTATCATCATACTTCGGTTTTCCCACGCTGTTATCTCCCGTGCCCTGAAACCGTGCTATCGGTGAATCAAGCTCCTGTGATTTTAGCAGGTGAAGGTTAACAAGTCTGTTTCCGTATTCAGACATCTTCTTGAATAGCTTAAACTCCTTTGTAAAAGGAACTCTCGGAAAGTCTATCTTCAGGAACTCTGCATATTTTGTCCTGTATGTCTCTGAATAAAGGACAGCATAAATGTAATAGAAGATTTCTTCAGGGGATATGTCTTTCTTATATGCTTTAGATAAGAATTTCAATATTTCAGGTTTTATGTTCGGCTCTTTTGTCTCTCCCTCTGCATGAAACAAACCTTTTTTTTCTTTTAAAGGGTAAAGATAGAGCGGGAAGGTATAGTTAATGTCATAGGCGCTAACAGTTTTATGACCTGCGATATTATTAGTAACAAACGCGCCTGATTCTTCTTTAAACTGTTTTGGAGTAATCAAGGCGATGTTGTCATAAAACATGTGCTTCATTATTTCAGGGCGTGGCATACATATAAAACCCCTTGACTTGCCTGTGTAATAAGTATATCTAATGTCAAAAGGCCGGTACAAAATAGGTGTAATTTTCTTCCTATCTAAACCTTTTTCCGTCACGTCTTTCTGTGCTAATTCGACTTTCCAGTCTCTTACATCCTTTCCCAAATCGTAAGTCTGTCGTGCAAGTTCAGGGTCAAGCTTAGAAAAATTCAACACGGTCTGCCATACTTCTTCTTTAGTCCATCGGATCGTCAGATTATCTCCTGCAGTAACAATGCCGACACTATTGACAGTGAAAATATCAGTAATATTAAGATACGTTTCATAAATAGCATGCAAACTTTCATCTATCGGTCTGAACAAATAAAAGTCAGACTTAGGGTTAACGCTTTTCCATTCTGTTGTATTAATATCATTATCCTGAAGCCATGAATATTTTGATTCTCTCTCCCCCCTAAATCAGCATGAAGGACTGCTTTCTTTTTTCCTCTCTTCTTGACAAACAAAGCAATAGCAACGCCCTGCTGAATATCAAAAACATTCACGTCCTTTGACCCATCGGGACATTTTTCTTTTTTAAGGCTGTTACCGTGAAGGTCTAATATGTGCATCTCATCAAAGGTTGTCATAAGGGATTGTCTCATGCCTCTGAATGTCGGGTTATCGAGATAGCTATGGTTAGTGATGAACCCTAAAACTCCCTCACCTGTTTGGTCTATTTTCCAAGGAAGGCACGATAATTCCGGGGACACTTTACTTAATTGGGAAAGATGTTATGAATTCGGTATGATGTCCCCGGAACTGCTCCCCTGCAAGTATAGACTTCTGCTTCGTTCCCGGTAATCTTGCTCACACTTCATTTTTAATCGGAAGGAAGCCCTTATCTCCGAGCAGTGTAATTATCCCTCTCAAAAGAAAGTTATTGTTAAAGCTGATGATATACTTTCTTGTTCCTTCCTTAATTGGGATAAGCATTTTTTTATTTTTTAACTTGCCAATGTGCCGCGAAATCTCCGAGGCTTTTTTCCCAACCAAGATGCCTTTTAAACCAGATGCCCGGAGCACCTGCTTTTCAACAGCTATTTTCAGTATCTTGGCTTCCAAATCGGTAACAAACTTTCTTTCATGTGAATACCGGATTGCGGGCAGTAGGATTTCACTCTTCAGATATTCATAATCGAGCAGATGGTCAATCTTTTCTATTTCGTCTTTAAGGCCTTTCAATACGTACTCGCACCAGCTTAAAATGCCTTTGTCTTTGCAGGTATCAGCTAATGAAAGATAGCGGTAATATTTTCTCCGATCGCAACAGAAAACTGCCGTAGGATTGAGTATTCTACCAACATCCACATGAAAACCTTGGTTCACCAACATAGCATAGGTAAAAAGACGGACTGTCCTACCATTCCCATTAGTAAAAGGATGTATCCACAGGAAACGATGATGCGCTATTGCCACCTTCAGTAAGTCGTACTTGGGTTCATCTCCCTGGTTGATGAAAGCAAACAGTTCATCCATATATGAGTCTACTTGAAGCGGCTCAGGAGGCTTATGCGCGGAGTGGGTAATGCTGACAGACCTTGTACGATAAAGGCCCGGCGTATGGTCACCCTCTCCATTGGGAGGAGGAAGAAGCCCTTCTACAACCTTCTTGTGCAACTCACTGACAAAGGCGCGGTTGAAATGTACAGCCTTAACATTATCATCTATAAATGACATTGTCTCTTCCATATTCACAATTTCACGTATGCCTTGATTCTGAGATGGCGCTCCAGCCAACTTATTTTCAATGTACTCCATGATCGTAGTATTGTTCCCTTCTATACGTGCCGAGCCTATGCTTTCAAGTGTGTGAAAAATTTGTTTAAGCTGAAAAAAAACACCGGGAATGGTGGAACCTGACAACTGTTTTTTGCGTAGGTAGTCAAGTTCGATAATCAGAGTGGTTAAGGACGACTTGAAATCCGGGACAACCAACTGTAAATCACAATGTTTGAAAACAGGTTCCATAATTTGCAAACCATCAGGTTAAGTTTTAACCAATACCCCCTTGCAGATTTAACATCCGTAACAATAAAGATATTGTAAATCAACGCAGTATTGCTATTCATTGTGCAATAGACATTTAACAACCAAGCACTCAAACATTTTACATTCGTTAAATAAAAATTGCAACTTGCGCCGCCAGCCCCCTCTGGTAATGAGTTCTGGATCGCATGTCAATGAAGCAGGGGCAAAATGACCGTGTATTTACTTATTTTCTTAATCAGTTGAACGTTACCTACTGTTCAGACGATGAGCACTACAAACAATTTCAAATTAGGACACTACCATATCATCCATAGCCTTTTGTAACCTTTTTTGTAACCCTCACCTTCAAGAATGAGCAATCAAGGGCAATCATACGCAACAATACTCATAAAAGATAAAGCCCTTGATATTAAAGTTATATTCCTCAATATCAAGGGCTTATGAACGTTACTTCATTTCTTCTTTTTCGGACTCAAAATCCGTTGGGCTCCGGCCCGTGAGAGTTCAAGTCTCTCCACCGGCACTTTATTCGGGGTTAGCGGCTGACACTCACGCCTTTACGCTCGCAATAACGATATACACTGCATATGGAACAGCGGGGGGATATGGGCCTGCATATCCCCTGGCCAAAAGCGACAAGCATGCCGTTCAGTTCTTTCCAGTATTTTACAGGCAGGAGTTCTCTCAGCCTTGAATTCAGTCTCGTTAGGGTTTTTTGTTGTGATAAGTCCCCAACGGTTAACGATTCTATGCACATGGGTGTCAACGCAAATGCCGGGCTTATCGTAGCCCAGGATAACGACAAGATTAGCGGTCTTTCTGCCCACGCCTTTAAGGGTCAAGAGTTCTTCAATGGTATCGGGCACTTTTCCGTCCATATCGATTCATTATTTCCCTGCTTATTGCCTTGACCCTCTGCGACTTAACACGGTAAAACCCCACCGGGTAGATCGCTTTTTCTATTGTCTTTACCGGCAGTCCGGCCAGCACTTCAGGGACCGGCGCCAGAGCAAACAGTCTCTCAGATGCTTCGCCGGTTGTCTTGTCCTGTGTCCTTAGACTCAGAAGGCAGGAAATAAGAACTTTAAAAGGGTCCCTGTCATGGCCGGCATAATTTTCGAGCCAGGGGGTATCGAGACTTTTTACCTGTTTTTTTAAGCCGAGGCCATGCACACGGAAACTCATCAATGGTCATTCTTCAATGGTTATCGCTTCAACCGGACAGTTTTCTTCAGCAGCTTCACAGCAGCCCACAAACTCGCATGCCTCTTCATCGATCACTTCTGATTTGCCGGTTGTCTCATTGACGTGGAAGACAGCAGGACAAATCTCCTCGCAATTGCCGCAGCCTATACACTTTTCTTCATCAACAACCACAGTCATATTTCCTCGATTATCATGGCTGCCAGCAGCGGGAACATTATTTCGTGATGCCCTGTCAGCGCAAAACATTGTCCTTTGATCATAGTCGGCCTGTGCAATACATTTTCGCGGGGGCGGTAGTGCTGGACAAAATCCATATTTACCGTGTGAACGCTTCAACCCTGTTCCCAAGATTCCGCGCAGTGGTCAGGGCCTTGAGAAATACCTCGGGCAGCAGTACGGCCGAACCGAGATTGATATAAACGCCGCCTTCAAGATCAGCGACAACCGAGGTAAAAAGCCTGAAATCCCTGAGGCTCCCCTCGCCGATGCTCGCGCCGTCAGCCTCGGGATGCATATGAATAATATCGGCGCCCACCGCAACATGAACAGTCATGGGAATATCAAGCCTGAATCCTTCCCTGAAAATGCTCCTTTCCTTAAAGGGAAAAGATGAAGCACTCTATAAACGAACCCATTGAGCGGCCTATCCCCTCACCCTTTTTTACCCCTTCAGAAATGGCCTTGTTCACCATACTGCCGGTTTCCCTGCCCATACCGAAAGAGCCGGTGCAAAGCTCCCGCCCCACATCCTCCGAGGTGCGGCCGATAAATGCAATCTCAAAATCGTGTATGATGCAGGCGCCGTTTGCCGCCACAGCAGTAATAATGCCGCGCTGCATTAAATCGATAATCAATGGCGAGAGACCCACCTTTATGGCATGGGCGCCCATGCCCAGCACCACCGGCCTGCCGTTTCTGTAAGCCCGTACCACTGCCTGAACAACGGCTTTTATGTCGCTTGCAGCAAGAAAGCCCGGAAGGCTGCCTGCAAAATCCCTGAACGAACCGCCCTTTACATGCGGGAGGGCCGATTTCTCTATGGATACTTTGCTGTGCCGGTCTTTAATGGAATAGGTTTTTAGACCGCGTGGGTCAGCCGGAGTATATTTCATATGAAAGATTTTAGCATAAACATTGATTTTCTGTTAAGATTTATGTTAAAAATACAGTAAGCTTGATAGTTTATAAATGAACCTAAATCCGATTTAAGGAGGATATACATTGGCAGCCAAATCAGCACCTAAGAAAAATCTCTCGGCTATAAAAAAAGCCCGCCAGGATGAAAAAAGAAGACTGCGCGGCCAGTCGGTGCGGGCAAGCATAAAGACCCAAACCAAGAAAGCGGAGTCCGTACTATCCGGAAACAACAAGGAAGAGATCAAAAAGACCTTAAAAGAGGCCATCAGCACTATCAGCACTGCGGCATCGAAAGGTATAATTCATAAGAATACCGCATCCAGAAAGATTTCAAAGCTGGCGAAAAAAGCAAACGCAGCACAAAAAGGCTGAAAGGAGCATCACCGACTCCCCGTTTCCCCGCCGCTGCCTTTAAGAAGCTTTACAAGCAGCTCTTCGATAACATACTTGTGCGATGTCTTTATTGCAATGTCCGCCTCATGCAAGAGCCTGCTTGTCCCGACCGGCCAGGATGGATCTTTTCCTGCCGGTAAGAGGCCCCTTGCCGTCCATAATAATAATTCAGAGCGCCGAGCAGCATTTGCGGTTCCTGATTTTTAGTGACGCTTTCAAATATCCTGAATACCTCCTTCTCATCTTTTCTCTTCAGCGCATCAAGAAGGTCAAAGGCGGTATATTCAACTCCCGAATAGATGATACTCCTCAGGTCGGCAACATCAATGACACGGTCGCTGATAAAGCATGCAAGCTTTTCTATTTCTGCAGAGAGCATGCCGAGGTCTGTACCTGCCATGGTAATAAGATATTCCACCGCGCTGTCGGTAAGGCTCACCTTCTTCTGTTTGGCCTGTTCTTTTATCCACATGGGGAGTTCCCTCTCCTGGACTGTAAGAGCAATTGCCTTCATGCCTCCTGAAGCCGTTGCGCCAAAAAGCTTTGGCGCGGCGCCTGTATGGAGCATTACCAACAGCGCAGTATCAGCAGGATTAAGCAGGTAGGCCTCGATCTTTTGCACATCCTTTTTGGCAAGTTTCTGTATGTTGTGGATGACAACTGTCCTTCGCGCGGATATAAAAGGCATCGTGTTTAGGATATCCACAATCTGTTCCACCGGCACCGTATCATCAGGCGACTTAATATCGTAAACGTCGAAATTAAAACCGCCTGCATCACTACACCGCTCTTTTATTGCAGAGATCGCCTCATAGAGCAGAAAATCTTCTGATGAGTATAAAAGATACACCGGGGAGGGCATTCCCCTGGAAAGTTCCTGCTGAAATTGCCTTATGCTCATATAAAATACAGGTTATAGGTTATGGGTAATGGGTTATAGGACAAAGATAAAAGATTGTTATTTGTGTATTTAACCATAACCTATTGCCTATGACCTATTACCTTGCTGTTTTTGCTAATTCGTCGGGATACGCCTCCTCAAGAAGTATCCGGTTGAGCCGCACCCGGTTAACGCCTTGCGCATTCTGCCTGACAAGCTGCATGGCCTCATCGCTGAGCATGATATGGGCAAAGCGCTTTTCATCAAAAATGTCCTTGTTCTGGATTATATTGTTTAATTCATTGGCCAGCATTGTTTTAAGTTCTTTTGCGGAATAATCGAATGAAGTCCAGGCATCGATCCGGCGACGGTCTTCAGACGAAAATTGGTCCAGTAAATATTGCGAGAGCGGGTCTTTTGCAGCTCCCTCAGCTTGATTATAAGGCCCTCCACATTTTTTATATCGTCGGGCTTAAACAACAGGTAAGCAAAATTCCTGGGAGTATTGTACGTAACAAGACTGACCAGTGTCTGGGCCAGATTTGCCAGAGCGCTGACCTCCGCAAGTTCCTTTTGTGCCATGATTTCCTCGATCCTGCCGGTGGTAGCGTTGAAATAGGTGATAAAAGGGCTGTCCGCCGCAAGATGAATCGCTTTGCCGCTTTCCGTATCAATAAGTCTGAAATTCGCCTTCATGACTATCTGATACTGTGTCGCTGTCAGGTTCACTTCGGTTGTAGGCACTAACTCGAAATGGTATATCTCACCTTCGAGCCTGTACCGGGCAGAGGAGCTTACCTCGAAGCCGTATTGGGCAAAGGTCTCTGCCAACGTCATGTGAAGCCTGTCCTGCAGTTTGGGCTCAGATGTTTTGTTCTCTATTGTGCCGACAGAAATAGTCTCAAATGGGAGGGTTGCCCTCGTTTGAATGGTATATCCGCAGCCATATGGCAGAAAAGCAAGAAGTAAGAAGCAGGACGCAAGAAGGGCCCTCAAAACTTAATTCCCAAATCCGGAAGCATGGCTGACAACTGACTGATCCTGTTGGTCAAGAGTATAACGCCGAATGCTATCAATATCAAACCACTGACAATCATTATTGCGTTCATGAATTTATAAATCTTTTTTACATGGCTTAGAAACTCATTGATGGCAAGCGTCGAAAGTATAAAAGGAATGGCAAGCCCAAGCGAGTAGACAGAAAGGAGTTTCAGGCCGTATGTTGCCGATGCCTTTGAACTCGCATAAATCAGGATAGTCCCAAGAATAGGGCCTATGCAAGGTGTCCATCCCGCGGCAAAACTCATCCCGATAAAAAATGCCCCCACATAACCCGCCGGCCCTTTATCAATATGGAACCTCTTTTCCCTCATAAGAAAATCAAGTTTTAAAAAACCGGCAATAAAAAAACCGAATATGATAGTCAGGATACCGCCCCCGATCCTGAGATAATCCTGATACCTGAGGAACAGGCTGCCAATAAATGATGAGGAGGCGCCGAGAGCAATAAATATCGTCGAAAATCCCAATATGAATGCAAATGTATTGCCCATGGTCTTCGACAGGCTGGGGGCTGATTTAAGCTCATCCAGCGAAAGCCCTGTTACAAACGAAAGATATGCCGGGACAAGCGGCAAAACACAGGGGGAAAGAAACGAAAGGACCCCGGCAAGAAATGCCAGTGTAAAAGAAACATCTTTCATCGCGCGCACTCCCCCGTGTCGCCTTTTATTTTTTCTATAGCGTGGGGCAGGACATCGAGAATTGTCTCAAGGTTTTCCTTGACCGCTTTGGGACTGCCCGGCAGGTTTATTATCAGTGTCTGCCCTTTAACTCCCGCAACGGCCCTCGACAGCATCGACCTGTCTGTCTTTTTCATCCCCTCCATCCTCATTGCCTCTGCAATGCCCGGCACCTGCCGTTCGATTACATCAAGCGTTGCATCAGGCGTCACATCCCTTGGAGAAAGGCCGGTGCCTCCGGTAGTGAGAATCAGGTCTACCTTGCCCGTATATTCCAGCAGCCTCTTTCTTATCATCTCCCGGTCATCCGGCAGCACATCATAATAGTCCACTCTACCTGTATCTTTAATGATTTCCGCTATCAGAGGGCCGCTCTGGTCCGCCCGCTCCCCCCTGGAGCCTTTATCACTCAATGTAAGCACAGCGACTGTAATCATAATCAGTAGCAGTCAGCAGAATAAAAAGAGTGGATCGTACGCAGGAATGATTACGCTCACGAAATTTACTTCTTTGCTGCTTACTGTCATTACCCCCTTACTGTCAGTTTCCGGCAGCCGTAAACTAACATCTATTTTGTCCCCTTTTCTGACCTTGCCGCCCTTGAGTATCCTTATAAAAATCCCCTCTTTAGGCATTACACAATCACCGGCCTGGTAGAAAATAGCGCACCGCGTATGGCATTCCTTGCCGATTTGGCTTACCTCGCCGATAACGTCACTGCCGATGCGCATCCTTGTGCCGACTGGAAGAGCGAGGAGATCGAGTCCCTCGGTAGTAATGTTCTCGGCAAAATCACCCGGCTGCACCTTGAGTCCCGCTGCCCTGCATTTTTTGTATGCTCTCAAGAGCGAGAAGGCTTACCTGCCTGTGCCACTCTGATGACGCATGGGCATCACCCTCGATGCCGAAGTTTTCGGTGATTGTAACTTCGTCAACAGGTTTTTTTCTTTCGCCTTTTTTATCGCTTATATTTATGGAAACTATGCTTCCCTGCATGACACTCCCCCGCGTCTTTTTTTGTCTTTTAAAATAACATAATACACTCGTATTTTAAAAACGTTGCCCTTTACTGGTTTCTGTCATTCTCCGGCTTGACCGGGGAATCCAGCGTATGATCATGCTGTTGTTAGGTTATAATTGTGTTCAGCTTCAAATATTTTTTCATTGGATCAAAATCCCTATCGTCATGTAATAGAGAAAAGTGGTGATGAATACAGAAAGTTCCAATCATAATATCTATTGTTTTTCTTACGGTGACGCCATACTTTCTGAGTAACCGATAATTCAGCGCGCTCTTGATCGCCAATTCCTCCCCTACCATATCCAAAAAAGGAAAGTTTAAGAGCATCTTTCTGGCGGTTTTGAAATCAGCGTCGCTCTGGAACCCTTGCAGGACCTCAACCAAAATGAGGTCACCCATTATAATCTGCTCATGACCAAGCGCCGAATCAAGCCAATCGGTCTTGGCCGTTGTCTTGCCATTGAAATAATCAATCCAAACAGATGAATCCACTAAAATCATTTATCTGTCCGCATTTTGTCCAAGTCGCCATGCCACTTGAGTTTACCACGAAGCGCTCTGATTTTTGCTTGTCCACGAAGTTGCACCAACAATTTCAGTCCTTCTTCTATGGTATCTTTTTTCGTCTTGAGACCCGACAGCTTAATAGCAGACCTCATCAGATCATCATCTATCACGACATTAGTTCTCATTACAACCTCCTATGTGTATTGATACATTATATTATACACATTAATTGCGATTCCGGCCATTCCGCCAGGGCAAACGCACTATGTGTTTTTCGAGTAAAAACTAACTGCAATATTGCCATAAACTCCAACATTACGGCTTATAAGTCGTCATTCCCGCAGTCAGTTAGCGGGAATCCAGGTTATTTGTGTCTGGATGCCCGATTAAGAACTTCGGGCATGACGAAAATTTCGGCTTTCCGGCGCATAGTGCGTTTGCCCTGCCATTCTGCCCCACCCTTCCGCAACATTATCCCACTCACCTCATCCGTCCCATAAGCACAGTGCGTTCCATCACGAAATATGGACCTCTACCCTGAAAACTGTGCCACTTGCAATTAGAGTGATGTCACTCCATGACGAGAATTACCGTTTCTAACTCGCAGGGCGATCACGATAACCGTGAACGTTGAGTACTGTGAGTATCCTGCCCTGAGGAAAATCCCATTTTATGCTTAAACCTTCAAAGGCACGGACTTTCCGGTATAGAATTTCAGCGCGCGGGCAGAGACCGGATAATCCCGCCGCCCAAAACCCTGTCGCCGTCATAGAACACCGCACTCTGCCCAGGCGCGGGCGCCCACTGAGGCTCATCATATACTACTTCGGCGAGATCACCACCAACAGCCGTGATAACGGCGGGCTCATCTTTCATTGTAGACCTTATTTTCACCGTGGCCCTAAACCTGAAAGAATCGGGGAATCGAAGAATCGGAGAGTCGGAGAAAAGTCTTTTGCACCGATCCACCGATTCACCGATTCTCTCTTTCTTTATTTGCTCCGATTCCCCCATTCTCCGATTCTCCAATTCCCCCTTTGAGACAAGCCAGTTAATTTCTTCTACTTTGAAGGCCCTCCTCATCGCAGCTTCTCTCGGCCCTATGTAAATAGCATTCCGAGCAGGATCTATTGCCGCCACATAGAGCGGCTTGCCGACGGCAATACCCATCCTTTTTCTCTGGCCGATAGTGTAGAGATGTATCCCCTTGTGACTGCCCAATGTTTTGCCTGTTTCAACATCAATGATCCGCCCTTCCATTTTCCCGGCCAGACCCTCCATGAATATGCAGTAGTTTTTATCACCGATAAAGCAGATTTCCTGACTCTCCGGTCTTTTGGCAGCAGGCAGATTCAGCATTCTTGCGGTCTCACGCACCTCCGGCTTTGTCTTAACTCCGAGGGGCAGTATGAGCCTGCACAATTCCTCCTGTTTCAAAACATAGAGCACATACGATTGGTCCTTTCGCGCATCGACGCCTTTCCTGAGTTCGCTATTAACAACTCTCGCATAATGGCCTGTCGCAATATACGCGGCATCCTTTTGTGCTGCGGCCTTCAGGAGATAGGGGAATTTTATGTGCTTGTTGCAGAGAATACAGGGATTTGGAGTAATTCCCTTCTTATAGGCGTCGATAAACGGCTCTATGACCTGCTCCAGGAATTCCTCTCTCAAATCAATTACCGTATGTTTTAACCCGATATGTTCTGCGGTCCTTCGGGCATCGTCAATAGATTCCAGAGAGCAGCAACCTGAAAAGACGTTTTTCATCCGCGCCTCATAAAGAACAAAACTCACCCCCTCAACCTCGTATCCCTGCTCTTTCAAAAGATATGCGGTAACGGACGAATCTACCCCGCCGCTCATGCCGACCACTACTTTTCTCATACTTTATTATACAGAGAACATCGTGGCAAGGGGCAAGAATCAAGGGGCATGGGTCATGGATAAAAATAAATCTGTCGCCTATGCCCCTTGACCCTTGACCCTATTTTTTTACTTTTACGGCCAAAATATGTTAGAGTTTCTGAATACTTTCTAAAAAGGAGATCCCGTAGAATGAAAAAAATATTATTACTGTTTGTGGCCCTTATTTTTGTTGCCTCTTGTTCAAAAGGCGGAGGAATGCAAGGCAATTACGTAGTAAAAATTGACGGCACGACCCTTACCAAAGAGGACGTGCAGACTGAAATGAATTCGCTGCCGGAAATGGCAAAACAATTCTTCCAGGGGCCTGAAGGCTCCTCACGGTTTGTAGACGAACTGGTCAAAAAAGAAATGCTGTATCTTGAAGCCAAGAAAAGGGGATTGGACAAGAATAAGGAATTCGAGAGAAAGGTTGAAGACTTCAAGAAGATTACTCTGATCAACCAACTGCTTCAACAAGAAATAGAGGCAACGTCAAAAGTCAATGAGAAGGACGCCGCGGACTATTACAACAGCCATAAAGACGATTTTATGATGCACAATCAGGTCAAGCTGAGCCAGATAGTAGTACAGAATGAAGACGCGGCGGGAAAAGCTTTTGAACGAGTCAAAAACGGCGAAGATTTCTCAAAAGTGGCTGCCGAAGTATCAACGGACAAAAAATCTGCAAAGTCAGGAGGCAGCATGGGTTGGTTTAAGAAGGGGGAACTTGCCCCTGAAATCGATGAGGCTGTCTTCAAACTAAGGAAAGGTGAAGTTGGAATGCCTGTAAAATTAAAGGATGGCATACACATTTTCAAGGTGACCGATGTAAAAGGAGCGATTGTCGAGTATGACAAAGTAAAGGGAATGATTATGCAGCGTCTGACCGCCGAAAAACAGAAAGGCAACTTTGATAAATTCCTGGACAGTATCAAAAAGAATTACAAGGTCGAAATAAACAAGGATGAAGTTGCAAAGCTGTCTGCCTCGCCGAATCCGGCGCCGGGCCTGCAGCCTATGCCGCAACCTGCACCATCACAAAAATAATAACCGGTTAAACTACGGACCAGG
Source organism: Nitrospirota bacterium (assembly GCA_963784135.1). Taxonomy (GTDB): domain Bacteria; phylum Nitrospirota; class Thermodesulfovibrionia; order Thermodesulfovibrionales; family Dissulfurispiraceae; genus JADFXI01. Next base: position 397,275 of record CAWAQG010000008.1, on the reverse strand, counting down.
CGCATCGTCATAGCTAAAAAGCTATGACGATGCGCTTATTTACCTACACAAAACTCGCTGAATATTTTATTGAGAATATCGTCAGTGGTAAAAATACCGATTATTGTTCCCACACAATCAAGGGCCTCCCGCAAATACATGGCAACGATCTCAAGTGGAATGTCGTTCAGGAGTGAGTTTACCGCCTCGTCAAGCGCCTGCGAAGCCCGGTCGAGTGAATGCTTGTGTCTGATGTTGGTAATGAGAGGGACTTCAGTCTCCCCGCGAACTCCGGAAGAAATGCACACACAATAAATCATATCTTTCAGTTCACTGATGCCCTCTCCAGTCAATGCCGATGCCTCAACGACATTCGTCGGGCCTTCAGGAACAGCGAAACCGGGCGACCTGATATCACACTTGTTAACAAGGACAATTGTCCTTTTATAAGCGACGGCCCTAAGCAGTTCTTCATCAGCCTTATCAACGGGCATGCTGCTGTCCAGCACTGCAATAACGATATCAGCCCCTTCCACAGCCTTCAGTCCCCTCTTTATTCCCTCTGCTTCGGCAAGATTATGGGTCTCCCGTATACCTGCAGTATCCATAATGCGCAGCGGCAGACCCTGAATGTTCAGCGTGTCCTCTATTACATCCCTGGTTGTCCCGGGCATTTCAGTAACGATTGCCCGGTCTTTTTCGAGAAGAGCGTTCAGCAGTGATGATTTGCCGACATTGGGCTTCCCCACTATGGCGGTTGCGACACCATCTCTGAAGAATCTGCCTGCTTCATATCCGGCGGAAAGGTATAATAAATCCTTGCTGACGGCCCTCATTGTCTCAACAATTTCATTTTTCTTTACCGTCTCAAGTTCATCCTCAGGAAAATCAATCTGCGCTTCCACGTACGCGCACAATGTCGTGATACGGTCCTGAAGCCCGGTTATTCTCATGGAGAGCTTCCCTTCCAGCTGGGCAAGCGCCAGGCGTTCCGCCTGGTCTGATCTGGCCTTTATGATATCAATGACCGCTTCTGCCTGAGAGAGGTCTATCCTGCCGTTCAAAAAAGCCCTCCTGGTAAATTCTCCGGGCTCCGCTATCCTTGCGCCTTCCCTGAGAAGCAACTGGAGCACTGTTTTGAGAGGAAGTATTCCTCCGTGACAATTGATCTCAACCACATCCTCCCTTGTGTATGTCCTCGGCCCGCGCATAACCGTGGCCAGCACTTCATCTATCTTATCCCCACTGGAGGGGTCGACAATAAAACCATACGTGATAGTATGGGATGACACATCCTTCAGTTTTTTCGCGCCGCGCGGCAAGAAAATGCGATCGGCGATATCAACGGCATCTTTGCCGCTAAGCCGGACAATTCCTATTCCTCCCTCGCCTATGGGGGTGGCTATCGCCGCAATTGTATCTTCAGGATAGTTCATAGCTAATGCTTCCAGTGGAACTTGAAATATTTGGAATTATTGTTGCATAGTTATTATATAATTTTTCTTACACTTATTCACACGGGGACCCCGATAACAAAGATGGCCACTACCAGACGAATAATAAAAAGCGAGTTCATACCTTTGGAAGCAAGGAGGCTGGTCCCGGACTCGCGCCTTGCCTTTGACGTTTATGCTGACGATAGCGGAACGACTGCCCAGTTGTTCTCCAAGGGCAGTGTTTTCAGCCATGAAGCCATGAAATTGCTGATCGGCACGGGGATAGAAACCGTCTATGTGCGTTCCCATGAAAACTCCGAATTGGAAGCATACCTGTTGCGGAACAGTCCGGTTTCCGCAAGAAAATCTTTCTACAACAATCCCCTTGATTTCAGGAATGCTACTTTTTTCAAGGAGAAGTATTATCAAATAGACAGATCGACCCTCAAGCTGGGCGCAAAGATAGCCTTCAATCTCTATCTCGTGCAAGGCATAGATTACCTCCCCATAACAAAGGTTTCCGAAGGGGAAACTGCCGTTATTGATGCCGCTTTGCTCAGGGACGAAAGAGATATGGTAATCAGAAAAGCGGACATACCCCTCTACAGGGAGTACCTGTCGCGCGTTGATGCATACAGCGCGAGCAGTCAATCCACTCTGTTAAGAGAGACCGGTAAAATCGCCATTAAGGAACTCCTTGAAAACCCCAACAACATGGAAAAAGTTAAGGAAGTGACCGGGAATGTTGAGAACATGATCGGCCGGATATTCGATAACAGCGACGTCCTGAACGCAATGCTCTCCATGCGGAACAGCGCCTACTATGTTTATTCGCATTCAATCAACGTGACAGTCCTTTCTCTCGCCCTGGGCGCAACCAGCGGCATGACAAAAGATACATTGTTAAACCTGGGAACAGCGGCCATATTCCATGATGTCGGCATGAGCGTAATTTCTCCTGAAATCACCAATAAACAGGGGCAGCTTACCTACCGGGAGTTTGCGATCTTAAAGATGCACGTCACAGAAGGGGAAAAAATCCTTCAAAGGAATGAAACCATCCCTGAAGAGTCTATTGAGGCGGTAGTGCAGCACCATGAGAAATTATCGGGGAAAGGATATCCCTACAAGTTAAAAGGCGACAGTATAAAACTTTTTGGCCGAATAATAGGCATAGCCGATTGTTTCGATGCCCTCATAACAACCTGCCCCTACAGACCTGCCTTTTCGCCGTTTGACGCCCTGTCTATCATGGCAAAAGATACGGGGTATGATCCCGACTTGCTCAAGTACTTTATTCGCATGCTCGGGAAGAGACGTAAAACCGACGCTCTATAATCTGGTCTGGACCCTTATGCCGGCTTCTTTGCCAGCTTCCGGTTCGTATAGAATTGTTGCCCGATGCTTAACAAATTGTTTACCAGCCAGTACAGGACAAGGCCTGACGGAAAGCTCAGGAACATGAATGTAAACACGACCGGCATAATCATCATCATTTTCTGCTGCGCCGGCTCCATCGAGGAGGGTGTCATCCTCTGCTGTATGACCATGGTAATTCCCATAACCACCGGCAGAATATACGAAGGGTCCTTTGAGGAGAGATCGTGGATCCAAAATATGAAGGGCGCCCCCCTCAGTTCGATTGAGATAAAGAGCACTTTATAAAGAGCAAAAAAGACCGGGATTTGCAGCAGCATGGGAAGGCAACCGCCCATCGGGTTGACCTTGTGCTTTTTGTAAAGCTCCATGACCTCCCGCTGCATCCTCTGCGGGTCATTTTTATATTTCTCCTTGATTTCAGCCATTCTCGGCTGTATATCCTGAAGCTTCTTCATAGATTGCTGGCCTTTGCTTACCAGCGGAATAAACGGGATCCTCACTATAGTGGTAAGAATAACAATGGCGACCCCGTAATTATGAAAAACCTTGTAGAAGAGTTTCAAAATCCAGAACAACGGGCGCGCGATAATGGAGAAAAAACCGAAATCAATCACATACTCAAGCCCTGCATGATATTGCTGAAGCCGGTTGTTTTCTTTAGGACCGGCGTATAGCATATAGTTATTCGTCCCTCCTTTAAATTCCGCGGCCACCAGCGCATCAGCGTTTTTATTCCACACCCTTACTTCATCAACAGGCCCTTTGGGGACCAGGGAAGAAAAGAAATACTTGTCCTCCTGTGCAATCCATTTAAGGCCGTCTTTTATTATCCTGGGCTCTTTCAATTTAGACGCAGAAAATTCAAGCCGGTCCGCATCCTTCAATACTACAGGCCCGAAGTGCATCCGGCGTGAATTCTCTTTATCATAAATGCCGAAATCTTTCCCGAGCGTTATCCAATATGACGGAAGACCGTTTACTTCATCTTTCAGGTCAATTGCATAGTCGCCATAATGGAAAGTATAGGTCCTGCGGATGGAAATGCCCTTGTCTGAAAAGTCGAAGGCAATAGAGGCGGTATTCAGTTCAGGAGTAAGTTTAAGATTGCTGCCGAGGACCAGGAAGGGAGCATGCGCGAATTCGAACCCCTCATCCGCTCCGAGCGAAAAAGCGGGCAAGACATCATCACTCTTCAGCACTATCGGTTTTCCGCTTTCATCACTATAGTGCTTAAGCAGAATGCTTTTTATGGCGCCGCCCGTGGAACTCAAGGTAGCGGTATAAAGGTCGTTATCCACCACCACATCTCTTTCCGCTTCGGTAACATCGGGCTTGGGGACCAAGGCAGAGGGGGCAGCAGAAGACTGCTTCACTGCCTCCCTGGCGGATTCCTTTACAACACCGCTGCCTGCACTCGGTGGCGCTGCAGGTTTCAGAAAAAAATACTGGTATACAAGCAGTATGGCAATAGAAAGAGCAATGGCAAGCAAGGTCCTTTTTTCCATAAACAAAAATCCTTTACATTTTTTTCACCGGGTCATATCCGCCCGGGTGAAATGGATGGCACTTCAAAATTCTTTTAATGGTAAGATAGCTGCCCTTGACCGCGCCGTATTCTTTTAATGCCTCAATAGAATACTCCGAACATGACGGCGTGAATCTGCAACTGGAAGGCAATACAGCTGAAATCATGTATTTGTATAATTTCACTAAGGCAATTATCAGCGTTTTCATTGCCGGGGACCTGCTTATGGTCAGCCTGCTAAACGTTTCCTGCCCTTTGCCCTTCTGTTCTTCAGGACCTTTCTGCCCCCGCTGGTGCTCATCCGGGTGAGAAAGCCGTGGGTCTTTTTCCTTCTGCTGTTATGCGGGTTAAAAGTCGTATATGTTCCCATTATAATTACCCTCCGCTCAAAATATTGAACACAAATTATAAATTCCCCTGCATGGTAAAGTCAACTAACGCAACGCGCGCAACAGGAAATACAGCGCCTATCGTCCCCCTCCACCTGTCCTCTGCGATTTTGAGCGATTCGGAACATTAAGCTTTTTGTCGTACCTCAGGCATTCCCGCGCAGAGGCCTTGTAAACCTCGGCGGAAGGAATGCTCCTGCTTTTAAAACCTAATGCCTTGCATCCATAGGGGAAGTTCCTGTCCCAGGTGATATAAAAATGCTTGCACGAAAAACAATCAATATTGTCCATGTTTCACTAAAACAAGTAATTAAGCATGCGAGAATATGAGTGCATGAGCAAGCCCCGTTTACTCATTTACTATTATTGATCTTTGAGATGTTATACTTCTTCAGCAGCCCGTGAAAATTGCTTCTTTGCATCCCCACCTCACGGGCGGCTTTTGTTATATTCCAGTCGTTGCGCTGCAATGCGGCGGAGAGGAAATTTTTTTCAATATCTTCAACAGATTTAAGACGTAAATCTTTTTTTACCTTTTTCAGTTCTTCAAGTGTTTTCGGCGTGCCGAAATTGTCCTCGGTGGGGGTCATAATGTGTTCAGGTTTTAATGCATTGCCTTCGCAAACAATGACCGCCCTGTGAATCACGTTTTCGAGTTCTCTGATGTTGCCCGGCCAGTCATGCATGATAAGCTGCCGCATTGCCTCGGCGGCAATATGGGGAACATTCCTGCCGAGTTCTTTGCTGTATTTGTGCAGAAAGTGATACGCAAGGGCCGGGATATCTTCCTTCCGGTCCCTTAGCGGCGGAACATTAACAGGAAAAACATTGAGCCGGTAAAAGAAGTCCTCCCTGAACGCTCCCTCTCTGACCATTTCCGATAGATCACGGTTTGTCGCAGCAATGAAACGTATGTCGACCCTGATGACCTTTCTGCTGCCGACGGCCCTCAGTTCTTTCTCCTGCAATACCCTCAATAGTTTGGTCTGCATTGAGAGTGGAAGGTTGCCCACCTCATCAAGGAACAGGGTCCCGCCGTTTGCGGTTTCGAGCAGCCCGTTTTCGGTAGTCACCGCGCCGGTAAATGAACCTTTGGAATGCCCGAAAAGCTCTGATTCGATAAGGTTCTCGGGAATAGTCCCGCAATCGACAACCAGAAAAGGCTGCTCTCTCCTGGCGCTATTGTAATGGATTGCGCGAGCAACCAGTTCTTTGCCTGTACCGCTTTCCCCCGTTATAAGGACTGTGCTTCCGGCCGGAGCGACAGTGGCTATGAGCTTGAATATCTTTTGCATTTCCCTGGAAGTGCCGATAATGTTATCAAGACTGTATAATGCATTAATCTCGCGCCTGAGCCTCATATTTTCGAGCAGCAGCCGTTTTTTTTCAAGACAGCGCGCTACCGCATTCAGCAGCACTTCCGGGGTGAAAGGTTTCTCGATAAAGTCATACGCTCCGTACTGAAGCGCCTCGATGGCCGTCTTTACGGTCCCGTAACCAGTAATTATAATTACATCGGTTTCAGCCTGCTCTTCTTTGATTTTTTTAAGCAGTTCCATGCCGCCGGCCCCGGGCATCATAAGATCGGCGAGCACCAGATCGAAGGGGGTTTTTTGCAACTTTTCGAGAGCACTTCCGACGTCTTCCGCTGTATCAAGCATATACGGTTCAGATGAAAGGATCCTCAAACAGCTCGAACGCACAATCTCCTCATCATCGACAATCAGTATCGCCGGATTAAGGAAAGTCATGCTTCACACATTTCAGGTGAAAGATTGTCCTGTCCCATATGCGTCGTCTCCATGTATTGCTTCGTTGATGTCGCTCTGTATTAATAATAAAACATCCGGCAGATTAATTGGCACCCCATCGAGCGCTTTTTTCACTGCCGAGCTGTCAAATTGATAGGAAAAATCGTCCCGCACATATGTCAGCGTAAAGTCTATGTCGGGGTGGCCGCTTATAAGGACGGCCATCGTTGCCCCTATATTTCCCAGAGGCTTTCTGTCGATATGGCTGCGCTGGAATACCACAGTGATGAGAGTCCCTCTGCCCGGTGAGGATTCAAGGGAAAAGGCGCCGTTGCTTTCTTCAGCCGCCTGCTTAAGCAGAGGAATGCCAAGGCCGAATCTCCTTACCTTTTTTGTCGTAAAGAAAGGGTCGCCGACCTTCTCAAGCGTTTCGGCATCCATCCCCCTGCCGTTATCGCGGATGCTGAAATTAAGGAGGTCTTCGGCAGAACTCTCTTTTATGATTATATCGATTTTAGTTGCCCCGGCATCGATGGAGTTTTCCGCTATATCAAGCATGTGCAGCGATAAATCTTCCATCAGACGCTCCTTTCAATTATTCTTCCCCCCATTGGATTGTTCTTTCACCTTTAAACGCACTGGCTATCTCATCAAATGAAGGTTCGTGGAGGAGAAAGGTTGTGGTCCTTCTGCCTATATCGCCAAGCCTGTGGGCATCGGATGAGGTGACCCATGGGAGCGCGGCATAACTGCCGAACTGTACGGCTGCCTCATGTAATTCCATGGCACACGAAATTTCGAGCGCATCGAAAGCGACATCGTCCGGTATAAATCCAAGCTGGGATATGACGCTGAAATGCCCCCTGTCAATATGGCTGGCAACCGCTATTCCGCCAAAGGCGTGTATGCTTTTCACCAGTTCACCGAGAGAAAGGCTGGTCGCCCCGATAAGGAGCCTCTCGTTATAGGAGAGGATTTCATCTGACTCGTTCACAACCAATTGATAGCCTATGGTGTTTACGTCATTACTGCCGCGCTGCAAAGTGCCGTAAATGATTTCCTGCATAGCGGAGGCGTTCTCCGTGGAATCAAAGAGAGCGAGCACGTGGACCTCCTCCTGGGATGTCAGCTCCATGGCCGGCAGCACAGTAATGCCTTCATCCCGGCCGGCCCTGACTGCAACCTCCGTATTTTCGGCGGAATTGTGATCTGATATGGCTATTATATGCAACCCTTTGCCGAGAGCTGAATTAATTATTCGCCGCGGGGTCATATCGAGTTCGGCACAGGGTGAAAGGCAGGTATGGATATGAAGATCAGCCTTGTAGTATCTCACGGGCGGTCAGCCCTATGCGGACCGGCAGCTCAAGAATGGCCTGCCTGGGGAGGCTGACTGTCTTTCATCATAGTGTACAGGAGCCCTGCAAGATCGAAGGTGGTGTTGGGGCTTATCATGATTGTCACTTTTTCGGCCTCGGCCTTTCTTATTGTCTCAGGTTCCGGGTTTCTTCCATTCGTTATAATCAGGGCGGATATCCCTTTAATGACTGCTACTGCAACAATGTTCGGGTGTGTCTGGAGCGTTATCCATAGTTCATGGTCCTTACTGTGGGCCATCACGTCGGAAAGGAGGTCGCTGATGTAGCAACCGCTCACTGTTTCGGACACATCGCCCTTGACCACAACATTCAATCCCAGTCTTTCGGCAACAGCGCTAACTGTCAGCATTTCTCTCCTTTAAGCGAAAAAAAATTTCGAGGGTTGTTCCCTCGCCGACAACCGAGTCAATCCTGAAGATGTCAGCATTTTTTCTAATATTAGGGAGGCCCATGCCGGCCCCCCATCCCAGCTCCCGCACCCATTCAGGGGCGGTGGAGTATCCCTCCTGCATGGCCAGTCCGATATCTTCTATTCCCGGCCCCATATCGGTGACGGTAATCGTCAGGGACTCATCGTTAATTAAATAGTGCATAGTCCCTGCTACCGCATGTATGATAACATTCATCTCCGCCTCAAAGGCCGCTATGGCAGCCCTTCTCACAATCCGCTGCGACACTCCGAGATTGGAGAGCGTTGTCTTTAATTCAGTTGACGCGGCCCCTGCATTTGCAAAAGCGCCGCCCATCAGCTGAAAGCATCCCTCCTGCGGACCGGCCATTGGCATCATCCTTCTTCAGTCCTCCTGCCGGCTTGCCGGAAGCTGAATGTAAAAGCTTGATCCGCTGTCAGGCGCACTTTTGATAAATATAGTGCCTTCATGTTTCTTGATAATGCCGTAGCTTACAGCAAGGCCGAGGCCGGTACCTTTGCCTGCGGGTTTAGTTGTAAAAAACGGCTCAAATATCTTGCTGCGCATTTCTTCGGGAATCCCCGGACCGCTGTCGGTAACTTCGAGTTCTACGAATCGGGCGCCGTTATTTTCAACCAGCCGTGTAGCCAGGATTATCTTTCCCTTTTTTTCCATTGCATCGGCCGCATTGATCAGCAGATTCAGAAAGACCTGCTGGATCTGGTTCGGATCGACGTTTACCTGCGGGATGGCGCTGTCGAGCTGCAGATCAAAAAGAATATTGTAGAACTTCGATTGATGCCTGACCATAGCCAGTGTGTTTTCAAGCAATGTATTGAGGTTGATCAGGCTTTTCTCTGAAGAGGTCTTCCTGGAGAATCCGAGGAGCCCCTTTATGATCTTTGAGCACCGTTCCGCCTGATCGATGATAACATTAAGGTCTTCCATATCCTGTGTATTTTCAGGAGGGGTGCGCTTCAGCATCAGATGGGCAAAGGTGACAATGCCGGTGAGAGGACTGTTTATTTCATGGGCCACACCGGCAGCCATGCGTCCCAGTGATGCAAGCTTCTCAGTATTAATCAGGTGTTCCTGTGCCTTGTAGATTTCAGCTGTTTTTTTCTGCACTTCCTCTTCAAGGCTTTTGGTCCAGTTTTCCATTTTTTCCTTGTATTCTTTCAACTCGTCCGACATGGTATTGAAGGAGCGCGCCAGTATGCCGATTTCATCAGACCCTTCGTAGTCAATTCTGTATTCCATATCGCCTGAAGAGAGCCGCTTCATCCCTTCAACCAGGTACGAAAGAGGTTTCGTAACAAAGTTATAAAGGATCAGACACAGTATAAACGATATGATTACCACGAAGGGGCCGCCGTAAAAAAGTACCTTCCCGAGCGGCACATTGGGGAATTGTTTGATGAACGTAAAGGCAAAGAGGAACCCCACAATCAGCATCATGGCGCCGATAGCAAATATAAGCTTCCCGGAAAGAGACTGCAGTTTTTTACGCAGCAAAGCACGCATTGATAATAATAACTCTTATCACCCGTATTCAGTCAACTTATAACCTGTTTCGGAGGCTTGACAGAAGCAGCTCGACTGCTTAAGCTAACCGGGAAAGGACACTTATGGACCTGAAGGTAAAAAAGACCTTTTATTCCCTTACCGGAAAGCTGCTGCTGGCCATCGGCTGCCTTATGGTGGTGGTGAGTTCCGTCTTTTGGTACCTGCTCACCGCATACCAGGAAAAGGAATTGCTTGAGAACTTTGTTGTCTACGGCACGTCATTTACCGACAATATCAGGAAAAGCACTCGTTTCGGCATGCTCACATCCCAGCCCCTTCTCATACAGCAGTCTGTCGAGGCGGTTGCATCCACGGAAGGCATTTTAAAAGTAAGGGTATTAAATTGCACAGGCAAGATCGAATATTCTTCCATCAAAAAGGAAGTGGGGACCATGCTTGACCGGAAATCGAATATCTGCATAGGCTGCCATAGCTCAGGGAGGCCCGGGACGATGCCGGCATGGTCTATTGAAAAAAACGCGGGTGGCTACCGGGAACTCAATATTGTCCAGCCGATTAACAATGAGGCCTCCTGTTATACCGCCTCCTGCCATGTCCACGCTAAAGGAAAGAGGATGCTTGGTTTTGTGGAGAGTGATTTTTCCCTCGCTCTCCTTGATAAGACAATAAAGCAGCAGAGTGTTGCTATTGCTGCTTTTGTGCTGACGTTCCTCGGGGTTATCTCTGTTGTCCTGTGCTCGATTTTATGGAAGCTTGTGTCCACTCCGGTCACCATGCTCGTTGACGGCATGCAGAGGGTTGCCGCAGGAAATCTCGACTATAAGGTCACGATCAATACAAAGGATGAAATGGGCGAGCTTGCACAGTCGTTTAATGCCATGACCGGGCAGCTTTCGAGGGCAAAGGGCGAACTTGTTGCATGGGGCACTATGCTCGAAAAGAGGGTCGAGGAGAAAACGGAGATGATTAAAAATGCCCAGGCACAGCTTATACAGTCGGAGAAACTCGCCTCACTTGGACGCATGGCTGCCGGCGTGGCCCATGAGATAAACAATCCGCTCACCGGAGTTGTTACCTTCGGACATTTACTGCTGGGCGCTCTCCCGGCTGACAGTCAGGAGAGGAAGGATGTTGAGGTCATAATTGAGCAGGCCAACCGTTGCTCAAATATCATCAAGGGCCTTCTGGGATTTTCAAGGGCGACAACGACCGAAAAGGCGGAGGTCGATATCAACGAGTTGGTGAAGGGCACGCTGCACATGGTCAAACATAAGGCCGATTTCTTCAATATACAAATTATTACGCTCCTTGATGAATCTCTCCCGGTCGTGTGGGCCGGCGGAGTGCAATTAGAGCAGGTTTTCCTGAATATGATAATGAATGCCGCGGACGCTATGGAAGGTGACGGGACGCTCACAATCTCAACGCGGCGTGTCATGGACAATGGACGTGCCTTTGCAGAAATTGAATTTAGTGATACGGGATATGGCATTTCCGAAGAGGACCTGCCGAAAATATTTGAACCTTTTTTTACCACAAAACCGGTTGGAAAGGGTACGGGGTTGGGACTCGCGGTAAGCCATGGTATAATAGAAGACCATGGTGGTACAATTACAGTGAAAAGCGAGGTGAAAAAGGGGACGAGTTTTTTTATAAGTCTCCCTCTGGACGATGGAAAACATGAATAAAGGCACAGTGCTTATTGTTGATGATGAAGAGATCGTAAGGGTAAGCTGCCGGCGCATACTCGTTCCCGAGGGGTACGATGTGAGGAGCGCCGGGAGTGCTGCAGAAGGTTTGGCCATACTCGCAGACTGTCCCATTGACGTTGTACTGACTGACCTTAAAATGCCTGATATCGATGGAATAGAGGTGCTGAGGAGGGTCAAAGAAGAATGGCCTGATATCGAGGTAATAATGATTACCGGCTACCAAACTATCAACACCGCGGTGCAGGCCATAAAGCTCGGGGCCTTCGATTATATAGAGAAGCCTTTCATTCCTAATGATATTGTCGAAGCGATTGAGAAGGCTATAACGCACAAACAGGGAAATAAGAAAAAATAGCCCTTTGCCTTTAGCCTGTCAAGCCGTTGTCTTTTTTATCAACTGCTTTATAGTGGCCTTCAGATTGGTCAAATCTGATGATTTTACCACGTAGGCATCAGAGACCCAGACCGAAAAGTCGTCCCTGTAGTCATAAGCAGTCAGCATGATGATCGGTACGTTGGGCCTTTTCTCCTTCATTAGTCTCAATACCTGAATGCCGTCCATATCAGGCATGAGGATGTCGAGAGTGACAATATCAGGGTTTTCCCTTTCAAATACCTCCAATCCTTCCCTGCCCGAATTGGCGGTGACTACATCGTACCCTTCCTCCTCAAGCTCAACCTGGTAAAGCCTCAGTATGTTTTTTTCATCATCAACAACGAGTATTTTCATGTCAGCCCTCCTGTAACGGAATATAAATTCTGAATTTTGCACCCGATCCCCGGTTGCTTTCCACCTCAATTCTCCCGCCGTGCTCTTCAACGATTCTTTTGGTTATTGAAAGGCCGAGGCCGGTCCCGGTCGGACGCGTTGTAAAGAACGGGTCAAAAACACGATTGATATTCCCCTCTTCTATTCCGCATCCGGTGTCCTCGATTTCAACAATAATATTGCTGCTCTGGGCCTTGTGCCCCAGCAGGTCCGGTTCTGAAAACATCACCTGCCCGTACGACCTTATAACGATATCTCCGTGGTCCGTTGCCTCATTGGCATTAGTTACAAGATTAAGCAGGACTTCCTTGATACGGTCATAATCAGCATGTATCTTAACGGGCCGCGTCATCTCCATGGTCAGGCTATTGCCTCTTGCGAGGATCGCCGGTTCAAGGAGGGTGATAATACTGGCAATGATTTCCCCGAGGTCGAAAGCCGTCTTATTGAGAGGGGCGCTCTTAACGAAACTGAGCGCATCGTTGAGTATCCCTTCGAGGCGGCCTACCTCATCGACTATGATTTTTGAATATTCTTTCAAATCGCCGTCGAGCCGTTTTTCAAGCCTTCGGGCAAAGCCCCCTATAGAGAGCAGGGGGTTTCTTATCTCATGGGCTACTTTAGCGGCCATTTCACCGAGGGCCGCCATCCTTTCAGCCGTAACGACCTTTTCGCGCAGCTTCTTCAGCTCGGATATGTCCCTGACTATGTGCACTGTGCCCATAAGCTCCCCTGTCTTATCGAAGATGGGGGAGGTGGAGACCAGGAACGTGCCGCCGAGTTGCGGGTCTTCAAGCTCCTCGATAAACGGCTTTTTAGTGAGCACGGTTTTATGGTGAGGGCATTTTTTCCAGGGTTCGCTGGTCCCGTGGAATACTTCATAGCATTTTTTGCCTATGATCGACTCAAGGGGTTTGCCGATCTTGGCCAGCACCGCCTTATTAGCCTTTTTGATGGCGTAATCACTGCTGCTGAAATAGACCAGGTCGGATATCGATTCAAAAATGTTTTCGAGCTCCTGTTCCGCCTGGGCCACATGCTCGAAAAGACGCGCGTTCTCTATGGCCGAAGCCATCTGGTCGGAAAACCCTTTAAGAAATTCCATGTCCAGCTCGGTAATAGGCCTGCTGGTGTAAATGTTATCAACCCACAAGACACCTATGACTTTGTCACGTGATATAAGTGGGAGTACAGCATAGGCAAGCGTGCCAAGCTGCTGTATGAGAATGGGATCAGAAAGCGGTTCGGCATGGACATCAGTGACATTAAAAGCCCGCTTTTCCTTCATTGCCTTTGTGAGGACTGTTTCGCTGTCCATGGAGACCTCGACGCCGCAGCAGAGCCTGTCCATAAAGGAATCTTTTCTCAGAGGGCCTTTCTCAATCTCGTCCATAATGGAAGTAAGACTCTTATGTTCAGTGGTCAGCCGCGACCAAATCTCCCATGCCTCCTCATGGCTTGAAGGCCCCACGCCGACTGCCCCCCTCAAGGTGTTTTTCTCTTCGTTAAGCAGAAAGAGCATCGCACGATTAAAGCCAAGTCCGTCTCCCATGGTGACGGCGGTCAGCACCATCCTTAAGAGCTTGTTCAGTTCAAGCGTGCCCCGCATTGCAGAGCTTATCATCATCAGTTTTGATAACACCGCATTTTTGCTTACCAGGTCTTTTTCAATACGTTTTTTTTCAGTGATGTCGCGGGCAATGCCGCTCAGGCCGATAACGGCTCCGGAAGGGTCCTTGATCGGCGAAAGAGTAAGATTAACGTCCAGAAGTGTACCGCCCCTGGTCTTTCTGACCGTCTCTATATCTTTGATGGTTTCTCCTCTTTTGACACGCTCGGTGTAGCTCTTTTCCACTTCTCTTAGAAAATCAGGGACAAAAGGCATGTACTTCCCGATGGCTTCATGGCGTGTATAGCCATATATTTTCTCGGCGCCGATATTCCATGAGGTAACAATACCTTCCAGGTCAGTAGTAACAATCGCATCAGCGGAATTCTCTATAAAACCCTGCAGATGGTCCCACAGGTCCTCAAACTTCCGTTTGGCGTCCAGGGCCTCTTTCTCTTTCCTAAGGGTGTTTTCATATAAAATGGATTTGTCTATAACGATTGCAGCAATGGAAGCAAAGCCTTCAAGTGTTATCCGGTCGTCTGCAGTAAATGGGACTATGGATTCGTTGCCGTCTTTATCAATACTTTTTTTGTTATAAAGTCCAAAGGTCCCTATTATTTGATCGCCGATTTTTAATGGAGTGCACACAGCTGTTTGCATATCCAGGTATTGTGAAAGGCGACCGAAATCTTCAGGGCTTTGCAGCGAATATGGTTTTCCCCTCTTCCGCCACTCTGCCAACAAAACTTTCTCCCAAACTGACTGTTAACGCCTCCCTTATTTCCGGCGGGAAGCCATAATGGGCCTTGATCTTCAGCATGCCGTCTTCTAACAGGCGTATCATGCATCCTTTTGCATTGAAGAGTTTTGCCGTCTCCTCCGAAACCTTTTCCAACAACTCATTAAAATCATGGGCCGATATTATTGCCTTGGTGAGTTCATATATAACCAATAGCCTGTTAAGCTGTTCTTTTGCATGGCCTCGGAGCATGCTTTTGTCCCGGAGTCGTCCGGCAGTGATTGCCCGTTTGTATTTCTATTGTTATTTTATGGTCCCGTTAAATTCGTCAGCTTCCCACGATTCATTTTAACGCATTTTGATAAATTGCAATATACGCCCGGGCGGATTTTTTCCACGAGAAATCCTTTTTCATGGCATTGCTTATCATCTTCCGCCAGGTTTTTTTATCATCAAAGGCTTTTACTGCCCGTCTGAACAGCATTAATGAATGCGGTCAGGCTGTATTCCCCGAAGAGAAAGCCTGTTTTGTCATCCTCTATAGTATCCGAAAGACCACCTGTTTTACGCGCCACTGGAAGTGTCGCCGTAACGCATCGCTATCATTTGACCAAGCCCGCAGGGCTCGTACCTTGAGGGCATTAATAATACATCAGAGCCGGCATAGGCGAGATGGGCCAAAGGCTCATCAAATTCGCGACAGAAGAAAAAACTATCGCTGAAACGTTTGCCCGCTGCC
Source organism: Nitrospirota bacterium (assembly GCA_963784135.1). Lineage (GTDB taxonomy): Bacteria > Nitrospirota > Thermodesulfovibrionia > Thermodesulfovibrionales > Dissulfurispiraceae > JADFXI01. The sequence continues at coordinate 381,928 of CAWAQG010000008.1, read as the reverse complement.
TGCAGCATAGCCTGATAACTGCCATCCCCTTTGCCGACAACTACCATGTTCGCTCCCTGGCCCTGGAGATCCGGAATCGCGTCCGCCAGCAGCTCAACCCCTTTCTGGGACGAGAGCCTTCCGACAAAACACATGAGCGGACCGGCAGCTTTATTTTTTATTGAGGCTTTTTTTATTAACTGTTTCTTGCAGGCCTGTTTGCCCGAAAGGTCTGACATGTCGTAATTTTTGGCAATGAACTTATCGGTCGAAGGGTCCCATTCAGTATAATCTATTCCGTTCAGTACGCCGACTAAGAGAGGAGCTTCTTTTTGTGAGCAGCCCCGTCCAATCCAAAACCGTATTCATGAGAACGTATTTCCGCAGCATAAGTTTTACTGACAGTTGTTATTTAGTCCGCTCCGATAATGCCGGCCTTAAGGAAATTAACTTTGCCGAAAAATTCTATACCTTCGGGATTGAAGACCGAGGCGCCCAATCCGGTCACTTCAAGTGCCTGGGGCGGGAACAGTCCCTGATAGCCGAGATTGTGGATAGTAAAGACAGAAGCGGTATTTTTTAAAATGGGGACCTGCCTGTACAAGGTCTTCATGTAGAGAGGAATGAGCGCTGTCTGCCAGTCGTTGCAGTGCATGATATCTATTTGCAAGTCCAGCCTTTTGCATATCTCAAGAACACTTTTGGAGAAAAAGGCAAAACGCTGGTCATTATCGGGGTAATCGCCGGCAGGCATTCCATATAGTTCATCCCTGAAAAAAAAATCTTCGTTGCCGATGAAATAAATGTTTGGAGTTGGAGCTCCCATGCCACCTGTAAATATTTTGCATGTCCTTATCGAGTTGCCCATAGGGATGTCAATTTCAGTGCCGCTGTAACTGATCATGCCGCTGAACTGTTCGGCTGTCCTTTTATAGAAGGGAACAAACAACATGGCATCGTGCTTCATGGCAAGGTACTCTTTGAAAAGTGTTCCTGCCACATCAGCAAGTCCCCCTGTTTTGGAAAAAGGGGTTGCCTCGGAAGTCACGATGGCAATTCTCATAGTTTTGCTTCTTTCATATATTTGGTTGCTTCTTCGGGAGGCGTGGGGTTTATATAAAAGCCTGAGCCCCACTCAAAACCGGCCGTCTTGGTGAGCTTGGGGACAATCTCAATATGCCAGTGGTAGTAATCGTTCATCTCCTCTTTAAAGGGGGATGTGTGGATGATAAAATTGTAAGGGGGGGTATCAAGAACTCTGTCGAGCTGTTTCAGCGTCCGCTGAAGGATTTCCGAGAGACTGGAGAAGCTCTTGTCCGGCGGCGAAAAATTCGACTCATGCTTCTTGGGCAATATCCATGTCTCAAAAGGCTCCCGCGGGGCAAAAGGAGACAACGAGACATACCTGTCGTTCTCGTAAATCACCCGTTTGTCGGCGCTTAACTCCTGGTTAATAATATCGCAGAATATGCAGCGTTCCTTGTTATCATAATATTTTTTTGACGAGTCTATCTCTTCCTTGACGCTTTTGGGCACAATCGGAAGGGCTATCAGCTGGCTATGGGTGTGTTCAAGCGAGGACCCCGCAACTTCCCCTTCATTTTTAAAAATAAGGACATACTTGATCCTGGCGTCTTTATTCAGGTCTGTAAGTCTGAAGAAGTATGCCCAGAGCACATCCTCAACTGCCCTGAGCGGCATTGTTGCAAGGGAAAGTTGATGGTCAGCCGTCTCGATAATTACTTCATGTGCCCCTATGCCGTTCATCCGGTCAAAAACTCCTTCGCCTTTTTTTGTCAGTTCACCGTGTATCTGCAACGCAGGGAACTTGTTGGGCACAACCCTGAGCGTCCAGCCCGACGAATTGGGAGCGGTGCTCGCAGGTCTGAATGATATGATCTCGGGGGTTGTTGTATGTTCGTTGCCGGGGCAAAACGGACAGAACCCTCCCGCCCTCCTTTTTTGCGAGGGAGATATAAAGTCCGAAGGTCTTTTCCCGCGTTCTATCGATATGATGACCCATCTGCCGGAAATGGGGTCTTTTCTTAGTTCAGGCATATGTCCTCCTCATTAAAAAACAGGTTATAGGTAATAGGTTATGGGGTTATGGGTAAAAAAACAAACAGAATTTCGTCGTCATCCTATGACTCATAACCCATAAGCTATTACCTGTTTTTTTTAATGTTATAATTATAGCACTATGAAGCCAAGTTTTCATGCCGGCGCTGTTAACGGTCCGTTTGAAGATCCGTGTGTTTACATTAGAATAATCAGAGAGAACCGGGCCATGCTCTTCGATGCCGGTGACATCGGAGCACTTGGTCCGGGCAGTCTGCTGAAGATCACCGAGGTGTTTGTCTCCCATACCCACATAGATCATTTTATAGGCTTCGACATGCTGCTGAGGGCTGTTCTCAGGAGGGATGTCCCGCTCAAAATATTCGGCCCCGCCAATATTATTGATTGCGTTGAGGGGAAGCTCAAAGGATACACCTGGAACCTGATAAGAAATTACCCGCTGGAAATAGAGGTGTTTGAAATAAAAGGCCCCTTCATGTCACACGCGAGTTTTCATGCGGCGCGTTCATTTCAGAGGGAAGATAATCCTGAAAGGGAATTTAACGGCACCGTCATGGAGGACCAGCTTTTTACCATAAAAGGGGTAGAGCTTTGCCATCAGATACCGGTTATGGCCTATGCTCTTGAAGAGGCGTTTCACATAAACATCGACAAGGCGGCACTGAACGCGCGGGGGCTGCCTGTCGGGCCCTGGCTTTCCTCGTTCAAAAAAGCGATCAGGGCGGGGTCTCCCGATACTGCGGTTTTCGAGGTGTCGGGCACTCACTACAGTATGGCTGAACTGATGCCGATTGCCCACATTACCAGGGGACAGAAGGTATCATATGTAACGGACATTGCGCCGGACGAAGAGAATATAGAGAGGGTGGTGAGATTTGTCAGCGGCTCCGACCAGCTATTCTGCGAGGCATACTTTCTCGAAAAGGACCGGGACCGGGCGCATGAGCGTAATCACCTCACCGCTGCATTGGCAGGGCGGATTGCGCGCGAAGCACGGGCAGGCAGCCTTGAACTCATCCATTTCTCACCTAAATACACCCACTGCGTGGATGATGTTTACAGCGAGGCCATGCGGGAATTCAGGGCAGCTTGACAATTTCCCCGGATGTGCTATAGTCTTCAAATGCTAAGTTAACATAACATTTTGTCTGAACTCTTTTCTTTTTCTCAACCAAATCCCGCAATCAGAGGTGCTGCACAATGAGACGGTTGTTTATTCTTATATCGTTACTGTTATATTTATCATCGCCGGCGAATGTTTTTGCCGCGGAAGAATTGCACGCAATTATAGAGAATGCCTCTACAGGCAAGATGTACGAAAGAGCGCTGCAATTTTTTACGGAGAAAATACCGGAGGCGTTTGAAAAGAAACTCAGTGAATCTCAGAAGTATATTGACGTGACAACCAGGATTTTCAGTGACAAGGATATACCCCTCGATCTGGCTTATCTGCCTCTGATCGAAAGCGGGTTCTCTCCTGTATCCGTAGGCCGGGGTGATGCTGTCGGTCTCTGGCAACTGGTAAAGGGGACAGCGAAAAGGTACGGCCTCAGAATAGACCGTTATGTGGACGAGCGGAAAGACCCTGTAAAATCTACTTATGCAGCGGCGAGTTATTTCAGGGATTTGTATCAGATGTTCGGCGGCTGGGATGTCGCACTCGCTGCCTACAACGCCGGAGACGGGAAAATCAGGCGCCTGCTCAGTAAATATAAGGAGTTGCACTTGCCTGGCGTAGTAAACCACTACATGGCAAAGTTTATGGCTGCTGCTACTGTGGCCCGGGATCCGGAAAGTTACGGGATCACTCCGTCTGAAGACATGACGGACGACGCGCCTGGATACAGTGAAGTAATGACGGACAAATCAATCAGCCTGAGGGCAATTGCCGAAATGTGTAACACGACAGTCCGCACGATTAAAGAACTGAACCCGGCCTTAATTACAAACGCGACGCCGCCGTATCAGTACGTAATCCGCCTGCCTAATCCCTGAAGTAACATTGATCAGGGCAGGGAATTACTGCTGTTGCAGTTTCCTGCCCTGACATAGACCCATTTTTTATTACTATTTGATGACCGGCCCTTCTGAAAAGACAATCTTCGGAAAGGTGCGCTTAAGCGTTTTGCTGCTGAAGTTTTCCATTTCGGCGCCCGGCTTGAAAGACATTGTCTGTCCTATGGTGACTTTCATTTGGGGAACTGCAATCCACGTCTTTGCCCCGCCGTTTTCGAGGAGGACATAGGTGTAACCGCCGCTGTTCATGGTTTCAGCTACTTTTCCTGACAAATCAGAGCCTGCATATGATGCGGCATACATTCCCTGCATAGCCATTAACAATGCTGCTGCGAATACGACAACCACTACTTTCCGTAAATTCTTTTTCATTCTACAACTCCTTGTAAAAACTTAATTTGCTTAACAGATAGTATAACACATGAAACCTCACCTAATAAAAGGACATCCTCTTGTTCACTGCGCTCATTTCAATCCTTTTGCAGGCCCCTGAAGGTTGTGTACCACCTCGGCGCCGATGAGAAATATACACGATGAATAAAATACCCACAATAAAAATATCACAAAGGCTGAAAGGGGGCCGTAAACAGTTCCCAGGTGCACTACCTTCACTACATAAAGAGTAAAGATGTGTTTTGCAGCTTCATGCAAGATAGCAGCAAACAATGAGCCGGCAATCGCATTGCGGAATTGTACCTTCCTGAGCGGAAGAAACTTGTACATAATGGCAGAAATCAGAAAGATCAGCATAAACGGGACCAGATATCCTATAAAGAATCCGGCGATCTTGCCCACCCTTATATCCGGGAAAAATGCCTTCTCTGCCTTAAGGATGGAAATGGCTGATGTTGCGCCAAAAGACATGATAATTAAAATTAATATGAGCGTAACAATAAACAACGAGCGCACTACCGAGACCGGAAAAGGCCTGCCGCCCCGTATTTTGAAGACCCTGTTGATAGCTGTCTCCAGCGACGAAAAAAGCTGCAATGACAGCAGCCCGTACAGTATAAACGTGAATGTTCCGAGACCGCGGTACGATATTAATTTCCTTAATTCCTCTGTTATCTTATATGTGACGTTAGGGAAGAAGCCCGTCAGTTTGGCCGAGAAAAATTTTAGGAACGCCTCATTTTCTCCTATAAAATAGCCGAAGATCGCAACAAGAAAAAGGCAAAACGGAACAATGGCCATCATGAAAAAATATGACAATGACCCGGCAAGCATAAGCCCGCCATCTTTAAAAAAATCAACGACGCTCTTCAGAACTATTTTCAGATATCGGACGAAACTCATTAATTAATTGAGATGCCCCTTAATTCTTTATCTTCAGCTTCAATTCGAGAATTTTCCGGTAATCTGCGGCAGCCTCTTTTTCCATCCCCTGCTTTTCATAAACTTCGGCCCTCAGCCGGTAGGCGATAATAGCATATGGGTTCTCCGTTATAGCACTCTCAAATAATGCCGTCGCCTCCTTTAGCTGCCCGTCCATCCCCAGCGCATATGCCAGATAGTACCGTGCCGGCGTGTATGATTCATCCTTTGCCGCGTTTTTCAATAGCTCAAGCGCCTCCTTCACCTTGCCGGCCCTTGCCTGCACATACCCCAACTCACTCATCACCGCAACATTTCCCGGCTCTGCCGCAAGCGCTTTCCTCAAAGTCTCCTCAGCCTCGGCGCCCTTGCCGTCAACGTCATATAGCTTCGCCAGTTCCACATACGGCAGCATGTACCTGGGGTCCTTCTCTATCGCCTTCTGAAACAGGGTATACGCCATCGTGTACTGCTGCTTACCCACAAATCTCCTTGCAAGGTTCGTATCGGCGATAGCATCGTGGCGCGGCTGATATACAGGGGCCGCTTTCTTGCGGGCCGGCTCTCCGGCCAGTTCCGCCAGATAATCAAACAGGTCCTCAGTCCCTACCAAAGGCAAGCCCGGAAGCTCATACGCTATAGCACCTTTGACAATAACCATTGTTGAGGGCAAGGCGATTATGCCATAGTCATGAAAAGTCTTGAGCTCTTTGTCGATAAGCATGGGAAAGGTGACGCCAATATCCTTCACCATCCCCTTTATCCGCTGCACATCATCGCTGCTGATGGTCTGACTGTCGGCATTGATGCCTATGACCATGACCCCCCTGTCGCCATACTTTTTGTAGAAGTCCTCCATCCGCTTCAGCGCCCTCGATGAATTTGCGCTCCATGTAGACCAGAAGACAAGCGCCACCGCCTTGTTTTGAGCATATTGGGACAGGCCAACTTGTCGGCCGTCAATGTCGTTGAGCGCAACCTCAGGGGCCTGCAAGCCCGTCTGAAGCAATGCCTGCGCCGTTGCCGTGCAGGCGAATGATCCGACCACCAGCGCCGCAAATACGGCCGCCGCCTGTAATAGCAATATATTGTAACTGTGCCACTTTCTCAGTGTTTTCATAACATACCGCCTTTGACATTCTTTTATAATCTGCTCATGCAGCCTTATACATACCACGGTATTATACCAAACCCCATAATTTTAATTGCATCCCAGGGCTTCACAATTCTTGACTTTTGGAGGTATAAAAGTTTAATGTGTAAGATTATGGGCAGTTAGCTCAGTCGGTAGAGCAGGGGCCTGAAAAGCCCCGTGTCGGGAGTTCGATTCTCTCACTGCCCACCACTTCTAATTCCATTTGCCTTCCGCATGTTCGCCGTCACTGAGATATTATTTACCGGGACCACATTTTTTTATAGACAACTTCCAGTTTATGGTATATGATATTAATAAATTTGATTACACTATTAAGGACTGGGGCAGCTAAAAAAGTGTACTTATATTTATTGACAAGAAGGGAAATTTTCATGTATGATTTATAGCTTGAGGAGCGGTTTGCTTCCTTGATTCTAAATCAAAGGGGGAGAGGATTGAATGCTTTAGGTACCCATCTTTTGGTGGAATTGAGAGACTGTGATCCTGAAATCCTGAAGGATCTGCGCAAGGTCAAAGGTGCTTTAGTTTCTGCTGCCAAGGAGGCGAAAGCAACTATCATCGATGTATCTTTCCATGAGTTTAACCCGTTTGGCATCAGCGGCATGGTAGTGATTGCCGAATCGCATCTTTCCATACATACCTGGCCCGAATATGCATATGCTGCAGTAGATATCTTCACGTGCGGAGATATTATCAAGCCTGAAGTTGCGGCAAATTACCTTATCAGACGTTTTGGAAGCAAAAACCCTTCTATTGTTGAATTGAAGCGGGGCATTCTATCGCACACCGACGAGAAGTTTCCTCATAAGGTATGCGATGTTGAACTCCGGATAGCTTAAAAAAGGGGCAGCCCCATAGGACCTGAGAACTTGCAGGCGCCGGGCTGCCCCTTTTAAATTCCCTGTTGGAATGCTTCTTATTTTCTGTCAGTCAACGCCGATATTCCGGGGAGGTCTTTGCCTTCCAGCAATTGCAGTGAAGCTCCGCCGCCCGTTGAAATAAAAGTAATAGCATCACTGACACCAGCCTTATGAACAGCATGGTCCGTATCTCCGCCGCCGACAATAGTCAACGCATAGGCATCAGTTACCGCATGGGCAATCGCAAATGTTCCCCTCGAAAACGCGTCGATCTCGAAAACTCCCATCGGACCGTTCCAGATGATGGTCTTGGCATTCTGAAGCGCCTCTGAAAAAAGCTTCACCGATGCCGGGCCGATATCAAGAGCGCGCCATCCTTTGGGTATTTCCTGAGTGGGAACAATTTTAGTTTCAGCGCCCGCCTCTATCGTCTGTGCAATTACGCTGTCAACAGGCAGATAAAATTTAATATTACTGTGCTTCAGCTTTTCCATGATGCTTTTAGCAAGATCAAACATCTCGGTCTCAACAAGCGAGTCGCCGATCTCGTATTCCATAGCCCCCATAAAAGTATAAGCCATCCCGCCGCCGACTATGACCTTGTCGACCTTGCTGACGAGATTTTCGAGCACTCCGATCTTGCCCGACACTTTTGCTCCGCCGAGTATCGCAACAAACGGCCTCACAGGGTTCTCCACAACTCCTTTAAGATATTCGATCTCCTTTTTCATGAGAAAGCCGGCTGCGGAAGGGAGGAACTTCGTAATTCCTACAGTAGAAGCATGAGAGCGGTGAGCAGTGCCGAAGGCATCGTTAACGAAGAAATCCGCAAGACTCGCCAGGTTTTTTGCAAAGGCCTCATCATTTTTCTCTTCTTCAGGGTGGAACCGGAGGTTCTCAAGGAGAATGACATCGCCCTCTTTCATCTTTGAGACAACATGTTCAGCCTGAGGGCCGACACAATCGGGAACAAACACGACTTCCTTATTCAATAGCCGCTGCAACCGTTTGACAACAGGAGCAAGGCTGAAACGAGGCTCGACCTTTCCCCTCGGTCTGCCAAGATGAGATGCAAGGATGACCTTGGACCCCTCATCAATAGCATAATTAATAGTGGCGAGCGTGGAGCGTATTCTGCTGTCATCAGTAATGACGATATTGTCATCAAGGGGCACATTAAAATCCGCCCGGATGAAAACCCTTTTCCCCTTTATATTAAGGTCTTCGATTGTAAGCTTGCCGAGTATATCTTTAATATCGACAGCGATATCATTTCTTCTCGCCATACTTAGCCTCTCTTGCCGATGTAAAGGACAAGGTCCCTCAGACGTGTGCTATAACCCCATTCATTGTCATACCAGGATATAATCTTGACCATGCGCTTATCCATCACTTTTGTCAAACCGGCATCGAAAATTGAGGAGTGGGGATTCCCGTTGAAATCGACAGAAACGAGCGGTTCCTCCACATACTGCAGCACCCCTTTCATAGGGCCTTCCGCCCATTTCTTCATAGCTGCATTTACGTCTTCGACTGTAACATCCCTGTTCAGCTCAGCCACGAGGTCTACGGCTGAGACGTTCGCGGTGGTAACACGGATCGCAAACCCGTCAAGCTTCCCCTTCAGTTCAGGCAGCACAAGACCTACCGCCTTGGCAGCTCCGGTTGTAGTTGGAATCATTGAAAGCGCCGCGGCCCTCGCTCTTCTCAAATCCTTGTGGGGGAGGTCAAGGATCCTTTGGTCGTTAGTGTAGGAATGCACAGTTGTCATAAGACCCCTGATAATGCCGAATTCCTTGTGAAGGACTTTGGCAACCGGCGCCAGGCAGTTTGTAGTGCATGAGGCATTGGATATTATTTTATGCTTGCCGGGATCAAGGGCATCTTCGTTGACGCCAAGGCAGACGGTGACATCAGGCTCTTTTGCAGGAGCGGAAATAATGACCCACTTTGCCCCTGCAGCGATATGTTTTGAGGCTTTTTCACGTTCGGTGAAAAGTCCGGTGGACTCTATTACAACATCCACATTCAGGCTTTTCCAGGGAAGGTTTTCGGGCGCACGCTCCGCCAATACTTTTATCTCCTTCCCGTCGACGATAATAATGCCCTCGCCTGCCTTAACGTCAGCATCAAAAGTCCCATGCACGGAATCATATTTCAGAAGGTGGGCAAGTGTTTTTGCATCGGTAAGATCGTTAATGGCAACGATCTCCAAACCGCTGTGCCCCCTGCTCGTCCTGAAAAAATTTCTTCCGATCCTGCCAAAACCATTGATTGCTACTCTTATTGACATATTAGTCCTCCTTAGAAATTGTTTTTAAAACTATTAATGACCAATCCGGTCAGGACCTTCGGGTAAAAATAGGTCGACTTTGGCGGCATTCGCAAATTAGACAGGGCTACCCTTTCCACATCGCCGATCCCTGTCGGATTCAGGAAAAACACGCCGTCGAAATCTCCTTTGCGGACCCTGCCAACTGCCTCGTTGATGTCCATTTCATACGCGATATCGGTTATGCCCAGATCTCTTCTGAGGATAAGCTCATGGAGCACGACAACATCGAGATCTTTAAGGGCCGGAGGGAGGTCGCTCAAGCCGTCTCTTTTATATTTCAGAATGTAGCAGTGCTGTTCCTTGTCCCTGTAAAGGCCGAAAACATTTTTTCCTTCAAGCGAAAGCGTCCCGGGGACAGCAGCAGTTTCAGGCAGTCTTGAGATGGTAAAATCAGATTCAAGTTTTTGGAAAATATCATTTTCTTTAAGGCCCCTTACCAGCCGGTGGGCAGGCAGTATGGTGATGCCTTCATCCGCCATATTGGCGAGAAACATCATTACATAATCCCATGGGCCGCTTTTCCCCCCATCTCTTTTTTGAATTCGAGCGCTACCTCATAGCGGTGATGGCCGTCAGCTATAAATATGGGTTTATCCTGCAACTCCCCGGCTATCGACTCAATTTGCGACTTATCTGTGATCTTGAAAATCGAATGCCTCGCTCCGTCCGCATCGGCGCCGCTGATAAAAGGGGCATTATGAATATCGCTTAAAATCGCGGAGGTTATCTTATCGGGACTGTTGTAAAGTGAATAAATCGGACTAATGTTGGCAAAACATGATTTCATCAGGTCCAGCCTGTCCGCCTTCGGCTTTGAATGGGTCTCCTCATGGGGGTAGATTCCTTTGCCGAGCTCCTCTATTTTTACGAGGGCGAGTATTCCCTTCAGTTGTTTTCTTTTTCCCGAAAAAACATAATCAATTTCGTAGCCATAGAACGCCGGGGTCTCATCCCTGACGAGAATATCTTCCCTGACCCATTGCTCCAGCAAATCCCGGGCCCGTGTATATTTGTTGTTGGTGTCGGTATCGCCGGCCATGGCTTTGCCTGAATCGATGCGGACGATATTGTAGGGGCTTTTCCGGTAAAGCGCTTCCTTGTAATCAGCGGAGATTACATCGTAGGGAGGCGCGATTACATCATCGCCTGAAACTTTTTCCGGATTGTAGAGTAGCCCCTTAAAAGGAATAATTTCTGCCATTTCCAGTTGCTTCCAGTAATTACCTGACCTGTTTTATTTAAAAAATATTGCCGAGATGTATATATTATCATTTCAGCGGACCAAATTCAATAAAACACAACATAAAACACAATATAATTGATAGCAGGAGAAGGGGAGCACTTGTTTTTCGACGCGATGCACGGGCCTACTGTAACTGGGGCGAGTAACGCCGAGCCCCAACTGAGAACTGATTCGGATATCGCTTCAATAAAAAATTTGGGATTGCCGACTAAAGTAGTTTCAGCGCGTCGAAAAACAAGTGCTCCCCTTCTCCTGTCTTCCTCTCATAGTGACAGTATGCTAATGTTTTCCGCTGTCTTTATGGTCGAATAAGGTTTTTACTTCTTCCATCAGATCACTAATGTCTTTAAACTGGCGGTAAACAGAGGCGAACCTGACATATGCAACCTTATCAAGCTCCTTGAGCGAGGACATAATTTCCTCTCCTATCCAGGAACTGCTTATCTCTTTAGCACCCAATCCTATAAGTTTCTTCTCAATGTTCTTCTCGGTTTCCTCAAGCTTTATAATAGGTATCGGGCGTTTTTCACAGGCCTTCTTCAAGCCGGTCAAAATTTTGTGACTATCAAAGAACTCCCGGCTGCCGTCTTTTTTTATTACCATGGGGAGCGGGTCCTCAACGCGCTCATAAGAGGTAAACCGCTGAGTGCATTTAAGGCATTCCCTTCTCCTCCTGATGACATCTCCATCCTTGCCGGCCCTGGAATCGATTACTTTGTCCTCTATGCTTCCGCAGAACGGACATTTCATGATGCATTTAGCAGTCGCAAAAAATTGTTAAGACAGCAAAAACCGGACGGCTTCGTAAAAAGTTCATAGGCAAGGCGTGCAAATACTGAGGAATGAGGCGTACTTTTCAGTACGCCGCAGTGACGAAGTATGCAGCACAACGCAGCATATGGGCTTTTTACGAGGCCGTCATGCATAAATCGGAAACTTGGCACAGAGGGCCTGCACCCTTTTATTCATAACACCGGCTACAGCCGGGTTCTGTATATTCCTTATAACGCCGGCTATAATATCGACTATCTCGTCCATCTCTGCTGCTCCCATTCCCCTGGTAGTTACACAGGGAGTTCCCAACCTGACCCCGCTGGTGATGGCAGGCGGCTTGATATCGTATGGGACAGCATTTTTGTTCACCGTAATTCCGGCCATGTCCAGGGCTTCTTCAGCCTCTTTGCCTGTAACGCCGGTTTCGGTCAGATCAAGCAGCATAAGGTGGTTGTCGGTACCCCCGGATATGATTTTAAACCCTCGCTCAATAAGACCGCCGGCAAGTCTGCGGGAGTTTGCAACAACCATTTTCTGATAATCTGCAAACTCCGTAGTCAGCGCTTCCTTAAAGGCCACCGCTTTTGCAGCTATCACGTGGGCCAGCGGGCCGCCCTGTATCCCCGGAAAAATCATTTTATCAATGGCCTTTGCATAATCCGCCTTGCACATGATAATCCCTCCCCTTGGGCCCCTGAGCGTCTTATGCGTGGTGGTGGTCACAAAATCTGCATACGGCAGTGGAGAAGGGTGCTCTCCGACCGCTATCAGTCCTGCGATATGGGCGATATCGGCAAGGAAATACGCGCCTGTTTGTTTCGCTATCTCCGAGAACTGCTTAAAATCGATTATGCGCGAATAGGCGCTCGCGCCTACAATAATCATCTTAGGTTTATGCTGCAGGGCAAGTCTCCGCACGTCATCCATATCAATATATCCGCTTTCCCTGCTCACTCCATAAGAGACGGCATTATAGAGCATCCCGGTAAAATTTACCGATGCTCCGTGCGACAGGTGTCCGCCGTGATCCAGCCTCATTCCGAGGATGGTATCCCCGGGCTTTAAGACTGAGAAGAATACCGCCATGTTCGCCTGGCTCCCTGAATGGGGCTGGACATTTACATGGTCTGCGTTGAAAAGTTTCTTTGCCCGCTCAATAGCAAGCCTTTCAATAATATCAGCGTATTCGCAGCCGCCGTAATACCTCCTGCCGGGATACCCTTCTGCATACTTGTTGGTAAGGACAGAACCCTGCGCTTCCATTACGGCACGGCTGGCATAATTCTCGGAAGCGATCAGGAGTATTTTGTTCTGTTCCCGCGCTGTTTCCCTGTAAATCGCATCAAAAATTTCAGGATCACTATTTTTAAGCTGCTCGCAATTCATTGCACGGCCCCTAATTTGATTCCCAGCAAAGATCAGCAGTTCCGGGAATCCCCTTTCATTATTGTTTTTTTCTCAATAAGCTGTATTTTTTTCAGCCTGTTTTCGTGTCTCCCCCCCTCGAAAGGAGTGGCCATCCATGTTTTCACTATTTCTGTTGCAAGGTCTTTGCCTATTATTCTGCCTCCGAGGACAAGGATGTTTGCATCATTATGGAGTCTGCTCATTTTTGCGGAAAACAGTTCATTGCACAGAGCTGCACGGATATTGCGAAATTTATTTGCAACTATGGACATGCCTATGCCGGTGCCGCATATAAGGACCCCGCGGCCGGCTTTTCCTTGCGACACTGCCTCTGACACCATCTCTCCAAAGTCGGGATAATCCACCGACTGCGGCGTAGCGGTCCCGAAATCCTGATACTCATGCCCCAGTTCTTTCAGGACAGCGATTACTGAATTCTTCATTTCCAATCCTGCGTGATCAGAACCAATTGCGATAAGCATCCGCCCTCCATTGACACAGTTCATAGCTAATGGCTGCGGGCTGATTTGGCCTCTATACGCCATCTGCTGAAACTGCCATTTATGTTGCAATATTTTGCTATGTACGCCTGAATTTATTATCTTATCCAAGAGATGAAAGGCAAGTCAAGGAAATTGCCTCGTGCTGACTGGCTAAGTCCGACTCAAATTTGGTAGAATGATGCCTGACAGGTTTCCATTAATTGCGTAGTGCTGATAACAGTTTAAAATCCTTGAGTGGAAGGGGAAAGAATGAAACTGGGAGATATCAAAATAGGAACACGACTGTCGGCAGGCTTTGCAATAGTGCTCGCGCTTATGATTGTTATTATGCTTCTTGGCATTTTAAGCATGATCGGTATCCGCAAGAACATGGATAGTATTGTTAAAGTCAATAATCAGAGTCTTATTGCTTCCTGCGAGATGGGGAATGCTCTGAGAGAAACCGGCATTGCCCTCCGCACCATGTTTATGGAGAAGGATATGGAGGAAATAAAAAAACTGCAGTCGTATATTGCCATGCAGGGAGAAATATACAACGAAGGACTTGAAAAAGTCGGGGCGCTTACAGACAGGGCCGACACTAAAGGCTCCGGGTTAATTACAGAAGTCAAATCAGCGCAGGAGAGTGCAGTCCCGCTAAGAGACAAAGCTGTTGAGCTCCTTATGGCCGGCAATGGTAAAGCGGCGCTTGATATACTCAATAATGAAACAAGACCTGCAGTCCATAAATGGATAATGGCTGTGTCAGCCCTGACCGGCTACCAGGAGGAGCGCAATCAACATCGTTATGAAGAATCTGTAAAAGAATACAAAACGATGGTCACATTTATGCTCATACTGGGAAGCCTTGCGATTGCTTCAGCGGTGGTGATTGCAGCATATCTTACTCGCGGAATAGTAAAGCCTCTCAAGGAGACGGTAGAGATGTCAAATGCGCTGGCAGCCGGCGATTTGACTGTCCGCATAGAATCTGTAAACAAAGACCAGACAGGGCAACTCCTTGCCGCAATGGGTAAGATGGCGGCAAAGCTGCATAATATTATTGCTGAACTGAAAACTTCGGCACATTCCGTGGCCTCTGCAAGCGACCAGCTCAGCGCGAGTTCTGAACAGATGTCCAGGGGGGTAGCAGAACAATCAGGGAGGGCCGCGCAAATTTCCGCTTCCTCGGCAGAGATGTCCCAAACAGTCATTGATGTTGCAAAAAACGCCTCCGATATCGCGACTTCTGCAACAGAAACTGCGATAATAGCTAAAGATGGAGAGAATATTGTCAGCAAATCGGTGCAGGAAGTAAGGGAAATCGCAACAACTGTCGCGGAATCCTCACGGCTTATAACATCCCTTGGCGAGCGCTCAAAACAAATAGGAGAGATAATAAATGTCATTAAAGATATAGCCGATCAGACCAATCTGCTCGCTCTCAATGCTGCTATTGAAGCGGCACGGGCGGGGGAGCAAGGCAGGGGCTTTGCTGTTGTTGCCGACGAAGTCAGGAAGTTGGCGGAGAGGACCGCGAAGGCCACATCAGAGATAGGAGAAATGATAGGCTCAATCCAGAGCGAAGTGGTCCAGGCAGTGGCTTCCATGGGCGAGGCTACCGGCAAGGTTGACTCGGGTGTCCATGATGTTACCATGGCGGGAGATGCTTTGCATAAAATTGTGGGAAGTGTTGAGGGTCTGCAATCAATGGTGCAGCATGTGGCTTCTGCAACAGAGGAGATGTCTACGGTTTCCGAAACGGTCAGCGGTGATATAGAAACAGTGGCAAAGGTTGCAAGTGAGACATCTGCAAGTTCCCATCAGATAGCCGAATCTGCTTCTGACCTGGCGCGCCTGGCGTCTAATCTGCAGAATCTGGTTGCCCAGTTCAAGGTATGAGAAAACTGTGAGGCTGCTTTAGAGACATTAGTTGAGACGGCATGTCGTAACCTTGCGACCTTTTTCAGCGACTTACATATGAGATAAACTAAAATTTAAGTTGAAAGCCAATGAGAGGAGGCAAAATGAAAATAAAGACCGGGTTCAAAGCATTATTAGCACTGTCTCTGTGTTGTATAATGGCTGCGGCATTCGTGAGTTGTGGAGGATCAACACATATAGAGGCCCTTTCCGTAACGCCCTCCAAGATCAACGTAGCTAAGAACACTATCATACAGTTTAAAGCCACGGGTTCAAAGTCTAATGGCACCATTGGTGACGTAACTAATCAGGTTACATGGAGTTCCTCCGATTCAGCAGTTGCAACTGTCAGCAGCACCGGCATTGTTACTGCCGTTGGAGCAGGTTCTGCAACCATTACAGCCTCAGCGTCAGGGGACATCACGGCGACAACTACCCTTACAGTTACAGTTCCTGCATATTCTAAGTTCAATGTCGGTACTAATCCATCCGGTATTGCCATTGACTCGTCCGGCAATATTTGGGTTACAAACCAGGGCGACAACAACGTTAGAGAGTTGTGCGGGAGCAGCATAACAAACTGCCCGGCCGGCTCATCAATTGGCTCAATGATAGGTACGTACCCGGTCGGCACTAATCCATCCGGTATCGGCATTGATTCAGAGGGCAATGTGTGGGTGGCAAATTCCGGCAGCAACAACCTTACTGAGTTAAGCTCCAGCGGGACATTGATTAATACATACCCGGTCGGCACTAATCCATCCAGGATTGCTATAGACATCTCGGGTTATGTGTGGGTGACAAACCAGGGAGACAACACCATCACAAAGTTCAGCTTGACCCCCAGTCTTGTTGCTACACTCCCCTCAACCACAGTCGGCGCCGGGCCGAACGGCATTGCTATTGACGGCGTGGGCAATGCATGGGTCGCAGACATGGGCAACGCCGCCTCTCCCGGCAACACTGTTACAGAGCTAAACGCCAGCGGGCTTTTGCTTGGTACAGCTGCGGTGGGCACTAATCCCTCCGGCATTGCGATAGACCCTTCGGGCAATGTGTGGGTGACAAACATGGGCAATGCCGCCGCTGCGGGCAACACTGTTACAGAGTTAAACTCCAGCAGGACGCTGCTTAATACGGTCACTGTCGGCACTAACCCATCCGGCATTGCGATAGACACAGCAGGCAGTGTGTGGGTGACGGTAGCGTACAGCGCCGCCGCTAATGCTCCAGCAGTTGTGGAGTTGAGCCCTACCGATAGTACGGTAGTTAATTCCTTTCCAGTCGGCAATAATCCGGTTGCCGTTGCCGTAGACCCGTCAAACAATGTCTGGGTTGTCAATAGCGGCAGCAATAGCGTTACTGTCTGGATAGGCGCTGGGACCGGACCACAGTTCCGCCCATATACCGGTCCTGTTTGGCCATAAATAAATGGAATATTACATCCACCACGTGCCGGGCAGGATAAGAATACGTACGCCCTTCTTGTACGGCAAGCCGCAAAATATAGATGAGTTTACAAAAAACATGCGGACAATAAATGGCATGCAATCCTTTAAGATCAACACCGCAACCGGCAGCGCGCTGTTGATGTATGATGAAAAGAAAATAAACTGCGAGCAGCTCATAGGCATTCTTGAAAAATACGGCTACTTCAATCTCGCTAAATCCACAACCAGCGATGAGCTTATTGAGCACATCTCAGAAAAGGCGATGGGCGTGGCAGAAGAAATAATAGTCACTGCCCTGGAAGGCGGCGTTCCCGAGTAGGCAAGGAAGGGAGCGGGAGGGGCAGGCTGTTTATCGGAGCGCTGAAACTGCTTTCATTGCCAAGAGACAATTCATTATAGTACCCCTGTCCATATCCATTCTCAGTTGGGGCTCGGCGCACGGGGTCCCCAAAAAGTCAAAGACTTTTTGGGGTGCAGGTTACTCGCCCCTGTTGGAGCAGACCCGTGCATCGCTCCGATAAACAGCCTGCCCCTCCCGCTCCAATAATTTGATTCTATAAAACAAACAGCATGAGAGGGGAACACTTCTCCTGCCTTTCTTATATGACTGTTGGACAGTGGGTCGCCGGCAACTTCTTGATACCATCTTGTACTATATGCTCCTTTTTTGTAGTATATGTTGCATCCTCCCTTTCTTAATTTTCCTTAATTATCAAGAAGCATCCCTACTGGCACGACAGTTGCTTTAATTGCAGATATTAACGAGTTGAAAAACAGGAGGACATAATGAGACAGATAGCAGTGTACGGCAAGGGCGGCATCGGCAAATCTACAACAACACAGAATACCGTCGCAGGTCTTTCAGAGGCGGGATACAAGTGCATGATAGTGGGCTGTGACCCGAAAGCGGATGCTACAAGATTAATACTTCATGCAAAAGCTCAAACAACTGTAATGGACCTTGCACGGGAGCGCGGCACTGTGGAGGACCTCGAAATTGACGAGGTGCTCCTTACCGGGTTCAGAGGTATCCGGTGTGCCGAGTCCGGCGGCCCTGAGCCGGGCGTCGGTTGCGCGGGCCGCGGTGTTATTACCGCAATCAACTTTCTTGAGGAGAACGGCGGGTATGGGGCGGACACCGACTTCGTCTTCTACGACGTCCTCGGTGATGTGGTCTGCGGAGGTTTCGCCATGCCCATGAGAGAGGGAAAGGCAAAAGAGATTTACATCGTTACCTCAGGCGAGATGATGGCGATGTATGCCGCCAATAATATTTCGAGAGGTATCCTTAAATATGCGCAGAGCGGGGGCGTGAGGCTCGGCGGCCTCATCTGCAACAGCAGAAAAACCGACAAGGAATATGAACTGATTTCCGAGCTTGCAAAGAGGCTTAACACCCAGATGATCCACTTTGTTCCCAGGGACAACCAGGTGCAGCGGGCTGAGCTGAGGAGGATGACGGTCATCGAATATTCCCCTGAGCACCCCCAGGCTGATGAGTACAGGGCGCTGGCCAAGAAGATAGCGGAAAACAAGGACCTTGTTATTCCCACTCCAGTAAGCATGGATGAGCTGGAAGCACTGCTCATGGACTTCGGGATACTGGAGAACGAAGAGGCATTGGCCTAAGAAAAATTGCAAGCAAGGAGGAAAGATGAGCACGGCAATTAAAGATACACAAAAAATGATAGAGGAAGTTCTGGATGCCTATCCGGAAAAAGCAAAAAAGGAAAGGGCCAAACATCTTGCTGCCAATGATCCCTCGGGCCAGTGCAGTACCTGCCAGGTCAAGTCCAACGTAAAATCGAGGCCGGGCGTTATGACGGTAAGGGGATGCGCTTTTGCAGGCGCAAAAGGAGTGGTCTGGGGCCCCGTAAAAGACCAGATCACCATCAGCCACGGCCCCATCGGATGCGGACAATACAGCTGGTGGGCCAGGAGAAACTACTATAACGGGCAGACAGGCATCGACACCTTCGGCACCATGCATATTACGACGGACTTCCAGGAAAAGGACATTGTGTATGGAGGAGACAAAGGGCTCGATGCTGCGCTCCATGAGCTGAAAGAGCTTTTCCCTCTTGCAAAAGGGATAGGCATCCTGTCCGAATGCCCTGTGGGTCTTATCGGAGACGATATCGAATCGGTCGCAAAAAAAGTGCAAAAGGAATTCAAAATCCCCATAGTGCCTGTTCGATGTGAAGGCTTCAGGGGAGTAAGCCAGTCTCTCGGCCATCATATCGCCAACGATACTATAAGGGACCATGTGCTCGGCAAGGGCCGGCTCGAAAAAACAACACCCTACGATGTGGCGCTGATCGGTGACTACAACATAGGCGGCGACGCATGGGCCTCACGGAAAATGCTGGAAGAAATGGGGCTGAGGGTAATCGCCCAGTGGACAGGCGATGCATCCGTCAATGAGATGGGTATCGCACACAAGTCAAAACTGAACCTCATCCATTGCTACCGTTCAATGAACTACATATGCAGGCATATGGAAGAGCAGTACGGCACCCCGTGGGCCGAATTCAATTTCTTCGGTCCGACAAAAATATACGAGAGCCTGAGGAAGATCGCCTCTTATTTTGATGACACCATCAAAGAGAACGCGGAGAAAATGATCGGGAAATACAAACCGGTCATGGATGCTGTCATTGAGCAATTCAGGCCGAACCTCGAAGGCAAAAAGGTAATGCTCTATGTGGGGGGCTTGCGGCCGCGCCACACAATCGGGGCCTATGAAGACCTCGGGATGGAAGTCATTGCCTCTGGATATGAATTCGGCCACAGTGATGACTACAAAAGGACTTATCCCGTAATGAAAGAGGGCGCTGTCATCATGGACGACGCGACGCTCTATGAAATGGAGGAATTCACCAGAAGGCTTAAACCCGACATGGTCGGCTCCGGGATAAAGGAGAAATACTCCTACCATAAGCTCGGAGTACCGTTCAGGCAGATGCACTCATGGGATTACTCCGGCCCGTATCACGGCTTTGACGGCTTTCCGGTATTTGCACGGGATATGGATATGACGGTGAACAGCCCGACATGGAAACTGATACGGAGGAAGAAATGAAACTGATGAAGATACTGGACCATAACGAACTCTTTCAGGACCGGGAGTACCAGGAGCAGTTCGAAAACAAAAAAGAATTTGAGGATTCGTGGCCTGCCGAAAAAGTGAAAGAGGTGGCTGAATGGACGAAGACAGAGGAGTATAAGGAAAAGAACTTTGCGAGGAAGAACATAAAGATCAATCCTGTAAAGGCCTGCCAGCCCCTCGGTGCGATTTTCTGCGCCTCGGGATTTGCCGATACCATGCCTTTTGTTCAGGGGGCACAGGGCTGTGTTGCCTATTTCAGAAGTCATCTGAACAGGCATTTTAAAGAGCCGCTGGCAGCCATTTCCACGTCTATGACCGAAGATGCGGCAGTTTTCGGAGGGCTCAACAATATGCTCGAAGGACTCGAAAACGCATATGCGCTCTACAAGCCCAAAATGCTTGCTGTCTCCACCACATGCATAGCTGAAGTCATAGGCGATGACCTGAATGCTTATGTAAAAACGGCGCGGGAAAAAGGCCTCATCCCCCCGGACCTGCCTGTTCCCCAGGCGCATACGCCGAGCTTCGTCGGCTCGCAGATAAACGGGTACGATAATGAGCTGAAGAGCATACTCTCTACAATCACTGCGGGTAAAAAGAAGGGGCCTAACGGAAGGGTAAATATAATACCCGGCTTTGACACCTACACAGGAAACTACCGGGAGATGAAGAGGCTCCTTGACATCATGGGAGTCAAACATACAATCCTTGCCGATGTAAGCGATACCTTCGATTCTCCGAATACCGGCGAGTACAAGCTTTATCCCGGAGGCACTCCTCTGGCCGAGGCGGCAGATTCGGTCAATGCAACGGCCACCATTGCGCTCCAGAGGTATTCGACGTTAAAGACCATGGAGTATATCGGGAAAGAATGGGGCCAGAAAACAGCGGTGCTGCCGCCCATCGGTATCAGGAATACGGACACATTTTTTGAGGAAATAAGCAGGATTTCCGGGAAACCCATTCCCCAGGAAATAGAGGATGAGCGTGGGAGGGCCGTTGATGCGATGGTAGACTCCCATCCCTACGTCCACGGAAAGAGATTTGCGTTGACCGGAGATCCCGATCTCCTGCTCGGGCTGGCAAGTTTCCTGATGGAAATGGGGGGCATCCCAGTGCACATAGTCTGCACCAACGGTGACAAGAAGTTCGAAGAGGAAATGAACGCTCTTTTAAGCGAGAGCCCCTTCGGCGCCGAGGGAAAAGTATATATCAACAAGGACATGTGGCATCTGAGGTCATTGCTGTTCACTGATCCGGTTGATCTGCTCATCGGCAATTCCTACGCAAAATTTCTGTGGAGGGACACAGGGACCCCCCTTATACGCATCGGGTTCCCCTTGTTCGACAGGCACCATCTCCACCGGTATCCAATTATAGGGTATCAGGGGGTCCTCAATATGGTTACCCAGGTGGTAAACACCGTACTTGATGAGCTGGACAGAAAGACAATGAACACAACGAGCTTTGATGTTATCAGATAGGGGAAATGTTGAATGCTAAATGTTGATGGCCTCGTAAAAAGTCGTCATACCCGCGAAGGCGGGTATCCAGAGCGCAAGCAACTACCAGAAAAGACTGGATTCCCGTTTTCACGGGAATGACGGCAAAACACATTCCCCAACTTTTTTCGAGTTTGTCAACTTTGAATGAATGGAGAGACTTACAATGATAACAAACCTGGACAAATTGACAGAGAGCGGCTGTGCCGCTGAAAAGAAAGATAAGGTCTGCCGCTCACGGGGCGGGGAATCATGCGCCTTTGACGGCGCTATGATCGTGCTCCAGCCCATTGCAGACGCAGCACATATTGTCCATGGCCCTATTGCATGCTGCGGTAATACATGGGAAGGAAGAGGCGCATTCTCCGCAAAGGGAGACCTTCACAAAATGGGGTTCACTACCGATATGAACGAGCTCGATATAGTGTACGGTTCCGGGGAAAAGCTATACAACGCCATTGTGAAGACCTGCGAAGCAGTCAGGCCGAAGGCCGTTTTTGTCTATACTACCTGCGTCAGCGGGCTCATTGGTGAAGATATAGAGTCGGTTTGTAAAAGGGCGGAAAACAAGCTCGGCATCAGGGTCATCCCGGTAAATGCCCCCGGCTTTGTGGGACCCAAAAACCTCGGCAACAGGATTGCGGGTGAAGTGCTGCTCGAATCCGTGATAGGGACAGGGGAGCCCGCTTTTACCACTGACTCCGACATCAACCTTATCGGTGAATATAACATTGCAGGAGATTTGTGGCTTGTCGAGCCCGTGCTTAACGCCGCGGGAATAAGGGTACTTTCCAGGATGACGGGCAATGCCTCCTTTGAAGAGATAACCCATGCACACAGGGCAAAACTGAATGTGGTCGTATGCAGTCGTGCGCTGATCAATATCGCGCGGACTATGGAAACAAAATACGGAATCCCTTATGTCGAGGTCTCCTTCTTCGGCAGGACCGAGATGGCAAAGGCCTTGCGCGCGATTGCACAAAAACTGCGCAGCTCAGGGGGGACGCTTGTTCCGGGCTTGCGTGAAAAGGCTGAGGCTGTCATCGCGCATGAGGAGCGGCAGCTTGAAGACAGACTTAAAAGGTTTGATAATCTCAGGGGGAAAAAGGCGGTACTGTATACCGGAGGCGTCAAGAGCTGGTCTTTTATCTCGGCCCTTATGGACCTGGGGATCGAGGTCGTAGCTGTGGGGACAAAAAAGAGCACCTTCGAGGATGAGGAAAAGATGCGAGAGCTGCTGGGGCAGGATGCGCCGCTCGTGGAAGATGTGGCCCCGAAAAACCTTCTCAAACTCCTGACGGAAAGGAAGGCGGATATCCTTATTGCCGGAGGCAGAAACCAGTATCTTGCAATAAAAGAGGGGTTCCCTTTTGTGGATGTTAACCAGGAGCGGCATACGGCATACGCCGGCTATGACGGCCTCGTGAATTTGGCCCAGGATATAAGCAACAGTATCAATTTTTACACGAGGGCCGCCACACCTATTGCCCATCGCCCATCGCCTATATCCCGGGACATTATCATTGACCCTTTAAAGCATTCCCAGACCATAGGAGCTGCTATTGCCATGCAAGGGGTAGATATGGCGCTGCCGCTCATCCATGGCGCGCAGGGCTGTACGTTTCTTGCCAAGGTGCTTCTGACAAAGCATTTCAGGGAGCCCATCGCCCTTGCCGGCACAAAACAGTTTGCCGAAGATATCATCATGGGAAGCGAGGAAAACATCATCAGCGTTGTCGAGGGGTTTATCGAAAAACAAGGCCCTGCAGTAGTTGGTATCCTTTCCTCCGGACTGTCGGAAGTAAAAGGTGACGACATATCCGCGGCGGCAAAGCATTTTAGTGTCTCAGACTCTGAGACAAAGGTGCTTTCCATCTCCACCCCTGATTACGAAGGAGGATTGGAAACCGGCTACTCCGCTGCGGTAGAGGCGCTTACCAGCCTGGCCGGGCACAATCAACACGGCACAAAAAGAACTAAAGGCTGGATTAATGTTCTGGCCGGATGCCACCTGACGCCGGCAGACTTTCTTGAACTGCGGGAAATCATAGAATCGTTCGGGCTGCACCCTGCCATGCTCCCTGACCTGTCGGCACTGGACGGCAGCAGACAGGGCTTTTCCGCCCTCGCAGCAGGCGGAACGAGCGTAGATGAAATTAAAACAATGTGTGATGCCGAATTCACACTTGCTATTGGAAGGAGCATGGAGTCCCCGGCCAGAAAATTAAAGGAGCGGTCCGACATCGGATACAAAGTGCTTGAGAGCATTGCAGGTCTCCGCGATACCAATACCCTGATGGAAACGCTCTGCCTGTTAAGCGGCAACAGCGTACCGTCAAAGTACGTGAGACAGCGGCGTATCCTCATAGATGGAATGAGGGACGCCCATTTCTACTTCGGCAATAAAAAAGTGCTTACCGCTCTCGAGCCGGACCTTTCCGTGCAGACGTCGCGCTGGCTTTCTGAGATGGGCGCGGAGATAGTGCTTTCAGTCATCCCGCATGCCGCGGCCTCGGAAAAAAGTATCGAGGCGCGCGAGGTAATCATTGGAGACCTACGGGACATCCATAATTATGGCATTCAAAACAGCCGGATGAAACCTGACCTCCTGATCTCAAATTCTCACGGGGAAGACACTTCGCGGAGAAGCGGCATACCTCTTTACCAAATAGGCTTTCCTCTATATAAGCTGATGGGAGGAAACGCCAGGATGACCGTGGGGTACAGGGGAACGCTGACACTTATTAATGATACAGCAAACATATTAACTCATAGGTAATAGGTTATGGGTCATAGGTCATAGGAAAGCAGAGTAAAAAGTTTTACCCATAACCAATAACCTATGACCTGTGTTCAATAAAGGAGGTGCACGCATGAAAGTAGCATTTGCCACGACCGACGGGATTAATGTTGATGAGCATTTTGGCAGGGCCGGCTTATTTGCCGTATATGAGTTGAACGAGAAGGAATACCGCTTTGTCGAGATGAGGAAATTCGCGGAGGGCAGGGACACGGAAATAGAAGAAACAAAAGGCATGGGGCATATTCATGACAGCAGGGTAGAGGACAAGGTGAGCAAACTGGCTGACTGCAAGATCATCTATCTTACAGAAATCGGGGGGCCTTCGGCGGCACGGCTCGCAAAGAGAGGAATAATGCCGATAAAGGTAAAGGAGATTGTTTCCATTAAGGAGTCACTGGATAAACTGCTTGCCACCGCTCAGACATCGCCGCCGCCGTGGTTTAAGAAAGCGCTTTATGACACTCGTCAGTAGCAGATCGTTAATCGATCTAAGAAATCAATGTAAAGAGAGGAAAAGACAATGAAGATGATCAGAGCATTTATACGGCCTGAAAAAGAGCAGGAGGTAGTCCTGGCACTGGAGGGGGCCGGGTTCCCGTCGCTCACCAAGATGCCTGTATTCGGAAGGGGAAAACAAAAGGGCCTTCAGGTGGGCCCGGTACATTATGACGAACTTCCGAAAACACTCATAATGATGGTTGTCGATGATAAGGATGCAGGCAAAGTTATAGAACTCATTAACAATAAGGCCAGAACGGGGTTTGTAGGCGACGGAAAGATATTCACCAGCCCTGTCGATAGCGCTTACACCGTCAGAACAGGGGAGGCCGTTCTATGAAAGAGATTACGGCAATCATCAGGAGAGACAAGCTCCCTGAAACAAAGAAGGTCCTTGACGAACTGGGATACCCCTCTGTCAGCATCCAGAGCGTTGACGGAAGAGGAAAGCAAAAGGGGGCAGTGTGCGATAACGACCTCGATCCGGAACTTCCGGAGAACTATTGCATGTCGGTAAAATTAAAACCCACGCCTTCGACCTATGCACTTGAGCACACACTGCCTAAAGTCGCTCTCTTCGTGCCTAAAAGAATGCTGACTATGGTCGTGCCTGATGATGCTGTAAGCAAGATAGTAAAATCTATTATAAAAGTCAACCAGACAGGCAAAACAGGAGACGGTAAGATATTTATCTCGCCCATAGAAGGCGCCTTGCGAGTAAGGACCGGCGAAAAAGACGGAGAGGCAATAATATAGGAACAACGGAAACGCTTGTACATAAGGAGGAACCATGGCAATTGTCGGATATACGCGGGGCGGTCAAGCATGGACACCGCAGTTTATAGAATCAATCGATGTTGAAAAGTGCATTGGCTGCGGGCGTTGCTACAAGGTCTGCAGCAGGGACGTGCTGGAACTCATCGAAAAGCCCTTTGAGGGCGAGGATGAATTCGGTGACGACATGGGCAATAAAGTGATGTCCATTGCCAATCCTGAAAATTGCATCGGCTGCGAGGCATGCAATCGCGCCTGTACAAAAAAATGCCACATTCATATCGCGCTGTAATCACACCCACGCCAAAGTCTTTTTCGCCATCTCATCCCACCCCGGTCATTGCAGCCCCCCATCCCGAGCTGGGATCGGGGGCCGGCTTTTCTGTCATTCCGGCAGAGACAGGCACAACATGTCACAATCCTACGTCAGACCTTTGTAAAGCGTCTTAGCTGTGGACGCTCCAAAGAAAATATGGCGCCACTTCTTGTTCACGTTGGTTCCAATAACAAAATAATCTGCTGTTCCACAAATCTCGTTAAAATGTGATGCAGGTCACTGAGCTATCTGTAATGCGTTGCTTATAGTTAGTTATTGAGTGACATGAAAAAAACTCTCTTAGCATATTTATCAGTTGGATGCGTAGCGGCAAGTCTTGTGCTAACTGCCTCATTCGTTAAATGGTATCCGCTGGAAGCGTTTGAGTATAAATTGTATGATCTGCGGATGACCTTGCAGCCAAAAATGGTGTCCGCACCTGTGGTTATTGTTAGGGTAGATCACGCTGCATTAAAACAGGCGGATCTTTGGCCGCGTGCATATATAGGACTTTTGATAAGACATCTGCATGATTACCATGCAAAGGTTATAGGCATAAATATGCTGCTGGATGAGAAAGAGCCGACTCCTGGGCTCGATGAAATTAGAGAGCTTATTAGTGAGGTCAACAGCAGGCGGAATCGGATCGGAAACGATATGAAAAACAGGCTGGACCAGATCAAAAACGATGAAACGACACAAATACTATACTCTTATAAAAATGAAACAGCCAGGATGCTCTACTCCTTGCAGCAAGCCGAGAAAAGGATTAACGGCGATCTGGCCCTCTCCTCTTCAATTGCCGAGGCCGAGAATGTTGTGCTTCCGGTGCTGTTTACACCTGGGGGTCAAAACAATAATTATCAAGCCGGGGCGGAGGATTTTGTAAAAAGAAACTCGCTTCCCATTTTCGAAGGTAATGCCATACCTGCTCGAAGGGTTGTTGTCCCGCTAAAAGATTTTGCTCGTGTTGCGCAGGCCCTTGGTCATATTACCCGAATAGCGGACAAGGATGGCGTTATAAGGAGCGAACCGCTGCTAATGTCTTATGAAGGCCGGCTTTACCCTTCGTTTCCACTGCAGCTCATTACCAAATACCTAAACCGTAATATAACTGATATGCGTGCGAACAAATACTCCCTAAAAATAAATTATATTACCGTTCCTCTGTCTGCCAATTACAGGATGCTTATCAACTTTGGGCAAAATACTCCGCCCAGTTATTCTCTTTCAGAAATAATCAGCGGGGAGGTACCCCCGGAGGCTTTTAAAAACAAGATCGTACTGCTCGACCCTTCGGGCCCGCTTCTTAGAACTCCTGCCTGCAGCGATATGCCCGATACCATATTCATTGCCGACATTATCGGCACTATTTTAGAAAGGCATTATATTACACGTCCGCCATGGGCCCTTCCACTTGAAACAGCTTTCATTATTTTCTCAGCAACAGTTCTGGTATTCAGCATTTCCCGTTTAAGACCGGGCATGAGCGCGGCCATTGCCTTTGTGCTCCTATGCTCGTGGTCCGTTGCCTCAGTGTATCTTTTCCTTGCGTATGGATATTGGATCAAGATGTCATATCAGATTGCTCTAATAAGCATCGGTTGCTGCGCCCTGGTTTACAGACGTCCTCGACCCTTAGGGTACCCAAAAAAGAATTTTCCGGATGCGCAGATCATAAAAGGCACTGAACTATACTTGACCGTCGGCGCGCAGACTGCTACCGGGTTTGTGCGCCATAAAAATGAGGACGCTTTCTGCGTAATGGGTGACATTCCCCTCCTCGCCGTAGCGGATGGCGTAGGCGGGCAGGCCAATGGAGAGGTTGCGAGCAGGATGGCGGTAGACATAATAAGCGAATGTCTTGGAAACACTGAAGCTGGAGATAATAAAACCAATAATTATATCAATGACTATTCAGCGGAAACCAACAGGCTGGGGGAGTCAGTGAGGACAGCCAATAAGGCAATATACGAAGCTTCGGAAAATTCTCCGCTCCGAAGGATGGGCACAACCATAGCCGCGGCAATGTTACGTGGGAACAGATTAAGCCTGGCCCATGTTGGTGACAGTAGAATTTACCTTGTCAGGTCACAAAATATTGAGCAGCTTACCGATGACCATAACCTGCGCGAGTCCGGCATGAAACATGTCCTGACACAAGCCCTTGGCGCCGGTCCGGATGTGGCAGTGGATCTTGATGAGTTGACCCTGACTGCCGGGGATATCGTTATCCTCTGTACCGATGGGCTGAATACAATGGTTTCCGATACTGACATTCTCTCTGCGGTATTGGCTGGGAACGACCCTCAGAGGGCTTGCAGAAGGCTTGTTACGCTGGCAAATAAAAGAGGAGGCAGGGACAATATAACAGTCATTGTGGCATACGCGCACAAAAAGTGAACGCCAAGAATAACGGAGGAGATAATGGCCAAGGTGCTCTTAAAATTCCAGGATAGGACCCTAAACGAGGTGCCTCTCGACAAGGACGTAATAACTATCGGCAGGAAGCCTAACAACACTATACAAATTGACAATCTTGCCGTTTCCGGATATCATGCCAAGATTTACAAGGATGGAAAGCGGTTTATTATTGAAGATATGGGAAGCCTTAACGGGACATTCGTCAACGGCATAAAGGTATCCAGGCATATTTTGAATAACAACGACAATGCGCTTATCGGCAAACATATATTGAGTTTCGTTTTGCCTCAGGAGGCTGAAAACGTTGAGAAGACTATTGCCTCAAAAAATTTAAGAGTGGACGAAACAATGGTGCTCGATTCGCATTTGCAGCAGAAGATCCTCAGCAAAATGCCGGGCATGAATAGCTCCGATTACAGAAAAGAGGCCATGGGAATCTTCAGCGTAGTAGAGGGCGACACCGACATATATGAATATGAGCTTAAAGACAGGGTCGTCAGCATCGGTAAGGGGTACGATGCCGACATACGGTTAAAGGGGTTCTTTGTCCCGAAAGTTGCAGCCCTTGTAAACAGAAGAAATGAGGGCTATTTCATAAATCCGGTAGGAGGGGCAACAGTTAAAATAAACGGCAGCAGAATCGGCGGGCGTTATGATCTTAAAGACGGAGATATAGTCGAAGTTGGGAAAATCAAGCTCCAATTTTCCATACGGGAACACTGATCCCTTACCGCTTTGCCAGTATTTATACCGGCAGCGAGTTCCAGTATAACGTCCACTTTCCCGCCGTTGTGCCCTCTATGGGCGCGATCATATATAAGGTCATTTAACAAGAAGGAATTATGGACCAGCCGCTACCTAAAAGAATTGGGAAATATGACATTGTCAGGAAGATCGGCCAGGGGGGTATGGGTATCGTATATCATGGTTTTGACCCCTACAACTATCGCAACGTTGCCGTAAAGGTCGCGCTTGAATGCACTGATTCGGATGAGCAGAGCAAAAAGCGGTATCAGAAGATGTTCTTCAACGAATCGCGTATTGCGGGTATGCTGGAGCATCCAAATATTTTAAGAGTTTATGACGCAGGCGTTGATGAAAATCAGTACTACATTGTTACTGAACACATCGAAGGCGGCAAGACATTAAAGGAGTATTGCAAGGCGGAGACACTGCTGCCTGTAAAAAAAGTCGTCGAGATAATCTTCAAGAGCTGCAAGGCCCTTGATTACGCCCACCGTCTCGGCGTTATTCACCGGGACATAAAGCCGACCAATATAATGGTGACTGAAGACGTGGACATAAAGATCGGAGATTTCGGCATTGCAAAGGTCATAAAGTCCGATTCAACGCAAACACAGTTCGATGGCCTAATGGGGTCCCCTTGTTACATGTCGCCCGAGCAGGTCAAGGAAGAAGCGCTCACCATCCAAACTGATCTGTTCTCTCTCGGCGTAGTAATGTATGAGTTGCTGACGGCGAAATCGCCATTCTACAGTGATAATATTGCGAGCACGATACGCATGATACTTTTCCATGACCCTCCTCCCCTCAGGTTTTACCGGTCCGATATTTCCAGAACACTCGAAGTAATAGTGCAAAAAGCGTTCAGCAAAAAGAGAGCTGAACGCTATAAAAACGCGATGCAGTTTGCAGCCGACCTGAGACTGACCTATAAAGATATCAATTGTGTCGATATTGAAATCAACCGTAAAGAGCGATTCAATGTCCTGAGAAAACTGCATTTTTTTAAGAACTTCCAGGATTCCGAATTGTGGGAAGTACTGCTTGCCGGCCTCTGGAGGGAGTTCGCCCCGAACTCTCGTATCGTCGACGAGGGTGCGCTGGATGAGACCTTTTATGTTATTGTCTCAGGCCATCTGACCGTAAAAAAAGGAGAAAAAGATATAGCCGTTTTGAAAGGCGGCGATTGTTTCGGCGAGATAGGCTATCTGACAAAAAAAAAGATGGCTAATGCAATGGTTGCCGGCTCAAAAATAGTGCTGCTTGAAGTCAATAACGCAATTATCGAACAACTCTCCCCAAATTGCCAGTTGCGCTTTCATAAAGTATTTCTGAAAAAACTGCTTGAGAGGCTTTCCAGGAAATCCGACGAGCTGTCGGAAATATAGATAATCGTAGGTGGTCAAGGAAGTTAATCCCCCCATCGATGGCCGAAGAGACTCTTTTGTAGCAGATGCTACATTTTGAGTTCTAAGTCAGGAATAGAGTTCTTCTGTTTGCCAATGCCTTATATGGTGGCACGCTGCTTGCTATGCAGTGTTATAGATAAAGAACTTGAATACGCGGGAGGGACACAGGTGATACCACTTACAGTGAACAAAAACAGAAATATACTGGAACAGCATCCATGCTTTTCGGAGAGTGCCCATCGTAAATTCGGTCGCATTCACCTTCCTGTAGCCCCTGCGTGCAATATACAGTGCAATTACTGTATAAGGAAATACGATTGCGCCAATGAATCCAGGCCGGGAATAACCAGTAAAGTGCTCTCTGTAAACGAAGCGCTCGAAAGAGTGCGCACCCTGGTGGAACGCAGCGGAAACCTGAGCGTGGCGGGGATTGCGGGGCCCGGGGACCCGCTTGCCAACAACGCCACGTTTGACGTGATGCGCGCACTGCACAGGGAATTCCCCGATCTTATTTTGTGCGTTTCAACAAACGGTCTCCTTCTCCCTGACCGGCTCGAAGAACTTATAAAATCGGGAGTAAGAAGCCTGACCGTAACTATAAATTCCGTATTTCCTGAAACAGCGGAAAGGGTTTACGCCTGGATAAATAAAGGCGGGAAGAGTTATTCTGACAGGGAGGCTGCCGAATACTTATTGAGCAATCAGTGGAAGGGTCTCGGCAATGCCATAGAAGCGGGGCTTATTGTTAAAGTGAATACTGTTTTTATTCCGGGAATAAATGACGCTGAAATCCCTCTTATCGCAAAACTTGCCGGAGAACTGGGGGCGGACATCATGAATATTTTGCCGCTCATTCCGCAGGCTTCATTCGGGCATCTGGAAAGGCCCTCAAGAGAGGCCATTTCCAAAATGCGCGATGCCTGCAGGCAGCACATACCTCAGATGACCCACTGCAAACAATGCAGGGCCGACGCATGCGGGATTCTGGGTGAAGACAAAGATATGGAGCTTGAGATGCTGAATGCAAGAATCGGAGAGGAGTATTGTGAAAATGTCTTTTGAACGGTACCGCAGGCAATTAATGCTTGCCGGCTTTACCCCTGACCATCAGCAGAAGCTTAAAAACTCCACTGCGCTCATCGCCGGAATCGGAGGGCTTGGCGGAACTGCCGCGGTCTATCTCGCGGTCGCGGGGATTGGGAAGATGATCTTTGCCCACTCCGGCAACCTGACCCTTTCGAACATGAACAGGCAGATATTGATGAGAGATGACTGGATAGGGAAAAGCAGGGTCGTTCAGGGGATGAAGAGTATCGAAAATATAAACCCGGAAGTTGAAGTTGAAATATATGACGAACGCACATCAGACGCGAATATTGAGAAACTGCTCAATGGAGTTCACATAGCGCTTTCCGCGCGGCCCACTTTCCACGAGCGGAGGGTGCTGAACGCGGGATGCGTTAAAAAAAACATACCCCTGGTCGAAGCTGCAATGAACGGGATGGAAGGATATATTTTTAATATTTTGCCGGGCGTCACCCCTTGTCTGAACTGCCTTTACCCTCTGGATGACCCTGGGTGGGAGGAACTGGGCTTTCCGGTCCTCGGCGCGGTATCAGGCATGCTCGGATGCATCATGAGCATAGAGGCGATAAAGCTATTAACAGGATACGGCAAGCCGTTATTATCTCAGATGCTGTCATTTAATACAGTGGATATGGATTTCAGGAAGCTCACCATCCGGAAAGACCCACACTGCGATGTGTGCGGACAACCATCCAAGTTTGCATTATAAGCAAGTTGGGGCGGATAGTGGCGCAGTCAGGGAGAGCACAGATGAACATTTCAGAAAAAAATTCGGCAATCGGCGCAAAAAGGTTTCTTTGGGATGTTTCGGGCGCTTTCGGCGATATAGGCGTCCTGTTTCCACTCGCTGTCGCATTAATAGCAAAGAACGGATTTAACCCTACCGCGTTGTTTCTGATGGCAGGGTTATTCTATATAGCCTCCGCTTGGCACTTTAAGATAACAATGCCTGTCCAGCCGCTCAAAGCGATGTCCGCGATAGCGATCGCGGCAGGACTGGGAGCAGGGGTCGTCAACGCAGCTGGCATCGTCATGGGCGTCATACTCTTTTTCATCGCATTCACAGGGCTGAGTGTTCGGTTGGGGAACATCTTCCCTGTGTCTGTCATCAGGGGAATACAACTCGGCCTCGGTATGCTGCTTGTGAAAACCGCCATCCCTCTCATGAATAAAGACTTGGCGATTGCCCTGGCTGCAGGGGTCGTGCTGATAACATGTCTTTTTCTTATTCGAAAGATACCGCCGCTTCTTCCGGTCCTGATTCTCGGGGCGGTAATTTCTTTGAGAAATTTACATCTTTCGTCTATCGGGTATGTTCCGCTCACCCCAAAACTGCCGGACATGGACAGCATTATGAAAGGGTCCCTGATGCTCGTACTGCCTCAATTAGCTCTTACCTTTGGCAACGCCATAGTCGCGACAGAGGCTACCGGAAAAATACTCTATGGAGAACGAGCGAAAAATCTCACGCTGAGAAATGTCCCCTTGAGCATGGCTATTGCGAATATTGTTTCAGGCATCACGGGCGGCGCCCCGATGTGCCACGGCTGCGGGGGGCTTACTGCACACTGCAAGTTCGGAGCGACGAGCGAGAGATCAGGATATATAATTGGATCCGTACTTATAGTATTAGCGCTTTTTTTCGGGCGTTCCGCCCTTTCCATTGTGTCGGCATTCCCCATCGCGATACTGGGTGTGCTTCTTTGCGCTGTGGGTATCCAACATGCGTTATTTGTTACAGACATTGCCAAGGATAAAATATCATTGGCTATTGCATTAATCGTCGCTGTACTGGGTTTTTATACAAATAACCTGACTATCGGCTTCGCAGCCGGCCTCGCAATGCATTACTCGTTGACAGGTTACACAAAAATGAGGAAATACTTGCTCGCTCACTAATACCCGCAGGTTTATTACTTGCTCAGGTGAAAGGGCACGCTTGTGGAAACAACCCCCTTTCTGAACAGTAAAACACCTTTTATAAAGAGTGCTGTCTGGTTATGCAGCAGGTGGTGCCACCACTTTGAAGGCACGAACTCAGGAAGAATTACTGTTATTACCCCGTCCCTGTAATGGTCCTGCACTTCATCTATATAGTTCATAAGCGGCTCCCGGATTGAACGGAACGGCGAATCGAGAACAAGCAGCCGCACACCCATGCAGTGCTGGTCCCATTTTTTTCTCATAATTTTTGTCTCTTCCTGGTCGAGGCACACATATAGAGCCACAACATCATCAGAGAGAGCTTTTGCGTATTTCACTGCGCTGATGACTGCCTGCTGCACCCCGGATATCGGAATGATGACGGTGTGGTGTTTGAATTCCTGCTGCTCGACTTCGCAGGAAGTTACAGAGAGCTGTTCCGCAACAGAGGCATAGTGATTATGGATTTTCATCATCAGAATGACCAGGCAGGGTAACGCCACAAGCACTATCCACGCCCCATGCGAGAATTTTTCAACAGCGATAATAACAAGAACAACCGCGGTGGTGATTGTCCCGACGCTATTTATCAGGATGCTTTTCTGCCAGCCTTCTCCCTTATATTTAATCCAGTGTCTCACCATGCCTGCCTGTGAGAGTGTAAATGCGATGAAAACTCCTATTGCATAAAGCGGTATCAACGCATGAGTATCGCCTCCAAAGATCACCAGGAGCACGGCGGCGAAGAAGCCGAGGAGCACTATGCCGTTGGAGAAAACGAGCCTGTCTCCACGGTTGCTGAACTGCCGCGGAAGATAACGGTCGGTGGCCATTATTGACGAGAGCCTGGGGAAATCTTGAAATGATGTGTTGGCAGCGAGAACAAGCATAAAGGAGGTAGCGAATTGTATGGTGTAATAGATGATCCCTTTTGAAAATACCATTCTTGCAAGTTGTGATAGTACGGTTTCGTTTTCATTGGGCAATATCCTGTAATAGTTGAAGTAATAGCCGAGGCCGAGAGTAAGAATGCCGAGCAACAGGCCCATCCATATAAGAGTGACCCCGGCGTTTCGGGCCTCGGGGGCTTTGAAAGCCCGGACTCCGTTCGATACGGCTTCAATTCCGGTGAGGGTGGCACAGCCTGAAGCAAAGGCCCTCAGTATAATAAAGAGAGGTACGACGTTTGTAGTCGCCGCTTTAAACTCTGCCGGGGCAGGACGGGGAATAGTAAAGGATTTAAAAAAACTCATGACTATAAGCAGGAAGAGGCTTCCGAGGAAGATGTATACCGGTATAGAGAAAACTTTCCCCGACTCCCTCACGCCCCTCAGATTAATTATCATTATAACCACTATCGCGAGCAGACACATCAGGACTGTTTGGTTGTGCAGCGCCGGGAAAGCAGAGGTAATCGCCTCGATACCGGCGGAGATACTGACGGTAACGGTCAACACATAGTCGATAAGCAATGCGGCCCCTGCAATCATTCCGGGATGGTCGCCGAGATTATCTTTTGCGACAATATAAGCCCCTCCGCCAGTCGGATATGCGTGGATAGTCTGGAAGTATGACGTGGCGACAATTGCGACAAGCGCAACGATGCCGATAACAACAGGGAGCGTGTAATGAAGCATCGCACTGCCGCCGACAACGAGCGCCAACAGGATTTCCTCCGGGCCATAGGCAACGGAGGACAGAGCATCAGAAGAGAAGACGGCGAGCCCCATGAATTTGTTGAGCCGCTCGTGCTTTTCCCTGATTGTTGCTATTGGACTTCCGATTAGGTAACTCTTGATTGACATAAATTCCTCCCAGGGCGCTCACAGGAGAACACAAAAAAACCGCCGGCAAAGCAGCGGTTTTGTAATCTGCCTATTGCCCTTCCATATGCCTACGAGGTTAGCTGACGGGCTCGGGCCTGGAAGTGCCCTATTCCTGAAAGGAAATACGCCCCATATGACGGTTCCCCCGCACCCACTGTCAACTCAACAGTTGAAAGTGGATCTCGGCTGCTCTTTGGTGATTACTTTAATTAATGGTGAAGAAGATTGTCAATATGGTGAAGTTCAGATTTCATTTTTAAGGGCAATTAATACATTTTTTAATTCGGGCACTTCTGTCTCTTTAATGTCAACAAATGTTCTCTTATGATTCAATAGCTTTGGTTTGACCTCTTACCCGGCACAAAAAATGCTTTTTTCGGAAGTCGAATCATGATACAGAAATCCATGCATTTAAACAGCTTTTTCAGCTTGCCTGGTGAGCATCAATTAGCCGCTGCAGGACACGTGTCCTGCGATAATATGAATTTTGACCCGAAAAATGGAAATCGTTTCGTGGTTGTTCCTGTGGCCGGCGTGGACAAGGCTGTAATTAACGCGATCCAGTATGCAAAACTTATTGCCGGGCACATTGTTGCAGTGCACATACTGCTTAATCCTTCGGACAAGGACAGAATAGAGTCCCAATGGAAAATGCAAAGTATAGATGTTCCACTTATCTTACTTGAATCTCCCAATGCCTCGATCATCGGGCCGCTCACGGAATATGTCGATGGCATACGTCTTCATAATAAGGAAAGTATCGTCACAGTTGTGTTGCCGGTGATTGCGACTTCGAAATGGTGGCTTCGCTTCCTGTTCAACCGTACAGCGAGATTAATAGAAAGAGCGTTTGCAGGCAAGGCAAGGGTGGCAACCATACGCGTTCCTTTTTCTTTGATTGAGAGCAATTAGCCGTTTGTGCATTCATCCTTCCTAATGCTGATCATTATCCGGTGTTCCAATTGCGCATATGCGGGCTGGGCGTTACCAGCCTACTTTTAAAAACCCATTAACATCTGCACGGCCTGTGCATTGTTTCTTACGACCTACAAAGTTGTCCCATTATACAAAATTGTTGTAGTTCTCTCATTAAGGTTCGTTTATAAATCAAGAAGTTGCAGGCTGGCACAGTTTTAGCTAATATTTGAGCGAGGTGATTGCGCTATGAATACATTGAGAGACAAAGTGAAGGAGATGGAGAGAGAGGCTATAATCGACGCCCTCAGTGAATGCAGTTGGGTCATGGCCAAGGCGGCCCGGCAACTCGGCATAACAGAGAGGATGATCGGGTACAAGATTAAAAAATACGGGATAAGGAGGGGTGAGGAAAGACAGGATAGCAGCAGAGACCTTGCAGTAATGCAGACAACAGAAAAACGGGCTTGAGCCTGTAAAACATCCATAGGGAGGATATAGTGAAAAGAATGAGAAAATTTATAGGTGTCATTATTGCTTTTGCTTTAGTTTGTACAGTATCGGCTAATCTTTATGCTGACGACCAACCGGCAGCGGCGGCAGCTCCGGCGGCCCCTGCGGCGGCAGCAGCAGCTCCTGCTCCTCCGGCGGTCACCGGCAGCGCAGCAATGTCTGTTCTTAACCGTTACATATTCAGAGGATACGAACTCAGTTCGCACAGCGTTGTCGTTCAGCCGTCCCTT
This sequence comes from Nitrospirota bacterium, assembly GCA_963784135.1. Lineage (GTDB taxonomy): Bacteria > Nitrospirota > Thermodesulfovibrionia > Thermodesulfovibrionales > Dissulfurispiraceae > JADFXI01. Next base: position 344,837 of record CAWAQG010000008.1, on the reverse strand, counting down.
ACGCTTAATTACTCAGGGTTCTCGGCAAACTTATGGAGCAACATAGACGCCAGCCAGCACGCAACACAGAGCTTCACTCCTAACGCAGGTACAGGACAGAAAAGCTACGACGAGACTGACCTGACTGTGAGCTATACCTACAACATCGACAAGCTGGCCCTCACCGGCGGCTATATCTATTACGGCACACAATATACTCACCAAACAGAAGAGCTTTTTGTAAGCGGCACCTATGACATGATTGCGCACCCGACACTGGCGATATATCGTGACATCTACCACGATCCAGGCACGTACTTCAACCTCTCTGTCTCGCAATCTCTCCCCGTGTACAAGGAGATCACCCTTGACCTGGGCGCTTCGGCAGGGTACGAGGCAGGAAGCGGAAATATCTGGGACACATATAACAGTACCACCAAGCTCTATGACGGCAAGAAATACAGTGCGTTCCACGACGGCATGGTGAAGGCGGGCTTTACCATACCGGTGACAAAGATGTTCTCTGTTCAACCTGTTGCCCAGTTCTGGTTCCCGCTTTCGAGCGATGCAAGCAAAACTATAAACGGCAATTCGTATAACCCCGGCGGCCATCTTGACGATACCTTTGTATATGGCCTTAACCTGACATTCAGCTTTTAAACGGCAAAAAAAAGGAGTATAACTATGGCAAACGAACAACAACCAGTCACCAGGGGAACGTTAGGCATAACAGGTCTGACGATGAACGCGATGGCGCTTATCGCTCCCGGCGCGTTCCTGTGGTTAACATTTCAAATGCAGTCTCTTTACGGAGCGCCGATGGCAGGCATATCCATGTGGTTCGGCATTTTGTTCGCCCTGTTGCTCTGCTTCGCCACAGCGATCAGCTACGCGGAACTGTCCAAGCTCTATCCGGGCCCCGGTTCGTCCTACCTGTACGCGGAGCAGGCGTTCCTCTCAAAGACGCACGCTTACAAGTTCGCCCGAATCGCCAAGTTCATCACCGGATGGGCGAGCCACCTTTATTACTGGGTGTATCCAGGGGTCATGGTCGGCGTTACAGCGATTCTCGGCGGATATCTCTTGAATCAATTCTGGCCCGACACCTTCAGCGGCACCTATAACAGCCCTCTGTTCATGGTCCTTTTCTGCATCGTGTTCGCGCTCAGCGTTGCATACATCGCTTATCGCGGCGTTACCGGGACGACAGCTGTCAACGTAGTCATCAATATTGTCCAGATTTCGGCGTTGCTGGTCTTCTCGGTGATCGCTATCGGCTATCGCGTCCAGCATCCGCAGGGATCAACTGGTTACCATCTGTCCAACGGCGTCGCGGTGAACTATCAGGTCGCCCAGGTTGTCCAGAAGGACGATAAAGGGAACCCGGTGCCTGTGCTGGATGCTAACGGCAAACCCACTCTGGACAAGGACAACAAGCCGGTCTACACAATGGTTGACGCTACAGATGAGAAAACAAGCATGCCTGTGCCGGCTGACAAGGACGGCAAGGCTGTGGCTGATCCGAAGCTCGCTGCGCCGTTCACGGTAGATTATGTCGACGGGGCGATCACAAAGGATGACAAAGGAAACCCCACCTTCAACTATCACAAAAACGCCGCATCTGTCGTCGCTCCTCATGGGTTTAATTTCATATTCATTCAGGCTGCCATCGCAATTCTGATCCTGGTCGGTTTCGAGTCGGTCACTGCGATGGGTGAGGAAGCCAAGCGGCCGAAAAAAGATATTCCGAGGGCGGTGCTGCTATCGCTTGCAATCCAGGGCGCCTTCTGCTACCTGATCGAGTATTTCGCAGCCAACTACATGCTGCATAACGGATACACCATGCCGAGTGCAGGCGCTTCCAGCGCGCCGATCGGCGACCTGATGGTCCTTGCAGGCACATGGCTGTTCGGCTCTTACGCGGCAGGCAAGGCATTCATGCTGGTCCAGGCCTTCACAGTTTTCCTCGCATTGATCGGCACCACTCTCTCCTGCCTCAGCACTGGCGCCCGGGTAACGTACGCGATGGGCCGCGACGAGGAAGTTCCTTCGCACTTCGGCCTGCTTCACGGCAAGAACCTGTCGCCTCACCGCGCGATCTGGACGCTGGCCGTGATTTCGGTGATAATCGGCATCGTCACAGTATCGGTATACATGGGGGGCCAGTCTACAGCGCCCGCAGCCCTCGACAAGCACAACTTCTGGTACAGCTTCGGCATCTTCTCGCCTGATATGTACGTGAAGCTGCCCAACACGCTGGTCATCGTCACGCTGGTCAGCAACTTCGGCACGTTCCTCCTCTACATGATAACATGCTATATAGCGATGGTGGCCTTTAGGGAACACCACAGCTTCAACGGCATTAAGCATGTAGTAATCCCTATTCTCGGTTTATTGGCGAACTTGTCGATCATGCTCTTTTACCTGATCGGGCCGTTCACCGTCGCAGGCATGAGTTGGAAGGAACCGTTCATTGCGCTGGGTGTATGCGCGCTATGGGGCATTTACGGGGCCTTCTACTTCCTCAAGTCAAGCAGGGCCAAAGGCAGGGAAGTTCTGCTTACCAGCAAACCGGTATCTACGGTTTAGCAGGCAACATCAAAGTTTCTCAGCAGGAGCAAATCGGGACAGCCGCCCTGACGGGTGGCTGTCCTTTTACACTGATAATTTCATGGGGGAAAATGCTAAAATGGCTGAATTATGGAACTGACATACTCTGAACTTTCTTCACCCGGACCTGCGCGCGAGAACAACGAGGATTTCGTCGGCTTCTGGCAGCCGGAAACTATTGAGGAGAAGCGGAACCGCGGCGCGGTGGCTGCGCTCGCCGACGGCGTTGGCGGGCTGCACCGTGGTGAAGTGGCCAGCCGGCTTTCTGTGGAGACAGCCTTGAAAACCTTCCGCGAGACTCCTGAGGAGCAGTCTCCTCAGCAGTTGCTGACCCAGATGTTCAACGCCGCAAATGTTGCTGTATACGACAAGGGCATGGAGGACCACGGCAAGTCCCGAATGGCGACAACCCTGTCAATCGTTATATTGCGCAACGATGAAATCATAGTGGGCAATGTGGGAGATTCGCGCGTCTATCTGGTCCGCAAGGCAGAAATCAAACAGTTGTCCACAGATCATACATATGTCGGCATGCAACAAAAATTCGGGATGATTACCGAACAAGACGCCAGAACGAGCGAAAAACGTTCTGTTCTGACCCGCAGCGTCGGACATGAGCCGGTGGTCCGGCCTGACGTGGAGAGCACCACAGTGTTCATTGGCGACCGGGTCGTGCTTTGTTCCGACGGCTTGTATGCGCATGTCGCGGACAGCGAGATCGCCGACATCGTATCGCGCTTTTCTCCGGCCCAGGCCTGCCGTCAGCTTATCGCCCTGGCAGAGCAGCGGGGGACCGATGACAATCTTTCCGTGCAGGTCCTGCAGATCAACGACGTAGAGAAAATGGCGTATTATCGGGGCGTACCGATGTATCAGGAGCGGGCGGACCTGACGAGCCGTTACGAACTCCGGCCCGGGTACACCCTCGATGAGCGTTTTCTGATCCTTGAGACCATCAGCCGCAGCGGCATGGCTACCATATTCAGGGCAACCGACCTGAGAACCAAGGAGACCGTGGCGGTCAAAGTGCCGTTGATGGAATTTGAGAGCGATCCCGGCTTCTACTCCCGCTTTCAGCGCGAGGAAGAGATCGGGAACCGCCTGAATCATCCCTACATACTGAAATTCATTCCCGTGGAGGAGGAACACCGCAGCAGGCCGTATATCGTAACAGAGTATTTGCACGGCTATACGCTCTCGCACCTGCTGAACAGTGTCCGCCCGATGCCCGAAAAGGACGCGATCAAGATAGCAAGTTATGTATGCGAGGCGTTGGCGCACATGCACGAGAACGGCGTCATCCATCGCGACCTCAAACCGCAGAACATCATGATCTGCTACGACGGCACTATACGGGTCATGGACTTCGGCATCGCCAGGGCCGCGGAGGGGAGACGGATCACGTTCGCCGGTTTTACGCCCGCGGTCGGCACGCCCGATTACATGGCCCCCGAACAGGTCAAAGGAAAGCGCGGGGATGCGCGGACCGACATCTACAGTCTTGGCGCGATGCTTTACGAAATGGCGGTCGGCGTGGTGCCGTTTGATGGCGATAATCCTTTCGCGGTTATGAACGCCCGCGTCACCGGCGACCCCGTGGCGCCGCGGAAACGCAACCCGAAAGTATCTCCCCAGGTCGAAGAGGTAATCCTCCATGCCATGGAACGCGAGCCCGGAAACCGTTATCCTTCGGCTGCGGCTATGAAAGCTGATCTGGACAATCCCGGCTCAGTTCAGTTGACCGGCCGGTGCGACCGGCTTCAGACGCCGGCTGCATGGAAGCGCGGCGCAAAAAAAGCGCTCTGGATTACGCTGGCCGTGTCGGTCCCGCTCGTTGTCTTCCTCCTGCTATTGTTTCTGATCCTCCACCGCGGGACCGCGCATTAACAAACATAGGTAATAGGTAATAGGTCATGGGTTATAGGTAGCTGATTTCTTTTCCCATAGCCTATAGCCCATAACCAATGACCTGTTTTTTGCCTACAATGTTGTAGCATTATACAATTTTGTTGCAGTTTTCCCATTAAGATTTGTTTATAAACCAGCCAGTTGCGGTCTGGCATAGTTTTAGCTAATCTTTGTTATGGAGGGCCCACAAATGACTTATCTTGCCTGGCTTATTTTCATCGGTGCGGCAATTCTGGAGGTCGGCGGCGATGCGATTGTCCGCAAGGGACTTCGCGGGAGCAGCTTAATTATCATATTGTCAGGATGCGCAATGCTGGGTTGTTATGGCGTAGTTGTCAACATAGTAAAATGGGATTTTTCAAAATTACTCGGAGTCTACGTCGCAATCTTCGCGATAACAAGTATACTTTTTGGAAGGTTCGTGTTCAGAGAAAATATACCAAATACTACATGGATCGGGTTGATGGTAATTGTTTGCGGCGGGCTGATAATTCAATTTGGAAATAGACTATAAAAAATGTGAAACGTTTTTACAAAACGAACAATAATAAGGAGACTGAAATGAAAAAGGGATGGGCGTTTTTGCTGTTAATGTTCCTGCTGATGGGGCACATGATGCCGGCACTGCCGGCGTTTGCGGATGAACAAGCCCAGCCTGCTCAGGAGCAGGAGCTTAAACCCGACCCATCCGGCGTTAATACGGGGGGGACAGGGGACGTAATTGGCGCCACATCAGGAGCTCCGACTGCGGACGACATTAAAAAACTGGCAACAAACGAGCCGCTTGCCATAAAAGTGGCTGATGTCGTCGGCCATAACAGGATCGCCATTAATTTTGTATGGACATTGATATGCGCTTATCTCGTCTTTTTCATGCAGGCAGGCTTTGCAATGGAAGAAACCGGTTTTACAAGGGCAAAGAATGCCGCCCATACCATGGCGATGAACTTCATGGTGTTTGTTTTTGGGGTGCTCGGTTACTGGATTTGCGGATATGCGCTACAGATGGGCGGCGCCGGCGCCGGGCCCCTCGCCGGCGGAACAGGATTGCTGGATGGCGAATTCACGATGCGCCTGTTCGGAAAGGGTTTTGGCCTCTTCGGCACAAAAGGTTTTTTCCTTTCAGGGCAGACCTATGATGCTTCGATCATAACGCTCTTTCTTTTCCAGGTTGTATTTATGAATACCGCTGCCACAATTCCAACCGGCGCCATGGCTGAGCGCTGGGCATTTAAATCATTCATGGTCTTCGGGTTCTTTATCGCCATGTTTACTTACCCCATATATGCAAACTGGGTATGGGGCGGAGGGTGGCTGTCACAGCTCGGGAAAAACTTCGGACTCGGCCATGGGGTCCTGGATTTCGCGGGGTCCTCAGTTGTCCATATGGTCGGCGGCGTCTCGGCCCTGGCCGGGGCCATAGTCCTCGGTCCTCGTATCGGAAAATTCAGGGCCGATGGAACTCCCAGGGCAATACCGGGACATCATATCCCGATGGCTATTATAGGGTGCTTAATACTTTTCTTTGGCTGGTTCGCGTTCACTTCCGGACGGACCCTTGCCGGAGGCGATTTGAGAATCGGGGTCATAGCGGTAAATACCCTGCTTGCGTCAGCGGCAGCTTCCTTTTCGGCAATGGCGTACATGTGGATATTTTACGGCAAGCCGGACCTCTCCTTGTCCGCAAACGGACTCCTTGCCGGACTCGTGGCTATCTCAGCGCCGTGCGCATTCGTGAACACATTCGGGGCAGTAATTATAGGGCTTGTTGCCGGTGTACTCTGTTGCATGAGCATCTTTTTTGTTGAGAGAACATTAAAAGTAGATGATCCTGTAGGCGCGATATCTGTTCACGGCACGTGCGGCGCCTGGGGGCTTATCGCGCTCGGACTTTTCGCGGACGGCACATACGGTGACGGACTGAACAACGTTCCCGGTACGGTAAAAGGTCTGTTTTATGGCGGCACTTCACAGTTAACGGCCGAGCTTATCGGCGTTTGCGTGAACTTCGCCTTTGTTTTCGTCGTGATGTTCGTGTTCTTCAGGCTGCTGGATAAAATAATTCCTATTCGAGTATCCTCGGAAGTGGAATTCGATGGCCTCGACCTGAACGAAGTCAATGTTAACGCATATCCGGACTTCAACCTGACGAAGTCTCGCAGGTAGGAAGAGGATAATCTGTTATAATCACTAAATGGTCCCAAAACCACAAAAAACACGAAAATTGGCCCCGCTTTCGAGAGCGGTAGTCGAGACGGGGTTTATCATCTTCCTCTTTTATTCCAATCTTTTGATGGGAGAATTTACTCGTACCAACGGACAAGGAAAGAGCTTTTTTTTCGCCGCTCAGGATATTTTTACACCCACTAATTTTGCAATTGCTATCGTCACTGCATTGATTGGCTATGTGGTTGTTGAATATCTTCGAAAGAAACTTTAGGGCCTAATTTGTCTTGCCATTCGTAACATCCAGACCCTTGCCCGGCCCCTCAGGACAACCATTTCCCCTGGACTGATAGCCTATAATTGTTCCACCTGGATTTATTTCCCAAAGCACGGAACAATCGGCACGAAGTGGTTCGATATAAACAAAATCCCCATTGGCAAGCGGATAAGTAGATTCTTTCCATCCAGTTTTTGAAGCATATGAATCAGGACGATTCATTTCCTCCTTAAGTTCTGATAATGGTCTTGCTATCAGGTCCCTGGTGTGCTCTTCAAGGGAGATCGGGGCCGCGCACCCATAAAGAAAAACTATAATGCACAGGAAACACAATGCTTCAAATAACAGGACCGGCCTATACTTCATTATATTACCCTCATCACATTAAGTTAGAATCTTTAGCATTATAACAGATTCCAAGCCATGGTCGCTTGCCGCTTATCCCTTCCAGCCGTACTCACCGATAAGCGGAACAAAAACACAGGGCGTATGGAACTCCTCTGCAAGGAGCCCCTTTTTTTTGCGTCCCTTGATCACAACCTGCGAGAACCGTTCTCCGACAGGAGCAACAATAATCCCGTCCTCTTTGAGCTGTTTCACCAGTGTTTCAGGCAGTTCAGGTGCGGCAGCAGTAATAATAATTCTGTCAAACGGCGCCTTGTCCTCCAGTCCTTTGGAACCGTCCCCCGTCAGCACGATTACATTATTATAGCCGAGCCCGGCAAGGCGGGCCCGCGACTCATCGGCAAGGGCCGGAATTCTTTCTATTGTAAAAACCTCACGCGAAAGCTCGGACAGCAGGGCCGCCTGATATCCTGAGCCGGTGCCAATCTCGAGCACTTTTTCGTCTCCACCGAGTTCGAGGAGTTCTGTCATCACGGCAACCATATAGGGTTGGGATATTGTCTGTCCTTCGCCGATGGGGAGTGCCACATCGTCATAAGCCCTTTCCCATAAGTCTTCGGGCATGAAAAGATGGCGCGGGACTTTTTTCATGGCAGCGAGGACACGGGTATCAGTAATCCCCCGTGAGATAAGCTGCGCATTTACCATCGCCTCTCTGAGTTTCGCATAATCCATCATTAAATACAGGTTATAGGTAATGGGTTATAGGCGATGGGTAAAAAATTTGTATCCTTTACCCATGACCTATTACCTATTACCCATAACCTTACCTCCGGTTCTTTTTATCACTTCCCGCGCAGCTATAACTCCGGAGGCCGACGCCTGTATCAGACCCCTGCTGACCCCCGCCCCGTCGCCGATGGCAAACAGGTCCTGTATCTCTGTTTCAAGGCTGTTTGTCAGCTTGATCTGCATAGAATAAAATTTCACCTCCACACCATAAAGAAGGGTGTGCCTGGAGTTGACGCCGGGAGCTATCCTGTCAATAACTTCGAGCATCTCCAGGAGATTGGACAAATAACGGTACGGCAACACAAAGCTCAAATCGCCCGGCGTTGCATCACTCAGCGTGGGAGTGACAATCCCCCTTGCTATCCTTTCAGGCGTGGACCGCCTGCCTTTGACAAGATCGCCCAGCCGCTGTACGATGACCCCACCCCCAAGGAAATTTGCAAGCCGCGCTATATACATGCCGTAGGATATCGGCTCATTAAAGGGCTCTGTGAAAAAAGTGCTCGAAAGAATGGCAAAGTTAGTGTTGGCAGTCTTTTTGTCGGAATAGCTGTGGCCGTTTACCGTCCATATGCCGTTCAGATGCTCTTTCACAACTTCGCCATATGGATTCACGCAAAATGTTCTGACTTTATCATCGAATTTTTTTGAGTAAAAAATCATTTTGGGTTCATATGTCGCCAGTGTAAGAGGTTCAAGCACAGGCGCGGGCACCTCAACCCGGACGCCAATATCCACAGGGTTCTTGAGCAAGGTAAGTTTGAGCCTTTTTGCTTCTGTCTCAAGCCATTTTGAAGAGGCCCTGCCAGGCGCCAGGATTATGTAATCAGCGCGGATTTCGAGACCGTCCCCAAGCCTTACGCCGACAGCTTTATTTTTATCAACAACTATTGTCTGCACATCCTTCTCAAATATAGTGTCGACTTTTCCGTCAATTGCCCTTCTCATTTTCGTCAACACTTCCCTGCACCTGTCAGTGCCGATATGCCGTATTTTCGAGGGAATAAAGGTCAGGTCGTTTCTCGCTGCAAGGTCCTTTATGCTGCTCACTGCTCTGCTGTCGTTGCCATAAAGTTCGGCTGGAGCGCCATATTTCACATAAATACCGTCAACAAATTCTATAAGGGGCTGAAGAGCATCCCTATCCATATACCGGCTGAGAAATCCGCCGATCTCAGGAGAGAGGGTAAGCTTACCGTCACTGTATGCGCCTGCACCGCCCCAACCGCTTACCAGTTCGCATTGCGGGCATGAGATGCACACTTTTCCCCCGGCATCCATGGGACAGTGGCGGCGGTCAATATCCTTGCCCTGTTCGATTATCAGGATTTTAAGCGCCGGCGCTTTAGCGGCAAGTTCGAGCGCACAAAAAATCCCTGCTGGCCCTGCGCCGACAATTATAACGTTATAGTCCATAGCCCCCCGAAAGCGGTCTGCATCGCTGCTCACATCCTCCAGCTCTTTCTCAGGTATTCCAAAGCGGCATAGTTAGTCAGGTCAAGGTGAACAGGCGTCACCGACACATAACCGTCGAGCACTGCCTGTATGTCCATGTCCTCTCCCTGCTCCCAATAGGGTTTCCCTCCTCCGATCCAGTAATGCTTGTCGCCCCAGGGAGAAAAGACTTCCTGTATGGCATTATCATAAACCCGCTTGCCCTGCTTGGTGAACCTGACACCTTTGATAGAGTCCCCCTTCGGCACATTGGGAACATTCACGTTAAGCAGCGTGTCGTAAGGCAACGCCTTGTCCAGTATGTAGCTTCCGACTTCAATAGCATAAGGAACGGCACTGTCATAATGGAACGGCCTCTCTCCGATTATTGAAACGGCAAAAGAAGGCACCCCTAAAATAGTTCCCTCCATGGCAGCAGAAACAGTGCCCGAATAGGTAATGTCATCACCCAGGTTCGCCCCTCTGTTAATACCCGAGGCGATAAGGTGCGGCCTCCCGGGAAGTATTTTATGGACAGCAAGCGCAACACAATCGGTCGGCGTGCCGTTCACGCTGAAAACATTTTCGCGCAGTTCCTCCACTTTCAACGGACGGTGCAGGGTAAGCGAATGGCCCACAGCGCTCCGCTCCCTGTCAGGCGCGATAATATAGGCTTCGCCCAGTTCTTTCATTGCCTTAAAGAGGGCGATGATGCCGGGGGAATGCACGCCGTCGTCATTAGTAACAAGAATAATTGGCCGCATGTATATCTTTTAAATATTACACCAAATTAGTATTTCATGGTAGCTATAAATTATCTGCAACTCAGACAGTACAGGGTTGTTTTTCTGCAGGGGGCCCCAAAAGTCTTTAGACTTTTGGGGTAGAGGCGAGCGCCTGGGTTATCGGCAGTGGGCGAGTAACGCCGAGCCCACATATTCACTTGGGACACGGATGGGTTTCCGCACAGGCGGTAGGACTGGCACATAAGGCTAATCGCTCGCAAAGAAAAATTGCCCTGTAGTGACCTTGCAGTGTAGCGAGTTGATAAACTGTCCGTATCTGTAGCACATAAACTGTCCGGGTGGTATATGGATAGCAAGGGGGGCTATCCATGAAACGTTCGGCGGTGTTGCAGGAGGTACGGAAAATGAGATTTGAAGAAGGTTATGAGGGCTGGAAGAGTGGACGGCTAACGCAGGAGGAAGCGGCGATGCTCCTTGGTGTCTGTGACAGGACATTTCGGCGATATCTGCTGAGGTATGCGGATAAAGGGATGGAGGGACTTATAGATAAGCGTTTAGGACAAATATCGCATCTGCGAGCACCAGTTGACGAAGTGATGGCGCTATCGGATCTTTATAGAGGACGTTATTATGGTTTCAACGTCAAGCATTTTTTTAGCTGGTATCGCCGAGTTCATCAAGGAAACAGGAGCTACACATGGGTCAAAAACACCCTCCAGGAAAAGGGATTGGTACCGAAAGGGGCACTGAAAGGGGCACACAGGAAAAGAAGGGTCAGGGCTCCCTATATCGGCATGATGCTTCATCAGGATGGTTCCCGGCACCAGTGGGTTCCCGGCAAATTATGGGATTTGATCGTGACGATGGATGATGCCAGCAGTGAACACTACTCGATGTTTTTTGTTAAGGAAGAAGGCACACAAAGCAGCTTTCTGGGTGTAAAAGAGGTTATAGAGCAACACGGGTTGTTTGCTTCGTTGTATACGGATCGCGGAAGTCACTATTGGCATACACCGGAGGCTGGAGGGAAAGTGGACAAATCAAGTCTTACCCAGTTTGGTCGTGCAATGAGCCAACTGGGGATTAAGATGATCCCTGCGTATTCTCCTGAAGCCAGGGGCCGTTCTGAGCGAGCCTTCAGTACCCATCAAGATCGGCTGGTCAAGGAGCTTGCGATGGCGGGCATCACTGGGATGAAGCAGGCCAATGATTATCTTGCCAGTACATATATGCCGGCCCATAATGCCGAGTTCGCCGTTATCCCTCAAGAACCAGAGAGCGTGTTCGTGACTTGGGCAGGCACTGCCTTGGAAGACATCCTATGCGAACAGTATGACCGCACCGTCGGCAATGACAACTGTGTAAAGTTCGATGGACTAAAACTTCAGATCCCGCCAAATCAATATCGTTGCCATTACGTCAGGGTCCAGGTAAGCGTTCATCGTTATCCCGACGGTAGACTTGCTATCTTTCATGGACCGAGAAAACTGGCTGCCTATAACTCTAAAGGAAAGGAGATTGCAATTTGCTCACATGCAGCGGCATAAGCCTTAATAAAACTGAAATCGGTGGACTGCCATGTTCCATGCGCAGCCACCCTGCAGAACCGGACAGTTTATTTGCTCTAAAACCGGACAACTCTATTTGTTGACAACATGTAGTGACCTTGCAGTTGCCTATATTCATCGGATATGCTACTTAAGGGTTCGCGAATAAATAACTTGCACATTGATGCATCTCGGATTTAGGCCATCTTTGCCTGATTCTCAGTTGCAAAATCCTCAACGTAGCTATGCTACGCCTGCGGTTTTGCTCAGTCGGATCAGCCAAATCTGACCTAAATCTGAGCGCCTGAATACACAAGTTATTTATTTGCGAGCCCTAAGAGGAGGTGGAAAACAGTGAGCGGCTCAAATTCTGTTGAAAACAGAAAATCGTATGCCTATATAAATGACTTTTTATTTTTTGTAATAAAGCCTGAACAAAGCAGGGGCGAGGGTTCATACATCTACTGTTCAGGGGCTGATTTATTCCGTTTCCTTCCTATTACAAAAGGGCGGCATGGGCAGGCTTCTAATCCTGCCATGAGGGGTCTTCAACTGGTAAACCTGGGAGTCAGGGACCTGGCGTTATCAAAAGGAGTAACGATAAAGCCTGCCAGGGGAGGCTGTCCCGGCATTGCTCCCACAAGCGGGGGATGGTATTCGGAGCGTTTGCTGATTGAAAATGCCCCTGCGTCATTTCCTGAAGAAGTTATCAATTACGGCGTAATTAACCTGGTAAAAAAAATCGTCAAGGCTTGTACACTGCCGGATGTTGCGCCGGATACAATGCTTCAGCCTAATGAGCTACAGACTTTTATTGAGAGCCTGTGCAGTAAGTATGCGGGCAATTTTGATTTGATCGAGAAAAGACGGCCCACAAAGAAATAAGGCATGAGGTTTTAACTTCTACATGTTAAAATAGAGTCCTATGCCCGAGAGCAATAGATACCGCGAATCTTCGATATTGGATACCCTGAATACAATTTTCGGTTTTCAGTCATTCCGTCCGAACCAGGAATCCATTATCAGGAATATCCTTGACGGAAGGGATATTTTTGCCGTTATGCCGACAGGCGGCGGGAAATCTTTGTGTTACCAACTGCCTGCGACGGTGATGCACGGGACCGCGGTTGTCATCAGCCCTCTCATCTCACTGATGAAGGACCAGGTGGATGCGGCTGTTGAGAACGGGATTTCCGCTGCCTTCATCAATAGTTCCATGAATGCGGACGAGGTCTCCGATGTCTACCGTCTGTTGAAATACGAGAAGCTGAGCCTGCTCTATATTGCGCCCGAGAGGTTTGCCATGCCTCACTTTCTTGATAGACTTAAGACCTCTGCAATATCTTTCTTTGCTATCGACGAGGCGCATTGCATATCAGAATGGGGCCATGATTTCCGTCCCGACTATCTGAGTCTTTCGCTTATACCGGAGAGGTTCCCTGATGCTCCGGTTGCCGCCTTTACAGCGACCGCAACCCAAAAGGTGCAGGAAGATATAATCAATAAGATCGGCCTGAGAAGGCCGCATATCGTGCGGGCATCTTTTAACCGTCCAAACCTCTTTTATGAGGTAAAAGCGAAGTCAAAGGTGGAGATGCAGATACTCGAATTCCTGAAAGAACACCCGGGCGAGTCCGGCATCATCTACAGGACAACCCGTGATTCAGTAACGGAAATGGCGGATTTCCTGAGATCGAAGGGGACTGCTGCTCTTCCTTACCATGCAGGGCTTTCCGCTGAAGAGCGGGAGAAGAACCAGGAGGCGTTTAACAGGGACGAGGCCCAGGTGATAGTTGCAACCATAGCCTTCGGCATGGGCATCGATAAATCGAATGTGCGCTTTGTCATCCATGCCGACCTTGCCAAAAATATAGAAGGCTATTACCAGGAGACCGGGCGGGCCGGACGGGACGGAGGCGAGGCCCGCTGCCTTCTATTTTTCGGCAGGGGAGATATACCCAAAATCCGTTATTTCATCAACAGTATGGCGGATGATGGAGAGCGCTTTATCGCTATCGAGAAGCTGAACAAGATGGTGGGATATGCGTCGCACAATGTATGCAGAAGAAAACAGCTCCTCGGTTTTTTTGGTGAGGATTATCCTCATGACAATTGCGCCGGCTGCGATATCTGTTCGGGTTCCGTTGAAGAGATAGATGTCACGGAGGAGGCGCAGATTGTAATGTCGGCCATGTCAAGGACAGGGCAGAGGTTCGGCACGGGCCATATTATCGACATAGTGACCGGAGCTGATACGAAGCGCGTCCGGGAACTCAAGCATAACGATATCAAGACTTACGGCGCCGGCAAAGGCAGAGACAAAACATACTGGCGGTCTGTTGTTGACGAACTCATTGCCCAGGAGGCGGTCATGCAGGAAGGCGATCCTTACCCTGTGCTTAAGATTACGAAAAAAGGGTCCGATATCCTGTTCGGCAGAGAAAAGATAACGGCATTAAGAAAGGAAGAGGTAAAAGCAAAGACCCTGAAGGAAAAGAGAGGGGTTGCCGGGGAATATGATGAGGCGCTCTTCGCAAGGCTGCGCATTGTCAGGAAAAGACTGGCTGACAGGCAGCAGGTCCCGCCCTATGTCATATTTTCGGACAAGACACTTCAGGAGATGTGCAGGAGCTACCCTTCAACGGCATCCGATATGCGAAAAATAGGCGGGGTCGGCGATACAAAGCTCGAACGTTACGGCGAGGATTTTATTACTGAAATAAGGCAATATCTCGACGAAAACCCAAGGCCATAAGAAGTCTGCCGTATAAGGGCGCGCATTCTTATTTATGTCCCTGCTCTTTTTTCCAGAAAGACAGGTCGTTCATCATTAGCTTAAGCAGTTCAAGGGGTGTCTTTTTCGACGCTTCTTTACATCTGCAGTTCTCTTCAGCTTCCTGTTTCTCAGGCTTGTCCTTTTCCGGGGGCTGTTTGCCGGAAATAGCCGATCGATTTTGCGATTGTTTCATAACATGCTCCTGCTTTTATTTTACCTGACTTAAAAGAAATATGGGTAGAGGGTCTACCCATATTTGTCCAAGTCGGTTTATAATAGATAGATATTTTTTCTCAGGAGATGAGTTTGGGAAGCAGGCAACGAACAAGATTCAGAAAGCCTCAGCCTAAAAAGCCCGGGGAGGTCAAAAGCGCCGCTGAAATTATCAGAGAGTTGAAAGAAGGCAGCGCTTCAGCCTCAAATTACCGCGAACAATCCCTGAAAATCCACGGCCTGATCTGTGCCAAATGCGGAAGAGAGTTCGAATCCGCGGACCGTCATCTCCTCACGGTGCATCACAAAGACGGCAATCACCGGAACAACCCTGCCGACGGCTCTAACTGGGAGAATCTTTGTATCTATTGCCATGATGACGAACACAGCAGGGGACTTCTTGGTGATTATCTGAGAGGGAAATGATGGGGAAATGCAGTGCTGAAGAAAAAAGATGATGCGCATATAATGCGGGATTTCGGCTTGCGCCGGGGCCGGCAGCATCTCGCAATAGCAGCAACGCTGTTTTTACTTATATTTCTTGCTTTGCTCCATAGCCGTCCTAATCTGCTGGGAGAATTCTCAAAGAATATTACCATTGCAGCCCAGCTTGTGGTTATCGCTGCGTTTATCGGCTTTAGTGCTTATAACTGGAGATGTCCGTCATGTAACAAATATCTTGGCAACGATATCAACAGACACAGATGCAAGCAGTGCGGGACCAGATTGCAGTAACCGGGTCACCTGGGGATAAGAGGAGAGAGGGCATGTTTTTGCCGACAACGCGGGAAGAGATGAGAAAGAGCGGTTGGGAGGACCTGGACATAATTCTTGTAACAGGTGATACCTATATCGACAGTCCTCATATGGGTGTTGCGGTTATAGGGCATGTCCTTGCCGGGGCCGGATACAGGGTGGGAATTATTGCGCAGCCTGCCGTGAAAAGCGGCAAGGACATCACGAGGCTTGGAGAGCCGCGCCTGTTCTGGGGCATTACGGCGGGCTCCGTAGATTCCATGGTTGCTAACTACACTGCCCTGAAGAAGCGGAGACACAGCGATGATTTCACTCCCGGAGGAGAGAATACCCGAAGACCTGACCGCGCCACCATAGCCTATGCCAATCTGATAAGGAGACACTTCAAGAATACAAAACCGCTTGTCCTTGGGGGAATCGAGGCAAGCCTGCGCAGGACCGCTCATTATGATTACTGGGATGATGCTGTGCGGAGATCACTGCTGTTCGACGCGAAAGCCGATATCCTCGTGTACGGCATGGGAGAAAAGGCAATTCTCGAAATCGCCAGGAGGCTTGCCCAGGACGAGAATTTACAGGATATACGGGGAATATGCTATAGCGCGAAGGAGCCCAAAGAGGGACATATTCTGCTGCCGGCTTATGCGGAGGTAAAGGAGAACAAGGCAAAATTTACCGAAATGTTCCACCTTTTCTACACAAACAATGATCCCCTTACTGCCCATGGGTTGAGCCAGCAGCAGGATAGCCGCTATCTCATACAGAACCCGCCGGCCTACCATCCTTCTGAAAAGGACCTGGATGCAATCTGCGATCTGCACTTTGAGCGGGATGTGCATCCTTATTACAAGAAGCAGGGAGCGGTGCGCGCGCTGGACACCATTAAGTTCTCTATCACCACCCACCGGGGCTGTTACGGAGAGTGTAATTTTTGCTCCATCACAGTTCACCAGGGGAAAACAATCAGTTCGCGGAGCGCAGCTTCCATTCTGCGGGAAGCGAAAGCTTTAACGCGGCTTGCCGACTTCAAAGGCTACATAACTGATGTGGGTGGCCCTACCGCGAATATGTATGGCATCGAATGTGGCAAGAAGTTGAGCAAGGGAAGTTGCAAAAACAAACGCTGTCTGTATCCCGAGTGCAAGCAACTGAAGGTTGACCATTCGCGGCAGAGGGCGCTCCTGAGGGCGCTCAGGGATGTAGAAGGGATAAAAAAAGCCTTTATCGCATCTGGCATAAGGTACGATATGGTCCTGCGAGATGGCGTATGCGGCGCGGCGTATCTGCAGGATGTTGTCGAGCATCATGTTTCGGGACAGCTCAAAATCGCGCCGGAGCATACCGAAGACGCTGTCCTGATGAGGATGGGAAAGCCGGGAATAAAATACCTGCTGGCCTTTAAGAAAGCCTTCGATGCTATGAATAAAAAAATGGGCAAAAAACAGTTCCTGACCTATTACCTCATCGCTGCTCATCCGGGATGCGATACCCAGGCAATGGACAAGCTCAGGGTATTCACAAACCGGGAGCTGAGGATTACACCGGAACAGGTGCAAATATTTACACCCCTTCCCTCTACCTATTCTACGCTGATGTACTATACGGGGAGGGACCCTTTTACCGGCGAGAAGCTTTTCGTCGAAAGGGACTTGAAGGGCAAAGAGCATCAGAAGGCAATGATAGTGACTGGTCCGCGTTGGCGGCTGCTTTCCAGAAAACCTTATAAAACCAAATAAAGGAGGATGTCAAGTTGATACATCTATTAACATGGCATGGATGCGCATATGGCAAAGTATACTGCACCGATTGACGAAGATACGCGTCAGAGGATTCTTGCATTACCGGGCAGAGTAAAATTCTCTGCCTTTATGCGAAAGGCAATCACTGTATTTGTTGCGGAGCTTGAGAAGGACCCTGACCTGAAGCCCGAGAATTTTGTCATCACTGTCACAGCCCTGAAAGATGCCTCAGATAAAAAAAGAAAATAACGGCATGAAAAAAAGCATGATTCTGATCACCTGCGCAAAGGGGATACCGCCGTATTTGAGGGAAGAACTCCTTGCAATGGAGTTCCCTGTTCTCGACGAAACCATTGCCGGCATAGCGACGGAGGGGACTATCGACGACACTCTCCGGCTCAATCTTATGCTCCGCACAGCGCACCGTGTCCTCTTTCTCATCAGGGAATTCGCTGCGCCTGATGCTGATGCTCTTTATCGGGCAGTGTCGGAAATTGCATGGGAGGAATATATATCCCCGGACGGATATGTCTGTGTTACCTCCAGCGTGGACAACCCGACCATCAGGGATTCACGCTTTGCAAATGTAAAGTGCAAGGATGCCATTGTCGACAGGATCAAGCAAAAGTGCGGGCAGCGTCCTGATTCAGGGCCCGATCAGGACAGAACAGTGGTAAATCTTTACTGGAAGGACGACCGATGCTCCCTGTATATTGACACCTCTGGAGAACCCCTCTCCCGGCGCGGGTATAGAAAGATCCCGTTGACAGCTCCAATGCAGGAGACCCTTGCGGCTGCCGTTGTACAGGCGACAGGCTGGACGTCTGTGCAGGCATCCGGCCAAAACAGCAGCGGCCATTTTATCAATCCCATGTGTGGCAGCGGTACCCTTGCCATAGAAGCTGCACTGATAGGACTGAACAGAGCTCCCGGACTGTTACGGGACAATTTCGGGTTCATGCATATCAGGGGCTTTAATGGATCTCTATGGGACGATCTGCGGTTACAAGCAAAAAAAGCAGCAAAAAAGGCACTGGATTGCAGGATTATTGCCACCGATATCAGGATAGAGGCTGTTGAGGCGGCAAAGAAAAATGCCGCTACGGCCGGTGTGGGGCATCTGGTTGAATTCGATGTGTGTGATTATTCCGAGACCCCAATCCCTGATGGAGGGTCCGGCGGAAGGGGGACTGTAATGCTCAACCCGGAATATGGAGAAAGAATGGGAAAAATCAAAGAGCTTGAGAGTGTTTACAAGGGGATCGGTGATTTCTTTAAGCAGAAGTGCAGGGGATATACCGGTTATCTTTTTACGGGAAATCTTGACCTGGCAAAGAAGGTTGGACTGAGAGCAAAGCGAAGGGTCCCATTTTTTAACGGCGGGATAGAATGCAGGCTGCTTGAGTATGAATTGTACGAGGGTAGCAGGAAGAATAAAAGCGCAGATACATAGCATCATAGCATCGATAAGATGGGGTATTTCTTTTTGCCTTTTATTTTATGTTACTATATACATATTTTATGGAGGTGATTCCACTTGAATAAAACCCTATTTTTTCTGCTTGCTGCCTTTATGCTGTCCCCTTTGTCATACGCTCACGGTTTTAGTACTATGGGCGAGGACTGCTCCAAATGCCATACACTTACAAAAGACGAAGCAACAGAGATTCTGAAGAATTTAAGCCCTGATTTGAAAGTTCTCGATATTAGACCCAGCCCTGTCAAGGCTATGTGGGAGGTCACGATTAATGCGGGAGGACAGAAGCTGCTGGGGTATGTTGATTTCTCAAAGCATTACCTTATAACAGGTGAAATACTTGATATTAAGGCAAAGAAGAACCTCACCCGCGACAGGCTGACCGAGATAAATAAAGTTGATGTTTCAACTATTCCATTGGATGATGCCATTGTCCTGGGGGACAAAAGCGCCCCTTACAAGGTCATTGTTTTTTCCGATCCGATGTGCCCATACTGTGCAAAACTTCATCAGGAGCTAAAAAAGGTCATCGAGAAGAGAAAAGATATCGTCTTTTTCATTAAGATGTTTCCGCTTCCCATGCACAAGGGTGCCTATGAGGAGGCAAAGGCGATTGTATGCGATAAGTCGCTCGCCCTTCTTGATGACGCATTTGAAAAGAAGGATCTTCCCGCAGCCAAATGCACTACTTCGGCTGTGGATGAGAATATAAAATTAGGGAACAAACTTGGTATCAACGGTACGCCCGCGATTATCTTTCCTGACGGCAGGGTCATACCCGGATATATGGAAGCAGATGCATTGATACAAGCGTTAGAAAAGAAATAGCGCTTAAGTCATTTCATTACTTGCCTATGAATTAGGCGTTGTCCCTTTACAAAAACGGAGGGGGTATTATACACTTTTTGACTGTTATGAACAGGAAGACCCTGACCCGCATCGGTCATTTCATGCGGCTGCCGTGTTAAGCCAGTCTCTCATCTGATCTCTTTTTGAGTGATTCGCCTCCGGCCGCCCGAACATTTACGGCTTTGTATGGAGGTAAATCACTACCATGTTTAAATTCCTATACAACTTCTTCATGCCCTCTTCAATCCGCAATGAAGCGAGCTCGCCGCACGCCCGCACCACAGAGGAACAGCGGCTTGTGGAGGTCTGCACAGCCCCGATGGTCCAGGCTTTGCAAATTATGGGCAGCAGTGAGCAGGGGCTCGGCGCGGAGGAAGCCGCTCAAAGGCTGGAGAAGTATGGCAGCAACGAGATATCCCATGTCAAGCAGCCGAATTTTATGCAGGACATCCTGCGGCGGTGCAAAAGCCCTCTCGTTATTCAGCTTCTCGTGATTGCAATCATCTCAGGTGCGACAGGAGATGCTATATCAGCTCTCATTGTCTGCGCAATGATCGTGTTGAGCGTTGGGTTGTCTTTTGTGCTGGACCGGCGTTCAAACCGGGCGGTCGAAGCTCTTGGCAGACGGGTAGAGTCTCGCGCCGCAGTTTTGAGGGACGGCAAGGAGACTGAGCTTCCTTTGGAGGATCTTGTTCCCGGCGATATTGTGGTCCTTCATGCGGGGTCAATTATACCTGCCGATTTACGCCTGCTTTCAGCCAGGGATTTCTTTGTCGGCCAGTCGGCCCTGACCGGCGAGTCCATGCCTGTGGAAAAGAACGCAGAAGCCTCAGGAAACGGGGGGCAGGCCTTGCTTGATTTGGCAAATGCTTGCTTTCAGGGCAGCAGCGTCAGCAGCGGGTCTGCTCGCGGTCTGGTGGTGAACACCGGAGACCGGACATTTTTCGGGGCCATAGCCGAACGACTTGCGGGTACAGGCATCCAGACCAGTTTCGACAAAGGAGTGCGCTCCTTCACATGGCTCATGATCAGGTTCATGGTTGTCATGGTTTCCGTTGTCTTCCTGATAGTCGGTTTGACAAAAGGGAATTGGCTGGAAGCCCTTCTCTTCGGCCTCGCAGTCGCGGTGGGCCTGACTCCGGAGATGCTGCCGATGATGGTTACGGTGAACCTGGCCAAGGGCGCTATTGCCATGTCACGGAAAAAGGTCATAGTCAAACAGCTCTCCGCCATCCAGAATTTCGGAGCCATCGACATCCTCTGCACGGACAAGACAGGTACGCTGACCCAGGACCTCGTCATCCTTGAAAAACACGTGGATGTCACCGGAGAGAAGAGCGAAAGCGTTCTGCGCTACGCCTACCTGAACAGTTATTACCAGACAGGGCTCCGCAACCTGCTGGACAGGGCCGTTCTTCAGCATCGCGAGTTCGATGTAGAGGACGATTGCCGCCTGGTGGATGAACTGCCCTTTGATTTTCAGCGCAGGCGCATGTCTGTTGTGGTCGAGTTTGAAGGCGACCATGTCCTCATCTGCAAGGGCGCGGTCGAGGAAATATATACCTGCTGCAGCCACTACCAGCTGGATGATGAGATTTATCCCCTGCTCGACATGATCAAGGATGATCTTTTTGAAGAAGTCGCTCTCCTAAACAACCAGGGCTACCGATGTCTCGCCATTGCCTATAGGGAGTTCCCGCGGGAGCAGACCCGGTTTGCCACCCAGGATGAATCCGGCCTGGTCCTGCTCGGGTACATCGCCTTCCTCGATCCTCCCAAGGACTCGGCGGCCAAGGCGATCACGCTGCTTAGGGAAGCGGGGGTGCAGATCAAGATACTCACGGGCGACAACGCGCTCGTAAGCGGTAAAATCTGCCACGATGTCGGGATAGATGTGCATCGCATCGTGTCCGGTGAAGAGTTGGACCGCATGAGCCAGGAAGAGTTTTCAAAAACCGCTGTCGAGTCCAATGTGCTGGTGAAGCTGTCCCCTTTTCAGAAGGAGCGGGTGATCGGGTCGCTGCGCAAGAGCGGGCATGTCGTGGGCTACATGGGTGACGGAATCAATGACGCGCCGGCCCTGCACGCAGCCGACGTTGGGATTTCAGTGGACTCTGCGGTGGATGTGGCAAAGGAATCCGCCGACATTGTGCTGCTCGAAAAAAGCCTGCTGGTACTCGCTGACGGCATTCTCGAGGGACGAAAGGTATTCTCTAATATTATAAAATACATACGCATGGGGGCCAGCTCCAATTTCGGCAACATGTTCAGCGTGCTGGGCGCCAGTTACCTGCTGCCGTTCCTGCCGATGCTGCCCATCCAGATTCTTTTGAACAACCTCCTCTATGACTTCTCCCAGACCGGTATACCCTCTGATAATGTGGACGAGGAACTGATTGTGCGGCCCCGCAAATGGGACATCTCGAACATCAAATGGTTCATGATCTTCGTCGGACCGATCAGCTCAATTTTCGACTACGCGACATTCGGTTTGATGTGGTTCTTTTTTAATGGCCGGGCCTTTCTTGACATGTCCCAGACAGCATCCGCCCGGGAGATGCACGCGACACTTTTCCAGACCGGGTGGTTTGTCGAGTCACTGCTGACTCAGACGCTTATCGTCCACATCATCCGCACCAAACGCATACCCTTTATCCAGAGCCGCGCTTCCCTGCCTATGACGCTGACCACCCTCTGCGTTATGGCCGTCGGAGCCTGGCTGCCTTACTCTCCCTTTGCCAGGACATTCGGCTTTGTTCCTCTGCCGCTGAGCTACTGGGGATGGATAGCGTCCTTTCTCTTGACATACAGTTTGTTAACACATATCGTAAAGCAGTGGTTCTATAAACGATTCGGAGGTGATTGAAATGCTGAATACCATCCTTGAGGCGTTGGAAGAGGGACGGTTGATCGAACTGTCTGATTACAATAAAAAAGATGCCCTTGAGGTCCTGGCGAGCCTGCTGGAAGCAGTACCCTCCGTCCCGGCAGGGACTGATATCGTTGGCGCTGTTATGGCCCGTGAGAGCGTCTCTAATACATCTCTGGGGTCCGGCTGGGCTTGCCCCCATGCTCCGGTCGCGTTTGATGGTGAATTGCTTTGTGCTATCGGCTGGTGTCCTCAGGGAATGGATTACGGGAAACCGGGCGAGCCACTGGTGCGGGTGATAATCATGTTCCTTGTCCCTGACAACCAAAGGACCCCTTATTTGAAAGAAATTTCGACACTTGTCAAAGTAATCGGGAGCCATCCGGAATGCAAAAAACTTGAACAGATAGAGGACTTGAACGCCGTCCGTCTGAGGCTGCTGGACATGGCGCATTTTGCCATGGAAGAGTCGGGCACCGATACCCGCGCGCGGATGATCCAGTTGAAAGCTCGCGCAGTTACGGCCCCGGCAATGATGCCGGAACTCGAAAACATGGTGATTGAGCCCATAATGGTTATCGCCGGCGCCGGGATCAGGACTGTAGTTCTGACCCAGAGCCGCGAACTGGCCGATCTGACAAAGGAGGATGAAACATTGGCCCCTGCAATTGCCGATAAAAGCTGGCACGAACTGAAGGGATGGCGGATTGTGCGCCGCAGCAGCACAAACTACCAAGGGGAAAGAGTCGTGTACGATTGCCTGGCCATCCATCCGGCAAAAAAGGACAATTAATAGAACATTATGGCTCAGGTTAAACTGAAATAAACAGTCGCGCCTTTTCCCTCTTTGCCCTCTGCCCGGACCTTCCCTCCATGACGGCTTATGATACGGTCGACAATGGCAAGCCCTATCCCGGTGCCCTCGAACGCTTCCTCTGAATGAAGTCTGTGAAAGGGCCAAAACATCTTTCCTGCATATTTCTGGTCGAACCCCGTGCCGTTGTCCCTTACATAGTAAATGACTTTATCATCATTCTCCACACTTCCGAATTCTATGCGGGCGTTATCGTTTTTAGCTGTGAACTTCCATGAATTCCCGATTAGATTGGTCAGGACAATCTCGATCAGCCCCGGGTCTGCAAAGACGGTAAGCCCTTCCTTAATGTCTACCTCGACACTCCTGTCCGGATTGGCCTCGCGCAGTTCGGCAACGATTGATGCTGTCATTGTGCTCAGATTAACCTCTCTCAGCTGTATCTCCTGCTTTGAGATCCTGGAAAGGTTTAGAAGATCGTCGATAAGACGACTCATCTTTTCCGTTCCTTCAAGTACGCGGGAAAAGTATCGTTTCCCCTTTTCGTCAAGTTTGTCCGCAATGTCCTTCATTATGATCTGGGAGAACCCGGAGACTGTCCGTAACGGCCCACGCAGGTCATGGGAAATAGAGTAGACAAAAGATTCAAGCTCTTTATTGGCAGCTTCAAGGTCAGCCGTGCGTATGGCTATCCTCTGTTCAAGTTCTTCGTTGATTATCCGCAGCGCCTCCTCAGCCGCCAGTCGTTTTTTCTCAGTCGCCATGAACTCAATTGCAAAAGAGACATCTTCCGCCAAAGATGTGAGAAGTTGTATTTCCTCATCGGTAAAGAACTGCGGCTCATCCGAGTAGACAGTTAAAGCTCCTATGACATTGGCGCCGGCATGGATGGGGAAGGCTGAGGAAGACCGGAGTCCGTGCCGCAGGGCTTTATCCCGCCACGGAAGCATGCGAGGATCATGTTCAATGTCGCCGACAACTGAGTGCTTACCTTCGGAAGCTGCAGTGCCGGTAGGCCCTTTAC
This sequence comes from Nitrospirota bacterium, assembly GCA_963784135.1. Lineage (GTDB taxonomy): Bacteria > Nitrospirota > Thermodesulfovibrionia > Thermodesulfovibrionales > Dissulfurispiraceae > JADFXI01. The sequence continues at coordinate 320,516 of CAWAQG010000008.1, read as the reverse complement.
CTTCGGGCACTTCGGCCGCGTAAACCTTGACACTGTTAAGATAACCCTCTGTGTCCCCATAGCTGGCCATCGGTTGGACTATTCGCGAATCCGGATCGGTCAGACCAATCCATGCCATCTTGAATAATCCATCTTCAACAGCAATGCGGCACACCAGGTTAAACAGCTCTATAGAATCATTGGTGCGAACGATGGCCTCGTTGACTTTGCTCAGAACTGAATACAAGCGATTCAACCTGGAAATCCTCTTTTCCGCCTTTTTACGCTCCGTGATGTCACTGAAAATACCTAATATTCCAAGGACGTTTCCTTGTGCATCTCTCACCGGTGTTTTAACTGTATAAACAAAATATTCATTGCCGTTCTGGATATATTTTTCTTCAATATCTTCTTTCTCACCTTTTTCCATGACCCTTTTATCATCGGCCCTGTATTTATCAGCCAGTTCTTTGGGATAAAAATCATAATCGGTCATTCCAGCGATTTCGGACGAGTCGATCTTAAGATCCCCGGCATAATTCCCATTGCATGATATATAAACAGAATTCCGGTCTTTGAAAAATATTTTTTGCGGGATATTTTCGACCAGTAACCGATAGCTGGTCTCGCTCTGCTTTAAAGTGTCCGCTGCCTTCTTGCGTTCAGTAATATCCTTTGTAAAGTGCAATACTCCTTCGAATTCTCCCTTATCATCAAACACGGGATAGCATGTAACCTCTAAATAAAGTCCTAAGGCCGGCTCATAAAGCTCCCTTACAGCCGTATGCCTTGATTCTAATGAATGTTTAAGAGGGCAATTGTAAATTGGAACATCGGTTTTGTGGACCAGTTGACAACACCGGGTCCCGCAGACCGACTCCCGTGTTTTATTAAAAGCGGCTAAGAAGGCTTTATTCGCCCTTACGATCTTGAAGTCTTTATCATGAAGTGAAACCATGTCTGTTATTATGTCGAAACTGTCGTGCCAGTGTTTAGTGATACTCACTTTTTTATTGCCCCTTGGTGTCTTTTTAAAAAATTGTGTCTTCCTTTTTGCCTTGGAATGGCGCTAAACTATTATCTTAAGCGTACCCCGCCTCTGTCAAGACTCAAAATTCATAGAATTATTTTGCTCCGACTAAATGTGAGAACTTTATCGTTTCCTCAATTTGGATTAGTTGCCGAAATATTAAGAACTTTGTTGTTTAAGCCAAACTTTGTTGTCTGCGGATATGAATAATCTGGAAAAGAAAAATGCCTAAGGAGGGACTCGAACCCGCATTCTGAATTTCTAAGATGCTGAAATACAGGCGTTAATTGTTAGTCGAAAATAGACTGTTCACAGTTTGTTCACAGTAAGCCTGCTAACATGCAGGACAATTCCTTATTCTTTCTTTTTTCATTTATGTGCAGCTATTCCACGTGCGCCAGATTTTTTTGTCAGGCGCTGCGTTGTTTTTGTAAGATCGAGCAGTGACCTTAATGCATCATTGACAGCGGCTGAATCAACAAACTCCTTAGCCACATCAGGCTCTAACATAACAACATTAGCACCTTCGGCCAATAGTCGTTTATGATACTTTCCTCTAACAGCCTTTGAATAGTCAAAATTGTATTCGGGTCGCAATTCGTCTTGAACTTTTTTTGTTTTATCCTTCATGTCTTTTCCTTTCATGCGCGGTTGCAGCACGCGCGCTTATAATCCGTATTATTTTCCCCGTCTCGGTATGAGCTACTACAAGCAGCCGCCCATGAGAGGAGTGCCCAATAGTGATAAACCTCTGTTCGTCAGATGAGTGATCCGGGTCATCGAAAGTCGCAGACAATGGATCATAAAATACCGTAATAGCTTCATCAAAAGATACCTTATGCTTTATTTTGTTCTTTTTAGCCTTTACTCTATCCCACAGGAATTGCATATTTTCAATTTTATCATAAGGAGGGCTTTGCCGATTCGTTTCTTTGTAATATCATCGAGCTTCTGAATATCTCTATCAGTCCTGCGGGTATAAACGAACTCATAGCTCAATTACCGAAAACCTCTATATGTGCTTTCGTTCTGCCGGCTTTATAATCGGCCCTTGCTTCTTTAATGCTATGAAGATATTCCGGTGATGTGGAAGCAAGAAGGTCTTCCAGGAAGGCATCCCTTTCTTTTTTCTTCATCTCTTTTACAGCGTCTATCAATTCCTTTGGTGTAATTTTTATTTTAACGGTGCTTAACATGTGTCATCCTCCTTAAATTTATAGCGGTCTGTAATGTAATTTTAGCACAGTATAAAAAATACGGCAGGGTGCTTAATCTTAATGAGGACGGGGACGTTGCAATTGATTCCACGCGCCGGAATGCTCTTTATGCCCCGTATTGCCCCACAATTGCGGGGTTGGGGTTTACGCATAGACCTGGCAGGGATACTATTAAACTGCCAATAGATATTACCTGCTGCCGGGAAGAAATATTATATCCGCTATCAGGAATCGTGCAGAATCAATTTTAATTATCAGATTGTCAGCGGTGAAAAGTGATTCTGCACCATTCCTGCACGCTTCTTGAAAGGAACATTAAGGAAGAGGGGCAGTATCCTATGAAAATTAATATGCAGCCAGCTTTTCTCTAACGCCATACAACATAAACTCTCTTTCGTTTAGCTCTGCGTTTTTTGGGTAGTGTCCTAATTTGGATCGTTGCAATCCTTTGCATAATGTTATTAATATGCAGTATTGCCCGTGGGGAAGATTATAAATTTCCCTTTAATTGTCCCCTTGGGGTTAAAGATAGTCTTTCCATCAGGAGTAATATACCGCCAAATTGCACCGGTAGCATGAGAATCGCCCATCTCGTCTTTATAGCGTACACAAGTCGGGAACCATACTTCTACTGGCATATTGATAGAAAAACTTTTTTTTGTACTCCAAGTCTCAGCTGTCTCTTTAAAAGTTGCTCCGCTAACAATAAAATGCCCCACATAATCACTTGCCTTTTCGATGGGGGAATCTTTAGGCATTTTACCACACCCGATTATCTGAATAGCTTCGTTGGCAGTCGACGGCACATGCCCAATAATCAATTCAGAACTATCCGCATCAAAAACTCCTATGGCCGGGGATGCGCCACTGTTTTTAAGAGAAATAATTACAGCGACTGTAGCACCTTTGGAGCTGAATGTGAGCGGAGTGACAGTATGAACTTCACTAATGCTGACCCAAGGTCGATGAGAAGCGCGGAATTCTTTTGCAGTTTCTTCCAATTGCCCACTAAGTATTTTCCACTGGAGACAACCAACAATGCCTATAACTATAGTGAAGACCGCTATAATCCAATTGGGGGCCGAATCACCGCATCTTTTTATCCATTTAAACCGTCCGTGGTTGGCTTGGTCATTGGCTGTATTATTTTCGCAGCCGGAATGCTTATTCTTCAATTCCCCTTCTATTATTTCTTCTTTGTCATCCATAAATTCTATATCCGAGTTTTAATAATTTCTTTATTATGCATATTCACTGGCTTATATCTGAGGTGGTTTCTTCCCTGATGTCATTCCCATATAATCCATCAACCTGGCACCGTCAATCAGTTCAATAGGTTTATCATCGGCAAAGTGTCTTGCATCAAGGGTGAACATGCCCGTGGTAATAAAATACCCCGCTTCATAGTTCAGATTGGCATTCATCGCACCATAAAAATCACGAACCATTGAGAGGTTTACCTTGCTCACACGATAGTTTTTACACTGCACCATAGAGGTTCTGCCGTCCTTCTTCACTATTAAATCAATGCCGCCATCATCTAACCCGCCTGTTACTTCCACTGAATACCCTAACTTCGTGAATAATGACCCTACAAATTCTTCAAATTCCCTCCATGACAGGCTTTTGATACCATCAAGCGTTTTCCTCGTTCCAAAAAAAACCGTTTGTTTTTTCTTTTTGATAGAAGTGACAACATAGCCTATACCTGCAAAAAAAAGAATCAAGACGGATGCAATATAACTGACCTTTCCAAATATGTGCATCATGGGCAGGAACATCATGTCGGCTGGCTTGGCACCGGCAGGCGCTCCTTTATTAGTCAGATACAATCCTAAACCAGCGAAAAAAACGCTGAAGATTACACCAGCGATAGGGTTTTCGATCGCTGTGTCTAAAATCTCTTCAATGAGGCTTTTGTTTCTCATTGGCTATCCCCTTTTATAACCGCAACAAACTATTCTGGCAAAATTATAGCTCAGTAGAGTTGGGAAGATAAAGAGGCAGAAAAATCGCCGATAAGCTGGGGACAGTTTTTCTTTACATGATGATTGTATAACTTATTGATATATCCGCAGACAATAAAGTCTCGACAAAATTACAACCTATCCTGTTGATTTATAAACAGCGCTCAAAAAGACCAAAAAACTAAAGTTCTTAACACCTGGCGTGACTGCTCGTCTTTAAGGACTAAAGGAAGTTTTCGGATATCTTCACCTCTCCGAAATTTCCCCTCCCCCACCCAGTCACAAAAATCCATCAAAGACAACTTACCTTCTTTGACAAGGCGCCGAAGTTCCTTATTCTTTCTGAATTCAACAAAATAGCTGAACTTCATTCTCTCTGCGGGCTTGTTATATTTAGGAAGATATTGTTCCTCCATGTCCATAAAGGCCTGAATATTATTTTTGATGTCCGAGGTCGTAAGCTTTGTAAGTTGTTCGAGCCTTTTTAAAGAATAATCCTCCGCAGTATTTAGACGATATAATTCTCGCGCCTTCTCATATGCGTCCCAGGGCGTCGTTCCGAAGAGGTGCTTTTCGAGGCGGATAAAATTGATTACATTATGACCGACTTTGTAGGGTAATACGTAGGCATCGATCGATTTCCAGTTCTCATTATTCACATATTTTTCTGAAAGTTCCTCATATATGAACGCCCGTGTATTACCTTCGACGACAGTATAGTATTCTTCCTGGGGGACAACCCAAATAGGATCATATATGCTGCCGTTACGCTCTATGTGCTCCTTCAATTTTTCATACTGGTCATTGCCTTCGGCGAGAGCAAATTTTATCTTCTCCTGAGTGATGTTGTCATTCAGGCGAGTATCAAGAAAGTATTGTATTCGGGGATTCTCTATATCGAGGATGAGCTGCTTCAGGCCGATTTTCAGCCTTCTGATATTGGTAGGAATGCCGTCAAGATTAACCGATAATGCATCCATAACTTCATAATAATACATAAAAAAGGCTTAAATGACAAATGATTGCGCCGGGTGTGATTGCGCCGCGTGTGTATCGCGCCGCGTGGTCGGCAAGGTAAGGGTACTATCGGATACCGTTTATGCGAAACTTTATTGTTTGCCGAAAGACGCTCTTACCGGCAAATATTAAGAACTTTATTGTTTAAGCGAAACTTTATTGTCTACGGATATGATATTACAGCAAATAAAAAATGCCGAAGGCGGGACTCGAACCCTACCTCACCAATCATATCTTATTGTTTTGTAAGTTAATTATTTGGCTGCTTTTTGTCTTGGGGACAGTCTGGGGACAGTCGCACCACCTTTAAGGGAGATTTTAGCTATCTCAGTTTTCAGCTTTTCAATATTTGAGTGAGCATACTTTTCCGTCATCTTCGTTGAACTGTGACCCAGCAATTTTGACACATGAAAGAGTGTCGTGCCGCTGTTCACAAGTTGACTTGCAAAGCTATGTCTGGTTGCATCGTAGAGTCTCAGTTCCTTATTGATCTTGGCCTTAGTTCTTATGTCGTCCCACATCCTGAACACTTTGTTATCAGAATAGGGCTTTCCGTTCCTCTTGTTGATGAACAAGAACGCTTCTGGAAGGTTGTTCTTAACCTGTTCGGTGATGAATTTAAGCATCTCAGGATGAATGGGAATAGTAACCGGCCTCGATCTCCTGCCTTTCCTTTTCTCCCTGTAGATATTCAGTGAAAAGGTTGTAGATATGGTTATCGTCTGTGCCTTAAGGTCTACATCCTTACACTTCAAAGCTCTTGCCTCTCCCGGCCTGCACCCGTGCAACATGAGGAAAATAACAAAAGGTTTATCATCCTTCGTTACATGCTCAAGAATTTTGATCTGGTCTTCACAGGAGAGCCATTTAAAGGGTTTCGTCTCCACTTCAACTTCAGGGAAGGCCGGAACCGTGTCGATCATTTCAAGATCATTCTTGAGATAGCGCATAAAGGTTTTGAACAGGTCAATGGTATTTTTGACGGTCTTACTGCCTATCTTAAAATTCTTTTCAAGATGGTTCTTGTAGTCGATTGTATCTTTTTTCCTCAGTTCCCTTACATCCTTAGTCTTGAAGAACGCATTTGCAACGGCTACCATCCGCTTATAATCCTTCTTATAGCTGGGAGCGATGCCTTCAATCTTCTGATTCAGGAAGCGTTCAAGAAGGGATGATGTATAAAACTGCTTTTGCTCCGATACAACATAATGCGAAGCATCGAACTGATGGTTCCTTATTTCGTAACGGATATGTTCAAGGGTCTCCGTTGCAATCTGGAAAGTATCAAGTATCCTTCCTGATTTATGACTGTAGATTTTTACTCTCTGTCCCTGCCACATGAGATCGACGAAAAAACGAGTAGGAACGGTCTTATGTTCAGAGCAGATTAACCCTATCTTTGGTATCTGAAGGAATGGTTTATCGCAGACCGGACATTTCTGTTTTGTGCGGATTGTGCCTTTCATCTCTTCGCCCTCGTTTCTGTTTAAAAGATACTGAATGGCGGACAGGTCTGTCAAGTATTCAGGAAATTGTTCTTCAGTATGCACGGCTTATTTTTCCTCTGCATCCTGATATGGTCTTTCAAAGAGAGAATGTTTCTTCTTTTTTACCCTCAGTTCATCATCAAAATTCGTCTCCTGTGATTTGAGATATTTATCGCTGAGACTAATGACTTTTTTTATTGTTCCTTCTTTTGTCTTTTCACCCAACAGAGCGCCCGTAGTGGTAAGTAAGCCAATTATCTGAGGTATCAGGACTTCGACTTTCGGTTCGCTAAGCTTGTACCTGTCTATGCCGGCAATAGTACCAAAGTTCTCTGTCATGCCCTGGACTATCTGCCAGAAGGGTAAAAGGGGCCATCTTGTTTTGTTCGTGTCTTCTGATCCTTTCTGCCGCAAGGTAAACCATTCTGCCGTGAGGTATCGCCATATGTCGGCAAGGGCGTTCTGGAGGTCGTTAAAGGAGTCAATCTTGTATTCCTTGAGGATAGCCCTTATCAACTGAAACTCGACTCTCCAGACGGGAGTAATGCAGTTCCAGCCAGCGTTTATCCATAGCTCATGAAACCATGTCTTGCCGCTCTTGCTCTTTATCTCCTCGGCCTTGTTGTAGATTCTACATAGAATGGGAGACGAACCGAATCTGTACCCCGTAATCTCGCTGCCGGTGGAGAATACTTTGTATATTTCCTCTCTGCGTCTGCTTTTGCTTACAATGTTCTCCAGACTGAAAACTGGAGTACCCTGTATATCAACGGTAAGATCAGCCCTTGATATGACTTCTTTGACGATCACAGTCCATGATTCTATCCATTCCCTTACAAGAAGGTATGCGTCTTTGTACCCTCCCCATAGGAACTGACTTCTGAACTCAACATAGATTTCAGGAAATTTCAATCGTGAGGGCTTTAAGGCAATTTTAACGGTAAGATCATTACTGACGAGGACATAGGTATAAGGGGATTTACCTGCCGCTTGTATAGAAAAATGCTTACCCTGGAATTCAATCAGTGTGCCGCCTTTCTGAAATACCGAGGCTTTCGCTTTCTCTTTGTTTTCAGCAAGTGATTGCCATTCAGTATCGGAAAGAATAAATTCCTGAATATAAAATCCAATAAAGAGAGTATCAAGTCCAAAAATAAGGGGAATGTAAATAGAGCCTCCCTTGTTAAACTGTGAGGGGGAGGCTTCAGGACTTCCAATCTTGCCGGTGGAGTCGATCATAGACTGTCACCCATGATAGTTTCGTCCGGTGTTACCATATACACGGACGCAATATACCCCAAGCGTCGGAGGCTGCGCTCGCTCGTGCTCGCCGCACTGAGCCGAGCCGCTACGCCTCCGCTCGTGAGAATGGGTAAATATCTTTTTACTCTTGATTCATATTTCCCGCTATCACTAATCATGCTTTAAGTTTAGATCGCGAAATAGGGGAGTGTCCCAGACATGATGTGATGCTTTTCATGTCCTAATTTAAAGCAGGGGGATTATTTTATTGAGGGGTCGTTCTGGTGGAACGTAAAGGGGGATTTGTCTTTATCGTCTCCAAAAAGCCTGTTAATATAGCGCCTAAAACTCTCAGGGTCATCAGGAATCTCTATGCCGCAGCCTTCAAGAAGTTCTATAAGTTCATTGTTCTCCAGTCTGTTAAGTCCGAGCCGCCAAAGAACGAGCAGTATGATTGTTGTCTTTCCATGCCTATACTTTTTGTTTTTAAGGGGAGAAGTCCTTATCGCTTTTGCCATCTCCTTAAAGAACTCTTCATTGCCTGAAAGCTGGGCTTTCCTGATCATCTTGTGCGCCCAGTCGCATTCAAGGGCTGTCCTGTCTATTTGAAGCAGGTTAAAGAATGATTCCTCGTTTCCGATTCTTGCTTTTTTGATCAGATCAACAAGAGACTTTTCAAAGACCATTCTGCATGAGCAGTCATAAATGCCTAATAATATATCAAGGATTGTTGAAGGCGCATTATACTTCTTCAGAAGTTTTTCTTTAGGGACTGTCTGCAATTCGTTCTCAGCATCAATCATCAGACGATGAAAAGCCAACATCATGCTATCAATAAAAAACTTTTCTATCGTTTCTTTCCATTTGTCCGTTGAGATGCCGTTAAAATGTATCCGGTTAAGTTCCTCCGAATGAAAAAGCTCTAAAGCCTTAATATAGTACGCCTGGCTTTCTTGAGGAAACGGTTTGATTTCATTGAACAGCCACTCTCGAAAATCACGGACAGCTTTTGTTTTCTCTTTATCCGTTACTCTCTTTGGGAAAGGGAAGTGAAGCAGGGTCTTTGATTCATCAGCCATACTACTTTCATATTTCTTTATCCATCCTTTCATGCCTTGGCGTTCCCATTGTTCTAAGCAGTCATCTTCAAGAACAATCCAGCCCTTCTTGGACGGAAGGCCTGCGTAGTCAAAAAGTTTTAATAAATAGTGAATTATTTTGTCGAAAGCAGGGTCTATTTTTTCTTTCCATGAGTTAGTCTTGAAGCTCATGGAAGAATTATAGCAGTTCTGAGGACGGGGACGAACAGTAAATTATACCGCATCAACAATTCTAAATGCCCCGTAACGCCCCACAAGAGCACAGCTATCATTTACGCATCGAGATGGTAGGGATAAGGTGACAGCAGGTAAAATCTATTAAATTGCCAATAGATATTACCTGCTGCCGTAAAGAAATATTATATCCGCTATCAGGAATCGTGCAGAATCAATTTTAATTATCAGATTGTCAGCGGTGAAAAGTGATTCTGCACCATTCCTGCACGCTTCTTGAAAGGAACACTAAGGAAGAGGGGCTTTAAGATTTACATAGTCGAATATGAACCCATAGACAACTGGGAGTGTCATCCAGAAATTTGCAACAGCTATTCAGTTTTACCGTGCAGCGAAATGTCCTTCACGGTATATGAATTTCTTGCCGTTTATTTCGGCATATCCAGCACCGGAAACTGGTTCTAAAGTATTGTCAGTAATTTGAACGTTTTCGTTATTTGGGATGAAGGTTATTGTATGATTGAGTTCATTTATGGAGTAATGAAAATTTGACAGGAAAGAGCCTCCCAAAAGGTTGTTCATTGATGAAGCTGGAGTATAAGCACATTGAACATTCCTGAGTTCTATTGTTCCTATCTTTATTGAGGATGCTGTAAATAGGAAAGAAACCGTGGGTCCTGCCGCCGTATCTGCAACAGTTTTAATAAGGGGCGTTGTGACCCTTAGTTGATTCATTGTTTGATTATTTACGGTTATAAATGATGCCCCTGTATCAAATATCATTTCCGTTGGGATATCGTTAATGAGGGCTGAGATAAACTTTAAGTTCACGCCAGTCGGTTTTGTGTAATAACTTACGATTACTTCTGTAGGTTTCGATTTTGTTATCTCCGACCTATGGTAATCTATCCCTTGCTGTTGAGAGTAGTTACCAGTATCGTAGCTTTTTTCTGACTCTTGTACCGGGCTGAGGGGTTCCTGTTGTTGGCTTATAGGCAGTTGTTCTTGAGGTACTTTAAGTGGAGATGAAGCCACTTTGGAAATACGAGAATGATGGATAAAAGCAATAATCAACAATATCAACAGCGCACCGAAGACAACCACGAACAGAAAGTTTGGGCCAGTCACTACACTTCTTAGAGGAGACCTTTTACGATTAAGCATTAGCAGCGTCTTACTATCTCTCATGCAAATTCCTTACTGTCAGGTTTTATTTCTTGAGGTGGTTTCTTCCCCGATGTCATTCCCACATAATCCATCAACTTGGCACCGTCAATCAGCTCAATAGGTTTATCATCGGCAAAGTGTCTTGCACCAAGCGTGAACATACCCGTGGTAATAAAATACCCCGCTTCATAGTTCAGATTGGCATTCATCGCACCATAAAAATCACGAACCATTGAGAGGGTTACCTTGTTCACACGATAGTTTTTACACTGAACCATAGAGGGTCTGCCGTCCTTCTTCACTATTAAATCAATGCCGCCATCGTCTAACCCGCCTGTCACTTGCACTGAATACCCTAACTTTGCGAATAATGACCCTACAAATTCTTCAAATTCTTTCCATGACAGGTTTTTGATATAATCAAGCGTTCTTCTCGTTCCGAAAAAAGCCGTTTGTTTTTTCTTCTTGACAGAAGTGACAACATAGCCAATACCTGCAAAAAAAAGAACAAAGACGGATGCAATATAACTGACTTTTCCAAACATGTGCATCATAGGCAGGAACAACATGTCGGCTGGCTTGGCACCGGCAGGCGCTCCTTTATTAGTCAGATACAATCCTAAACCGGCGAAAAAAACGCTGAAGATCACACCAGCGATAGGGTTTTCGATCGCTGTGTCTAAAATCTCTTCAATGAGGCTTTTGTTTCTCATTGGCTATCCCCTTTTATAACCGTAACAAACCATTCTCGCAAAATTATAGCTCAGTAGAGTTGGGAAGATAAAGAGGCAGATAGATCGCAGATAAGCTGGGGACAGTCTGGGGACAGTTTTTCTTTACATAATAACTGAATAACCTATTGATATTACAGAAAAAGAAAAATGCCGAAGGCGGGACTCGAACCCGCATAGGTTGCCCCACACGCCCCTCAAACGTGCGTGTCTACCAGTTCCACCACTTCGGCGGTAATATTAAATATACCAAGCGGAACATATAGTTTTCAAGTAATATATTTCGGCGGGATGTGCGTCGTGTATGTGGGGCGCGCCAGGACGTCATTCCCGCTTGTCGGGAAGCCTTCCTAAAAATAAAGAAAGATTCCGGACAAGCCAGAATGACAAAAGCACAAACCCATAAATCTGGCGCTTGCCCGTTCCAACGTTCCGGCGCATAAAAGAACAGATATGCCTTGATTGCTTTTTGAAAAAAGAGTATAATGCTTTTTAGTATGGCAAAACTATTATCTTTAAGAGAGTTGAGCCGCAAAATTGCAAACTTTTTAACATTTGTAGACCTTCCGGTAAGAAAAAAGTTCTTATTATTCTCAATCGGGGCACTCTTCTGGCTTATAGTAACAGCCGGCATCGGCTTTGTCACCATGTTCGATATGAATGCCAAATCAAATGAAATGGTCAATAAAATCTGGCCCCAGGAAAAAACCGCAAATATAGTCATACGAAAACTGAGAGGCTCAAACATTTCGGTGCATAATATGGCCATAACCAAGAATCAGAACGCTATAAATGCCAATTACAGAAGAATAAAGGGGACTCTCGGAGATGCCCGTTCATACCTCAACACATTACTGACCGGCGGCCAGATAACCGACTTCATGAGGGCCACGGGTCAGATCTCGGAGTCCTATAGGGTCCTGCCCGTAACAGAACAAAACAAGGTGAAAGTAATAGAAGAAGCAATAAACAAAATAAATGAGATTGAGAAAATCGGTGATGAAATTGCCGGCATGGGTCTTAAAGATGTGAAGGCTACGCAGGGAAAAACCGGGGCGGTAATTAGCGGGAAATTAGAGGAGGATGTAGCCGAATATGACCTCATCACAAGAGATGCCGTCACCATTTTGAACGACTATGCTATAACCGTCGGGGAGCAATGGAGGCTTTTTACGAATTCGATGCAAAAAAGGTTTAACCTGGCTATACTTGCTGTTAGTGTCACCTTTGCGATAGCATTCTCTCTTTCCATCATTTTCGGTATGCTTATATCACGGTCTTTCGTGAGGCCGATTAAGGCCCTTATTAACCAAATCAGGTCACTGTCGGCAGGCAACATAGATCTGACAAAAAAACTCAATGTGGCATCAAATGACGAACTCGGCCTGCTTTCCAATGAATTCAATAAGCTTATGGATACGATAGATCGCATAACATCATTTAAGAAGATTATCGAGGAAGATGACAGCATTGACGATATATACATGAGGCTTGGGAAAATATTCAGGAGTGAAATGGAGTTAAGGAATTCCGTTATTTACGAGGTTTCCAACAGCAAAAATACAATGAAGGTGGTTTACCCGCTGGAGGCTGAAGGAACGGACCTGTTTTGCGACAGGGAAATACAGCTTGACTGCAACTTATGCAGGGCGAAAAGGACAGGCCATAGGGTATCATCCATAGATTATCCGGATGTTTGCAAATATTATACTGAAGAATGTGGCGCGGCCCATGTCTGCATACCGATAATTGTCGGCGGCAATGTTGGAGGCGTTGTCCAGTTCAACTGCGAAAGGCCTGAAGCCTGCGATATTACCGAGCTCGAACATAAAACAAGCAGGGTCCAGCAGTATATAACCGAAGTCCAGCCTGTATTAGAGGCAAAACGGCTTATGCGAACGCTCAAGGATTCAGCTTTCAAAGACGTCTTGACAGGTCTTTATAACAGGAGATTTCTGGAGGAGAGTTTTGAAAACATTATCGCAGGCATTTTGCGGCGGAAAACAGTCCTTGGTCTTATGATGTGCGACCTCGACTATTTCAAACAGACAAATGACCAGCACGGTCATGATGTCGGTGATATGGTACTCAAAGACACGTCAATCATTATTAGAAATAGCGTGAGGAGTTCCGATCTCGTAATACGTTACGGCGGAGAAGAGTTTCTGGTGCTTCTGATAGATGCAAGACCCGAAGATTCGGCAACCGTAGCTGAAAAGATAAGGGACAGCGTTGAAGCGGCAAAGATCCAGATACCGGGGGGCTTTGTCCAGAAAACAATCAGTGTCGGCGCAAGCGAATTCCCGCATGACACGCCGAATTTCTGGGAAGCGGTAAAATTTGCCGACGTCGCACTTTACAAAGCTAAAGAAGGCGGCAGGAACAAGGTCCTTAGATTTGCTGCTGATATGTGGACAGGGGACAAATACTAATACACAATTATTTCAGCAGAACGTAAAGAGCGCCAAGCCCTCCATCGCACTGCCGGGCAGAGGCGAAGGCAATAACATTTTTTCTGTAGCGATATGTAAGCCATCCTATTAAAGCGCTCTTAAGCACCGGCCCGTCCGGCGAGCGGAGCCCCCTGCCATGAATTATCTTGAGGCAACGGAGTCCTTTTCCTAAAGCCTCTTTCAAAAACAGTTCTGTAGCCGCCTCAGCCTCATCAATGAAAAAGCCGTGGAGGTCCAGGCAGTCCTGAACAGAAAAAAATCCCCTGTGGAGCTTTCGGGCAATATTGCCGTTACGGACAGGCCAATAATCCGGGTTGGACCATTCAACATATTCCTGAGTATCAGGCAGATTGATAGCAATATGGCCATTGGTAATATCCTTAAGAATCTGCAGTGCATCATGCCTTGGGGTATTGTGGCCTGAGCGGGGAACAATTTTTTTCGGATGAACGGCTATCTGCCTGAATTCCTTAATTTCACGCACTTCTTTCATAGCAACGGCAAAAACTTCGTCATCGCTGTCGCGCTTTTCTTCTGCTGCAGGTTTTACGGCAACGGCAATCCTTTTGTGCTCTATAATCTCCTTCAGGTTTTCAAAAGGCTGGAATGAAAAGGTTTCCGGCGGTCGTTTCCTGGAGCCCATCGCTTACACCCCCTGACAACTTGATTAATAGTATAACAAATCAGCCTCTATAGACAAAAGAGTTTATATATGGTACAAACTTTAGTGATAACGGTGCTGGAAATCACAGGCATTTTCATGGCGTTTGCTTTTATCCACAGCCTTTGCGTGCAGGATTCCATAAAGGGATTTGTCCGGAAGGCTGTTGGCGAAGCATTTGTAAAATCCTTCTACCGCCTTTCTTATACCTTTTTCAGTGCGCTTACTACGGGTGCGGCTTTTGCGCTTATTTACTCCCTTGACGATTATGTCTTATTCAAAGGCCCGGCATTATTCAGATGGCTTATGCACATGGTGCAGCTTTCAGGGCTGCTGCTGGCGATGCTGACTTTCAAGGTGCTCGACTTCCGGGAATTCCTCGGATTCAGGCAGGCATGGCGTTACGTGAAGGGAGAGCCCCCTTCAGGAAATAGCGAAGGGCTTACTGCTGACCGGCTCATAACCTGCGGCGCCTATGGCCTGGTAAGGCATCCTCTTTATCTGGCCGGCATTATTATTTTTACCTTTGAACCGAACTTGACCCGCAACTGGCTGACCGTGGCTATTCTTGCCGATGCATACTTTATTTATGGTGCCGTTGCCGAAGGGAAACGGCTTAAAGAGAAATTCGGCGCCGAATATGTGCGCTACACGCAGAGCGTACCCATGTTCATTCCGGGGTCAAAACCTCGCAATAAAAAAACCGGCTGACACTTACTTCAATTCAGACAGTACGGGGTTGTTTTTCTGCAGTCGAGCGCCTGGGTCATCGGCAGTGGGCGAGTAACGCCGAGCCCACATATATACTGGAACACAGATGATGTTCCGTATAGACAGCAGGGCCGGCACAGCAGACTATTCGCTCGCAAAGACCGGGGTCCCCGAAAAGTCGCAGACTTTTTGGGGTGGAAAGTAAAATTACCCCGTACTGTCTGAATTGAAGTGACACTTGTATTCTATTCGTACTTCATGCGTGTTTTAATGTAAAATAACGGACAATGTGGATTGCTTTTGCTGTTGTCCCTTGTTATCTCTTCAGCCTCTGGAAGAGACCTCTGCTGTATCTGGGTCTTCTTCTTCAACTCACATATCTGTTCATGAGGGGCGCTGCTCTTGAGCGGCTGCCTCTTGTCGGTCCGCATGATACGCTCACTTTCATGTCTGCGGCAATAGTCATCCTATCCATACCGTTTTACAATGCACAGAAGCGACACGCCGCGTTCTTGAAGTACGCGGCATTACTGGCTGCCGTCTTCACTATGTTCGCCCTTGTCTCAACGCAGCATAACGCGCCTCTTCCGCCGGTGCTGAAAACCATCTGGTTCGAACTCCATGTGGTGCTGGCCTTCCTCTCCTACGCCCTTTTCGGCATCGCCGCAGTACTCGGGTCCCTCTCACTCAAGGACAAGAATGCGTATCTTGAGCTTCTGCAGTATAAGGCGATTCTCGTGGGATACTCTCTTTTCTCGCTCTCGATGATATTCGGAGGAGTATGGGCATACCTTGCCTGGGGCACATATTGGCTTTGGACCCCGAAGGAATTATGGACAAGCATGCTGTGGCTTTTCTACAGCTTTTACCTCCATGCGCGGCTGCGGCCATGGTGGGCAGGCAAACCCTCGGCAATCCTTGGGATTGCTGGCTTCGGCGTCGTTCTCTTCACTTACCTGGGAGTGGGTCTTCTTATGAAAAGCTCTCATACTTTTTAGTAATCATGAAACAGGCACTCCGCTTTTTACTATCATTGAGGACCGCCGTTGTGCTCCTGTGCACGCTCATCCTCCTGCTCCTTGCAGGGGCCTTTATCATGCCGGTGCGCGAGGAGTTCCAAAAAATCCACGAGACCCCCATGCTCATATGGCTCAAAGCTCAGCCCCTTGGGATAACATGGTGGCTCTGGGGGGCATTGATCATCCTTGCCCTGCTCACCGCCAACACTTTCTTCTGCAGTGTCGAATCAGTAATAAGGAAACGAAAAGGCACCCAGTGGCTGCTCCTCATATCTCCGCAGGTAATTCATATCGGTTTTCTTTTCATCCTTCTTGCCCACTTGTTCAGTTCGCTGGGAGGATACAAGTCTTACGCAGGCGCGCGCGAGGGGACGTACCTGGATATTGACAATACCACGGCCCTCCAGGTGCGAAATATTCAGATATCCCTCACCCCCGACGGATACATTGCGGACTGGGCAGTGGATGTGGCTTACGTGGCAGCGGGAAAGGTGTTGCAGCAGGACCGTCTGCTGCCCAACAAACCCTCTATCTTCAGGGGGACCGGTATATACGCCCGTGACTTCAGGGTCTATCCCGAAAAAGCCGTGCTCCTCGAAATAAGCAGGGAGCCGGGAGCGCGCTGGGCACTAATCGGCGGCATTCTCTTCATGGCCGGGACAATCACGCTCCTTCTAATGAAGATAAAAATGGAAGGCTGACTACGGTCAGCCTTCATTAAAAACACGCCTGAAAATGAAATCGATGTGCCTCAGGTAGTATTTTAAATCGAATATTTCTTCTATCTCCCGTTGAGACAGATATGCGCTGATGTCGTTGTCTTTCCGGAGCAGTTTCATAAAGCTTACCCCTTTGCTCCAGCTTTCCATTGCATTCCTCTGGACCAAACTATACGCATCCTCGCGCGAAACTCCCTTCTCTACCAGGGCGAGCATGACACGCTGGGAATTGTAGAGCCCATAGCTCTTATCGATATTCGCCTGCATTTGCTGCGGATAGATATGGAGGTCTCTCAATATGGCTGTCAGCCGGTCGAGCATATAATCAACGAGGATGGTGCTGTCGGGGATTATGATTCTTTCCACCGAGGAGTGTGATATGTCCCTTTCATGCCAAAGGGCGATATCTTCCATCGCAGCAATGGCATTGGAGCGGACCAGCCGCGCAAGCCCTGACAGGTTTTCAGATCCCACCGGATTTCTCTTATGGGGCATGGCGGATGAACCTTTTTGCCCTGCTGAAAAAGGCTCCTCTGCTTCAAGGACTTCTGTCCTCTGCAGATGCCGTATTTCAACAGCAATCTTCTCGACGGATGCGGCAATGAGCGCCAGGGAGTTCATAAACTCCGCGTGCCTGTCCCTTTGAATGATCTGTGTTGCAACCGGTTCGGGCTCCAGGCCGAGCCTTTTGCATACCTGCCCTTCCAGTTCCGGAGGAATATTTGAAAAGGTGCCTACAGCACCCGAAATTTTGCCGGTCGCTATGGTCTTCTTCGCCTGCTCAATTCTCCGTAGACTTCTTTTTGCATCCTCATACCACAGAGAAAACTTCAAACCGAATGTCATGGGTTCGGCATGAATGCCATGGCTCCTTCCCATGCAGGGGGTGTCTTTATAAGCGAAGGCCTGCTTTTTCAGAACGCTCATCAGCTCGTTAAGATCAGCAATTATGATATCAGCCGCCTGCATAATGAGCAGGGAAAGAGCGGTATCGACCACATCCGACGATGTGAGCCCTTTGTGAATAAATCTCGATTCAGGACCTACATGTTCGGCTACAGAGGTGAGGAAAGCGATAACGTCATGCTTGACGGTCTTTTCAATTTCATCAATCCTGCCGACATCGAAACCGGCCTTGCCTTTTATTATCTCTACGGCCCCGGCAGGTATCCCGCCCATTTCGGCCCATGCCTCGCATACCGCTATTTCAACCTCAAGCCATTTTTGATACTTGTTGTCCAGGTCCCATAACCTTCCCATTTCCGGACGTGTGTAACGGGTTATCATTTCATTCTCCTTTTATAATTTAAACAGCCTTTCTATCTTAATCGAGTTTGCGGCAACTTTTCCAATACCGAATATATTCCCTTCGGGATTTTTGAGCCTTACAAAAAACGAACTTTGGCCCCCTTTGCTTCCATGCTCCGGTTTTAGTACGACAGGGTTGCCATTTCTTGCGCGTATGTATTCGTCGCTGTTCAGACGTATTTCATGCAGATGCTTCAGCGCGGCATCAATTGTATGCAGGGCCTCTGTCTTTTGGGGCAATTCGTCGATTGAGGCGGCATTCTCCAGAGTGAAATCACCGATCCTGGTGCGAGCAAGTTCGGTGACATGTGCGCCGACACCGAGGGCGTCTCCGATATCATTGCATAGTGACCGTATATACGTTCCCTTTGAACAGGAAACTCTCAGACGTAGATATGGCATTCTAAATTCCATAATTTCTATTGTACTGACCATTACAACCCTCGGTTTTCTGTCAACCTCAATCCCCTTTCTTGCGAGTTCATAAAGAGGCTTTCCGTTCATCTTAATCGCCGAAAACATAGGCGGCGTTTGTTCTATCTCGCCGGTGAATCCCGACAAGGTTGTTTCGACCTCGCTCCGTGTGACCGCGAGGGCCGCTGCGGATTTGCGCGTTATAGTGCCTTCTGCGTCATACGTATCGGTGGATTCACCAAGTTTTGCCGTTACTATGTATTCCTTATCCAGATCGGACAGGTAACCGGTAATCTTCGTAGCCTCGTTAAGGCATATGAGAAGGACGCCGGTCGCGAGCGGATCGAGTGTGCCGGCATGACCTGCCTTGCGTACTTTGAACAGCTTTTTTACAGCGGTAACAGCATCATGCGAGGTGGTATTGCCGCTTTTATTGAACTGCACTACTAAATCCATAGAGCTTGAAACCTCCGAAGCCTTTTAATTGGACAAGAAAAGTCAAACTGTATTCCGGAGGATGTATCGTATCCGGCGGCTTCCTCTCGAATAATACATCGAGACCCCAGCATTTTGCGGTATAAATTGCATGCAGTGCAAAGTCCTGTATCCCGCCCTGATTCTGGGCGTACCACATATTCCCGGCAACTGTAAACGTCTTGCTCAGAACAGTGGAGAAGCCGGCACTGTACTGATTTGTGCTGACCGGGACCGCATACGAATAATACCGTGAAATGGAAAGCGTAGTTCCTTCTGCAACCGTTGCAGATAAAGTGGCGGCTGAGGTCTGCTCTTTCAGGGTAGCCAGGTCCTCCGCCTCAGTCAGGCTTAAGGTAATGGGCGCTCTGACCAGACTTGCTTGCAGCACAGTAGGCTGAAGGGAATGATCGGAAAGGCTTGGAGTAATGTAATTGGGGATTGCATTGGCGGCCGCACTGAAAGAATAAGGCTGTGTGAGGCGGGCTGACAAAGAGATGTCTTTTAATGCCAGCGTATTCAGGACAGAAAATTGCGCCACAGCGGTTTTATTAATCAATGCGGTTGTTGCTGTGGGCTGCGAATAGTTAGTAAAATTATTCACGTCAACGGAGTCGAAAAGCGGCAGGGGACGGGAATATCCCGGCATATAGGTAAATGATAGCGACGGCTCAATGATATGCGTGCCTGATTCATATTGTTTAAAAAACCGCGTCAATGCGTTTGCAGTGTACTCGAAGGTTTCATGATGCAGGTCCGAGGTTGTTCCAAAATTCGTGAGGTTATAGGCGGTTTCGCGTCCTGAGAGTGACTGGAATATTCGGACCGAATCTCCAAAAGAATAGGATATTCTGGGGTTGACATCGAGCCTCTGTCCGCTCACATCACCTGTCCTTGTAAAATCGGAAATGCTCGAATTCATCGAAAACATCATCGGCCCGATGTTAGTTGGGGTCACAACATATCCCAGTTCGGGCAGCCGCTGGGCGACAGGCTGTGCCGGCAGAGGCGGGGTCTGCAACTGAGGCGGTACTTGCAGGTCTACCCAGTATTGTCCAAGCATGTATAGCCGCGAGTCACTAAAGGGGATTGAAACTTCTGCAGAAGACTGGGTATACCTTTCGACCCTTTCGTTTCGAATATTAGAAAATTGGTTGTAATAATCCCACTGATTCACATAATTAATATCGGCAAAGACTGTTATATCACCGAAATTCTGGTTATGCATGCCTTTCACTACATAATCGGTTTTGTTTTCCTGTCTGTCGTCAAGGTGATACACATACCACTTCCCTTTGTCGTCAAAATCAAGGTACCTGTATTCAATCCCTTCTCCGACGCCCCGTTTGCTGAAATAATTAAGAGACAACGTTGCATCCTTGTTCTCATCTATGGCCCAAAAAAATCCGGGGCTGAACTGAAAGCCCTTTACGCTGGAGTTGCCAAGGATCGGGGTCAGCAATCCGGTTGCGCGTTCAGCGCCCTCAGGCGCCCTGAAATAAGGGAAAGTACATGACCGGCAGGCCTTTAACACGATATACCATGTCGTTGCCGGCAATTTTGTTGCCTATGAGAATATCGACATTGCTGCCTTTAAAGCACCAGTCAGGGTTATCAGGACCAAATACTTTCATATCAGAGGCGCCCTTGTAACGGCCTTCGGCTTCAGCTATGGTTTCGCAAGAGGTAAAGGTTGCCGTCGATGCATAGTAATGGCTGTCATTGATCTTTTCTACTTTCTCACTATTGATCCAGAAATCAATTTTCTTGTTGGCCCCTTTTCTTTCCATCGACTTTTGGTCCTTCAGTTGTATAACTGCATGGAAAATTTTTCCGGTTTTCGTATCCATATTAAGTTCAGCACGTGCAGCATTTATCAGGGTAGTCGGGTCCTCATAGATAACATGCCCTTCCGCCTCGACATGGGCGGCTTTTGCAAAGAAGACTGCTTTATCGGTATACACAACGGTCTTGCCCTGTTCAAGTTTAACGTTGCCGATTGCAACGTACTTGTCCTCATCCGGAAAGTGTTCCAGATAGTCTGCGGTGATCGTTGTAAGAGACGCGGCCCGGAGGGTTGAGACGGACGCTGCGAGGCAGACGATAAAAAAAACAGAGCATGCTAAAAAAAATGACAAAGTCTTAGTGCCCTTATGCACGGTTATAGTTCTCCCTCAAGTCTCTGAGTACCGCTCTCTCTCCAAGCAGCTCTTTTGCCTCGCCTATTGTGAAAAAAGAACCGGTAATTAAAATAATCGCCGGAACAGAAAGATTTGACAGAGGGGAAACCGCGATTTTTCTGGCTGACGCAATTGCATCACTTATGGAAACGGCAATTGTGGACCGAAAGCCCAGCGATGCCGCGTGTTCTGCAAGAAGTCCTGGAGGCGCCGACCTTCCGTAATCGGGTGCAGTAAAAATTATGTCCGACGCAAGGGGCAGCAGTGGGGCAAGAATGCCCGCAATATCTTTGTCCGACATTATGCCTGCGATGAGGACAACGCGATGGTTTATGAACTCTTTTCTTATAAATCCAGCGAGGGCCGCCGCGGCATGAGGATTATGGGCCCCGTCAAGTATTATCGGCGGGTCGCCATTGACGAGTTCGAGTCTTCCCTGCCACCTGGCAGCAGCAAGACCTTCCCTGACAGCGTCGGGCGTTGGGCCGGAAGCAGGTTGCACGGAGGCGCGCCGGGCGTCATGCGCACTACACAACAAAAATGCCTGTACCGCAACGCAGGCGTTGATTACCTGGTGCTCTCCGGCGAGCGGAACATGCAGATCGGCAAAAGCATGGCCCTCACTGTTGTAGTCGAACCTGGTCCCTGTGATATCTGTTGACCTTAGAGTGCCGCTGAAGTCCTTTCCATAAATGAAAAAAGGCGACGATGCCGCAGCCGCCTTTTTGCGTAGTATCAGCTCCACTTCGGGTTCCTGCGCTGAACAAACAACCGGCACACCATTTTTTATAATTCCTGCCTTCTCCGCTGCAATATCGCTGAGGGAATTCCCGAGGAACTCTTTGTGGTCATAACTGATGCCGGTAATAACAGAAACCTCCGGCAGTATCAGGTTTGTAGCATCCAGTCTGCCGCCCATGCCTACCTCTATGACCGACCAGTCAACGTTGTTTCGGGCGAAATAGAGAAATGCCATGACAGTTACAAACTCAAAAAATGTCGGCTCCCCTGCCCGGGCAGCAACAGCGGATATTTTTTCTTTGATTTCCCCTGTGAGCTGTACCACTTCTGCTTCAGATATCCGAGAACTATTTATTCGAATTCTTTCGGTAAAACTGACCAGGTGCGGCGAGGTAAAGAGCCCGACCCTGAAACCATCGTACATGAGCATGGAAGCGGCCATTGCAGCAACTGAGCCTTTTCCGTTTGTGCCGGCAACATGCACGGAAAGGGACCGGCGGTGAGGATTGCCCAGAACGGCAAGGAATTTTTCGGTCCTTTCCAGCCCAAGCTTTATGCTGTGCCTCTGCAGGTCATACAGATACTTGACAGCGCCGGTATAACTCATGCTTCCTGAGAGGGGGAGGTCAAATGCTCGATTAAAGTGAATATGGTATTTTTTAATTCTTTTCTCTCGACAACAAGGTCTATCATGCCATGATCGAGCAGGAATTCAGCCCTCTGAAAGTTTTCAGGCAGCTGCTGTTTGATGGTTTGCTCGATCACCCTGGGGCCGGCAAAACCGATAAGGCTTTTTGGCTCGGCAATAATAATATCGCCCAGCATTGCAAAGCTTGCGGTGACCCCTCCAAAAGTGGGGTCCGCAAGAATGGAGATATAGGGCAGTTCGGTTTCCTTCAACTTCCCGATGGCAGCGGACACCTTTGCCATCTGCATAAGCGAGAACATGCCCTCCTGCATACGGGCGCCCCCCGAAGATGAAACAGTTATAAGCGGTATCTTTTGTTCCAGGGCGCGTTCTGCGGCGCGGGCAATTTTTTCGCCGACCACCGACCCCATGCTTCCGCCCATGAAGGAAAAATCCATGATAGCCAATTCAACGGGTCTGCCGTTGATAGTAGCGTCCCCATAAATGGCAGCTTCTTTCAAGCCGCTTTTATTAGTATTTTCCTCAAGTCTCTCTTTATAGGACATAGAATCTTTAAATTCAAGTGGATCGGCGGTAGAGAGTTCGCTATCTGTCTCGACAAAGCTGCCCTCGTCAGCTATGAACTGGATACGTTCGGATGCGCTGATCCTGAAGTGGTAGTTGCACTTTGGACAGACCTGGAGATTCTTCTCAATTTCCTTTTTATAGATAATCTCCTTGCAACTGTTGCATTTTATCCATAACCCCTCGGGAATTTTTACTTTTTTTTCTGTTTTTATCTCCTTTTTCTTTTTAAACCAGGTCATAAGCTTTATAAAATGACGCGGAGAAACGGTGACGCGGCATTTGTTTTATATCGCCTCCTTCAGTCCCCTGATAAAGTTTTCCGCCTTTTCGGGGGTTTCGTTAAAAACCTTCACCAGGGCACTCCCCACAATAACGCCATCGGCTAACTGCGACACTATGCGAGCCTGATCGGGCGAGGCAATGCCGAAGCCTACTGCTACAGGTTTATCTGTGGCCTGTTTGACGAGACCCAAATGCCTCCTGAACTCTTCATCAAGCTCAAGGGCCGCCCCGGTAATACCGGTAATGGAGACATAATAAACAAAACCGCTGCTCGCCGCAGCTATCTTTTTTATTCGTCCCGGCGTAGAGGTAGGAGCAATGAGAAAAATGGTGTCAAGCCGCCTTCCGCCTGAGCCTTTCCGGGACAGCTTTATAAGCTCTCCTGCCTCTTCGGGGGGAAGGTCGGGAACAATAATGCCGTCAACGCCCGCCTGTATTGCATCATGGATAAATGCTTCCTCTCCATATTTAAATACCGGATTGTAATATGTCATCAATATCAAGGGGACCTGCGTGTGGAGCCTGATGTCCCTGACCATGGAGAGCACTTTCCTGAGCGTAGTACCTGATTTCAGCGCCCGTCCCGCAGCTTTTTGTATGGTAGGGCCATCCGCAAGAGGATCGGAGAAAGGCACTCCCAGCTCAATGATATCAGCGCCGCAGCGCTCCAGAAGAAGGACGTGTTTCAGTGTTGTCGCGGCATCGGGGTCGCCTGCCATAAGATAGGGGATAAAGGCCTTCTTATTCCCGGCCCGCAATGCCTCAAACACAACAGATATTCCGGTCTTTTGCATGGGGTTCACTCGCAAAGATTTATTCCCTTTATTTTTGCTACCTGTTGGACGTCTTTATCACCCCTGCCTGAAAGATTGACAATGATTATACTGTCGCGCGGCAGTGCCGGGGCACGCTTGATCACCTCTGCAAGCGCATGGGCGGATTCAAGTGCGGGGATTATGCCTTCGGCGTATGAAAGTGTTTCAAATGCCGCCAACGCTTCGTCATCAGTTGCAAAGGTATATTGTATTCTTCCGGATTCTTTAAGATGAGAGTGCTCGGGACCTACAGAGGCATAGTCGAGTCCCGCGGAAACGGAATGGGTGTCGAGCACGTTGCCGTCGTCATCCTGAAGCAGATACGTTTTACAGCCCTGCAAAATACCGATTGAACCGCCGGCAAACCGTGCCGCATGTTCCCCTGACTCGATCCCTTTCCCTCCTGCCTCAACACCGATCATCCTGATATCCGTATCAAGAAATTCATTAAATAAGCCGATTGCATTGCTGCCTCCGCCGACACAGGCAATCAAATAATCAGGCAACCGGCCCTCGGCTTTTAGTATCTGCGCGGCTGTTTCTTTTCCGATGATTGACTGGAAGTCCCTTACCACCATAGGAAAGGGATGAGGGCCAAAAACAGTTCCCAGCACATAATGCGTAGTACGGACATTGGTGGTCCAATCCCTGAGTGACTCATTAATGGCGTCTTTCAGGGTCTTTGAGCCTATGTCCACCTCTTTGACTTTGGCGCCGAGCAGTTTCATTCTGAATACGTTCAGGGCCTGTCTCTGCATATCAACCGTTCCCATATAGATATCGCACTCCAGCCCAACAAGGGCGGCGCCTGTAGCGGTTGCCACGCCATGCTGCCCGGCTCCTGTTTCCGCTATGAGTCTTTTCTTGCCCATCCTCTTTGCAAGGAGGGACTGCCCCAAGGCATTGTTGATTTTGTGCGCCCCTGTATGCGCAAGGTCCTCGCGCTTTAAATATATTTTGGCCCCGCCGAGCTTTTCGGTGAGCCGTTTTGCGAAATAGAGAGGTGTCGGCCTTCCTATATAGGTTGACTGCAGATGCCGGAGCTCTTTTTGAAACGACGCATCCCTTTTGGCTTTATTATAAGCCTCCTCAAGCTCCTCAAGGGCAGGGATAAGCGTTTCGGGAGCGAATCTTCCGCCATAAGAACCAAAGTATCCTCTTTTGTCAGGCAGCTTCGTAATTTTAGTCCTCCAGGAACTTTTTTTGACCAGAGCAGGGAAACCCTCCGGGATTGGTTATTATATCACATAAAACATAGGTAATAGGCGATAGGCTATAGGTCAGAAAAGGGAAATAGTTCCTTTCCCTAAACCCCTTACCCATTACCATCACCTATTGCCTCTTACCTATTACCCTTGAATCCTGATATAATTACGAAATGGTACGTGTTAAAATTTGCGGCATAACTAATATTGAAGACGCTCTGGCGGCAGTCGATTATGGCGCTGATGCCCTTGGTTTCATTTTTTTCCCGGAAAGCCCCAGGTATGTTTCTCCTGAAACGGCACGGGAGATTTCCTCGCTGTTGCCTCCGCTTGTCACCACCGTCGGTGTCTTCGTTAATGAGACTGAGCAAAAAATGAAAGAGGTCATGCGATACTCGGGAATGAACGTGCTTCAACTGCACGGTGATGAGGCCCCTGCCGTATGTTCTGTCTGGCACAGGGTCATCAGGGCACTGAGGGTAAAAGACTTTACCGACCTGAAACCGCTTGAGGCATGGAGCAGCGTATCGGCCTTTCTCCTGGATACTTATTCGCCTGGGCAATTCGGCGGCACCGGACAGATATTTAACTGGGACATCGCTCTTGAAGCGAAGCGGTTCGGCAATATTATTCTTTCCGGGGGACTTAATCCTGACAATATCGAGAAGGCGATCAGGCGTGTAATGCCCCATGCCGTTGATGTGAGCAGCGGGATAGAAGAGAAGAAAGGCAAGAAAGACTTAAAGAAAATGAAACTTTTTATCGAGCGGGCAAAAGGCGCTTTGATGCCACCCGTATGACTGTCTTTACATTCCCCCTGGGATTGAAATCTCCGATTACTTCAATAAAACGCGGCCTGAGCAGGCGTTTCAGGTCCGCATAAATCCTGTTTGTTGCTTCCTCGTGCGACACATGGGTGTCCCTGAAAGCGTTCAGGTACAGCTTAAATGATTTCAGTTCAACAATTTTTTTTGCAGGGATGTAATTAACTTTTATCGTCGCGAAATCCGGGTATCCCGACCTGGGGCAGAGGCAGGTAAATTCAGGATAGGCAATAGCGATCTCGTACTCCCTTTCGGGGGACGGGTTGTCCCATATTTCCAAACAGGCTTCACTAATCGCCTTCTCACCGTAACGCACCGAGCGCCTCCTTATGCATTTCTTATCGTACCACGGAACCGGAAAACGTGTAAATTACTCCAATTCCTGTTATCCGCCCCTATTCAGGAATTATTTCGTAAGAAAGGGCACGCTTCTGTCTCAAGCCGGATTTTTCTGTCAAATTCCGCCTGATTACTATGGCATAAAAAATCGCTCCTGAAAAGCTCCTGTATGCAAAGAGGCCCTTTGCATTGCCTAACAAAACAGAATACGCCGTTCAGGCATGCATGCCGGACAGGAAGGACAGCGCTGGACCTGTCCAAAATAGTTTCTGGGGCCGTAGGGCCAAAAATGCCGATTGCACTGACACCAAGAGCATCAGCGAGATGTAATGGGCCTGCGTCAACACCTATGAACAGGTCAGAGGATTCGAGGAGCCGCAGAAATGCTTCTGATCTTTTCAGGCTTTTCCCGAAAACAAATACTTCAGTATCAGCCCTAAACCTGCCGCGCTCTTTCTCTTGCAGGGCCACGGTTATTTTTGCGCCGGAGAAGTGCTGCCTGATTTGGCCGATGAGGGCCCCGACATCTTTGCCGCTCAGGCTTTTTGTGACATCTGTCGAGAAAGGCGAGAGAAGTATATTAGAGACTGCGCAAAGGTCCGGCTTTGCAGCGGAGCCAGCCGCAGCTTCCAGCAAAAGATACTCCCGCGCCCTTTCGTAGAGGTTATATTCTTTTGAGTAAGCGCGAAAGGCTCCGAAAACCGAAAATTTTTCAGCAAACGTTATAAAAAATTTTGAATCATCACCATGGCTCCAGGGGTTGAGACCTACATCGATATTCCGCCTGCGCAGCATGTTCGATATAGTCAGGAACTTGATGGGATTTTTCCTCTTGTTTACTGCATACATTTCAATCTTGCCCTGTATGATTCTGCGGGCATACGGGACCATCTGTGGGGAGGTCACCAGAATAAAGGACTTTTCTGCATAAAGGGCCATGAACTCATTAATAGCCCTGAAAGCGATAATGCTGTCTCCGTAACGGGAGAAGACAGAGAAAAGCATGGTTGAGGAATCTTTTATATCATCCGGCGTTAAGGGCGAATTTCTATGCAGGTTTCTTTTTAAGCGGCCTTGCAGCAATAACTTCCACATTCAGGCCGATTCCACGCTCGTGAACTGCATACTGTAAAGTTCCTGGTACAGACCGCCCCGTGCGAGCAGTTCTGCGTGGGTGCCTTCCTGGATGATCCTGCCGCCGCTCATGACAGCGATCCTTGTAGCCTTCTGCACAGTAGAGAGCCGGTGTGCTATCACAATTGTTGTTCTGCCTGACATTAACTTTTCGAGCGCCTTCTGCACCTGATGCTCTGATTCTGTATCGAGAGATGAGGTGGCCTCATCCAGGATAAGGATGGAGGGGTTTCTGATTATCGCCCGGGCAATGGTGATCCTCTGCTTCTGCCCCCCGGACAATCTCACCCCCCGCTCTCCTATCATGGTTTCATAGCCATGGGGCAGTTCCATAACGAATTCATGGGCAAACGCTGCCTTGGCGGCCTCTATCACTTCTTCATCGGCGGCATCCGGATTGCCAAAGAGAATATTTGCCTTTACGGTATCGTCGAAAAGAACAATGTCCTGTGTGACGGACCCGATGTGCCTTCTGAGGGATTGGAGGGAAAGACCCCTTATGTCCCTGCCGTCTATATAAAGACCACCCGCGGTCGGATACCAAAAAGCGGCGACGAGGTCGACGAGCGTGCTCTTTCCAGCACCGCTGTATCCCACAAGGGCAACGATCTCGCCGGGTCTCACATGCAGATTGAGGCCGCGCAGCGCGTCGTTGTTGGACGACGGATATCTGAAGAAAATATTGTCGAAAACAATGTCGCCTTTTACAGCTATCTCTTCGCCGCCCTCTTTTTCAGGTTCGGATGCAATGATTTCCCTGATCCTCTCGATCGCGGTACGGCCCTGCTGGAAGTTGTTATGGACCCGGCTCAGGCGCTTGAGAGGGGTAAACATCAGCCCTATGGCGGCGAGAAAGGAGACAAAATCTCCAGGAGTGATTTTATTCGAGAGCACCAGACTGAAACCGTAGAACATAATAATAGCAATACCAATTCCTCCCAGGGCATCGGCAATCATGTAGGACGCCTCACTAATCCGCGTTTCCCTCATGGAATTACGGTAAAAATCAGCAAGCTCCTGCTCGTTCTTTGCTTTTAACTCCCTCTCCATAGTGAACGCCTTGATAATCTTGATGCCCTGAAGGCTCTCGTTGATGATCGTAGTAATTCTGGCCATGATTACCCGGGACATCATCGTCGTTTTTTTCATCCTCGAACCGAGATTTCCTATGCTGTAAACGATCAGGGGCACTACGATAAAGGAGAGGAGGGCGAGGTCCCATTTCCTGGAAACAGCAACGCCTGCAAGAACAACGACTGTGCAGATCTCGACAGAGAAGTCTTTTATGGTGCCCATCGTGCCCTGCAGAAGTCCGATGTCGTTGAGGAGTTTGGAAACGATGACCCCGCTGGAAGTCCGGGAATGAAAAGAAATGGGCAGCGAAAGTATCTTGTTATAAACCTCCCGTCTTACGGACCTTACTATCTTCGCTCCGATCGACGACATAAGGTAGTTGTTGCAGAAGGAAAAAAGACCGTCCAGAGAGAAAAGCACGATAACGCCTACCGGCAGGATATAAAGGTAGCTTGCCTTTTTCATGATTAAAATGTCGTCTACTGCGGATTTTGTGCCCCAGGCAATGGCGCCGTTTATCCCCGAAAGGACGAGACTGCATGCCATGGCAGCAAGCAGTCTTAATATATAAGGCCTGGAAAGATGCCAGAAAACACCGATATCGTCTTTTGCGCTGCCCGATGCATGACTCCTGAAAATTTTCTCAATAGACATAGCCACCGTTTATATTACCACTTCCTCTTTCTCCCTTAACATAAGGATATAGAGGAAACCGGCAAAAAACATGAACATTTCCAGCATATGGTCTCTGAGTATGCTGTCGACAACCGACCTCATTGTGAAATCGACGGTAATAAAGAAAAGCAGGAGCCCATAATAACTTTCCCGGCTGCGGAACTCTTCTATCGTGCGCAGCATCAGGCATCCTATGAAGAGCACCCATAATAAAAGACCGGGCACGCCTGTACCGACCGCCAAATCCACCAGCCCGCTATGGCTATGGGCCACAATGACGTCCTCATCGGCGTATTTTCTCTTCATTGCATGTGCAAAGGCATTCCTCCCGAATCCTACTCCAAGAGGGTTTTCCGTTACGAATATGACCCCCTCTTTGATCCAGGCAATTCTCTCGTAGTTAGACCCATGGACAGTCTCACCGCTTTTCAGTTTTGGATAGGGATATTTGTTGGGATTAAGCCATGCCTTGTTGTTCCTGGTGTCCAGGGCAAGGGGAATGGTTTCAAGGAAGGTTTTCCATCGATGCCTCTGATCTGAATGGGGACTTATAGAACTTGTATATCCATATAGAAGCAGCAGCACAATAGCAGAGGAAATAAGGGCAAGCTTTCTCAGACTGCGGTCGCTTTTGAAAAAATACAACAATATAAAAGCAAATAAAAGCAGCACTGCTGCAACCGTACCGTTTCTTACACCCTCCAGATAAACACTGAAAAGCGTGAGCAACAATACTACCCAGAGTAAACTGTTATTGACGGCCAGGTATCCTTTCTTCTGCCGTGCCCTGAAATAAATTTCGACACACAGAATCATAAGCAGGAAATGTGACAGATAGCTGCTTTTGTCCTTCCCGCCTGTCAACCCGGCCACAAATGCGGGTAAAACAGATGTCCTGGCAAACATATACATTGCGTAAATATCGACATAAAG
Source organism: Nitrospirota bacterium (assembly GCA_963784135.1). GTDB lineage: Bacteria > Nitrospirota > Thermodesulfovibrionia > Thermodesulfovibrionales > Dissulfurispiraceae > JADFXI01. The sequence goes on along the minus strand of CAWAQG010000008.1, from coordinate 290,228 downwards.
GATATGCGCCAGGAGTATGGAAAAAAACAGTGTCATAATATTCCTGCCCTTAAAAAAGGTCCCATCTTCAACTGAGACAGCGGCAAGGGCGGCGGTAACGAAAACCAGTAGCGATATTAGCCACTGGCCCGCTATCTCCCTGAGAGACCATGCAGTTTCTGTAGAGATGAAGAACGCCACCAAAAGGACCCATACAGTAAGTACGGCCAGTATCACAAAAGGGGGCGCGAGTTCCCTTGTTTTGAGGTGAAGCGGTCTGGCCCTGAAGGCACTATAAAGGAATATGGCAAACAGCAAAAATATGGAGATATCCCTGACGGAAATAGTACCCGGGACCGGCCAGATAAAGAATAATAGACCCAGAAGCAGGAATCCGGCATTTGTTATAAGGCGCTTATGCATTTATTGACCTCCGGCACCGGTCGGCCTTCCAGGCGTATGAGGCGCGGTCCCTGAACATATTTTCTGAGGATAGCTCCATAAATTATATGCGCCCTTTCTTTCCGAACTTATTATATACCAGGTTGCACAAATCCAATATTTTTTCAGCTCTTTTTTTATATGTATAGTTTATTGCGCTTGCCCTGGCGGCATTCGCCAGCCTTTGCGCCAGGTCGTGATTGCAGACAAGTTCTTTTATGCACCGGGCCAATGATTCGGCATCCCCGGGCTTAAAAAGCAGGGCGTTTTCTCTGTCTTTAAGCGCCTCTCTGAAAACAGGCAAGTCCGAGGCCACAATCGGCACGCCGCAGGCCATGTATTCGAATAACTTAAGGGGTGATGAAAATAAAGACTCGTCGCTCTCCACATTAGGCAGCACTGCTATCTTGGCCTGCATCAGATAACCGGGTATTGATTCATGGGGCGCCGCACCGGCAAAGGTGATCCTGTCGGCTACCCCTTCGGATTCAGCAAGACTTCTAAGTTCAGAGAGTCTGTCCCCTCCGCCGATAATGAGAAATTTCTCACCTGGACTATACTTCACGGCTGAAACGAGCACATCCACTCCCTTCCACGGATAAAGGCTGCCTGTGTAGCAAATATATGACGGGGCGGCATTTCTTTGCAGGCCCAACCACTCCTCTTTGATGCCGTGCTGTATTATGTGTACAGATGAAGCCCCCCCTGCAAACTCCGACAAAAAATGACCGAGATGAGAGGATGTGCATGCCAGGGCATCCGCCTTGCCGTAAACCTTGTGCTCGAGCTGCTTTAATCTTTCGTTTTTTTGTGCCGCGCCGAGGTGGAAAATTTCGTGAATTTCAAATACCACCGGCATATCGATTATACGCCTGAACTTTAAAATAAAGTCGGCAAGTTTTATATGCCTGAGATAAATAACGGTTTTGTCCTTCTCGTATGTCCGGTATAACAAGAGATACAATAAAAGAAAAAAATGAAAGACCCCGTGCCACGCGAATCTCAGTTTGCGGGACTGTTCCCTGCGCAGGATGGGAAGCTGCACAATTGAAAAGTTCTCATTTCTCTCCAAACCGTAAAACGCGAGTGCGCCATCTATTGAATAACCCTTCCTCAGGCCCGCAATGAGGACAACCCTGTTTCCTGTCTCAGCCATGGCGTGGCACGTATTCACTATTTGGAGGAACCTGGCCCGATGGTCGGGGAACAATTCCGGCACCGGATAAATGATTGTCATGCTATCTGTTATCTCCCGCTATTATCTTTAAGAGCTGTCATTATTTTTCCTTGAGCAATCCGGGCCTGTCAATGCTCCCGGATATTTATTTACAAAAATTACCTGTATCTTCAGGCCGGGGGCAGGCCCGTAAGTATCTTTCAAACTTATCCACCACCGCATTCCAGCCGAACTGTTCAACGACCCATTTTCTTCCGGCATTGCCGAGTTCCTTTCTCAGCGAAGGCACACAAATGAGCTGTTCCAGCGCATCGGCCAGTTCCTGTGTGTCCTTAGGCAAGACAAGAATGCCTTTGCCTTCCGGGACGACCTCCGGAATGCCGCCGACACGCGTTGAAATGACGGGTACTTCGCATGCCATAGCTTCCGCAATTGAGATGCCGAACGCTTCATCTGCAACGCTTGGGAAAACCGCGATGTCCGCAATTGAATAATACCGGGGCAGTTGGTCGTTGTCGATTCTGCCCAAAAAAATAACTTTCCCCCCTATGCCAAGCTTTTTTGCAAGGGCTTCCAGGGAACTCCGTTCCTCTCCCTCACCGATTACCAGATATGCAATGGGATATTTCCTGCTCATGACCGCGGCAGCCTCGATAGCATACCGTATCCCTTTCAATCCAACAAGGCGGCAGGCGCTGAACAAAACCGTTTCCGTGCCGTTTATCCCCAGTCTCTTTTTTAGCGCGCTATCAGGAGCAAGGGGACGGAACAGGCCCGTATCTATCCCATTTGGCAAGACAGAGGGCCTGATGCCGCAATAATTCTCCACCTGTCCGGCATTAAATTCGCTGCACGAAAAAAGAAATTGTATTCTTTTTATGAGAAATTTGTACCAGGGGAAAAATTCGGTCCCATGCGAGCTGAAAACAGTCAGCGCATCAGAAAAAAGTGATGCCAGGAGAGCTGCAGGCATGTCATATGGTTTATGGATATAAATGATATCATAGTCTCCCCTTACAAGCGCCGGCAATGAAAAGATAGCGAAAGAAAGTCTCTCCGCAAATTTTCGGAACCGGGAACCGAGGTTTGGGACAAGGTTTCGCGGCAGGAAAGGGAACGTGAAGACAGAGGCATTTCCAGGCAATGCCTGTCTTATATTTCCGTTGCCCCCATAAACATGCACATCATGGCCTCGCATTGCAAGACGCCTCGCCATTCCCCAATTGAAGGTCTCGACGCCGCCCGATTTAATAGTTGTTGTCAGGTTGTAAAGAGCAATCTTCATCGCAGGGCGTCCCGGACAGATTCAAAAACCTCATCAACGGAAATCTGGTCCATGCAAAAAGGCCTGGCGCATTTCTTCGTAATGCAGTGTTTACAAGGCATTCCTTTTTTTATGACCCTGTGCAGGTAATGGTCCTGCAAAGGCCCCACTCCCCGACGGTGAAGTCGGACAGAACAAGGAGATCGTTTTAGTTTTAAGGGCTATCGCCATATGCATGGCGCCGGTATCATTGGTGACGAGCAGGTCCATCCTTTCGATCAACCCTCTGAGAGTTTTGAGAGAGACCTCCGCGGCTGTCGAAAAGGCGCGATCACCTATTTCATGGGCCACTGTACTGCACAGCTTTCTTTCGCGGGGCGATCCTGTCACCAGGATACGGATGTTGGGACCCAGTTGAAGCAACCGCTTCCCAAGTTCCACAAACTTATGATGGGGCCACATCTTGTAAAGAGTGGCTGCCCCCACCTGCAACCCTATTATTATAGCATTTTCATCCGTTCCCAGACGGCTGAGATATGATGAGGCAACAGCCCTGTCATCCTCATCAGCCACAAGGACCATCTCCCGGCTTCGTCCGCTGCAGCCGACAAATGATGCTGTTTTCATCCTGACGTCTATGGCGTGGTGCTCCCCGGGTTTGTCGAAACCGTTTGAGGTATTGCTGAGAAGAAATCCGTACTCCCTGGAGATCGGCGTCTTTATGATAAAACGGGCGCCGGAGAGATAAGCTATCGGCGTTGCCTGCGGCTCGTTCCCGTGAAATATGAGGGCAAGATCAAAATTGTGCCTGCGGAACTTACGGACTGTGCGAAAAAATTTCTTATATCCCCCGTAATACGGAATAATGCCGTTGATATCGGGATTGTTCTCAAAAAGCTCTGCATTCCCGGCATTAAAATGCGCTATGATTTTAGCTTGGGGATACCTCTCCCGAACAGCCCTGATAGCAGGCGTAGACAGTAACGTATCGCCTATCGCAGTCGATGAAACCACAAGAATATTTTTTACTGCTGCCGGATTGAAGTGTTCCAGCCCCGTCTGCCTCTTGTCCAAAGACTTCATCACTTTCATGGATAGATATAAGAGGCTGTCAAGAGGATGTATTCTCATTTCTTCTTAATCTTAAGGTAGCAGGCTGCAAGGAATTGATTGGTATATATCCCCATTCTTTTTTTAAACCATGCAATGCTGTCTTTTATCACTATTCGTTTTATGGCAAAAGGGTCGGACCCGGGATTGACGACGCCATGGACTGTAGTGAAAAGCGCCTTATAGCCGACCTCCCTGGCCGCCTTTAATGCGGCATCATTATATTCCCCGTAGGGCCAGCACAGATAGGGGCAGGGCTTGCCCAGATGGTTTTCAATGGCCTGCTTTGACTCCCCCAACTCGCTCAAAAGCTCCTGCCCCGACAGGGCGGCACAGCGCGCATGACTCCTGGTGTGTGCATAAAACTCTGCGAGACCGCTGTCCTGCATCGTCCTGATGTGGTCCCAGCCGAGGATTACCTCGCCGGAGCGGCCCTTTCTTATCAGTGACTTTGCCTCCTTGTGAGCAGGTACCGCCGCGGACAGAGATACGTCGGCCGCTGAGTTGCTGACCCAGTCAGTAACAATAAAAATGCATGCATTGATGTTATAACGTTTAATTACCGGAAAGGCATAAATAAAATTATCAAGCCAGCCGTCGTCAAAGGTAACGACAACCGCCTTTTGCTTCAAAACCGTTTCGCCGGCAATATACGAAACCAGTTCGTCAATCGTCAGGGTCTTATAGCCTGATTCACGGAGATAGCGCATTTGCTCCTCGAAAACCTCCGGAGTCACTGTGACCATATCGCCTTTATGCGGGTTTACATGGTGATACATCAGAACAGGTATCGGTCTCACCGGCCTCTCCCATTCAGCAGCGACGTGTAAAGTGCATACATGCTGTCACACATCTTTTCAGTGCTGAACTGCTCTTCAACCATCTTCCTGCCTTCCGCGCCCATGGCAGCCATGCCTTCTCTGTTGCCAAGCATCTCTATCATTGCATCGGCAAGGGCTTTCGCATTATGGGGGTCAACAAGATAACCGCTTACGCCGTGCTTAATGACCTCGCCGACTCCTCCGACATCTGTACCGATGACCGGCTTTCTCATCGCCATGGCTTCGACAAAAACGCCTCCATGGGCTTCCTGAAGCGTGGGCAGCACAAAAATGTCTATCGAGTTAAGAATTGCCGGAATATCCTGCCTCAAGCCGAGCATGAATACCTTGCCGGACAGGCCGGATTTTCTTATCGCATTTAAGATATTTTCGCGCTGCGGCCCGTCACCGGCAAATACAAAAACTGCGTCCGGTATTCGTTCCAGCACCATGGGTATCGCTTCAAGGAGAATTTGATGTCCCTTTTTAATACGCAAAATCGAGACGGTCCCTATAACAGGCACAATGGCCCCCAGGCCAAGCTCCTGCCTGAGCGGGGCGGGGGTGTTGTCAGGGTCAAATCTGCTCAAGTCTATGCCGGTGTGTACGGTAACCACTCTTTCCGGGCCGATTCCTGCGCTGATCAAATATCGCCTCACATACTCGCTTGTGGTCACCACTTTGTGCGGCAATACCGAATAAGTGAACCGCGACGTAATCGGCAGCGCAATATGACGCGTCCTTACTATTACAGGCTGTCTCTTCGATAACCTCCCTGCTGCTCCGGCCAAAAAACTGTCTCTGCCGCTATGGGTACTGATGACATCAATCCGCTCGCCGGCAATCAATTTCATTATTAAAGATATCGCGGGGAGGTCGTAATGCTTTCCTCATCCTGCATGTCCTGACCTCTATCCCTTCCGCTGCCGCAATTTTCCCGAGCATACTGCCGGGCTGGCAGAGAATAAGCACCCTGGCGCCGAGCTTCATGAGGCCGATGGACTCTTTAAGCGTTCTGTTTTCCTGGCCCCCCCAGCCTTTGACGATTCAGTATGGAGCACAGATGATCATTTGGATTTGCCCGTCCCTTTTTCCAGTCGTTCGGACAGTATTTCCATAACAGTTGACCGGTTTTATCTCCTCGAGACATTTACTTGTCTTGCTGCCGTTGCAGCCATCGCTGCCGCAGGGTACACATTGCCGCTCTTCCTGGATTACCGTATGTATGCCGAATGTCCGGGTTCCGTTCCTTCCGGGATAAGGAACGCCTGCAAAGCCGCTCTTGAGTTTATTGCCTTCTATATTGTCCCAGGGTCCCCAGTTGAACGCACCGCTCGGACCAAAAAGCGCAACAACCGGGGTCCCGACCGAAGCAGCTATATGCATGGGAGCAGAGTCAACGCCGAAAAAGAGGTCTGCAATTTCGGACAACGCGGCAAGTTGCTTTATGGTAGTGGCCCCGCAGAGGTCAACAAGTCCCTGCCGGCGGCCGACAAGGGACAGAATGCCCCTCGTCTTTTCGATTTCATCCCGCTCGGGTGATGATGTGACTGCCACTCTCATCCCCCTGTCGAGAAACCACCTGATAATTTCCGCCATTGAATGGTCATTCCAGCATTTAAAGAGCCATCGCGAGGTCGGATGAACATGCACAATATATCCACTTTTCAGCTCTTCAAGGCCAAGGATTTTCCTTATATGGATTCTATCCTCATCAGGAATATAAAAGTCAATGGAGAGGTCTTCCGCATCAATCCCAAATGGCTGGACAGCATCCATGTTTTGCAGAACAATATGCTTACTGCCGTCAGGCTTCGACAGGTGAGTATAGAGATGTTTCTTTCCGATGAACCCTTTATTAGATTCCCACCCGGTCCGGTACCTGGCGCCCGACAGGTAGGAAAGCAGCGCAGCCCTGTCCCCGCCGGTGAGATCAATGGTCATATCAAATGTTTTTTTCCTTACCTGCACAAGAAAATCCGCTTCCTGTTTATATCTGGCCAGAGCGGGCAGCGTCTTGATTGCCCGGTCAAAAACGAGTATCTCATCAATATATGCGCTGCCTTTCAAAACCTCTTCGGTGCCGGCATTGACGAGGGCCGTTGTGCGGGCAGAGGGGAATGTCTGTTTCAGCGCCCTGAATACGGGAACAGTCAGAAGCACGTCGCCGATATGCCGGAGTTTTATGACAAGGATTTTATTTATGTTATGAAATTCCATAGTTGCCATGAAGTTTCTCCTAAATTTTAAAAGATGCATCTTTACTTATTGTCATTCCCGCTTGTCGGGAATCTGTTCTAAAAACGATTCCGGACAAGCCGGAATGACAGAAATCCATTAATCCTGTAGCAAGCAACAGGGAATTATCAAGTTAATTTTAGTGGTTTTTTGTCCTTATTACACGGTCTATTATTTCAGCAAAAGCGCATGCAGTCTTCTCAATCGAAAACTCCCCGGCTTTTCTACGTGCGGCCTCGCCCATGTGATGTGCTCCGGAAAGCGCAGCAGCCATATGAGTTGCAAGTTCCTGCGCATCGAGCATATCATTCACTATAAATCCCTCCTTCCCGTTCTCAATAAGCTCTGCTGAGCCGTTGTTCCTTGTAGTAATGACCGGAAGGCCGGACGCCATTGCCTCAAGGGTTGCGTTGCTGAAAGGGTCATAAAGCGTAGGAAGGACAAAAAGGTCTGCCGCGGAATAATATTTTTCTATCTCTTTTTGGGGCCCCATAAAAATAATTCTGTCCGCAATGCCGTGCCGCACAGCCGTCGCTTTGAATTTATGCGCCGGGCCCTTGCCGACAACCAAAACATGTATCTCATTGTTCCTGATGAGAGGCACAGCTTCAAGCAGGACCTGCAGCCCTTTCCTCCTGAAGCCGGAGCCGACGAACAGCACCAGCTTTGCATCGTGCCGCAGGGCAAGATTATTTCTAACGTGTTTACGCCATTTCTCTTTGTTTTCCGGCGTGAAGCGCTCCGGATCAACCCCGTTATAGAGCAAATGAATTTTTTCTGCCGGCACAGCGTAATGTTTTATTATGTTGGCTTTGACCATATTGGAATTGGCAATTATGCAGGGGGTATCGGAGAACAATCTTCTCTCCATGCTGAGCAGGCCCAGATGCAGTGGATTTATTTTAAATGAGATTCTCTTATAAAAAGCCTCCCGCTTTGACCGTATCGCCAGCCATTCCGCGTGGCAGCCCTCGCCGGCCCGGTAAATATCCTGGCAGAGTGTCCTGTCAAAGCTTATAGTGCAATCGGGGGCATTGTTCTTGACCGCTTTGCAGACATTCCTGTTAAAAGTAGTCAGGGAGAGGAAAGAGGTAATCTGCGAACTCGGTATGTACTTGAACTTAATCCCGTCAGCCGGTTCCCAGTGTGTGGAAAGAATAGTGATCTCGTAATCCCGCTTTAACTGCTTAACAAGTGTCTTTAAGTAATTTTCTGCTCCGCCGTGAAGAGAAAAACGTTTTTTAATAAAGAATAATTTTCTCATGGCTCAATTATGCTGTTCCTCAAAAAGCCTGAATAAACACCTGTTTGTCATTCCCGTGCTTAAGAGCACCTACTGTTGGTGAAGAACGTGGAACACTCTTTTTTTGATAGTTGCAAGCTCCATGGATTCCCGCCTACGCTGCAATGACGTTCTATAGACTTTTTATGATTCTATCATCCATGAAAATCTTTAATGCAGTCATCGAGTGCCTGCATTACGCTGTCTGCCTGAATTTCATCCACTGCATTTTCAGCAGTAATAACTGTATTCCTGGTTTTCCACGGATACCATGTTAATGCCTTGCCCTTTGTCATCATGGCCACCGTTACCTTGCCCAGTGCAGCAGCCATATGCAGTGACCCGGTATCCAGGGTAATTACAATGTCGGAACCCGCTATTGCGGCAATTAATGACTTTAATGAAGGAGTCGGATATGCAATAATGCGTCCTTCAAAATTCCTGCTGATGAGTTCTGCGGATTCATTATCTCCTGGAAAGGTCGGATTGTTTTCAGAACCCGGCGACCATAAAAGCAATACACTTGCAGTTTCCGGAAGAAGTATCTTCTCAATAAGTTCTATAAACTTCTCCGTGGACCATTTATTTGCCTTGATTCTGGCACTGATAGCTATTGCGAGGAGAGGTTTGGAGGGATCTTTTAGTGCATTTTTTTTGTATAGTTCAAACCTTTTCAATTCCGCATTGTCGGGGACCAAAATTAATTTTCCGGGCCCGTCATGTATTCCCAGTGGACCCAGGAGATTACATACTCTTATTACTTCATGCCCGGGAGAGGCCAAAGGGCCCATAGGTTTATTATAAAAAAGATTCAGCGTCTTTTTTTTGCTATATCCTATCCTAAGTTTTGCGCCGGAAAAAAAAGCATATTTTGCCAGAGTCGGCGAATATGAACCACAAGCTATCGCCACGTCATATCTTTCTTTTCTTATCCGATGGAATACTTTAAAATTGTCCCACCAAACAGATAATTTGTTCTTGTCCGGCGTGTGTTTCGCTTTTTCATATATATATATTTCATCTATATCAGGATTATGCTCAATTACATCGGCATTGTAAGAATTTACTAATATGCCGATTTTGGCATCAGGATATTTTTCTCTCACCGAATGGATTGCCGGCGTCGTGCAGATAAGATCACCGATATTGTCACGGCGAATAAACAGTATTTTTATTGTATTCCTCTGGTATTGAGTGTTATTTTATTGCTCCTTTATTATATCATTAAGATTAGTTTGTTTTTTAGAATTTAAAAAACTCTACCGTGACGGAGGGTGGATGTTAGAGGAGTTTGTTTCGGGCAGCAGGAAAATAGCGGTCGTCGGCATGGGATATGTCGGCCTTCCCCTTTGTGTCGGCCTGGGCAAGGCCTTTAAAGGGGTAATCGGTTTTGACGTAAATGATATGCGGATAAGGGACTTGCTGTCCGGTCATGACCGGACAGAGGCAATCTCTGCTGAAGACATTCTTGCAGCATCAATCGAATTTACCGCGCAGCCCGAAAGTCTAAGGGAAGCATCCGTTATTATTGTTGCAGTCCCCACCCCGGTAAATTCACACAAGATGCCTGATTTGGGCCGCTCAAATCAGCGTCCGCAACAGTGGGAAGGCATCTTTCCAGGGGGTCCGTTGTTGTTTATGAATCGACAGTTTATCCTGGGGTAACCGAGGAGATATGCGGGCCTATTCTTGAGCAGCATTCAGGACTGAAGGCAGGCAGCGGTTTTAAACTCGGCTATTCTCCTGAGAGGATAAACCCCGGTGACAAGCGGCACAACCTGGAAACCATAGTTAAAGTGGTTGCCGGCCAGGACAGTGAGACCACCGAGCTCCTTGCAGGCATATATGGAAGTGTGGTGAAGGCAGGGGTACACCGCGCGCCCGACATACGTACTGCCGAGGCTGCCAAAGTTATAGAGAACATCCAGCGTGACCTGAATATAGCTCTGGTCAACGAACTTTCGATTATTTTCCATCTCCTTGGCATAGATACCGGAAAAGTGCTTGAGGCTGCTGCAACAAAATGGAACTTCCTGCCTTTTCAGCCTGGGCTTGTGGGCGGCCACTGTATCAGTGTCGACCCCTATTACCTTACATTCAAGGCCCAGGAGGTCGGCTACCATCCCGAAGTGATCCTTGCAGGAAGAAGGATCAACGATTATATGGGGAAATATATTACCGAGCAGACCGTAAAGGAGCTTATAAAAAGCGGGACCACGGTGAAAGGCAGCAGGGTTTTGATAATGGGGGTCACCTTTAAGGAGAATGTAAAAGATGTGCGAAATACAAGGGTGATCGACATCTATAATGAACTTAAGGAATACGGAGTGCAGCCGTTCATATTTGACCCCGAGGCTGACAAGGACGAGGTAAAGGCAGAGTACAGTATTGACCTTATTGAAGCCCCGAAGGATTATTGTCCCTATGCGGGCATTATTGCTGCCGTAAAGCATAAGAAATTCGGTGAATTCTCCATGGAATATCTCAGGTCGATTTGCAATACAAACCCTGTTCTAATTGATGTAAAAGGCAGTTTCGATGCAAACGCAGCCAGTGCGGCAGGCTTCAGCAGATACTGGAGACTCTGAAAATCTCAAATTGAAATTGTCATCCCCCTATTCTTGACATCGGCTTCAGATGAACAAAACTTTTTTCATGATTAATGGCGTGGCCTTTCGGTTTGATTTCGACGGAAAGCCTTATGAGCCTTTCGATTTCGTCATCACCGGCCCCGGACCGCATGGCTGATTTGAGATCAATTTCCGTCTCCGAAAACAGGCATGGCCTGAGCTTTCCCTCTGATGTCAGCCTGAGACGATTGCAGGAACGGCAGAAATGATGCGTGATCGGGCTTATAAAACCTATCACGCCCGGCGCATGCTCAAACCGGTAATACCTGGCAGGGCCGGCTCTCCGCAGTTTCACAGGATGGAGCGGCGCAATAGACGAGACGCGTCCCTTGATTTCCGCGCTCGAAATATATTTCTCCTCGCTCCATAGCGCACTCGCTCCCATGGGCATAAACTCTATAAAGCGCACATGGAAAGGTGTTTTCATGGTCAACTCTGCGAAGGCCTCTATCTCGTCATCGTTGAACCCCCTGATGGGGACCATATTGAGTTTTACAGGAGATAATCCAGCCTGCTGAGCTTCGGATATACCTTCAAAAACATTGTTGATGTCTCCACCCCTGGTTATTTCCCTGTATTTGGCCGGATTGAGGGAGTCGAGGCTTACATTGACCCTGTTTAGCCCTGCAGCCGCAAGCTCGCGGACCTGCTTTATGCAGCAATACGCCGTTTGTAGTAAGACTGATATCTTCGATGCCTTCTATATTGTGTATGGAGCAATCAGGAAAGAAAGATTTTCCCTGATGAGAGGTTCGCCGCCGGTGATGCGGATTTTGTTTACACCCAGTTTTGCGGCGATAGTGACAACCCGCAAAATTTCTTCGTAACTAAGAATGTCTTTATGCGCCACGGGTTTTACGCCTTCTGAGGGCATACAATATATGCAGCGCAGATTGCAACGGTCAGTAACGGATATGCGCATATAATCGATTATCCTGTTGTACTTGTCCTGGATTGGACGCATGGAATATGCCCCGGAGCCGCTTATACTTTTCTTCTTGTTTTGCCGCTGTGGAGGATTTCTGCGATCTTCTTCTCGGCGAGTTCGGCCTCGGCTGACTGGGGATACTTTTCAATGATCCGTTCCAGTATCACCTTGCCGGTCTTCTTATCACCGATCTCTATAAAGGAATACGCCTGCTTGAGCATGGCCACTCTTGCCTTATCGTGAGAGGGATATTTTTTCAGGAAGTTCTCATAGGCAAGAATAGCATCCTCATATTTTTTCTCAGCGTAATAGGTTTCTCCTATCCAGAAGTAGGCGTTTGGAGCCAGGGTGTGCCTGGGGAAGTCGGTAGTGAACTTTTCAAATTTTTGCTTTGCCTCATCATAGTGTTTTCCCTTGAAATCTATTTGCGCATCATCGTAGAGCTTCTGGGCGATAGTATAATCAGTCGTCGACGCCTTCTTCTGCTCCTCCGCAGGCGCTGCAGCGCCTTCAGGAGCTGGAAGCCGCTGCAGGCGGCGGCGTCTGCTGAACGCCTTTTGCCTTGAGTTCCTTTACCTCGTTTTCAAGGGCGGCGATCCGCGCCTGCTGCAGATCTTTTTCAGCAAGCAGGTCTTTTATTGTCTTGTCAATGGAATATTTGTTCTCGTCGAAACGGCCTTCAAGTACCTGAATTTCTTTTGACAGATCGCCGACCTGCGAGAGCAGAGAAGACTGGCCCTCCTTTAAGGCGCCGACGCTCTGCTCTTTCAGCAAGGAAATATCTTTGTGACAGGTTGTCCACCGAGGTTTTTAACTCGACTATTTCCTTTCGGTCATTAAGTCTTTCAATGTCGACATTCTGCTTGAAGGATTCCACATCGCCTGTGCTTGCACAGCCTGAAATAAGCAAAGCAAATAGAAAGAATAAACCACAGAGGGCACAGAGTTTTGGGGAAATGAGTCCGTCACGGAATTTTTGATTTTTTTTAAGAATTCTCAGTTTTCATTCAATGCCCTTGTCCTCTCCTCTGTGAACTCTGTGGTTAAAAACATTATTTCGCTTCAGTCAGAACAAAATGGTCCCTTCTGTTTTTTGACCAGCACTCCTCGGTGCTCTCAGTGCAGAGCGGCTTCTCTTTTCCATAGCTTATTGTCTTTATCCTCCTGGATGGAATGCCGAGCGAAACCAGGTAAGATTTTGCCGCATTTGCGCGCCTGTCACCAAGCGCCAGGTTGTATTCGCTGGTGCCCCTTTCATCGCAGTTCCCTTCAACTACAACTTTTGTTTTTGGGTTTGGCGAGAGCATTCCCTACAAATTTTTCAGTATCGGCTTGGCATCGTCTTTGATGTCCGATTTGTCGAAATCAAAATGTATGTCTTCGACCTTTGTCCCCATTCTGTTTCAGCCTGCCTTGCTTCAGCCTGTTGAGCGGTAGCACAGGCGCCTCAGCCACGGTCTCTTTCGGGGCTTAGCTTTCGGAGCAGTCGGCTGCGCAGCCTGGGGTTGTTCAGGCGCCTGAGTGACCTGCTTTGGGCACACCCTACTATAGTTATTATGCCAAGAATAATTAAGACTGCAATAAATAAACGTTTCATTTTTCTCCTCCTTGATAATATTAGTTGTTATAATTTAACAAATATTATGATTCTATGCAATATCTTTAAGCAGCGCTTGAGAGGCAGCCGGCTTTGAAAAATTCGCATGCATAGGGCGGCGAGATGCCCGAATGGAAAGGAAGAAGCAGCATATACGGCAAGGTCCTGATATCGCCGGACCTGCGGGGCACAGGCAGAAACTTCAGTCAACGCGATGCTATAAGGAATCAGCCCATGGTCCTGTGCCTGGTGTTTTCCTGATGAGATTTTCCGTCGGCAGGACAGCCCGTTTTTTCAAGAAAATAAACCGTAAACCAGACTGAGGACTCCCGGCATGGAGTGGTGTGTAATTTTTGAGCCGATAAGTTCCAGAAGGAACAGACGGGGGATTCTTATATCAGCTTCCGCATGTTCGTCAATGTCTTTGTTCAGTTGGTCATATATTGGTGATATGAAAGCGTGGAGACCGTGAAGAGCAAAAAGTAAGACAGAATAACGGCATGAAGAAGACGACATTTCCCGGTAGCTGAACACATCGAAAATATTAACAAAATCCGGCAGCAAGTAGCAAGTGGCAGAGGGATTAGGCAGTGCGTAATGGTTGTGGGGTTGTAATTTTGTCATTCCGACTTGTCCGGAATGGTCCTTCGACTTGCTCTGAAAGATTCCGGACAAGCCGGAATGACAGAAAAAACAAATAGGGATTCTCGGCATTTTCGAGGCATACTGTATTTACTCTTATTTTATGTGACTGTATAAATAACTATACACCTGCCATTATTACTGTGAGCAAGGGTTTTTCAGACTTGTGCCGGGGAAGTCCACGAGACGGAAAAAAAGTATATAAAAAATATACATTATTTCCTATGAAAAAAGTTAAACTACTGATAAATGTTTTTTTATGTCGTGGCATCGATATTGCTTCATCAGGTTATTGTGAAACGATAACCTTGTAAGGGGGGAAATATGGATAAACAACGGATATTGGTTGTAGATGATGACCCTGTAATCGGCCTTAGCTGTAAAAGGATATTGGGAGGAGAAGGGTTTGCAGTCTTTACCGTCGAAGACGGGGGGAGCGCAATCGAGAAAGTTGCCAAAGAGGAATTTGACCTTGTGATAACCGATATAAGGCTTCCGGATGTATACGGGCTCACGGTTGTGCAGGAGACCAAGACAGTTCAACCCAGGACAGACGTTGTTGTAGTGACCGGCTATCCTTCGCTTGAGGATGCAAAGGAGGCGATACGGCTCGGCGCATTTGAATATCTCGAGAAGCCGTTTACCCCTGACTTCATGATTAATGTCGCAAAAAGAGTTTTCGACAAAGAGGCTGGATAGTGAAAAAGGCGTATATCGACCAGTTCAAAGAATATATTGTCCCTTCCTCTGCTATGGACGACCTGACCATTTATTACAAAGACGGAACGTGGGCACGGCCGGTTAAGGATGGCGCCTGGGAACTCGGCGTCGATGTGCGGCACTATCTTGTCAGCGGACAAATGCTCTATGTGGATATAGCCGGTGGAATGAAGGCCGTTGCAAGCGGCGAGCCCTTTGCCAAGCTGCTTTCGGGCGACGGGAACATACATGAAATAAAGGCGCCGATGAGCGGCGTTGTAAAAGAGATAAACGGTCATGCCAACGATGCCGTATGCGCTTTGATGAAAGACCACCTGTGCGATGGCTGGTTTATATGGCTTGCCAGAATTAATCCAATAAAGGTATAAGGAGGAGTTAGTATGAAGGGCAATGTCCTTGTAGTTGACGATGAACAAATTGTACTCAGGAGTTGTGAGAGGATACTCATTCCGGAAGACTATGGGGTCAACACCGCAAATTCGGCAAAAGAAGCCTTCGGGCTGCTGGATAACAACAGCTATGACCTTATCATTACCGATCTGAAGATGCCTGAGATGGACGGCCTGGAATTTATGAAACAGGTGCGGACCAAGGACCCCGATATTAATATAGTGGTAATAACAGGCTACCCGTCGCAGGACAGCATTAAAGAGTCTCTGGATTTGAGAATTATTGATTACCTGCCCAAACCGTTTTCCCCTGCCCTGCTTCTGGAAGTTGCCAACAAGGGGGTGGAATTTAAGAAAAAGGGCGCGGCCCCTGAAAGCAAGGATGAGGATTATAACGCGGAAGCCGCAAAAAAGCTGGACGATATAATCCTGAAATATAAAAACAAACCCGGCAGTCTGATTCCGGTGCTGCAGAATGCGCAGGAACTTATAGGCTATCTCCCACCCGTCGTGCAGCGGCATGTGGCACGCGGCCTCAAGGTGCCGGTCAGCGAAGTGCATGGGGTGGTATCGTTTTATTCTTTCTTTACAATGAAACCGAAGGGCAAGCACAATATAAGGGTTTGCCTCGGCACAGCCTGCTATGTCAAGGGAGCGGAAGAAATAGTAAAAAAGATGAGCGAAGGACTCAAGATCGCAGTGGGCGGCATTACCACTGACAAGAAATTCTCTCTTGAGACGGTGCGGTGCCTTGGCGCCTGCGGTCTTGCGCCGGTTGTAGTGGTGGACAAAGACACCTTCGGGTCTGTCAACCCGGTCAAGGTGCTCGATTTGTTAAAAGATTTTTAAGAAAAAAGGCTCATCGCAAATATAGGAGGATGGTATGCCAAGATTAACGGTCGATGATTTAAAGCGGATAAAAGAATCGCATAAGGCTACATTTACTCTCAGGGAGGGCGGCAGCAGGGCAAAAATAACCGTGCACATGGGCACATGCGGGATTGCCGCAGGTGCACGCAAAGTAATGGAGGCGCTCCTTGACGAGATGAGCAAGAACAATGTCAGTGACGTCGCCGTCACCACCTCGGGATGTGCCGGACTCTGCAGCAAGGAGCCTATGGCAACGGTTGAGATTATCGATGAGGCGCCGGTGAAATATGTTTTCCTGAACGATGAAAAAATACGAAAAATATTCCAGGAGCATGTATTGAACGGACACGCAGTTGAAGAATATGCCCTTGTGATGGGCAGTGAGACAGCATATTAAAAAACAGGTTAAGGCTAAGGTCAAGGTTAAGAAAACAACAAACAACCTATGAAACCTCAACCTTAACCTTAACCTGATGTTTTAGGAGGAATAATGGAAACGTATCGTACAAGTGTCATGCTGTGCGGTGGCACCGGCTGCATAGCCGGAAACAGCTTAAAGCTGAAGAAAGCACTTGATGAGGAGATAAAGCTCAGAGGGCTCGAAAAGGAAATAAATATTGTCCTGACCGGCTGCAACGGTTTTTGCGCCCAGGGGCCGGTGATGACGGTGTATCCGGACGATATTTTCTATGAAAAGGTCACGGTAGCCGATGTGCCGGTTGTCGTCGAAGAGCACTTTATTAAAGGCAGGCCCGTAGAGCGGCTCATGTATAAAGAGCCCGTCAGGAAACAAACCATACCGCTCATGAAGGACATTCCCTTTTTCAGCCTCCAGGTGCTCAGGGCACTGAGGAACAAAGGGTTGGTCGATGCGGAGAAGATAGAAGAATATATAGCTCGCGACGGGTACCAGGCTGCAGCAAAGGCGCTGACCGAAATGACTTCCGAGCAGATAATAAATGAAATTAAAAGGTCAGGGCTCCGCGGCAGAGGCGGCGCCGGCTTCCCCACAGGGTTGAAATGGGAGTTCTGCTCAAAGGTCAAGGGAGACCAGAAGTATATTCTCTGCAATGGAGATGAGGGCGACCCGGGTGCGTTTATGGACAGGAGCGTAATGGAGGCTGATCCCCACGTTGTCCTGGAGGGAATGATCATCGGCGGAAAAGCGATAGGAGCAAACAAAGGTTACATATACGTCAGGGCCGAATATCCCCTGGCGGTGCACCGGCTGCAGCTTGCGATAGAGCAGGCAAAAGAAAACGGCCTGCTGGGCGACAATATCCTTGGGACCGGGTTCAATCTCGATATAGAAATTTACCAGGGCGCAGGCGCCTTCGTATGCGGCGAGGAGACTGCGCTCATGCGCTCCCTGGAAGGCAAGCGCGGCATGCCGAGGCCAAGGCCGCCGTTCCCGGCGGTGAAAGGCTTGTGGGATTGTCCCACAGTGCTTAACAATGTGGAGACATATGCCAACATCCCTCAAATAATTCTGAACGGGGCTGACTGGTACAGGACTCTCGGCACCGAGAAATCGACAGGCACAAAAGTTTTTGCATTGAGCGGCGCCATAACCAATATAGGGTTGATCGAAGTGCCTATGGGCATTCCTCTCAGAAAGATAATTTATGAGATCGGGGGAGGCGTACCCAAAGGCAGAAAATTCAAAGCAGTGCAGTTGGGCGGGCCCTCCGGCGGCTGCATTCCGGAGCACCTTCTCGATACGCCGGTGACTTATGAAGACATCATGCAGACAGGGGCCATTGTTGGGTCGGGCGGCATGGTCGTTATGAACGACCTGAACTGCATGGTCAGCGTTGCAAAATTCTTTCTTGAATTTACCGCTGAAGAATCGTGCGGCAAATGCCCGCCGTGCCGGGTCGGCACTACGGTCATGCTGGACCTGCTGACTAAAATCACCGAAGGGAAAGGCAAAGCAGGTGATATAGAACTGCTGCAGGACATGTCGCACGACATTATCGCAACATCGCTCTGCGGACTGGGGCAGACAGCGCCAAATCCCGTTCTGACGACAATAAAATATTTCAGGGATGAGTACGAGTCCCACATCAATGAGAAATGGTGCAAGACAGGGGTATGCAAAGACCTCTGCACATTCTACATAGATGAGGAAAAATGCAAGGCCTGCGGCGCTTGCAAGAGCGTCTGCCCGCAAAGTCGCGGTCTCCGGCGAGAAGAAAGTGCCGCACCGTATTGACCAGTCACGGTGCATACAGTGCCGTTCGTGCTATGAGGCTTGCAAGTTCGATTCTGTGAAGATAGGCCCCAGGAGCATGAGAGAGACATGCGGCCGGCACTGCCGGACCAGGATGCGCTAAGGAACAAGCAAATTGAAACGCTGGCAGGAAAGGAGGAATAAGGCATCATGATAGAGCTTACGATAGATGGGAAAGTTATCAAAACCAAGCCCGGCACGACCATACTTCAGGCCGCCCTCGGCAACGGCATGTATATCCCCAACCTTTGCTATGACAAGACGGCTCAGGCCCTACGGCGGATGCAGGCTATGCGTAGTGGAAGTGGAAGGACAGAAAAGACTCTTTGCCGCCTGCTCTTCACCCGCAGAGGAAGGCATGGTTGTCATGACAGAAACACCGAAGCTTGCAAAGGCCCGGAAAACTGTGCTTGAGCTGCTTTTGATCCACCACCCCCTGGATTGTCCGATTTGCGACAAGGCGGGGGAGTGCGCGCTGCAGGACCTCGCGTTCAAATACGGGCCGTCGCAGAGCAGGTTCCTGGGGCAAAGAAAGAGCGACCCTGAAAGGATCGATTCCCCTATAGTGGAAAGGAACCCTAATCGCTGCATTCTTTGCGGCAAGTGCGTAAGGGTCTGCTATGAACACCAGGGAGTAGGCGCCATCAATATAATCGGCAGGGGATTCAAATCGAAAATAAGCCCTGCCTTTGAAGAGACCCTCGATTGTGAATTCTGCGGGCAGTGTATCGATACATGCCCGGTCGGGGCGCTCGGCAGCAAACCTTACCGCTTCCGCTCAAGGGTCTGGTTCATGGATGAACATGAGATTGTCTGTCCCTACTGCGGCTGCGGCTGCACGACTAATCTGAGCCTCCGGGAAGGCAGGATAATGAGGGCCCGCGGCAAGCAGGGAGTCGGCATAAACGACGGCGACCTTTGCAGCAAAGGGAGATTCGGGTTTGACTATATCTATTCCGAGAACCGCTTGTCCGCACCTCTGATAAAAAAGGACGGGGCCCTGACGGCTGTCTCGTGGGAAGAGGCGCTGGAGCATGTGGCACAAAGGCTTGAAGCCATAAAGTCGCAGCACGGCCCTGCCGCAATCGGCGCTGTCGGCTCCCAGCGGTGCACCATGGAAGACAACTACATGCTGCAGAAATTCATGAGGGATGTCATAGGCACCGATACTATTGACTCCGCGGCACGGTTCGGCTATGCAAAAGCCCAAAAAACCTTTGAAAAGGCCTTCGGCCTTGACAGCCTCCCGATTGAACTGGGAAGCCCCTCTCCACGCCGACTTCATTCTCGTGGTTGACTCTGATATCACCTCCACCCTTCCTGTATGGGGATTGAACTTCATAGGGGCAAAAAACGAAGGGGCCACGCTTGTGGTTGCCGATTCAAAAGAGACAAAGCTTGCGAGGAACAGCAGCCAGTGGCTGAGGACTAAACCGGGGACCGGCATCGCTCTTCTGAACGGTATTATGAAAGTGATAGTTGATGAGGGGATATACAATAAAGAGAGCGCCCGGAAGACGCCGCAGTTCGACGCATTTGCGGCAGGTCTTAAAGAATTGTCCCTCGCTGCCGTGTCGAAAATCACCGCGCTTCCTGAAGAGGCGATTGTTCAACTGGCAAGATCGTATGCTGCCGCAGGCAAGAGAGTTATTGCCATTACATCAGGGTCATCTGAAAATACAAAGAGCCTGAATACGCTCCTTGCCGCCGCTAACCTTGTGCTGCTTATGGGGGACGCCCCTGAAACACTCCAGGTCCCCGCTGAATTCTCCAACACCCTCGGCATGTGGATGGTGGGCGTCAGGCCGCTTTCCGCATCAGGCAAGAATGTGTATGACATGCTGTATAAACCCGGCCCGATAAAAGCTCTGTATATAATGGGAGAAAACCCCCTCGTGTCGTTCCCGGACGTAAACACCGTGGAGAAGACGTTGGGGGGGCTTGAGTTTCTCGTAGTGCAGGACATCTTCCTCACCGAAACGGCAAAACTCGCCGATGTAGTGCTGCCCGCCTGCAGTTGGGCTGAAAAAGAGGGGACGTTTATGAACGCTACGGGAAGCGTGCAGAAAATACCTAAACTTATATCTGAAGCCGGGCAGTCCATCCCTGACTGGAAGATATTCAGAAATCTTGCGCGCCTCATGAACAAGGACCTCGGCCTGAAGGACCTTGCCGATATACGCGCATCCATCGCCGATATAGTAGTGACCGGACGGAAGGAAGAATTCAGTCCGTCATTCAGCCCGGTTTCTTATGAAGTAATGGAGACGGTGAGTGATGAGTATCCGTTATATCTCGTCACCTCTAATGTCCTCCAGCATTCCGGCGCTCTCTCGGTCCTTTCCAGAAACCTTGACTCGGTCGTGGCGGATGCCTTTCTCCAGATAAATAGAAAGGATGCCGCAAAATACCGTATCACCGATGAGAATTTCGTAAAGATCACCTCGAAAAGAGGCTCGGTCTATTTGAAGGCAATGCTGTCCGATGAAGTACCTGAAGGAACGGTTTTCGCTCCCGTCCACTTCGCCCATGCAAAGGTCAATACACTTACCTACCCTGCGTTAAACGGCGGGTTGCCGCTGGTCAGCGTAAGGATTGAAGCGGCCTGATCCTTGTCCAGGGATATGTGCACGTATGCCGTGCACATATCCTTATTCAAAACTTTAATGCCTCTATTAGAAGCGATAAAAAGCCCCCTTCGATGATATAATAATAGATGTTCGGCAATATCTTTTTGGACATGTTCAACAGCATTGCTGATGGTGTTTACTATGTCGATCGCAAGAAGAGGATATCATACTGGAATAAAGGCGCTGAAAACCTGACAGGCCTGACTTCAGAAGACGTCAGCGGCAAAAAATGCGATGAAGTATTGCACTATGAGGATGCAACCGGCCTTCAACTGCCTTCCTATGAGCACCCTGCGGTCCTGTGCCTTCAGTCTGCAGCGCCCATTGTAAAGGACCTTATACTTTCAGGGAAAGACAACGAAAAAAAGTTTATCGAGGAGCACTGTTCGCCTGTTTTCCGCGACAGGAAAGTTGTTGGGGCCGTATCTCTTCTTAGAGACAGCCGCCGCATGTTCCCGGCTGTAGAAACATATTTGAAGAACCAGCGGCAGGAAAGGCTTATCCCCATTTGTGCGTGGTGCAAGAAGATACGTCTTAACGACGATTCATGGAAGCAGATGGAGAAATATCTCACCGATGAGGGGTTCGGCGTGTTCACTCATGGAATGTGTCCTGAATGCGCTGAAAATATATTTGAGAAAAAAATCTACCTTGAGAGTTACCAGAATATCTGCAAGGCCATAAGTTCGAGCATTTCCCTTAATGAGGTCCTGAACCTTATCGTTACCAACGCGGTCAAGGTAATGAATGTCAAGGCAAGCATGCTGAGGCTGCTCAATAAGGAAACGCAGAAGCTGGAAGTGGCCGCTTATTACGGCCTTAGTGAAAAGTATATCAACAAGGGCCCCGTTGATTATGAGCCCACCATGTTTGACGCCCTGTCGGGAAAGGCTGCCTCAACATACGACATCAGCGCCGACTCCGGCTCAAAGTACCGCCGCGAAGCTGAAGAGGAGGGGATAAGAAGCAGTCTCTCTATTCCGGTGATGTTTAAGAAAGAGGTCATCGGCGTCCTTCGCATGTATACCTCCGAGCCGGTAAAATATAAAACCGAGGACCTGAAATTTATGACCGCTATTGCGGAGCAGGCTGCCATAGCGATAATGAATGCGCGCGAGTTCGAGTCAACCGTGTCCCGCGCGAAAGAGTACCTGAGGACATTTGAAGACGTGACGAAAGCGGTGGGTTCCAGCCTGCGCCTGAACGAGGTGCTGAACCTCATTGTCAGGAAATTGCCTGAAGTGATGAATTTGAAGGCTGCCACGATACGGCTGCTCGATGAATCCAGCGAGAAGCTTGAGCTTGTCGCTGCCTACGGATTAAGCGAGCAGTATCTGGCCCGGGGGCCTGTGGATTTTGAGGAAAATGTAAGGGAGGCGCTGCAGACACGGCCTGTTGCCATTCATGATGTGACGACCGACCCGAAAGTACACTACCAGAAAGAGGCCGGCCAGGAGGGCATTAAAAGCATGCTTACCCTTCCAATCATCGTCAAAGGGAAGGTGATAGGGGTTTTGAGGCTGCTCACCGGTACGCCGCGACACTTCTCTGACGAAGACATCACGTTCTCGTCGTCACTTGCAGAAGTGTGCGGGACCGCGATTGAGAATGCTAAAATGTATGAGATGCTGAAAATAAAAGGCGAGAGGCAATAAATACAAGGCAATAGGCGATAGGCCATAGGCTATAGGTAAAGAAAAAGGCCCTTTCTCTTTTTTTGTCTTTGACCTATTGCCCATCGCCTATAGCCCATTGCCTGTCTTTATATTTTTATGCAGGGATACATAAAGCTAAAAACATATAAGAACAACGGCAATACCTTTGAAGAGCATGACGACTTCATAGCTCTCGAAAAGAGACTGCGAATTACCGTTAACGGTAAAGAGGTGCTCAGCCTTTACTGTACGCCTCTCATGATAAGAGAACTCGTTGTCGGCATGTTTATGACGGAGGGCATCATTAAGGGCGAATGGTGTGCGGAGCGGATGACGATACACTACGCTGACGAGGTGCTCGTCGATATCCCTGCCGGGGGTGAGGCCGAAACCGACGGCGCGGTGATAACTTCCGGCTGCATCGGAGGCATTACTTTCCCCAAACGCCTGTCGCTGCAGAAGCTCCATGATTCTTTTGTCATCAGCGCTGAAAAGATAAAAGCGATCTACAGGAAATTTCAGAACGCTTCAGAACTCTACAAACTTACCGGCTGTGTCCACAGCGCGGCCCTCAGCGACGGTGATGACATACTCTGCCTTGCTGAGGATATAGGCAGACATAATGCCGTGGATAAAGTTATCGGGTACGCCATCCTGGAGAATATTTCATTTGCAGGCACAATCATGCTCGCAAGCGGACGGCTCTCGTCGGAAATTGTTTCCAAGTGCGCACGCCAGGGTGTCCCTATAGTTGCGAGCCGCACCTCACCCACCAGCCTTGCCGTTGAAATCGCGGAGAAGAGCGGCGTAACGGTAGTCGGTTTTATAAGGGCCGACCGTTTGAACGTCTACACCCAGCCGCAAAGAATAATGACCCGGGCATAGGGCAAAAAGAGGTCATTGTTATTTTTTGATTAATTCTAAAATACAATCCCGGCATATCCCACTGCCATCTGGAACTCGCCTTCCGGCATTACGTCATAGCTTGTAGTGTATTCGAGGAGGTACCCCTTGTCAGCCCCCATAGCCCTTGCCGCTGCTACCGTTGCGGCAAGCGCACCCGGACCACATGCATTGCCGTTCCGTTCAGCCTCTTCCCTGATTTCCGCATATTTCATATTCAGGGCAAGCTCTATCATCCTGCGGTCGTTCTCCATCATCAGTCTTTTAGCTACGTCCCCACGGCCGAAGGGCATAAAACCATAAGCGGCCCCGTAATGAGTCAGGTCGGTTGTTCCAACAACAACTATTTTCTTGCCGATTCCGGATACGGCCTCACCGATCTTCCGGCCTGTCACGTGTGCATTATCAGGAGGGACCGAAACAGGCACGATCTTCGCATCAGGACACAGGTATTTTATGAAAGGCACCTGGACTTCTATGGAATGTTCGCCTTCATGTGCGGCAGCGTCCTCCAAAATGTCCAAGCCCGGAAACTCAAGCAATCTCCCGGCAACCTCTTCATCGATCTTCACTTCGCCCAATGGCGTTTCCCAGGCGCCACGTGCGTAGAGCGAATTTCCCGTCGGTCCCAACGTATGGACGGAGCCTAACAGTATGAAAGTGTCAGGGTCCATCTTCACGCTAATGCATTTAAAGACCTTTGCGGCAACAGCGCCGGAAAACATCCATCCCGCATGCGGTACTATTCCGGCCACAGCTTTCATGGCCCCGGCCGGGACTTCATATCTCTCCAGGAATTGCTCTATCTGGGCCTTACAATCTCCCGGATAAAATTGTCTCGCGCAAGGTTTTCTCAACGCCATACTGACACCCCCGGTTCTCCCCCCTCTTACGATGTAGGTATCGTTGCCCCCTTGAGCTCATTAAGCTGATTGATTAAATCATGGTGTTTAGCTTTATCAGCTATAAGATAGGAAAGCAGAAATCGGACGAAAAACAGCTCGCTTTTTGCCAGGGCTGCATGGGCAAGCCGAAGGGATTCAGCTTCTGCTTCCACATGATTGGTCAGCATATCAGACATTTTATTGAGCTCATCCGTATTGATATCGATGGCCTCCTTTGTAATGTTGTCGATAATCATCTGCTGTATGAGTTTGTGTTTTTCCGAATCGTGTTTAATCGATTCCATTATCACCCTGAAAAAAGGATTGCCCGCCTTGCGTATCATTGAATCGGCGCTGCCAATTGCCTTGTCCTCGATCTTTTGCCACTGTTGTATAAGATTCTGAAACTCTTCTGAACACTCCGCAGGTCTTCTTTCCATAAGCCACCATCCTGTTTTTTGGATATTTTTATCGGGCAATGGCCCTTCTTAGTAAAGTTGTACCATAAAAAAGATCTGCATGCAATTTTTGCGGCTGAAAAGCCTGGAGATGTTTTTGAGATAACGCTGTGATAGCCTGGGCGATTTTTGACGGATTGCTGCCGGGGTAGAATCGGGCGATTATTATGACGCCGTCATTGCGTAACAGTTATCAGGACTATGGCTTTAGCTTTTTGCCTTTTTCTGTACGCATGATGCCGTGCCCTTTACCAGTATCTGCGCCATTTCATGGGGGAGCGGGGAATAATTGACCGCATCGTCGGAGGATATCAGGCCTTTTGAGTACAGATCGTACAGGGACTGGTTCATCGTCTGCATTCCGGAGCGTTCATGCCCTGCCTGCATAACAGAGCAAATCTGGTGAAGCTTGCCTTCGCGTATCAGACTCCTCACCGCCGGCGTTATCAGGAGGATCTCGAGTGCCAGCACCCTGCCGTTGCCGTCATGGCCCGGAATTAGCCGCTGCGATATTATGCCCTCGATCACCGAGGACAACTGGACCCGTATCTGCTCCTGCTGGTGAGGGGGGAATGCCTCCGTTATTCTGTTGATTGTCTGAATTGCTGAATTGGTGTGGAGCGTTGCAAGGGTGAGATGACCTGTCTCTGCAAGGTTTATGGCAGCCTCTATGGTATCAGGCTCGCGCATTTCGCTGATAAAGACAATGTCCGGGTCCTGGCGCATTATGTTTTTTAATGCGCTTTTAAACGAAACGGTATCCGAATTGACTTCGCGCTGGTTGATGAGACATTTTTTATGGTTGTGAATAAATTCTATGGGGTCCTCTACAGTAACGATATGCGCTTCACGCTCCGAGTTGATGTTGTCAATTATTGATGCCATGGTAGTTGACTTTCCGCTTGCGGCAGGACCTGTGATCAGCAGCAGACCGTGCGGCTTTTTAATGAGGTCTGAAAGGATGTCAGGCAGGCCCAGTTCACTGAATGGCTTGATGTCGAAGGGTATCGCCCTGAACGCGCCGGCAACAGCGCCTCTCTGCATAAATATATTGGCCCTGAACCTGCTCAGCCCCTTTATGCTGAAAGAAAGATCGAGCTCGTTGTTTTCTCCGAACTTGTTCTTCTGCAGGTCCGTAAGAATGCTGTAACATAGCTCCCGCGTATTATCGGGGGTCAGCAGGGAGCATTCTTCAATGGGTACAAGCCGGTCGACAATCCGCAGTTTCGGAGGGCTGCCCGTGGTGATATGGAGATCGGATGCGCCCCGTTCGATCATCAGTTTCAGGAAATCGTAAATATTCAGCACATTATCCATGAGGTCATTTCTAATCCTCAAAAGTGACCCTTAGTACCTCGTCGATGGAGGTGGTCCCGTCGAGCACCTTTTGGATTCCGCTCCGGCGCAATGTGACCATCCCGAGGCGTATCGCTTCTTTTTTGATATCGGATGCAGATGCGCCCTGCAGTATGAGCTCTTTCAACTCGTCCTTGACAGTCATAATCTCGTAGAGCGCTATCCTCCCTTTGTAACCTGAGTTGT
Organism: Nitrospirota bacterium; assembly: GCA_963784135.1. Classification (GTDB taxonomy): domain Bacteria; phylum Nitrospirota; class Thermodesulfovibrionia; order Thermodesulfovibrionales; family Dissulfurispiraceae; genus JADFXI01. The sequence continues at coordinate 263,835 of CAWAQG010000008.1, read as the reverse complement.
TGCACTCCGAGCACCCCAATCCAATATAACATTTTGCATTCGATATTTCCCCGGGTGTCATACCGCTTCGAAGAAGGGTTGTTTCCGAAATTTTCTGTTCCTCCTTGCAGTTCCGGCAGATCTTTCTTGCAAGCCGCTGGGCCACAACAATTATGACCGACGAGGAGACCATAATCGGTTCAATTCCCATATTGAGCAGCCGTGTAATAGTGCTCGGCGCATCATTGGTATGCAAAGTGCTCAAGACCAAATGTCCGGTGAGGGCGGCTTTTATTGCAATCTCGGCGGTTTCGAAATCCCTTATTTCTCCCACCATTATGACATCGGGGTCCTGGCGCAAAAAAGACCTTAAAGCAGCAGCAAAAGTCAGCCCGATATCTTCCCGTATGTGCACCTGGTTGATGCCGAAAAAATTGTATTCCACCGGGTCCTCTGCGGTCATAATATTCACGCCAGGCTTGTTGAGCTGTGACAGCGCGGAATAGAGTGTAGTCGTCTTGCCGCTTCCCGTCGGTCCCGTGACGAGTATCATGCCGTATGGTTTTTCGATTGCATCCATAAAATCCTGCAGCGGTTTCTCATCGAATCCCAGCTTGGTAAGATCCAGTTGCAGGTTTGACTTGTCGAGGAGCCTTAATACAATCTTTTCACCCCACAGGGTAGGCAGTGTGGATACTCTGAAGTCTATTTCCCGGTCATCGCCGAATTTGAGTTTGATCCTGCCATCCTGGGGCAGCCGGCGTTCCGAAATGTCGAGATGAGACATGATTTTCAGCCTCGAGGTCAGTGCGTTCTTGATCTTGACCGGAAGCTTCAGCACAGGCAGCAGCACCCCGTCCGTCCTGTATCGCACCCTGAGGAGCGTCTCGGCGGGTTCTATATGAATGTCACTCGTGCGTGATTTTATGGCGTTCATCAATATGCCGTTTGCCAACTTTACGATAGGAGCATCAATTTCCTTGGGCAGTTCCTTGTCGTCCTTTTCCTCAAGAAAAGTTATATCATCAAGGGCGCTGCCTATCACTTTGTTCAAGTCCTCGATTTCCAGTATGTCCTTATCGCTGGCCGCGGACTCTTTTACGGAGGCCCTCACTGTATCTTTTTTGGGATAATATTTTTCTATGGCTTCCATAATCGCGGACTCGGCAGCCACATGCACCGAGATTTTCATCCCGGTAAGGAACCTGACTTCATCTGTGGCAAAGTTATTTGAAGGGTCCACAACCGCAATTCTTAAAGCTGCGCCGTCTTTCGAAATGGGTATCAGCTGGTATTTCCTGGCAGTCTCATAAGGAACGAGCTTGAGCAGGGAAGTGTCGATTTTGTGGTCTGAAAGATTGATTGCAGGAGCATTATATTGCCTGCTCAGAAAAGTAATCAGGCTCTCCTCATTAAGAAATCCGAGCTTCAGCAGAACAGAGCCGAGCCTTTTGCCTTCAAGTTTCTGCAGGCGAACGGCCTCGTTAAGCTGTTCTTCGGAAATAAGTTTGGATTTGAGGAGCAATTGCCCCAATAAATTAGATGTACCCGCTGTCACTGTTATTTATAAGTACTTGAAGAAAAATGTTAGAGTCAATTAATATAGTTCAAATGGATGGTTTGACAGGAAGCATTGTCCTGGTCGGGGCCGGAAAGAACGGACATGCTCTTTTGTCAGTGCTGGTAAAGGAGTGCGATCTTGATATTATCGGTGTTGCCGACAGCGATCCTGAGGCGCCGGGGCTCGAACTGGCAAGACAGTGCGGCATTCCCGTGGCCGGAGATTTCAGGGAATTCCTGGATAAAAACCCCGATATCGTTATCAACGCAACCTCTGATACGTCGATCGCAGATGAAATAGAAAAATACAAAGCTCCCAATACGGAAGTTATCGGCGGCATGTGTGCCCGGCTCATTGGAGAAATGCTTGGGAAACGGTTTGAGGCCCAGGAGAAGGCAAAACTCCACCTCGAGGAAACAAAAGAACTTTACCGCATCGGCGTGGCCCTCACTTCTGCCGAAAGTCTCGAAGACACCCTCGATACTCTTCTGACAGAGGCACTCAGGACACTGAAAGCTACTGCCGGAAGTGTCGCGCTATACGATGAAGATACAGAGTCTCTGACTCTTAAGGCCTCGCGTGGGATTTTCCGCGGACTTCTCACAGGTTTCCCGTTGGAAGAAGCGGAAGGGCGGCATGACCGACCACATCCTCAGCAAAAGGGTGCCTACCGTGATTTCGGATGTTGCCAACTCATTCCTTTGTCGATAATTCAGTTCTGCTGAAAGAGGGGATAAAGAGCCTTGTAGCGGTCCCGCTTTTCGCCAATGAACTCATAACCGGCATCCTCTATATTGACGATTTTCAACCCCGGGACTGGACAGAGCGGGAGATGGAGTTTATCACCCTCCTCGGCATCCAGGCGGCATACGCAATCGAAAAATTCAGATTTATAGGGGAAATTTCCGGAGCAAAGACCTATCTGAAAAATGTCCTGGACCATTCCGCAGACATTATTATGACCACCAATACCAAAACGGAAATCGTCGAGTTCAACAGCGGCGCATCAAAAAAACTCGGGTATACAAGGGAAGAGATAGCCGGCAAAAAGGCCGATGTGTTGTGGGTAAATCCTCTGGAGCGTCAGGAATTATTAAAGATACTTGAGCGGGACGGATATGTTGCAAATTATGAGACACAGCTCAAGACAAAGCAGGGGGCGCTATTGATGTCAGCCTTACGTTGTCAACCCTTAGCGATGGAGAAGGGAAGGTACTGGGCACGGTCGGCATCAGCAAGGACATCACCGAAAAAAAGAGACTCGAAAAGGCCATTGAAGAACGAAATCTTGAGCTTGCAGGAACTGAATGAAAAACTGGAAGACAAGGTATTTGAGAGGACCAGGGACATGGAGAAGGCCAACCGGGAGCTTGAAAGGTCCAATATGCTTAAAAGCCGGTTTATATCGACGATCAGCCATGAATTGAGGACGCCGCTTAATTCCATCCTCGGCTTTTCCGAACTGCTGCTTGATGAGGTGTCGGGCCCCCTTACGGAGCGGCAGAAGCGGCACATAACTAATATTTACAGTTCAGGCACCCATCTGCTGCAGCTGATAAACAATGTACTGGACATTGCCAAGATAGAGTCGGGCAAAATCGAACTCCATTATGAAAGCTTTTTGATAAGCCATGCCATTGCCGAAGTCGAAGCGGTCATACGGTCCCTTGCCGATAAAAAAAAGCAGACCCTGGCGATAAAGACAGATGGTGTTCCGTTCATTGTAGCGGATAAGTAAAATTCAAACAGATACTTTATAACCTCCTCTCCAATGCAGTGAAATTTACTCCGGAAGGAGGGACGATTACACTTGAAGCCGAGGTAGTAAATGCTGCCAATCTCCCTGTACAGGCCAGGACCTCGCAGTTTTTTCGGAAAAAAACAACTTCATAAAACTCTCTGTAAAGGACACGGGCATAGGGATAAAACACGAAGACCTGGAGCGGGTTTTCTCTGAATTTGAACAGGGCGATAGCAGCCTCTCGCGGAAATACGAGGGAACAGGCCTTGGGCTGGCGCTTTCAAAGAGGCTTGTTGAGCTGCACGGCGGAGAAATTTTTGTCGAGAGCGAAGAGGGCGTTGGAAGCACTTTCACTATAATCATGCCGCTTGTTGATACTATAGATGTTGAAAGCCCCTTTCCGGTACAGGACTATGCCGAAAAAGAGTCGTTCCCCTGTGATGAGGAGCCAAGGCCGATTCAGAAGGGGCACGCCGCCTCTTATCCTCGTTGTCGAGGATGATCCGGCAACTTCTGAAGTATTGACACTTTACCTTGCCCAGGGGGGATACCGTGTTGCCCATGCATATAATGGAGCTGAGGCCCTCCAGCGGATCAGAGAGCTCAAGCCGTTTGCCGTGCTGCTGGATGTGATGCTTCCGGGTAAAGATGGCTGGGAAGTATTGCAGGAGGTAAAATGCGATCCGGAATTAAAGGACATTCCGATCGTCATATCCTCCGTTATAGACAACAAGGACCTTGGGTTCGCGCTTGGAGCATCCGATTATATTGTGAAGCCTGTTGATAAAATATCATTGCTCAAGAAAATGGAGGAATTGAGCTCCTGCATAAATAAACGCAGGGGAGAGTTGACTATATTGTGTATTGATGAGCATGAGGATACCCTGGATTTGCTGAAATCCTATCTTGAGCCTGCCCAATATACTGTCATTACCGCCAATTCCGGAAAGAAAGGGATCGAAGAGGCGCTGAAGCACAAGCCTGATCTCATTATCCTTAATCTCATGATGTCCGAAATTGACGGGTTCGGGATAGTACAGGAGCTTAAAGCCAATGCCGTGACTGTTGACATCCCCATCCTCGCCCTCACCTCAAAAGACCTGTCTGCTGATGACAGGCTAAGGCTTGCGGGCAAGATCGAAAATTTCATCCAGAGCAGTTATTTCAACAAAGAAGACCTTCTTATGTATATAAGAAATCTTGAGTTGACCTATCCTGTGCGTGCGGGGCTCCTGGACGAAGTGAGCGGCTTGCTCGACCACTGCTATTTTCATATGCGTCTTGCCCAGGAAGTAAGCAGGGCAGGACGGTACAAGGGCACTTTTACGAATATTGTGCTTGACCTCGACAATTTTACCGAGTACATAAAAGCTCATGGGATACACCGGGCAAATATTTGCATACGGAAGATCGCGGAGTTTCTGAAGAAAAGCCTGCGCGGTTCGGATGTTATTACAAGAAACGGTATCGATGAATTTGCCGTGATCCTTTCCAATACCCCAAAAGACTCAGCGGAAATAGTTGCGAAGCGGTTCCTGACCTATATTGATGGGTACCCTTTTTATGGCGAAGAGATAATGCCGCAGCAAAAGGTCACTGCAAGCATCGCCATCATAAACTATCCGGGCGATGCATCTTCAGCGGATGAAATCATATTAAAGTCGCACCAGCTGCTCCGCAAGGCAAAGGCAAACGGCGGTAGAAGGATAGAAACTTGTGAATAACAAGGCACGAGTGCTGGTCGTCGACGATAACGAGGCCAATCTCGAGCTGTTTGTGGATTTCCTCGCCGTAGGAGGCTATGAATGCCTCCATGCCGCAAACGGTGAGGACGCGATTGAGATAGCCCGAAGGGAGCACCCGGACCTTGTACTTCTCGACATTAAGCTGCCAGGCGTGGATGGGCTTACCGTAGCGAGAATATTAAAAAACAATGAGGATACAAAGGACATCAAGTTGGTGGCCCTTACTGCCTACGCTATGCAAAAAGGCCGTGAGATGTTTATGGATAAAGCGCTGGACGGATATATTTCAAAACCTGTTTCATTGAAAGAATTCCTTAAAACACTCGATAATTTCCTAACAGGACATCAGCCTTAACCTGAAAAATGACTGTGGTTAATTTGCATTATTTGGATTAAGGACATTTAGCAGCCTGTCTATATCGAATTGGGTATTAATGAGTTCTTTTATGCGGAGCTTTTTTTCCTTTTGGCGAATACTTGTCTTGCCTATGACAGCCTCTATTCTATCTACAACAGTAAACGTATCCAGGGGGACCGACACTATGGGGGTCCCATGAGACTGTGCCTTTCCAAGGACGACATCGTTCGTGCTGAACCCCCCGGTGATGATAATGCATTTTGTCGAGGTCTCCATGGCGACAAGCTGGATATCGGAACGGTGCGCGCCGGTTATGACCGCCTTATTCGGTGTCCGGCTGAAGTAACTCAGGGCGCTGTTTACATCCATTGCTCCGATGGAGAAATGCTCGACGAGCTCGTCGAGCTTCTCTTCGCAGCATAAGACCTTCCCGTTCAATATCTCGACAATCTGCCGTATAGTAATGGATTCAAGCAAACTGTCCTTTTGAAATATCCCGAAAATCGCCACGCCGCTTTTTTCGAGAAAAGGGGCCGCCTTTTCTTTAACATAGCTGAGAGAGTTTGCCGGCACCTTGTTGAAAATTCCGCCCATGAACCGCTCTCCGAGCAGTTTATAGCCGCCGTAGAGGGAATCTATTGATTTGTCCCCCCTCCACGCTTCTACCATAATGACCTGCGCCCCTGTCTCTTCAATAAGGCTGACCCCATCAATGCCGAGAGTTGAACCCTCAAAAAAATCTCCAGCCCCGCCCACGATAACAAAATCCTTGTCCTTTTGGGCGTTAAAGGCATCCAGTATTTGTTTTTTTATGTCCTTAAGCTTCCCTTCAAATATCAAATTCTGCATTTCATAGCTGAGAACAAAAGGTGAAATCACCTTAAGCGCGTCGGGGAGCGCAAGAGATTCCCGGATAAAAATGGCATCCGCATCGAACAGCTCGCTGCCTTTTTTGACCGGCGTTTTGCCGAGAGGCTTTAAATAACCGACCTTATGCCCCAGTTCTATCAGCTTCTGGGCAAGCCCCAGCGCGAAAAAGGTCTTGCCGGTATAACTTCTGTTTGACGCGATAAAAATAGGAACCATGATAGTCCTCCTTTATTTCCGTTCAAAAATAATTCGAGCATCTATGGCAAAGGCGCCTTTATTCAAAACCACCAGCGGATTTATGTCGAGTTCGCGTATCTCCGGGAAATCCGTAACAATGGAGGACAGTCTCAAAATACCCTCCACTATGGCATCGACATCTACCGGCTTTTCTCCCCGTGCGCCCCGTAAGAGCGCGCTTGTCCTTATCTCGCTGATCATGGATACGGCCTCGCTGCGTGTGAGAGGCGCAATTCTGAACGAGACATCCTTCAGAATTTCAACATATATCCCGCCCAATCCGAACATAAGCATATGACCAAAGGTCCTGTCATAGGTGACGCCGAGGATTACCTCTTTGCCTCCCTTGATCATTTCGCAGAGCATCACGCCGTTTATCATGGCATCAGGCATAAAACGCTTCGCATTAGTGGTTATTTCCGTAAAGGCGTCTTCAGCAGCTATTTCGGAATTAATATCGAGCTTCACTCCGCCTACATCAGTCTTATGGAGGATATCAGGAGATGAAATTTTCATTACCAGGGGAAACCCTATCCGCTCGGCGACGGCAGAGGCTTCTTTTGCCGTCCTCGCAAGTGCCCGTTCCGGAAAGGGGAACCCATAATGGGAGAGAATCGTCATGGCGATGTCATCACCCACCTCAAACCTGCCTTCCTTCAAAAGCGCGTCAATAATATCTTTTGCCGCATCCTTATTTGACGTGAGAACAGGCGCACGTTCTTCAACACTGTTTTTCCAGCTCGTAAAGTCGCAAAGCTTCTTAAAAGACTTTACTGCTGTTTCAGGATACGAAAACGACGGGATGGATTCGGCCTTCAGCCTCTCGATTGAATGCCTGACACTCACCTCTCCGATAAAAGAGGTAATAATCGGCTTATCAGTCTCATGTCCGGCGCGAATAATGATATCAGCCGTGTTTTCAACATCGGTCATCGCCTGAGGTGTGAGGATAATGAGAATGCCGTCAATATTCGGGTCCTCAACAGCATTATTGAGTACAACAGCATACCGTTCTGAAGTAGCATCGCCGATAATGTCGACAGGATTATACAGCGACGCATTTGAAGGGAGCATCTTCGCAATTGCCTCTATGGTCTGTTTTGTCATAATAGGCAGTTTGACGCCGGTTTGCTCGGCCATGTCTGCTGCCAGTATTCCAGGGCCTCCGGCGTTAGTTATAATCAGCAGCCTGTTGCCGGCAGGGAGTTTGTTGGATGCAAAGGCAACAGCGGTATCGAACAGCTCACCTATCCCCTGTGCCCGTATAATGCCGGTCTGCCTGAAAGCTGCGTTAAATGCGGTTTCAGAGCCTGCAAGAGCGCCGGTGTGTGACGAAGCCGCCCGGGCGCCGGCCTCTGTGCCGCCTGATTTTATCAAAATGACCGGCTTTACTTTTGCCGCTTTTTTTGCCACATCTAAAAACCTCCGGCCGTCTATAACATCCTCAATATAGCCTAAAATAATGTCGGTATCGGGGTCGCCGGCGAAATATTCGATAAAGTCTGTCTCATTAAGGTCCGTTTTATTGCCGAGACTGATAAACTTTGAGAATCCCATGTTATTGCCGAGCGCCCAATCGAGAATAGCGATTCCGAGGGCGCCCGACTGTGAGAAAAATGCTGTTTTCCCTTTGGGCAGCATACCTCCGGCAAAAGAGGCATTCATATCATTGGCGGTGTTTATTATGCCGAGACAGTTAGGCCCGAGTATTCTTATGCCATGTTTTATGCTGATTTCCCTGAGCCTTTCTTCAAGTCTAACGCCCTCGGCCCCGGCTTCCTTAAACCCTGCGCTAAGAACAACCGCGGCGCCTGCGCCGGCAGCGGAGCAATCGAGGAGCGCGTCAGGCACAGCATGAGCAGGCACAGCGATTACGGCAAGTCCTATGGGCTTGCCGACAGCGGAAGCCCGGGGGTATGTCTTGAGGCCAAGTATGCTGTCAGACGAAAGATTAATAGGATAAATGCCTCCCCCATATTTGAATTGTATAAGATTGTGCACAACGGCATAGCCAACCTTTTTGGGGTCTCTTGACGCACCGATGACCGCGATTGAGTCAGGGTTAAAAAGGGATTCGAGCATTGAATAAGTTTACTCAGGAAATAGTAGACGGTCAAGGGGGTCGGATATTCCCGCCTCCCTGAAGCCTTTTGCCCTTAAAAGACAGCTGTCGCATCTGCCGCAGGGTACAAACCCCGACACGGTGGCACGGTGACGCGGTAACTCTGCGGCAATATCATCAATACATCTCCGTGACTTAGCGTCTCCACGTCGCCGCGCCGGGCCTTGCGGGTCATAGCAGCTCCAGGTCTGCGCATAGTCCACTCCTAAAGAGATACCTTTTTTTATTATGCCGGCCTTTGTCAGACTAATCAGGGGAGTATGAATTTTAAAATGCATTTTCCCTTCTACGGATATCTTTGTGGAAAGGTTCGACATGGCCTCGAAGGCCCTGAAGTATTCCGGGCGACAGTCAGGATAGCCGCTATAGTCAATAGCGTTTGCGCCAATAAATATATGAGGGGCCCCGAGCACTTCTGCCCACGACAGGGCAAAAGAAAGAAAAATAGTGTTGCGGGCAGGAACATAGGTAACGGGTATGCCGGTCATCGCATCACGGTTTTTGGGTACTTCGATATCCGACGTCAGCGCGGAACCGCCGATTTCTCTCAGGTCGAATTTTATAAAAAGATGGTTGACAATGCCGAGGCCCTCCGCAACCCTTCTTGCAGACTCAAGCTCAACTCTGTGCCTTTGAGCATAATCAAAACTCAAAGCATGGACATCGTAGCCATCCGCTTTTGCAATGGCTGCGGTCGTTGCCGAGTCAAGTCCTCCGCTCAAAAGCACAACCGCTTTCATGAATTTTGCCCTATTTTGCTTTCGGTCCCGTTAATGAGGCGTCTGATATTGGACCTGTGTTTAATAAATATGAGGAGAGTGATTACACACGCAATGAATATCTTCTCTTTGGAATAGTCTATCAAATAAAAGCTCAATGGCAAAAATCCGAAGGCCACGAGAGCGCTTAGAGAGGAATACCGGCTATATTTTGCGGTGATGAGCCAGAGGGTCGCTGAAAAAAGCGCTACATAAGGCGACAGGACAACGAGCACCCCCAGGCTTGTTGCAACTCCCTTGCCCCCTCTGCCTTTAAGCAGAAAAGAAAAATCGTGGCCGGCTATCGATGCGAGCCCCAACAATCCTTCTGCTGCTGCGTGACGGGCCGGGATTGACAACGGCAGCGGGCCGGCGTCACCTATATGGTTTCCCATATAGAGCACTTTATAAACAAGCAGCGGGACAGCCCCTTTTGCAATGTCACCGATCAACGTAAGCAGCGCCGCCTTTTTACCTGCGGCCCTTAGTACATTCGTGGCGCCGACATTGCCGCTGCCGACTTTTCTAAGATCAATACCTTTGGCGCGTGCGATGAGTAACCCCGTAGGGATAGAGCCGATCAAAAATGAAAGCAGCACAAGAAAAACTATCATGTGATATTCCTGACGGCGGGACCGTCTATCATTGGATCCGCTTCCAGAAGGATATTGTGTATTTGATGCCGGAAGTGATAGCAAGGACAAGGGCGACATACATAACAACGAGACCTGCATCGTAAAAGTCTATATTCCCGATGCCGCCGGGCAGAAGAAGAAGTACGATAGATGTCATCTGCGCGGTTGTCTTCAGCTTGCCTCCGGTTTCCGCGGGAATAACAATGTCCTTCGATAATGATACGACTCTTAATGCTGTGACTACAAATTCCCGCAAAATAATGATTATGGCAATCCATGCGGAAAGCCTCGCCATATCGACTAACAGTATCAGCGCGGATATGACAAGAAATTTATCTGCAATCGGGTCGAGAATTATACCGAATGTTGTTATTTGTCCTAATCTTCTTGCGAGATAGCCGTCGAGAAAATCTGTCAGCGAGGCAATGAGGAAAATGCTGATTCCAAGATACGGACTGCCGGGAGTGACAATAACAAAAAAAGGTATAAGGAATATCCTGCTGAAGGTAAGTATTGTTGGGACATTAAGCCTGATCGTACTCATCCAGCAACTCGCTCCATTTCCCGTTCGCTTTTAATATAAGATCGCATATCTCCCTTACCGCCCCCCTGCCTCCGCGCGCATTGGTTATGAAAAGAGCTTTCTCCCTGGCTTCTTCGACCGCGTCAGCCACTGCTACCGGGAACCCGACTCTTTTGAACAGCGGAACATCCACCACGTCATCGCCTATGTATGCCACCTCTTCCTCCGCAATAGCTAATTTTGCAAGGAGTTTCTCGTAGGCAACAACCTTCTTATGGCATTCCTGGTAGACCTCTGTTATGCCCAGTTCCCTGGCCCGCCTGTCCACAACCTCAGAGTTTCTTCCAGTAATAATAGCTACCTTGACTCCCGCCCTTTTGAGCATTACCAGTCCATGTCCGTCGCGCACATGAAAAACTTTTAATTCAGCAGCGCCGCTGTCGAGGATAATACCCCCGTCCGTGAGAACTCCGTCAACGTCCAGGATGAGGAGCTTGATCTTGCTCGCAATCTCCACTATGCGGGGTGAAATTTCACTCGACACTACGCTATGCCCTTCCTCAATATGTCGTGCAGGTGAATCACGCCTTTTGCCTTTCCGGAACCATCGGGTACAGCAAGAGAGGTAATAGACAGTTCTTCCATTACGGATAAAGCCTTGGCGGCAAGCTCTTCCCCGGTAATCGTTCTTGGATTTTTTGTCATCATATCACCGGCCTTCATATCGTAAAAATCCTTTGCCCATTTTTCAACACCCCGTCTGATGTCCCCATCGGTGATGACGCCGAGCATCATGCCCTCATCGTTTGCGACTATCGTCATGCCGAGTCTTTTGCACGACATTTCCATGACAGCTGCAATCATGGATGTTTCAGGGGAGACAAGGGGAAGCTCATCTCCCGTATGCATAAGATCTTTAACACGAATAAGCAATTTTTTGCCGAGACTTCCGCCAGGATGAAAAAAAGCGAAATCCTCCATTTTGAAGCCCCTCTTTGTCAAAAGCGCTACGGCAATGGCATCCCCCATCGCCATTGCAGCCGTTGTCGATGCAGTCGGCACAATGCCGAGAGAGCATGCCTCCTCAGTTACGGACACATCAAGTGCAGCATCCGCGGCCTTCGACAATGTTGAATCGGGGTTTCCGGACAGAGAGATCAACCGTACATTAAACCGCTCCAAAAAGGGGAGCAGCCCGACAATCTCCTCTGTCTCGCCGCTGTTTGAAAGGGCTATGATCACGTCATCGGATGTGACCATTCCAAGATCTCCATGCCCTGCTTCTGCCGGGTGCATGAAAAAGGCCGGCGTGCCGGTTGACGCCAGGGTGGCAGCTATTTTTTTGCCTACCAGGCCGGACTTTCCCATGCCTGTGACAATGACCCTCCCCTTGCTGTTGAAAATAATATCAACCGTCTTTTCGAAACCGCTGTCGAGCTTTCCTATCAGTGCTCCGACCGCGTTCGCTTCAATCGTCAATACTTTTATTGCAATATCAAGAATAGTGTCCATGGGACCCTGTCTTAGGCGGTGTGCCGCGTGTATATAAACCTACCATGCCGACGGGCATTGCAGCCATCCGGAAGGGATATTTTTCCTGCGCGCCTCATCCTCGATGCGGGCGAAGTCGCTCTGCCGGTCCTTAAGCTGTTTTTGAGCGCTTGTCAGCTTGTCCTGAGTTTTGGTTATCTTGTTTTCAATAAACTTTTTATCTCTCCCTGTTTCCATAGACACCTCGTCGCTGAGTTCCGACAACAGTTCTGTTTCCTTATCGACTTCGTATTGTGCATTCTCGATTCTTTTTTTATGATAGACAGACCGCTCGCACCAGTATTTTTTCACTGCGCCCTGTGCGGCATCCGGCGTTCCCGTTAATTGTGCGTTGCCCTGGGTTGCAACGATCGCACTGTCATCGTGGCCGACATTTTGACCGCTGCCCGCAAAAGCAATGGAAAAGCTTAACGCCAGGATCAGAGCCGGGTAAATAAGCATCTTTGCCGGCATTGTCAGACTGCCCTGGCCGGGTCTTTCCCCGGGGCGAGAAGCGCATTAATCGCGCGTACAGATTGCAGCAGTGCTCCCAGGCCGTCCAGAGAGAGCATATTCGGCCCATCGCACCGTGCGTTATCAGGGTCGGGATGGACCTCCATAAAAAGCCCGTCAACACCTACCGCGGCAGCTGCCCGCGCAAAGGGCGCCGCGAATTCGCGTTGCCCCCCTGATGTGCTCCCCATGCCGCCGGGCAGTTGCAGGCTGTGGGTAACGTCAAAAATCACGGGATACCCGTAAGAGCGCATAATAAGCAGGCCCCTGAAATCCACAACAAGGTTATTATAGCCAAAAGAAGTGCCCCGTTCCGTAAGCAGCAGCTTTCTGTTCCCGGTTGATACAAACTTGTCGACAATGTGTCTGACATCCCAGGGTGCAAGGAACTGGCCCTTCTTGACATTCACAGGCTTGCCCGTTTCTGATGCGGCAATGATCAAATCGGTCTGCCTGCACAGAAATGCCGGCAACTGCAGCACATCCAGGACAGCCGACGCTGTTTTGATCTCATCAACGGAATGCACATCCGAAAGTACCGGGACGCCGAATTTGCGCTTCACTTCCGCCAGTATCGCAAGCCCTTTTTCAATACCCGGACCCCTATACGATGAAACAGAGGTCCGGTTGGCCTTGTCATAAGAGCTTTTAAAGATAAAGGGCAAGCCTGCAGCGCTGCACAAGGCCTTCAGTCGACCCGCAGTATAAAAGGCGATGTCTTCACTCTCAACAACACATGGGCCGGCGATAATTACCGGTAAATTGCCCGCGCCTATGTGGAATGTGTCAATTTCTATTTCCATTCGATACCTGCCGGATTTACCGTGTATTATATCATAGTGCTTATACTTTGGCAGAGAACTTCCGGTGGGCAGCGGGTCGGTTTACCGGCGGTATTTCTTATCTGGGGGCCGATTTCGTCCCGGAGCCGGTTAATTTTGCGATTACAGCTCCAAGACCGGCCCTTCTGGCTGTTATATGCGCCCGCACCACAGGCTTTTTAGCCGGCGCCTCTACCGTTGCCGGCGCTATTGCTTTGATTGTTCGCTTACGTGCGGCAGCTTTCCCCGACTTTGATTTTTTTGCAGGGCCGGCTTTCTTTAAAACGGCTTTTTTGATCTTAGGCTTGGGTGCAACGGGCGTCTTTTTGAGCACAGACTTTTTTGCGGATGACTTTGCAGAAGTTTTCTTTGGCGCCGCCGCTTTCTTTACAGCAGTTTTTTTTACCGGCGTCTTCTTTTTAGACACTGATTTTTTTTGTGCCATGAAACCCTCCAGTAAGATTTTTTTAGATTGTAGCAAGATAAAACATCAAAAGTAAATGTGCGCGAGTATGCATCAGAATCCCGATATAATATATGTTGGGTCAACTCTTTCGCACCTTAAACTTGTCCCCTGTCGAGCATGCGGTATTGGATAGCTTCGGAAATATGGCTGCTCCCGATTGCTTCAGCGCCATCCAGGTCTGCCACAGTCCGTGCGACTTTAAGAATTCTTGAATAGGCACGGGCACTTAACCCGAGCCGCTGCATAGCCGTGTCCAGAAGGCTGTGAGCTTCTCCTGAAAACGTGCAATATTTTTTTATATGGCGTGTCTTCATCTGGCCGTTGGCGAACAATTTATCGCCTTTGAACCTATTTAGCTGCCGCTCCCTCGCCTCGGATACCCTATGCCGTAATATCTCCGACCGCTCTCCCGAATAGTCTCCCGACAATTCCTTGTAAGGCACCGATGGAACGTTTACATGGATATCGATACGGTCCATTAGCGGCCCGGAGATTTTTGACCGGTAGCGATTGGTCATGCCGGGCGTGCAGGTACACTGATGCCTGGGGTCGCCCAGGTAACCGCAGGGACATGGGTTCATTGCTGCAACAAGAACAAATTGGGCAGGATAGGTAACGGTTGCCGCAGCCCTCGACACGGTAACAACACCGTTCTCCAGCGGCTGGCGGAGGACTTCGAGCACACTCCTTTTAAACTCCGGGAGTTCGTCCAGAAATAAAATCCCATGGTGCGCCAGTGACACTTCTCCGGGACGCGGCGTTTGTCCGCCGCCTATCAATGCAATATCTGAAATAGTATGGTGCGGAGCACGGAAGGTCCTCGTTGCAAGGAGGGATTGACCGTTTCTCAACAGCCCTGAAATGCTGTGTATTTTTGTAACTTCGAGCGCTTCGTCAAAGGTCATGGGGGGCAATATTGAAGGAATACGTTTTGCGAGCATTGTCTTCCCGCTGCCGGGAGGGCCGATCATTAGGATATTATGGGAGCCTGCAGCTGCCACTTCCAGCGCGCGCTTTGCGTATTCCTGTCCCTTTACATCCGAGAAATCGTCCTCGTAAAGAGAGCTTTCGGTCATTGCGGCGGAAAGGTCAACTGTAAAGGGCTTCCCTTCTGATATGCCGCCCAGGAATTCCACAGCCTCAGGCAGGCTTTTCATGTGATAAATGCTTATGCCGCCCACTACTGCGGCTTCAGCAGCGTTTTCGACCGGCAGGAGCACGCCTTTTAATCCGCGCCTTTTCGCTTCGAGCGCGATTGATAGCGCTCCCCTGACAGGTTTAACTTTGCCGTCAAGTGACAGTTCGCCTGAAACAATAAAGCTATTGAGCGAACGCGGAGCAATGACGCCTTCTGCTATGATGATTCCCAAGGCAATCGGCAGGTCAAAGGCTGAACCCTCTTTTTTGAGGTCTGCTGGGGCCAAATTGACCGTAATCTGCTTTAAGGGGAAATTAAAACCGATATTCTTGAGGGCGGCCTTTATCCTGTCCCGGCTCTCTTTAACAGCAGCATCAGGGAGCCCCACAATTGAGAAGTGTGGAAGGCCTTTTGATGAGATATCTACTTCAACCTCTACAAGATGTGCATCAATGCCGATAACATGCGCACTTAGGACCTTGGAAAGCATTTCTTTCAGCAAACCTCTTTTTTATATTGCGGATGATTTCAAGACGTGATGCACCAGGCGAAACTCATATTGAAGCCGCCGCCCCAGCCTGTCTAAAGCAGGATTATAACAGATTTCATCTGTCAATATTTCAGAATTTCAGGCTATCCCTTAAGTAACTATTGTATAGTTACATTCTTAGTGGGGTTTTGCTAAAATATAGGGGAGATAGTGAAATGAGCAAGATAGAAAAACTTTTAAAACGCTTCTTGTCGAAGCCGAAAGATTTTACCTATGAGGAATTAAAAAGGCTTCTCGCTGCTTTCGACTATGAAGAAGCAAGCGCAGGGAGAACAGCAGGCTCAAGGGCTGAGTTTATTAATAGAAAGACTCAGCATGTTATAAAGACTCACAGGCCACACCCTAAGCCTATTTTGAAGCCGTATCAATTAGAGGAAATAAAAGAAAAATTGAAAAGTAAAGGGGTGATAAAATGAAAGATGTAATGACCTATAAGGGATATTTCGCCACTGTGCGTTACAGTGCTGAAAGTGAGGTATTTCACGGAAAGATAGAAGCCATTGACGACCTCGTAAGTTTTGAGGGGCAGAGCGTGCAAGAGCTTAAGAAGGCGTTCCATGAATCTGTTGACGAGTATTTAGAGCTTTGCAAGAGAGAAGGCAAGGAACCGAATAAAACCGTAAAAGGCGCCTTTAATGTTCGTATCGGCTCAGAACTTCATTTAAGGGCGCTTCAGGAAGCATCTAAAGAAGGCGTTTCACTCAACAACTTCGTAAAGAAAGCTATTGAGAAAGAGCTTTCCCACACACGGTAGCATCTCAGGCCTCCTGTTTATTGAAAAGTTCTCCAAGGTAAGGATAGCCCGGAATCAGCCATAGCAAAAATGACATTATCCATTCAATGCTTTGGAATATCACATCTGATAAATCCTCGTTACCTTCTCTCTCAAGGTAAAGCATATATTGTAGGAACAACAAATCCATAAGCAGAAAGACGATAACCCCAATGGCAATAATCGCTGCTTTTCTCTTGATTGTCATTTTCGGAGTGGCACAGACGAGCGAGGCAAAAGGGATCAGATATAGCGTCCTCTTGTAAAGATACTCATGCCACTCAGCCGATGAATTATAATAAAAATTCAAATGATGCAGGACAAACGAGAGGACAGATATATATGCTGTAGAGATAAAATCCCATATAAGAAAAAGCCCCAGCGAAAACGCCGAGAGTTTAGCGAGAAACAGCAGTTTTGGTTTCACGATTCACTACCTTATCAATCCAGACTATCCACATAAACACCACCATGATTATAAAGACTACCTGCCACATATAGTCATGGAAATAATCGGAATATGCAGGCTTCAGTTTATCTATCCATGCCATCATAAGCACTCTCACCTGATTTGCGCAGAAGATTATAGGAATCCCTGTAAGCAGCCCTATTATTCTTGCTTTAGGAGATGCCGGGTATGCCAAAATAAAGGAGGTGAATATAAGCATTACCATTATTGCGGTGCATTCAACATTCATTATCAATACAACATTGGCAAGGTAAATCATGTCCCCCTCTGTCCTCGCCTGCAATCCTGAAAGATGAATGAGCAGTGTAGCAGCATTGGTTGTAAGCATTACGAGGGGATGCAGGTATCCGTGTTCAGACATTAGGTAAGAGACAACGTTAAGTGAGACAACAAGACAAAAGAAGAGGGCCGCCCTTTTGTACAGTATATACTTTGAGGCAGCCCCCTTCTGTATCACTTTTGATAGTCTCGCAAAAAGTCGTCATACCCGCGGAGGCGGGTATCCATGGCGTAAGCAACTACCTGAAAAGAGTGGATTCCCGTTTTCACGGGAATGACGAACAAACGCTTTCTCAGACTTTTTGCTTCCCACACGTTTAATTACTCGCTATCCTTTTACGCATTAAATATCCCCCAACTAAGGTGAGGCTTATAAGTGTTATAATGAGCCATGCTGGGCTATAACCTCCTGCTCTTGCACTTAAACCACCACCGCCTGATGATGCCACAATGTTATCGCCTGTTTGACTCGCACCGCTTATTGTTATGTTGTCAGGAGTGAAGGCATATCCGGACTTACTGGGTGTTACGGTATAAGAGCCATTAGACAATCCAGTAAAGGTATAATTGCCGTTGCTGTCCGTGGTTGTTGTCCCTGTTCCAGCACCGCTTAGAGTAACCGTTACGCCTGATATGCCTGTGCCATTGTAGGATATAGTGCCCGAAATACTAAAATTACCAAATGACCCAGACTGTCCGCCACGCACGCACCGGACATAGCTGCCGCCTGTCTTATAGTCGTGGCGGCCGCCGCCATCGTTGAAGTTCACGTGCCACGCGTCGTCGGTACCGTCGGCGTACGTGGTAGACGACCAGTAGTAGGACGCATACGCATTTGGGAAAAAGGTAGTATTTATTGCCGGACTGTATCTCGTAAAATCCACTATCGAGTCCAGCTCTGTTATGTTCGGCAGCCGCCAGTCCGCATTTCCTCCAAGGCCCAAACCGTTACAGTATGACAAAGCATTAGTCCATGTCATTACGCCCGGCTCCGCCTGCTGCCACATGAGGCCCGTGCTGCTGTCCGTAACCGTACCGTTTCCGTTGTCGGTAAGAGTGGCGGCATAGGCAATGCCCGCAACAAACACCATCAGACTCATCACCAGCCAAACAAGCATCTTTTGCATAAATCCCTCCTCTATTTCAATATTTCTGTAATGACCCTCTTTTTCAAGCCTGAAGGGTAATAACCCCCTTCACCCACAACTATAAAAGGCATGCCCGCCTGAAACGCCTTCTCCTTAAACTCCTTCAGGTATCTGACGGGGAACCCGCACTGCAGCGCGTCCATCCGTTTGCCTGCCTGAGCTTTAAGTCCGAAGAATTCTCCGCAGCGTTCCGCCTGCTGCCCGTAAAACTCGCAGAACTTCCCTACCTGAAAAAAAACGCACTTGCCGCCGGAGCGCTCAACTGCCCACTTGTATTGGTCCCGCAGGTTTGCAGGCCCAATAGGCGGCTCATACAGCGGTATAAGATGACCCTCATTATTGACCGCAAAGATATCTTTCAGATACCCGTATTTCTCAAACAGACTGCGGACCAGCCTGTGTGCATTTGCATGTTTGAAATGACCCAGATATGAGGCAAGTGTTTGTCTGAGCTTGCGGACTTTTTCATCCCGAAGATGTATGCGTACGAATTGCCGTTTTTTTACCGACACATATTGGACCATTTCGTCATGAAAACTCCTGAGCCGCGCCCGCAGATTGCCGATCACCCTGTTGCGCACGAGGACGTAATCCGGCCTTACTATATAACCGAGGAAATTAGCACCCTCGGACACCCGCTTAGGCATGCACTCTGCTTTCAGTTCGAGGGACAGCCGTTCCCTTAGAAAATCCGCAATCCGCTGTTTCAGCTCCAGGAGAACATCCGGGCGTTGGCCTATCAGGATAAAATCATCCACATAACGCAGGTAATACCGCGCCTTCAAGGTATGCTTCACAAACTGGTCCAGCTCATTGAGGTAGACATTGCCGAAGAACTGGGAAGTGAGATTCCCGATAGGAAGTCCCTTCCCCGCAGGGATATGGAAAAGAGACTTGTGCTCCGGGATACCCTGACGAAGGCGTGGGTCTCCCTTATAAACAAAGTCTTTTGTGCAGTCCTGCATTACTATCTTTTTAGCAAGGCCTGTTAACCGGGCATCTCTGACATGACGGTAAAGTATCTGAAGAAGAATCTCCCGGTCTATGCTCATAAAGAAACTTCTTATATCAAGCTGCATAAACCACGCAGCCGCACGGCCGCCCCTCGTGGCCGAGTTCATAAAAGCCTTCAGCCGCTGTATGGCTGCATGGGTGCCCTTCCCCACACGGCAGGCATAGGAGTCGTGAATGAATTTAGGCTCGAAGATCTTCTCAATCTCCGGCACAAGGAGATGATGGACCACCCGGTCCCTGAAATCGGCTGCGAATATCTCCCTGAGCTTAGGTTGTTTTGCAACAAAGCAGACAGAGCGGGACGGCTTGTAGGAGCCGTCCAAAAGAGCTGCCCCGAGATCCACAAGGTTGTCAAAAAGGGACGCCTCGAACCTCAGCGCATTAATCGTATTGCGCTTTCCTTTCCTGCACGAAGCATAGGCATCATACAGAAACCTGAAGCAATACAAGGGACCACTTTCCGCCACGCACGCACCGGACATAGTTGTTGTTTGTCTTATTGTTGTTGTTGTCGTTGCCATTGTTGAAGTTCACGTTCCACGCGTTGTTGGTATTGTTGGCGTATGTGGTAGACGACCAGTAGTTGGACGCATTTACCCGGCCTCTTTACGGCCTTACAGCCCACCGCAAACCGAGCCTGAAAAAGCGTACGGCCTGCTGCATATGAATGCCCCTGCCGACTCCGGAGGGTATTCCTCCCGGCGAGGCGGGCCGGGCGCACAGTGATCATGGGCACGCTCGCTGACGCATTACGCATGTCGCGATTCCGGCCTTTTTGCCGACAAACTCCCTGACCATCCAGCTGCTGTCTGCTTTGTTGCAAAACTCATAACTCCCCCTCACCCCCTCTTAGCTTAAGAGGGGGAAATGGTCAAATAATCTACTGTCCGCCACGCACGCACCGGACATAGTAGGCTAGTCTGCCTTACCGAGGCTGCCGTCGCAGCCACTGCCGAAGTCCACGTCCCACGCGCCGTTGGTACCGTAGGCGTATGTGGAAGACGACCAGTAGTAGGACGCTTGTGTACTCGGGAAATATGTTGTGTTAATTGTTGCCCCAGATGTAATACTGTAATCAACAAGACTCTTCAGTTCCATTACCGAAGGCAGCCGCCAGTCGGAATGGCCACCAGTGGTGAGCACCCCGCATACGCTTTGGGAAGTCGGATTATTTGTTGCGTCATACGTCCCCGAGGCCTGGAACCAATTATATACACTTCCATTGTCCTGCTTCTGCCACATGAGGCCCGTCACGTTGTCCGTAATTGTACCGTTGCCGTTATCAGTGTAGCTCTTAGGGTTGAGGATGTGCGCTGCGTCCTCCCCTGTGCCCGCGCATGAGATCACATTGCCGTTTGCGTCGTAACACGTTGTCTGCCCTGTAGCGGGCAGAGTGAAGGCATAAGAGAGCGCATAATTGCAGAAAAGCAGCAGCGCCCCGGCTAAAAACATAAACAGCAGTCTTTGTCGTTTCATTTCAATTCCCTCCTTTATCTTTCCTTTGTAAGCTTTTTATCCAGCCCTCGCTCTGTCTGCTCATGTCCGAGACAGCCTCGGCAAGGGCCTGAAATGTGTTGAAGTTTTTAAAGGCCCTGACCTCTTTGCAGAGCTGACTTGTGATTTTCAGGTCTTCTATTGTGTCCCGCAAAAGATGCAGCGCTGCGCTCTTGTCGGCTTGAGAATTAGCCCGTATAACAAGACGCACTATTTCTCGCGACTGGTTGCGCAAATCCGTCCCAAGGGTATATTTGTGATAGCGCGAAAAGCCCTTGACCACGTTTTCTATATACACAGCGGTATCCATGGCCTTTTTATAAAGCGGGAGGTGTTCATACCGGGCCATCGGCCATAAAAAAAGACATAGCACCGATGTCCGGCGATATGCCTTCATAAAAGCGGATTGATTTTTCTTTTAGGAGGTGGACTGACTGACTGACTGACTGACTGACTGACTGACTGACTGCAAATTCAATACCATAATCCGGATCCCCCCAGCCTCAAAGGTACATCTCTGTCTGTTGAAAGTAAGTTTAACGAAGCCCTTTCGTCGACCTTTTACCAAAACACGCCGAAATATGACGTTTTTTTCCTTCGGCAGTCCGGCGGTCTTCTCAAAAGACCCGTGACTTTCCGTCCCTTTCTCGCGAAAGGGTTGGCTTTATCGGGGAATACTCCAAAAATTTCATGCAATATACATGCCTTGTTATTTTATTTATCAATAAGATAGGGTTTTGACAAGCTCGTAAAAAGTTGGTGAATGTCTGTTTTGCCATTCCGTGCTTAAGAGCACCTACTGTTGGTGAAGACAGGAATCCTGTTTTTTCAAATAGTTGTTTGCACTCTGGATACCCGCCTCCGCGGGTATGACGACTTATCAGGAAGATCATTTTCAAGCGGAAAATATAAATTATGTTCGATCAGGTTTGTTCATTACGGGGATTTTTAACGGTGAAATAACCGCTCGAACAGGCAATATGACCACCTTTACGAGATTCGTATCAGTGCAGATGATGCTGTTCATACTCACCCCCGCACAATCATCATTGATTGCGGCGGCCTCTGCTCAGAGGAAAAGGAAGCCACTATGACTCAAGCTGCTGTGAACATTTCCCGCTCAGCCTTGAGCCAATCTGTACGGCTCACCTTCTCGTGGGCGTCGAGTATTTCGATGCCCACGATATGCCCTTCGTCATCCAGGTCAACTGTAATCCCTTCTTCAAGATCGTCGGAATCCACTATTTTGGCATCTCTAAGCTTGATGTACAAGGCGTCTACTTCTTTACTGTACTCAATCTTCATGGTGCGCCCTCACAAAAGGTTTTTTTCTGATCGTTGCGGTAATAACCAAAATACCATCCGTATCCTCTTTATAAGTAACCCGCAAATATCTTTCGTTCAAAAACTTAAAAGCATTCGTCCGTCCTTTTACGCTTGGTTCGCTGTAATCAGCACTTTTTATGACCGCCTCAACTTCACCTTCAGTTACCTCGCGTTCCTTCATGCGTCTTCTGGCATGACGGTCATATCTGATGTGCATAGAAAATTATATCACAACACAAGCAATGAGATGGTGAAGATAAGGTAGTAATTCAGAAAAGTGGTATTAAGCTAACAGAAACAATCGGTCATTGCGGCGGAAAGGTCAACTGTAAAGGGCTTCCCTTCTGATATGCCGCCCAGGAATTCCACAGCCTCCGGCAGGCTTGCCATGTGATAAATGCTTATGCCGCCCACTACTGCGGCTTCAGCAGCGTTTTCGACCGGCAGGAGCACGCCTTTTAATCCGCGCCTTTTCGCTTCGAGCGCGATTGATAGCGCTCCCCTTACAGGTTTGACCTTGCCGTCAAGTGACAGTTCACCTGACACAATAAAGCTATTGAGCGAACGCGGAAGGCCTTTTGATGAGATATCTACTTCAACCTCTACAAGATGTGCATCAATGCCGATGACATGCGCACTTAGGACCTTGGAAAGCATTTTGTTCAGCAAACCTCTTTTCTATATCGCGAATGATTTCCTGCCTGCTTTTGCCCCAATTGGGGGCGATCAGTAAAGCAGAATTATAACAGATTTCATCTGTAAATATTTCAGAATTTCAGGGGTATGCGTCATGGATGTGGGTTTGTAATTTTGTCATTCCGGCTTGTCCGGAATCTTTCTTTATTTTCAAGACGATTCCCGACACGCGGGAATGACATGTTGGCCTGCCCCACAACCATGACGCGCACTCGAATTTCAGGCCTCCATTGTGGTGGGTGGGTGAACAGGCACGCCACTTACTTATGCTGTAATTTGACAATCAGTCAACTTTTGTTGCTCTGTCGCCAAATTCGCTGCCTTACCTATACCCCACAACTAATTGCTTATCCTTATCTTTATTATCGGACGGATAATACCTGTCAACTTCTATTGCTAATGATTATTTTAGCCAAGTGTCATTTTACATTGTTTTCTAAGCATATTTTGTATAAATAAAAACAGGTATTTTTCTTGCTTTCTAATGAGTTTGTTCTATATGTGTAATATCCGGGTAAATAGCCTGCACGGAGGGGCATTGGCAAAAAGCATCCTTATCATTGACGACGACGTATTAGTAAGAAACGCGCTTAAAGAGATTTTTGAAAATCTGAATTACGAAGTCTACACAGCCTGCAACGGCAAAGAAGGAATAGAGTCCTACCGCCGAATTACTACAGACATCGTTCTTACCGACATATTTATGCCGGATAAAGACGGCCTGGAAACTATCCGCGAGATCAAGAAAGAATTTCCGGAAGCAAAAATTATTGTGATGTCAGGCGTCGAAGATTTTTTTCAGGTCGCCAAATACTTTGGCGCGTTGAATTGCATCAGGAAGCCGTTTGAGACCGATCATATTATCAGGATCGTTGAGTTGGCGTTGGATGGGAAGGCGGCAGAGAACGCAGCTTAGGGAAGAAATATCTGCTTCAACCACATGTGCGTCAATGCCGATAGCATGCGCACTTGGAACCCTGGAAAGCGTTTCTTTCAGCAAACCTCTTTTCTATATCGAGTATGATTTCCTGCCTGCTTTTGCCCCAATTGGGGGCGATCAGTATGGGGTCCGGTGATGTTGCGAAAAAGCGCTGCAAAACGATACCGGGACTGAGCCTTTCGACAAAGTCTACAAGAAAGTCGAGGTATTCTTTATAACCGAAAGTAGGGAAAGGTTCCCTTAGATAAACAGCGGCAAGAGGCGTATCTTTTACTACCTGAAGTTGATGAATTTTCAAAAAACCGATGGGAAGACCTGACAGTTCATCCGCCATCGCAAGCGTCTCTTCCCTCGTTTCAGTGGGCAGCCCGGCAATGATATGGGCGCCAACGTGGATGCCTTTGCCGCTGGTCAAGGCAACGGCATCCAGAAAGGTCTGATAATCATGCCCCCGCAGTATATAATCAAGCGATTTATCATAGATTGATTGCAGCCCATACTCGATAAGGATGAAGTAGTCCCTCGCAAGTGACTGCAGCAGTTCTATCTTGTCCTTGTCAATGCAGTCCGGTCGGGTGCCGATTGCGAGTCCGACCACTGAAGGCCCGGCAAGCGCCTCCCTGTATACTTTTTCGAGTTCCGGCAGCGATGCATAGGTATTGGTATAAGGCTGGAAATAAGCGAGAAATTTTTTCGCCTTATAGCGGCGTGAAAGATAGGAAATGCCGTCTTTAATCTGCTTTGCAACAGCTATATCAGGACTGCATTCAGACGGTCTGAAACTGCTGTTATTGCAGTAGATGCACCCTGTTACTCCGAGTGTGCCGTCTCTGTTGGGGCAGGTAAAACCGGCATCGACATTCACCTTGTAGACAATAGTGCCGAATTTCTTTTTGAGATATGGACCGAATGCATTGTATCTGGCTGTCATAAATAATTATTCAGTTTTCCACTCCGGATTGTCAAATACTCAACCTAAATTTGAACTTGATAATTCCCTGTAGCTTGCAACAGAGTTACCGGACGCCTGTCATTGCACCCCCAAGAGTCTGCGGCTTTTCGTGGACCCCGTCATTCCGGCTTGTCCGGAATCGTTTTTCAAACAGAGCAACGCGATTCCCGACAAGCGGGAATGACAAGAAGTAAGACTGTAGCTTTCAGTTACCCCGTGATCTTGCCACGGGGAGATTCATTTATTGTTATAATGTCAGACGAATAAATGATAAAATCAAATATCGGAAATATGGAAAGGGAATTATATGGACCAATTTATTATTGAGGGTGGAAGGAAGATCGAAGGCGAAGCAACCGTCCTGGGTGTAAAAAATGGAATATTGCCCATGATGGCAGCGGCTATTCTGGCTGAAAAAGGAGAAACTGTAATAAGCAATGTTCCTGATTTACGTGATATAAAAACTCTTTCCAGGGTGCTTTCACATCTCGGGGCAAGAGTAAATTATGATCCACGCGGGAAAAGAATAGCAATTAATTGCGAAGCCATCAATAATTTCCAGGCCCCCTATGATCTGGTCAAGCAAATGAGAGCATCTTTTTTGGTCATAGGGCCGCTTCTTGCGAGATTCCACAAGGCAGAAGTGTCTTTGCCGGGCGGGTGCGCAATTGGGGCCCGCAGCGTCAATATGCATATCGATGCCCTGAGGAAATTTGGCGCGACGATAATCCAGGAAGACGGCCTGATAAAGGCAACATCTAAAAGACTTAAAGGCACGATCTTCCATTTTGACATTCCAACTCATACAGGCACTGAAAATATAATGATGGCGGCTTGTTTGGCGACTGGTAAAACCAGGCTGATAAATGCTGCCTGTGAGCCGGAAATAAAAGCTTTGGCTGAAATGCTTAACTCCATGGGCGCTGAAATAAGCGGCGCCGGCACGCCCGTTATAACCATAGAAGGCGTTGAAAAATTATCAGCAGCACAAGTTGCAGCTTTGCCCTCAAGAATTGAAACTGCCTTTTATATGGCAGCCGCTGCTATTACCAATGGGGAAGTCATTATAAACAACGCTATCCTGGGCAACCTGGGGATCCTTGTCGATAAATTAAGAGAAATGGGCCTTTCTATCAGAGAGTTGAGCAATAACAGAGTCCTCGTTAAGGGGCCAAAAAGATTGAGTCCGGTCAATTTTACAACTTGGCCGTTCCCCGGTTTCCCTACCGATTTTCAGGCACAAATGATGGCATTGGCCACCGTTGCCAGGGGCACAAGTTTTATAAAGGAAACGGTTTTCGAGAACAGATTTATGCATGTTAATGAATTGATTCGCTTAGGCGCTAATATAAAAATAAATCTGAATGAAGCCACTGTGGAGGGCGTAAAGAGACTTAAAGGATCTCCTATAATGGCGAGTGATCTTCAAGCCGGCGCCGGTTTGGTGTTGGCCGCACTTTCTGCTGAAGGAGTATCGGTGTTGGACAGGATCTATCATATTGACAGGGGATACGAAAAGATCGAGCAAAAACTGGCCAAATTAGGCGCGTCAATAAAGCGCTTTAGTCCGAAAGATTAAATTTTTTACGGCCTGATCTCGATAGGCGTGCCGTCAGGCACGAGCTGCCAGATTTCTTCAATAGCCGTATTCGAGACGGCGATGCAGCCTTTTGTCCAATCCCGGTATCCGCCGAGGTCATCGATTGTCATCCCCTCCGGAAGCCCATGTATCATTATATCACTGCCGGGAGAGACGCCGCGGCGTCTCGCTATCAGCCTGTCTTTCTTGCCGGGATAGGATATGTGGAGTGAGAGATGGAAGGTGCTGTTAGGGTTCCGGGAATCGAGCAGGTAGGTACCCTCAGGAGTTCTATAATCTCCCTGTCTCGTCTTGCGGCCTTTCGGGTTTCTTCCAAGGCAGATTTGATATTCTCTCAAAACAGAACCGTTCTGAAGGAGCAGCAAGACTCGTTTGCTTTTGATTACCAGAACTTTGTCGGCCTGGTCAACCGATGCAAAAGCGCCTCCGGCATAAAGCAAAATACAAAACAGCAAAAAGCCGGCGCTCTTTACCGAAGAGAAGCGGAAACGCATTATATGGCCCCTGAAAAACAGTTCATATCAAACCTCGCCGGTGTATTTTAACATAACCGATTATCTGCTATAATATGCCTAAACTTTCCAAACAGGAGGTCTCTCATGGCTATACAAGGTCTCATGGATGCCGTTGACATTAAGAATGGCTCTGTTACGGTAAGAGACAAAAACGCCGTACGCTCAATGATGGACGGTCTGATTTATGCTGCAGTCTTTGAGCAGGATGATGAAAAGAAAAAAGCGCTCTTCATCCTTGTGAAAGAAATTGCAAAGGCATACGGCGCTATTCCAGCCTCTATCCAGGGCCTTTATGAAGACATGGGGAGAAACTATCCCGGTTTCACCGTTCCTGCCATGAATATCAGGGGACTCACTTACGATACGGTAAGGGCAGCTTTCAGAAAGGCACATGAGCTGAAGGTCGGCCCCATGATCTTTGAGATCGCACGGTCTGAAATCGGCTATACAAAGCAGCGGCCTCTCGAATATGCCGCAGTTGTTCTGGCAGCGGCAGTCAGGGAAGGGCACGAGGGGCCTGTTTTTATTCAGGGCGACCATTTCCAACTCGTAAGAAAGAACTACCTGAGCGAGCCCGAGCTTGAGGTGAACTATATAAAGGGGCTGATAGCCGAGGCGATCGATGCCGAGTTCTACAATATAGATATCGATTCCTCCACACTCGTTGATCTCTCAAAGCCTACGGTTAAAGAACAGCAGCGGCCCAACTTTGAGCGGACTGCCGAATTAGCGGAGCACGTAAGGCAGTTGCAGCCTGCCGGGATTGATGTATCGATAGGCGGAGAAATCGGGGAAATAGGCACTAAAAACAGCACCCCGGAAGAATCAAAGGCGTATCTTGACGGCTTCAGGGAGTCGTTTAAAGGGACGAAGGGACTAAGCAAGCTCAGTGTTCAGACAGGCACAAGTCATGGGGGGGTCGTGCTGCCGGACGGCACCCTCGCAAAGGTGAAGATAGATTTTGACACATTGAGAGTGCTGTCGGAACATGCGCGCAAAGAGTACGGCCTTTCAGGATGTGTGCAGCACGGGGCCTCAACTCTCCCCGACGAAGCATTCCATATGTTCCCTCAGACCACTACTTCAGAGGTGCATCTCGCCACCGGTTTCCAGAACATGATGTATGACAGCAGCAGCCTTCCGGCAGAGTTCAGACAAGAGGTCTATGCCTTCATATCCGGGGAATATGCAAAAGAGAGGAAGGAAGGACAGACCGAGGAGCAGTTTATATATAGTACGCGGAAGAAGGGGTTTGGCCCTATGAAGAAAAAATGGTGGGATTTGCCGGCCAGTGTAAAAGACCCTATCATGAAGGAACTGGAGAAAAAATTCGGATTGTACTTTGACCAACTCAAGGTTGCCGGCACGCAGGATATTTTAAAGAGGACCATCAAGCCCGTTGCAGTAAAAAAAGAAGTCAATGCTGATCTGTTGGGGCTGCTGAAGTGAAAAACCTGGAAAAACAGTCCCTGGACCAAAGGCTTCCTACAATTCAACAGGCAGACCTTGC
Organism: Nitrospirota bacterium; assembly: GCA_963784135.1. Taxonomy (GTDB): domain Bacteria; phylum Nitrospirota; class Thermodesulfovibrionia; order Thermodesulfovibrionales; family Dissulfurispiraceae; genus JADFXI01. Next base: position 235,573 of record CAWAQG010000008.1, on the reverse strand, counting down.
AGGTAAAACTGTCCTTGTGAGATTTGACCACAATGTGGTGAAGGACGGAGAAATTAAAGATCCTTACAGAATTGACAGGACCTTTGGTACGCTTTATAACATTGTTGAGCGAGGTGGAAGGCCGATTCTAATGACCCATGTGGGAAGGCCGAAGGACAAAAAGACAGGAGACATCACCTGCAGGGCCGGCGACTCTGTTGAGCCTATTGCCGAATATCTTGAACACAAGCTGCATACGACCTTCCATATTCCGCGGTTCAACATTGACCCCAAACTCGGCATAACCGGTATCGATACTTCTATAAACCTTGCTATCCGCAGCCTGCGCGAGCATAAAATCGGCGGGATATATCTTCCCAATACCCGGTGGTTTCAGGGAGAGGAAGCAGGGGGGGAGGCGCGGGAAAACTTCGCACTCCAGCTTGCGGGCCTCGCAGATGTTTTTATCAATGACGCATTCGGCTCATGGCAGCCCCATGCCTCAACCTATGATGTGACAAAGCACTTGCCGTCCTATGCGGGATTTTTAATGCAGCAGGAAATAGCCAATTTAAATTCCGTTATCAATCCGGGGCGTCCCTTTATTGCCGTTGTTGCGGGGGCAAAATACGACACAAAAATCGGCCCCCTCTATGCCATTTATGACAAAGTTGATAAACTGATTCTCGGCGGAGTCATTTATAACGCTTTCCTTTGCGCCAAATATGGAGTGAAGATCGAAGGGGTATCGGACAAAGATATTACGGCGGCAAGAGACCTTGTTGAAAAAGACAGGGCCAACACCAAAATTGTCGAGCTGCCCTACCTTGTTGAATCAGATACGCTTGAAGGGAGAGTTGAGGGGAAATACAGGTCCCTCTCGATCAAAGATTTCCGCCAGGGGAAACAATACAAATATATCCTCGATATAGATGCCCGTTCTTTTGAGGACGAAACAGTAGCCGGAAGCATTCTTGGCGCCAGGACTATTTTTGTCAATGCAGTAATGGGATACACCCCTCACTTTACAGCGGGGTCAGCAGCCCTGGACAGCACGATCGACCATAACAGGACCGCTATTAAAATGTACGGCGGCGGAGACACCCTGCAGGAATTTAAAAACTTGTGTCCCGGTCTTTATCTTTCGGTCCTGGATAATACGCAATACTACTTCTTCACCGGCGGGGGTACGGTCCTTACTGCAATAGAACAGGGGAGTCCATACGGACTCAAACCGGTACAGGCACTGATGGAAAACAAGATTGCCTTAAAATAGGAGGTCCCAATGGCTCATATCAAGAAGATAGGTGTAATTACAAGCGGCGGTGATTGCGGAGGTCTCAACGCGGTTATTAAGGGGGTATCAAGGGAGGCGTATGCCCATGGTATAGAGTCGGTGGTCATACCCAACGGCTACGCCGGACTCTACAACCTGGTGGAACTCGAATCAGTGGTACTGCTTAATGCGGAGAGGATCAGCCGTATCGAGGCCTCGCTCGCCGGAAGCGAGGCAGGCCATTCACGGGTAAAAATCAGTAAAATAGTAGACCCGAAAAAATATGAGCGCATTAAAGAGGGCCTGAAGAAATTTGCGATAGACGCCCTGGTTATAAGCGGTGGAGATGACACAGGGAGCGTTGTGGTCGACCTCGGCTCCAAGGGCATCCCCTGCGTGCATGTTCCCAAGACCATGGACCTCGATCTCCAGCCTTACAGTGTAGGCGGCGATTCAGCTATTAACAGGATCGCTGTTATTACGCGGGAACTAAGGACTACCGGGCTGAGCCACAACCGCATTCTGGTCATTGAGGTGTTCGGCAGGTATGTAGGGCACACCGCACTGCATGGGGGAATCGGCGCCGAAGCAGACTGCATATTGATACCTGAAGTCCCTGTTGATTTTGACGTCGTTTATGAGCACATGAAAACCACTTACTGTAACAGGGTATTGCGCAGTGATGTTAAGGCCGGGACCTATATAATCCTGGTTTCCGAGGGCTTGAAGAATGCGAGTGGTGATTTGCTTTATGACGAAACTGCGGGAGTAGACGCTTTCGGCCATAAAAAGCTCGCAGGCGCCGGCAGGTATGTGCGACAACAACTCGAAAAACGCCTGAAGAACGATCCGGCAATGAAGGCGTTTATGATAGAGACCGGGATGTATGCGCCGGGTGTGTATGAACTTCCGGAGGTGCGTGAAGTCACGCCAGGGCATATCGTTCGCTCAGGAGGCTCTACCGCCTATGATGTTAATTTCGGCTACAGGGCCGGGGCCTGCGCAGTGCTTCTGCTGATGGAGGGAAAGAGCGGCAATACCATTGTCGAGGTGGATGGCAAGAAGATAGGTTATATGGCGACAACCGATGCTATTAAGCGTAGAGAGGCTGATATAGCTGAAATCGCCCTTTTTGAAAGCCTGGGCACCTGCTTTGGGCGCGTGCCGGAAAAGTATGTATACGAACTTGTGGAGAAAAAAATGCCTATAGCCAGGCTTTTTTAATATGGCCCAAAAAAACAACGGCACAGTCGGTATTATTGTCGGGGGAGGGCCTGCCCCCGGCATCAATGGCGTCATCAGTTCGGCCACTATTGAGGCCATTAATCAAGGCAAAACAGTTATCGGCATAAAGGGGGGCTTCAAGCCCCTTTTTGAAGGCAATACCTGCTGCACTCTTCCGCTCACTATTAATGACGTTTCAAGAATACATAGTCAGGGCGGCTCAATTTTAAGGACCTCGCGGGACTACCCTGACAAAGTTAAGCAGAAATTCGAGGTATTGATGTCCACGCTCAGACATATCGGCATCGACAATCTTGTTACGGTCGGGGGCGAGGGCACTCTTTTTATGGCCAACTGGATTGGGCGGGAATGCAGGGGGGACATGAATATCGTCCATGTCCCAAAAACTATTGATAACGATATCCCATTGCCCGGGGGTGCTCCGACGTTCGGCTATCAGACGGCGCGGCATCTTGGAGTGGAGATCGTCCAAAATATAATGGAAGACGCAAAGACCACAGGCAGGTGGTACTTCATCACCACCATGGGCAGGCATGCGGGCCATCTTGCTCTCGGCATCGGGAAGGCCGCCGGGGCAACGATAACGCTCATTGCGGAGGAATTCGCCGAAGAAAAACTGTCCTTCAAAAAAGTTGCTGATGTGCTTGCGGGCTCTGTCATAAAAAGACTGGCCTATGGTATAGACCACGGTGTTGCTGTCCTTGCCGAAGGCATTTCCGAGAAATTCGACTATGAGGAACTCAGCGATTATGAACAGGTAGAAAAAGATGAAACCGGCAGGACCAGACTTTCCGAAATCCAGCTTGGCAGGGTGTTAAAGAATTTCGTGATAAACACCCTTAACTCTCTGGGCATCAGTGCTACTATTGTCGACAAGAACATCGGCTATGAACTGCGCGCCGCCGCCCCCATACCTTATGATCTTGAATATACGAGAGACCTTGGCTACGGCGCCATCCGGTACCTCCTTAAAGGCGGGACCGGCGCAATGATTGTGCTCAGTGACGGGCATTTGAGGGCTATTCCTTTTGCCGACATGGTGGACTATCGCACAGGCATGATAAAGATCAGGACAGTGGATATCACTTCGGAAACATATGAGGTCGGACTAAAGTATATGAGACGCTTAACGTGCGATGATTTCGAAGGAGAGAGGCTTGAACGCCTTGCGAATACGGCGCATCTCAGTCCCGGCGGGTTTGTCGGAAGATTCGGCTACCTTGTCGGCCTTTGATAATGTCTATTAATCACCTGTTAAGAACAACCGTGCGGGACAGGCGGTGAACAACCAGGCCGATGACCTTGAGAGGGCTGAAAGGCTCAGGATTATTTTTCAGGCCCTCTACGAAGTCAACAAGAGGATTCCTGTTATTGTTGAAGGGAAAAAGGATGTTTCCGCACTGAGGAAAATAGGCTTGGTGGGTGAAATCATCACGCTCCACGGCGGCAAGGGCATCTATGAATTTTGCGAGGACATCGCCGAACGGTTCCACCGTGTTGTCCTTCTTATGGATTGGGACAATAAAGGAGAGCAGCTCTATAAAACCGTGGCAGCTCACTTAAAAGGCTTATGGGAGGAATTTTCCCCGTTCAGAGAAATAGTAAAGGTCCTTTGCCAGAAAGATATAAAGGACATAGAGGGAGTCCCGCTGCTCCTTGAACGGCTGGCCGGGGCAAAAATTAAAGTTGGAGAGACCGGGGAGCCGGAGGGCTTCCTCGGCGATATTTGATGACAAAACGTTTCGGGAAAAAAGGCGAGGATATTGCTGCGGACTATCTTACGGGAAAAGGCTATAAAGTCCTGCACCGCAATTACAGGACGCCGCTTGGCGAAGCTGATATTATTATCAGCGACAACAATATCCTTGCGTTTGTAGAGGTCAAGGCAAGGACCGGCAACGCATTTGGAGAGCCTTTTGAGGCAGTGGACTTCCGGAAACAGGAGAAGATCAAGAAAATAGCGCTTTATTATCTCAAATTGCACAAATTTGAAAAGCAGGTCAGGTTTGACGTTGTGAGTATTGTATCTAAAAATGGGAAAGAAGAGATAAACCATATAATAGAGGCTTTTTCATAGCATGTTTGTTTATCTGAACAATACTATTGTCCCTGCGGCAGAGGCCAGGGTTTCTGTCTTTGACCATGGCTTGTTGTACGGTGACGGCATATACGAGACGATGCGCGTCTATGACGGCGTAGTCTTTTTGATCGATGAGCACCTGAAACGGTTACGCCGGTCAGCCTCGCTTATAGGGCTTGACATCCCCAAGAGTAACGACGAAACAAGGGGGGCCATCTATGACACGCTTCTTGCGAATGTTTTGAGCGATGCATATGTCCGTTTGACAATCACAAGGGGGTACGGTGAGATAGGGCTTGACCCGGACCTGTGCAAAGAGCCTACTTTTATAATCTTCGCAGAGAAGTTCAAAAACTATCCACGCGCCTATTATGAAGAAGGAATACGCTTAAAAATCGCCGAAGTCAGAAGAAACCTGAAAGAGGCCCTTGATCCTCAGATTAAATCGCTTAACTTCCTCAATAACATCCTTGCAAAGATCGAGGCGAAAAAAGCTGATGCAAACGAAGCGATTATGCTTAATATATCCGGGCATCTTGCAGAAGGCACCATAAGCAACATCTTTTTTTTAAAAAATGGCACGCTCTGTACCCCCTCGATCAACTGCGGCATCCTTGATGGAATTACGCGGGCGCTTGTGATAGATCTGGCTGTAAAAAATGCAATTCCTGTAAAAGAGGGGGCTTTCAGACCCGAAGACCTGTACGGGGCCTCCGAGGTCTTCATAACAAACTCCACTATGGAAGTTATGCCGGTGAACAGGGTGGACGAAGTGCATTTCAAAGTAGGGGAAACAGCCAGGATGCTCCTCGAAAAATACAGACGGGAGGTGAACGGGTATGTCAGAGAAAAAAAGGGGGAAGGCCCCTCATTATGGGACTAACCGGCTTTCTCCCACGGAATTAGCGCGATATATTGATCAGACACTCTTAAACCCGTATGCCGCGGAGGCGGACATAATAAAACTCTGTAAAGAAGCGATACGATATAATTTTTATTCCGTCTGCATTCACCCCTATTACGTTCCGCTTTGCAAGGCTGTCCTGAGCGGATATGACATAAAAGTAACAACCGTAATAGGGTTTCCACTCGGCATGGCGATGAAAAATACCAAAGTCTACGAGGCGATGCAGGCGGTGCTCTACGGCGCCCAGGAGCTTGACGTTGTAATAAATATAGGAGCAGTCAAGTCCGGGAATTTCGGTTTTGTAGGCGAAGAGCTTTCGGAGATACTGTCCGCAACTACGTCTGTTGTTCATAAAGCCATTATCGAAACCTGTTATCTTACAGAAAAAGAGAAGCGTGCCGTTACAGAAATCGCGGTGAGCTGCGGGGCGCCTTTCATCAAGACATCAACAGGATTCGGGACAAAGGGTGCAACACTAAAAGACGTTAAACTGATCAAAAATATTATTAAGGACAGAGCTGAAGTCAAGGCAGCCGGCGGCATCAGGACATTGCAGCAGGTCCTGCGTTTTATAAAGGCAGGGGCCGCGCGCATTGGAACAAGCTCAGGGCCAGAAATAATACGGGAGGCGCTGGTTGTATAAAGGAAGAGATCCCGAAAAAAATATCTGCCGTGCATCCCCGACTTCTTCAAACTGATTAATCTGGATTTCAGATATTTGATTAGGGGCATACAATACAAATGGACTCAGAGAAACATTTAGAGTTTATCCTGACGCGTATAGCGCAGTGGTGCTTTGTCATTCCCGTAAGCATCAGTGCAGTATCTTTATTGGGGTGGGCATTCGGCTTGCTGATTGTCGCAAGCATCTATCCTGATTACATCCCCATGGCTCCAAGCACCGCAGTATGTTTTAGCTTGGTCAGCATTCCATTATGTTTTTATGTTCTATATCCGGAAAAACCTTCCATCCGGATAGTCACTACGGCTGCGGCGCTTCTGACTTCATTGATCTGTTTGTTATTGCTTGCCGGTTTTTTCCTTGGCAAACAGTTTGAAGTCGAATACAGAGAAATTCGGCCGCACGTTTATTATGCTCAAGTTCCTGTAGGCCATATGTCGCCTATTACGGCAACCACTTTTTTAGTTACGGCGATGGGAGTTTTGTTTTTAGTCTTTTCCGACAAAGGAAGACAACGTTTTAAACATATCGCAGCTTTTATGGCAATGGCCGTGGTTATAACAGGATTTGTAATTATTCTCGGTTATTTAGACGGAACCCCTTTGTTGTATGGTGGTACGATAATACCCGTAGCCCTTACCACTGCAATCGCTTTTGTGCTTACCGGGTTGGGACTGATAACCGCTTCCGGGCCAAATGTTCTGCCGGTACGAGTTTTTGCAGGCCCAACGGTCAGCAGTCGGTTAATGAGGACATTCCTGCCTGCGATAACCACTTTTGTTTTAATTGACGGATTGGCGTATAAGGCTACATTCTCCAGTGCCGCTAATCCGGCACTGATAGCAGCTTTAATTGCGTTTTTATCCATGATTGTCGTTGCTATAATCGTATCTAAAATAGCAGCATCAATAGGTGGTGAAATAGACCGGGCACATTCAGAACAAGATAGGCTGAACCTTGAACTTAAAGAAGCCCTGGATAAAGTAAAAACGTTGAGCGGCTTGTTGCCTATTTGTGCTTCCTGCAAAAAAATACGTGATGATCAGGGCTATTGGAACCAGATTGAAACCTATATCAGTGAACATTCCAAAGCTGAATTCACTCATGCTATTTGTCCTGATTGCGGGAAAAAACTGTATCCGCAATATTACGAGAAGGTTTGGGGTAATAAACAAAAGAAGGATAATGAATAGCCCGGAATGTTCTTCAATAAACGCCTTATGATGAAACTGCCGTTACGCAGGAAACAACTAACTTGTCCCCCTCGAAAGACAACCGGTAAGCAATGTGCTCGATGAGTTCAAGGATGCGCCGATACTTGCCGACTTCAGAAACCTGAGTTGTCTTCCTGCCGAAATACTGACCGGGCGTTACAAAAACGTCTGTCACCAGATGATCGTCATAAATAGTGAAATTGTATGACATGGGGCCGGTCCAGCTGCTGTCAATCGTTGGGGGGACTTCATCCCGATAAACGATGCGCACATTAATGCCGTCCTTTAATTGAGCGGTAAGGCCTTTTTGAACATCCAGCTCCGTAAATTCATCGCGATTAACAATAAAAATGCGCGTAATCCTGATACCCCGCTCAAGAGCATGGAGATTCGCGTTATATAAATTCATCATCGCCCCCCGGGAATCCCGAATAGCGGCAAGCGGGTCAACCGATGAGATATGTAGCTGAGCGTGGTCTACGGCCCTGGCAGCCTCAAGCCAAAATTCCGTTTCACCCAATGGAATATATCCCTCCTGCAAGCTCCCAATCGTCTTTTTTGCACCGCTCAATACCTCTTCCGCCTTTGCGCGGCACTCGGGATCATTAATTTGAGCTAATGCAAAAGTGATTTCATGAGATTGTTTGTACTGTTCCGTTAATCCTTCATGGATCCTGGCCAGTTCCTCTCGCAACAAATATGTCATCAAAGACAAAAGCACGCCAACACCAAAGATAATATAGGCTGCCTCTTTAAAATCCAGTACCCAATGGAAAAAAATCCCGAGTCCGGCTCCAACAATAAATTCTATAAAAACAGCCATATTCTCGAGCTTGAATTTCCTTTTCATAGCTATACCTCCTTCAAGACTGTTACAGCTGCACATTGCCACAAAAAATTATCCATTTATTCCGGTTCCATACCAAAATTAAATTTCAGGAGAAGACATGGATTGCAGCAATGATAGGCGCTTTAATATGTATAAATAAGTTTAATCCTGAGATTAATTGATGTCAAGTTCAGCCCTGGCCGTATCAAGGCAAAGAAGAATGTTTATTGACCTTCCTCCTTTTACTTTCTAAAATAACTATTACCATGTGGCAATTCTATGAGGTGACCTAAATGGTGAGAGGACAGGTTGACATAAAAGAGACCAGTCAGGACCGGACGCTTTACGCGGCGGCTGATCTGGGTTCAAACAGTTTTCACATGATTATAGCGCGGTGCACAAAAGACCGATTTACTGTAATCGACCATTCCAGGGTAGTTGTGCGCCTCGCGGAAGGCCTCGGGAAAGGGAACGGCCTTGAGCTCGGGACCCGGCAACGCGCATTTGAGGCACTCCGCCATTTTCGGGTACTTCTCAGGAAAGTGCCTTCTTTCAATGTCCGGGTTGTCGGTACCAGCGCTCTTCGTCAACTCTCTGATCAGGAGAGTTTCATCACAGCTGCCGGCGATATCCTCGGCCTGCCCATTGAAATCATCACAGGCGCCGAGGAGTCGCGTCTCATCAACCTTGGGGTCGCCGGTAGTATGAAAAAACAGGATGCCGCCCGGTTGATTGTGGATATCGGCGGCGGCAGTACTGAGATTATAGCTGGAAAGGACACAACCATTCTTGCTGCTGAGAGCCTGTCGATGGGTTGTGTGACCTTCAGCAAGCGTTTCTTCCCCAAAGCAAAGATAACACCGAGACTATTTAAACGGGCCCAGGCGGCAGCCGGGGACCTGCTGGAGACGGCCATGGGCAGTTTCAGCGGTATCACCTGGCTCGAGGTTATCGGCACATCCGGCACAATCAAAACAGCGCGAAAGGTCATCAATTACCAGGGACAGGGCGATAAAGAGATTAGTATGGCTGCCCTGGACAGCTTGATCGACATGGTAGTAAGTGCCGGGCATGTGGACAACCTCCTTAGGATCAGGGGTATCACTCACGACCGGGCGCCTGTCTTTCCGGGTGGACTTGCGATTCTGAAGAGCGTCATGGACCGCTTTGCGATTGATAGAATGAAGGTTTCAAAGACAGCCCTGAGAGAGGGCATTATCTTTGATCTATTGCGTAACGCGGGCCCTTAATTTCTGACGATTGACCGGTCAGGCTTCCCCTGCACTGCTTGAGTATTTCTCCAGAAGGGCGGTCTGCGCTGAAAATGGCACTTCTGCTCCCGGTTCGAGTTTTCGATAAGTTCCGTCGCTTTGAAGAATCCAGGCCTGGGAATTGTCTTTAAGATAGAATTCGAGATCTTCAATGAGCCGCCGGCGAAGTTCCGGCCGCTCAATGGGGAAGCAGGTTTCGACGCGGCGAAAGAAGTTTCTCACCATCCAGTCGGCGCTGCAGCAGAACACCTCCGGCTTGCCGCCGTTATGGAAATAGAGAACGCGGGTGTGCTCAAGAAAACGCCCGACAACCGAACGTACCGTGATGTTCTCCGATATTCCCGGCAAGCCCGGTCTCAGGCTGCAGGTGCTCCTTATAATAAGCTGGACCCGGACCCCTGCTCCCGATGCCCGATAGAGGGCCTGAATTATCCCTGGTTCTGTGAGGTGATTAAGTTTAGCTACAATACGCGCCGGCTGCCCCTTCGCTGCGTGGAGCGTTTCACGCTCTATCCTGGACAGTAATGCATCATGGAGGGAAAAAGGGGCATCAAAAAGTTTTTTGAGTTTCCCGACTTTGCCGAGACTTGTCAACTGGAGAAAGAGATGGTGGACATCCTCGGTAATCTCCTTGTCGCATGTGAAGAAGCTATAGTCGGTATATAACCTCGACGTCCGCGCATGATAGTTGCCCGTTCCGAGATGCGCGTAATTCCGTATGTCCCCCTCTTCCCTCCTCACCACGAGTATCATTTTTGCGTGTGTCTTGTAGCCGACAACACCATATGTGATATGGGCGCCGGCATCTTCAAGGCGGTTCGAAAGCGCAATGTTTGCCTCCTCGTCAAAACGCGCCTTAAGTTCAATAACAACCGTCACCTCTTTACCCGCCCGCGCAGCTGCTACAAGAGCATCGACGATTGCCGAGTCGGGGCCGGTGCGGTAGAGGGTCTGTTTGATCGCAAGTACCTCGGGGTCACGCGCGGCTTCGGCGACAAAGTCGATAACAGGGACGAACGACTCAAATGGGTGATGGAGGAGGATATCTTTTTCCCGTATCCGTTCAAACATATTTATTTTCCTCGCTATTTTCCGTGGTATCTTTGGCGTAAACGTCTGGTATTTGAGATCAGGGCGGTCCAATAAGTCGTATACTGCCATGAGCCTGTGGAGATTCACCGGGCCCTCGACCTGAAAAAGGTCATCTTCAGTCAACGCAAATTTGTCGAGGAGGAAAGATATCATGTCAGTCGAACAATTGTCAGCCACTTCCAGACGCACCGCATCGCCATACCGGCGGGACAGAAGTTCTCCTTCAAGCGCCCCACGCAGGTCTGCGATCTCTTCCTCGTCCAGGTAAAGCTCGCTGTTTCGAGTCACCCTGAACTGGTAGCATCCGACCACCTCCATCCGCGGGAAAAGGTCGCCGATGAATTCATGGATTACGGAAGACAAAAAAACAAAGTCGGACGGTCCGCTACCGGTCTCATTTTGCGGCAGTTTGATTACCCGCGGCAGAGACCTCGGGGCCTGGACAACCGCCATGCCGCCTTTTCGGCCAAAAGCGTCTTTCCCTTTGAGGGCCACAATAAAATTGAGCCCCTTGTTGAGAATACGGGGGAAGGGATGTGCGGGATCAAGGCCGGCCGGGCTCAGTATAGGCATCACATGATTAACGTGGGCACGCAGCCACTCTCTCTGCCCGGCAGTCCAGTCCGTCCTTGGAAGTAAACGGATTCCCTCACCGGCAAGGGCCGGGACCAACACTTCATTGAAGACCCGGAACTGCTCGGCAACAAGTGCGTGAGAGCGGACGGCAATCTCTTTGATTATGTCAGCCGGCGCAATGTTGTCGGGACCTGTCTGAACTGATCCTGAAGCAATTTTCTGCTTAAGGCCGGCCACTTTTATTTCAAAGAATTCATCATGATTGGTGTCCGTTATGCAGAGGAATTTCAGCCTTTCGAGTAAGGGGTTCCCCAAATCGGTCGCCTGCGCGAGAACGCGGAAGTTGAACTCAAGCTGGCTGAGCTGCCAGTTGATAAACAACTCCGGTCGTGCCGGAGTGACCGCTTGCGTCTTTTTGGGCATCGTTTTTTTTGACTTCACAATATTTGGTACTCAGCCTCCTGAGCATTATATGCCTGCCGGAAAAGTTTTACAAATTATATAAGCCGGCGCCGTATAATTGTACCACACGCAAAGCAGGACAAAGTTAGTCAAGGGAATTTGATGCGGAGTTTCTCAGTCCTGATGCCCTCTCAAGGTTTCGGCGATAGGCTGGTTCCGTTGGTGCCAGCTGGACCGCGATTTTAAATTGTTCGATAGCCTCATCATATAATCCTTTCTCGCCATAGGCAATTCCAAGAACATTTCGATAAAATGCACTGTTTGGCTGCAATTGCACCACTACCCTAAAGTGTTCGAGCGCCTTATCCATCTGCCTTGATTCTGCATAAATGACGGCAACGTTGTAATGAGCGTCAATATCATCAGGCTTCAGCGACACAGCTTTCTCATAGGCCTTTGCAGCTTCGCCCGTCATCCCCTTTTTCCTGAGAGCGCGTCCCAGATTGTAATAAGCGTTTTCCGAATTGGGATCGATTTTGGAAATAATCATTTGAAACTGCTCAACGGCCTCATCAACCCTGCCTGATTCCAGTAAAGCAATCCCGAGCATGCCGCGAGGGAGTTCACCGGCCGGGCTTTTTTGTACCGTATCCGCAAAAAGGGTCAAATTGTCTTTCCAGACAGGGTTCCTCATTATTGTCTCGACAGAATACGAGACCGTTAAAACTATTGCGCCAGCAATCACGGCAGCGCCGTATCCCGGCATCTTTTCACGCAGCCATACGAAAAACATTGCCTCAAGAAAAGCAAATCCGACTGAAGGGAGATAAAGATATCTCTCGGCAAGCGGGGATTCTCCGAGACCCGGGATATATAGCACCGGCAAAAGCGGGACAGCGATTAGCATCAATCCGAAAAAGACCATTCTGTTTCGCCTAAAAGCGATTATGCCAAAGCCAATATATGCAATGGCTGCAGCCAGAGCTATAATACCTTTGACCTCCATCAGTGAGGCTATTGGACTAAGAGTAATAAAAGCGTTCAGATTTACCGGCAGGAGCAGTTTTCCGATATACTGTGCAAAAAGAGGAAGGACATTTATAACATACTGATATGTGCTTAATTCCGTATGAGCTTTACTGGGGGCAAACCCTCCGAGCGTATTGATTCTGACAATGAAGTAGCCGCCCAATACAATAAAATACGGAATGTATCGTTTTGCGCGTTCTGAAAACCTTTCTCCCTTTCTCGAGAAAGCAAAATCATATGCGGCAAGAATGACCGGCAGCGTCGCGGCAGGCTCCTTGCACAGCAGTGCAAGGGAAAATGAGACAACAGATAAAATATAGTTGCGTTTCCTGATGTCTGTATCGGATGTTATGTACCCGTAAAAAGAAAGCAGGAAGAAAAAAGCATATGAAACATCGGTAACTGCTCCTATCCATGCCACGGCTTCCGTATGAATGGGATGAACGGCAAACAGGAGCGCTGCAATAAAAGGAGGTGCGGCAAAGGTAGAGCCAGAATAATCAGGTAAAGGAGAGGATTTTTTGAACAGTTTTGAGGTTATGAAAAAAACCAGAATGGAATTGGCGGCATGGAAGAGTACATTTACGAGATGAAATCCCCACGGGCGAAGTCCGAATATGTGGTAATCGATCATATAAATCGTATGCATCAGGGGTCTGTAATAGTTAGAAACAGCACGCTGAAAACCCCATACGTTCTTTGAAAATATGTCCGGCAGAAACTTTATGTCCCTGATCCAGGGATTCTGCAGCACCTGAAGCATGTCATCATAGACAAAACCGTTGTAGAGGGTGTTGAAATAAACTCCAAGGGAAACGGCCAGGATTATTACCGGCATAAGGAGAGCGGATCGAAATTCATTGACGGAACTCTTTTGCCCCAGTGAAGCCTTCCTCATAAAAATCATTATAGCATAGGAATTATTACCGTAAAAAACAGCTTGCGCCTCGCCGGCGCCGCGGGCCTGTTGACAAAATTAATTCGTATCATGTACTATTGATACTAAATATCATTATCAGGACGAATATATGACAGCAAATAATGCCAAGGACATTTTCAGAAGCTACATAAGAGAAAAGGGGCTGCGCAATACGCGGCAAAGAGAAGATATCCTCGATTCGTTCTTTTCGTCGGAAAAACATATTACGGCCGAAGAGCTGTTTACTGCAATAAAAACAAAAAATCCCGACATAGGTTATGCGACCGTCCACCGGAATTTGAGTTTGCTTTGCGAGTGCGGTCTTGCCGACGAAATAAAGATCGGGAACCAAAAAACCCGATATGAGCCTAAGTTCGGACAAAAGCATCACGATCATCTTATCTGTATAAAATGCGGCCGGTTTATCGAAGTCAATGACAATAAGATTGAAAAACTTCAGGACAAACTTGCGGAAGCTAACGGTTTTATTCCTGTCAGACATAAGCTGGAGATCTACGGTATCTGCAAAGGCTGCAAGTAATTTCTTTTTAAAATATAAATAAAATTCCTTATAAAAAGGCGGTCATTGCAAATGGGTCTGTTCAGAAAACGTAAATCATGTCATTCACCACAAGCCGATTCACCTTCATGTAAGAAGACGGTGGCGTTGATAGGCAACCCAAATGTGGGGAAGAGCGTTCTCTTTAATGCCCTTACAGGCGCGTACGTAACAGTATCCAACTATCCCGGGACCTCGGTCGAGGTTTCGAGGGGCGCGGCGACAATCGAAGGACAGTCTTTTGAGATAATCGATACACCGGGGATGTATTCTCTCCTTCCGATAACGGAAGAAGAACGCGTGGCAAGAGAGATACTTCTAAGGGAATCTCCCGACATGATCATTCACGTACTCGATGCGAGAAACCTGGAACGCATGCTGCCCATGACGCTTCAACTGATCGAGGCAGGTCTGCCTGTCATTCTGGTAGTCAATATCATGGATGAAGCAGAGCGTATGGGGCTCAATATCGATATATCGCTCCTCGGGAAAAGACTCGGCATTCCGGTGATAGGCGCGGCAACAGTGAAAAAAAGGGGTGTCCCTGAAATAAGGAAAACCATCGTCAATTTCGCTTCTGAAAAGCATGCCGATTTCAGTTACAACAAAAGGCTTGAAAACGACATAGCTGAAATCTCGGCGTTGCTAAAAGGCGATTACAGGCTTTCTCGCAAATCGCTCGCCCTCCTCCTCCTTCAAAGGGACGATGAAATTGCGGGGGTGGTGAAGGAAGCCGAAGGGGCCGGCTATCCGGTATTGGAAGAAAAGGTCAGGGAGAAGATATTTGAGCGCAGGACGTCCTTTCATCAGGACCTCTCGATGGACAGGCGAAGGATAACAAAGGGACTGATAAAGGATGTTTTCAGCGCACCGGACAAAATGAAAATTACTTTGAACGAAAAGATATCCCGCTGGACGGTCAGGCCGCTTACAGGTATACCAATACTTCTCCTGGTACTATATTTCGGACTTTACAAGTTTGTCGGTGTTTTCGGCGCCGGGACAGTAGTGGACCTGGTGGAACAAAAGTTTTTTGAGGGGTTTTTCAACCCCTGGATTACGGGCGTTGTTAAGCATTTGGTCCCGTGGGAGGTGATGCAGGAACTCTTTGTGGGAGAATATGGCATTATTACATTGGGGATACGATATGCGATAGGAATCATACTCCCCATCGTGTCCACATTTTTTCTCTTCTTCTCAATACTGGAAGACAGCGGCTATTTCCCCAGGCTGGCCCTCCTTGTGGACCGGCTGTTCAAACTAATCGGGCTGACCGGCCGGGCCGTAATACCGATGGTGCTCGGCTTTGGCTGCGACACGATGGCTACCATGGTCACAAGGACCCTTGAGACAGTGAGGGAAAGGGTACTTGCAACACTTCTGCTTGCTCTTGCCATTCCCTGCTCCGCACAGTTGGGGGTCATCCTCGCCCTTTTATCAAAAACAAGCGGCGCGCTGCTCGTGTGGGGAGCATTCATGCTGCTTATCTTCGCGGTGGTCGGGTTCCTCGCTGCAAAGGTGCTGCCTGGTGAAACACCTGTGTTCTATATGGAGCTGCCTCCGATAAGGCTTCCTCAGTTGTCCAATATCCTGACAAAGACATATACCAGAATGCAGTGGTATTTCATGGAGATACTTCCGCTGTTTATTCTAATCTCCATACTTCTTTGGTTCGGAAAAATCACCCATCTCTTTGAAAAGGCGGTCGCATGTATGAGCCCTGTCATGGCATCCATAGGGCTCCCCAGGGAAACTGCCGTAGCGTTTATTTTCGGGTTTTTCAGGCGGGACTACGGCGCAGCAGGGCTTTTCGATCTCCAGTCAAAAGGCCTGCTTAATCCGCGTCAACTTACCGTTGCAGCGGTCACCCTGACCATTTTCATTCCATGCGTGGCCCAGTTCCTCATCATGAAAAAAGAACGCGGTATGAAAACGGCATTACTGATAGTGGCTTTTGTCAGCGCCATGGCATACGGAAGCGGATATCTTCTGAATAAATTTATTCTTATGACTGGAATACTCTAATGCGCTGCGGTTTTTGCGGCTTTGAGTTTAAAGAGGAAGAAGGGGTCAAAGGGTGCAAAAATTGCCCGATGGCTTCCGGATGCAAAATGGTAAAATGTCCCAGATGCAATTATGAAAACGTCCCTGAGCCTTTAGTGGCAAAAAGGATAAAAAAGATTCTAAAGAAAATACAGATTTTCGCGCCAAGCCGCAAAGATGCCAAGAAAGCATAATTATAATAAAATATAATACAATTAATGAACTAAGAAGTTCCCTTTGGCTGTGGTTTTGCTTTGCGTGCTTTGCGGCTTGGCGTGAGATCGATTTTCTTAGGAGGGAATAATGAAACTTTCCGAAAAAGCTGAAGAGATACTGGAAGCGATGTGGACCGCCATTGAGGAAGAGGGCGCGGATTTCGCCGAAGCCGAAAAGATCGGCATAGACCTGTCAGACCCGTCTTATAAGGAGCTTACCGGTCATACTCTTATTGAGATAAAGGAGGGGCATGTTTATTTTAGCCCCGACGGCAAAGAAGAAGGACGCAGAACTATACGGCGTCACCGTCTGGCGGAACGTCTTATAATGGATGTGCTTAGTATCAGGGGTGAGGAGGGAGACGAAAAGGCATGCGAGTTTGAACATCTCCTTAAAGAGGGCGTAGCTAAAAAGGTATGCACAATGCTGAACCATCCTTCAACTTGTCCCCACGGCAAACCTATACCTCCGGGCGATTGTTGCATTGAGGCCAGAAAAAGCGGGGACCTGGGGGTATTGCCGTTGACCGAGTTCAAATCGAATGAGGAGGTCGAAATAGCATTTATACAAACAAAAGACTCCAAAAAAATGCAGAAGCTTATGGCAATGGGCGTCTTGCCGGGAAACAGCATCCTTGTTCTGCAGACCTACCCTTCGTATATATTTCGTATAGGATTTTCAGAATTCGCCATTGATGCGCAAATGGCGCGGGAAATATTTGCAAGGCGAACATAGTTTTGGCAGCGAGTCGTAAGGAAGGCAGGAGAAGGGCAGCACTTGTTTTTCGACTCGCTGAAACTACTTTAGTCGGCAAATCCAAATTTTCCATTCCAGCAATGTCCGAATCCATTCTCAGTTGGGGCTCGGCGTTACTCGCCCCTTTTACAGTAGACCCGTGCATCGCGTCGAAAAACAAGTGCTGCCCTTCTCCTGCAATTAATTATATTTCCCCTGACGCCGTACGGACCACCTCTTTAATATGTTATATTTACTCATATGGATAACCTGTTTCAGAAAATAATGATTGATGATATCGACATGCCCGTCATGCCTGATATTGCAATGAAGGTTTTATCCATGCTTGATGACGGGAATTTTTCTCTCACAGAATTTGAAAATACCATCATGGAAGACCAAAACCTGACAATATCTATTTTGAAGATTGCAAACGCTCCCATCTACAAAACCGGAAAATCCGCAAACACACTATCGGATGCAATTATGGTAATCGGGCTGAATAATATCCTGGCCCTTGTTTCCATTATCGCATTGACCAAAGAAATGTCAGGCAAATATCTTGACCCTGAATTGATGCGGCACGCAGTTGCGGTTTCTTCGGCCTCTGCCCTGCTTGCCCAAAAGATAAAGGGTTTAAAAAGAGAAGAAGCACTGGTTGCGGGTTTGATCCATGATATTGGGAAAACCGTTCTTTCCGTCAATGCCCATGAGCAGTACAAGACGATCAAAAGCAGGGCTAAAAAAGAGGGGATACCTTTTATAGAAGTCGAAGATGATTTGCTTGGATTCAACCACTGTAATATCGGGAGTATCCTCGCTGCAAAATGGAAATTCCCGAAGATTTACGAGTATGTGATAAAACATCATCACGAAGATACGGTAAAGAGACGCTTAAAAACAAACAATACCCTGGCCTACGAAGATTTGCTTTGCTATGCCGTAAGGGTCGCAAACTACATTGCATTGGATGCCGGTGTCGGTGTTGAAAAACCGGCCGAAACGAGGCTTTCTGATTTGATGAAAGTTTTGGACATAGATGAGACCACTTATGACGAGGTAAAAAAGCATTACTCAGCGTGAAATGAAGAAGCCCTTTTGATGCCGTACGTAAAATAAATTACAAGCCCCAGCACAAGCCAAACAACAAGCCTTATCCACGTATCCAAAGGAAGTCCCGTCATCAGATAAAGACAGGAAAGAATGCCCAGAATTGGTGTTGACAGTCCGCCCGGGGCCTTGAACACCCTTTTAATTTCAGGATGTGTATACCGCAATACCAGGACACCAGTGCAAACAATCACAAATGCCAGGAGCGTGCCTATGCTCACGAGTTCGCCCACAATGCCTATCGGAAGGAGGGCAGACAGCACCGCAGTAACGCTTCCGGTCACAAAGGTAATGATATAGGGCGTTCTGAATACGGGGTGCACCCTGGAGACAAAAGGCGGAAGGAGGCCGTCCCTGCCCATGGAGAAAAAAATCCTTGTCTGGGCCAGGAGGAGCACCAGTATCACCGAGGTCAATCCGGCAATCGCGCCAACTTTAAGCAAAGGAGAGAAGAATTGCAGTCCCATGGCATCGAGCGCCACAGCAAAAGGCGCCGGGCCGTTCAGTTCAGAGTAAGGCACCACGCCTGTCAAAATGAGTGCGACGATTACGTAGAGCACTGTGCAGATAAAGAGGCTGCCCAGAATACCTATCGGCATATCCTTCTGGGGCCTTTTTGCTTCCTGTGCAAGCGTAGATACCGCATCAAAGCCTATATAGGCAAAGAAGATGACGCCGGCGCCTCTCAATACGCCGCTCAGCCCGAATACTCCGAACTCCCCCTTGTTGGGCGGGATAAAGGGGTGCCAGAGCGCAGGCTTTATAAAGAAGACTCCGACTGCGATGAACGCGAGTATTATGGCCACTTTAATGAATACGATAACCGCGTTCAACGTCGCCGATTCCTTGATGCCTATCGCCAGAATAATGGTAATGAAAGCCACCACTATAATCGCCGGGGCATTAAAAAGAGCTCCGGTAGCGACCCATGCATGCCGCGTAATATCGTAATTGAAAGGCGGCGATGCAAGAAAATCGGGGATAATAATACCCACGTCCTTTAAAAAGCTCACCAGGTATCCCGACCACCCGATGGCAACGGTTGTCGAACCCAGCGTGTATTCCAGTATAAGGTCCCAGCCGATTATCCAGGCTGCGAACTGTCCCAGTGTAGCGTAGGCATACGTGTAGGCGCTTCCCGCGATAGGGATCATTGAGGCAAATTCCGCGTAACAGAGCCCGGCAAATGCACAGGCAATGCCGGAAATAATAAAGGACAAGACAATGGCCGGGCCTGCGATCTGTGCGGCAGCATGGCCGGTCAGTACAAAAATGCCGGCGCCTATAATAACGCCGATCCCCAGAAGAACAAGGCTGACGGGCCCAAGCGACCTTTTGAGCCCGTGCTTCTCCTCGAAAGCCTCTATAGTGAGCTCGGACAATTTCTTCTTTAAAAAAAGTCTTCTCATATGCCCCGACTATTATACCTAAACGCTGCAATAATTCCACCATCCATGGGGGTTTGTTAAGCAGTACCGGTTCCGGATAAAAATACGTTGAGAAAATCAACGGAGGTATATAGAATAAACAGAGATAATCAGACTTATGTTAAAATAACAGATTAGGAGCCTTGTGAAATCTAAAGCGCCTTTGCGGCCTCTCATTATAAAAGGTAAAACCATAAAGATACCCATTATACAGGGCGGGATGGGTGTTGGTGTTTCGTTATACCCGCTGGCCAGCGCGGTGGCCCTGCAGGGAGGCGTCGGCATCGTATCGAGTGCCTGCCTTGACCGCATCCTTTCGAAAAGGACCGGGAAGAAATTCAATACCTATGAGGCGGCTTACGAAGAGGTCTCGCTCTCAAAAGCGGCGGGAGGCTTTGCAGGCATAAATATAATGGGTGCCCTTGTGCACGATTTCAATGCTTCGGTGCGTGGGGCACTCGATGCAGGGGCCGACGCCATTATTTCAGGGGCCGGATTGCCGCTGACCCTGCCGGCCATTCAGCAGGTCAAAGATACCGCCCTTATACCAATTGTCTCCTCCACGAGGGCGCTCGACATAATATGCAAAAAATGGGAGCGGCTGGGCTACAGGCCTGATGCAGTGGTGCTTGAGGGACCGCTTGCCGGCGGGCACCTGGGCTTTAAAATGGACCAGATAGACCTTGAAGCGAACACGCTCGCAAATCTCCTGCCCCCGATCAAGGACATGGCAATAAAACGCGGAGATTTTCCTGTAATTGTCGCCGGCGGTATTTATACTTACGAGGATATCGTAATGTTCATGGAAATGGGAGCGGACGGCGTCCAGATGGGTACGCGCTTCCTCGCGACGAGGGAAAGCAGCGCTTCCGAGCCCTACAAACACGCGGTCGTAAATGCCAAAGAGGAAGATATACTCGTTGCCTACGACCCCGGTTCGCCCTGCGGCCTGCCCTTCAGGGTAATCAGGCAATCACCCATGTATGTCTCCGCTCTTAAACGACTGAGACCACCCAAATGCGATAAAGGCTATGTGCTGCTTAAAGACAGCGCCGGCAATTTCACTATCTGTCCTGCAAAGGAAAGCAACGAGCACCACTTCTGTATATGCAACGGCCTCCTGAGCTCCGCGGGCTACAACCCGGACAAGGAGGAACCGCTTTATACTGTCGGGACCAATGCCGCCCGTATCGACCGGATAGCCTCTGTCAGAGAGCTTTTCGAAGAGCTCACCGGCAACGGGGCCTGACCTCCGGTCATCATTTCTTCTGGTCCGGTCCTTTCATGCCGCATTCCCGCGCTAACCTGTCAAGAATGCCGTTGATAAAGGATGCCGATTCAGCGGTAGAATATTTTTTTGCGATCTCCAGGGCTTCGTTTATGGTAACCGCGCCCGGTATGTCTTTCCGGAATAATAGTTCATAAGCGGCGAACCTTAGAATATTTCTATCGATGCTCGCAATCCGCTGGAGCGTCCATTTCTCGGCAATTCGCTGAATTGCGGAATCTATTTCTTCAAGATGCATCAAGGTACCCGTTATAATGTCCGCTGCAAATAACTTTACATCCTGCTCGGCATCGCCTGCCTCTTTCCAGAAAGACTCGATCTCGCCTTTGAGTTCCCCCGGTTTTGTATAACGCTCAGGCTCTCCTCCGGGGCCGTCAAAGAAATCTATCCTGTATAAGAACTGTAAGGCATATTCTCTTGCTTTTCTTCTCTTCATCTGTCAGGTCAAAGCCTTTTGACCACCTGCGCCATTTCTATTGCGGTGACCGCAGCGTCCCACCCCTTGTTGCCTGCTTTGGTGCCTGCGCGCTCTACTGCCTGCTCTATATTATCAGCGGTGATGATTCCGAATGCGATGGGTACCCCTGTTTCAAGAGAAGCGGCTGCTATGCCTTTTGAAACCTCTGAAGCTACATAATCAAAGTGGGGGGTAGCTCCCCTGATCACCGTTCCAAGGCATATCACTGCCTGGAAGGTCCCCTTCAATGCCATTTTTTTTGCAATAAGCGGGATTTCAAAAGCACCGGGGACTCTTACCACTTCTATATCGTCATCTTTGGCGCCGTGTCTTAAAAGCGCATCGGTGGCCCCTTCGAGAAGCCGGGACGTGATAAAATCATTAAACCTGCTGACAATGATCCCGAACTTGAAACCCTTTGCCTGTAGTTCGCCTTCTATTATTTTCATGTTATACCCTCCGGACAAAATATAATCTATATATTATCACACTCAGGACAGGTTAAGGTTTAGGTTGAGACTAAAAAATATATTTATTGTTAGAAAGTCTTGGTTTGTTTTCTTAACCTTAGCCTCAGCCTTAACCTGTCTTTTTTATGAGGGGTAAAACAACTCAAACCTTCGGGTCCTGATATTTATCAATATGCCGGCGGCAATAAAATTGCTCAATAGCGCTGTGCCGCCGTAGCTGACAAAAGGAAGCGGAACGCCCACAACCGGCATCACGCTGAGGGTCATGCCGATATTAACGCAATAATAGACAAAGAACATAGCGGTTATGCCCACCGCCACGAGCCTTCCGAACTCATCTTTTGCGCGGTATGCGGTATCCAGTCCGCGCAGGAAAAGCAATAAATAAATGCACATGAGAAGGAGGCTGCCGACAAAGCCGCTTTCTTCAGCATACACGGCAAATATGAAATCCGTATGCTTCTCAGGCAAAAATCTGAGCGGCCCCTGCGTTCCCCTGAGGTACCCCTTGCCGAGAATACCGCCGGAACCAATGGATATCTTGGACTGGTTAATATGGTAACCGATGCCTGACGGATCAACATCGGGGTCCATAAAAGCAACAAGACGGTTTTTCTGATAATCCTTGAGTCCATCCCAAAATATGTGGCCCAGGAAAGGGACCGAGACAATTCCGATAATCAGCACTACCGTTATAATCTTCTTACTGACACCTTTTGAAATTGACATCACTATGAATAAGGATACCATAAGAAGCGCGGTCCCAAGGTCGGGCTGCTTTATGAGCAAAGCGAGGGGGAGCAGCGCAAACATAACAACGATCTTCGCCGACATCTTGTCCCCGGAGTCATTGCTGCGGCCCGCAAGATATGACGAAAGGCCTATAATGAACATGATTCTAAAGAATTCCGACGGTTGAAATGAAAAAAAGCCTATGCTCAACCACCGCCTGGCCCCCATGCTCGACCTCCCCGCAACAAGAACAACGGCGAGCAGAAAAAGCCCAATGCCATAAAGCTGGTATGCATAACGTTCCAGCCACTTATAGTCAAAAAATACCATGGCAAAAAGTGCGGCTATACTTATTATAAGCCAGATGATCTGCTTTGAGTAAAAATCAGGGTGTTCGCCCACGCCTCCCGGCGGTCTCGTTGCGCTGTAAATCGTTATGACCCCGATCAACGAGAGACAAATAATCAGGCCGAAGGTCAGCCAGTCAAAATTCTTGGTCAGGCGGCGGTCGATCTTTAAAATCACTCCCTCACCTCCGGACTATTTTCCTTTTTCTCCTGAACACCAGAGTCGCCGCCGGCCCCAGCAGATAGCGGCGCTCCGGCTTTAGCGGGTTTATGTTTTATAAGATACGCCTCGATGGCCCGCTTGGCAATCGGCGCTGCTGCCGTGCCGCCGTGCCCGCCGTGCTCAACAAAAACCGAGATAGCTATTTCAGGTTTGTCGACAGGCGCAAAGGCGACAAACCATGCATGGTCCATATATTTCTCGCCCGACACGCCCCGCTTCTTTCCGACGACCTGTGCGGTACCGGTCTTGCCGGCGATTAAAACAGCCTGCGACTGGGCGGAATGCGCCGTGCCGCCGGGCTCATTCACCACTCCTGCCAGCGCCTCCTTTATCGTTTCTATTGTTTCAGGCTTAAATCCAAGCTGCCCGACAGGCTTGCTCCCGCCCTTTATCAGTGAGAGAGGATAGATAGTACCCCCATTGCAAAAGGTCGCCATCATCCTTGCCATCTGAACAGGGGTCACGGAAACATAACCCTGTCCTATTGCCGCATTATATGTTTCTCCAAGGTACCAGGGCATTTTCTTCGTCCGCCTCTTCCATTCAGTATTCGGGATCAATCCGCGCCGCTCTTTGACCATCAGGTTGAGGCCTGTCTCCTTGCCGAGACCGAGGGCAGTTGCATATTTATAAATCTTATCTATGCCCAGCCTCCTGCCTACCTCGTAAAAATAGGTGTCGCACGATTCCACGATTGCGCGATGGAAATCGATTGGACCATGCCCTCCCTTTTTCCAGCATCCGAAGGTCCATTTCCCATAGTGTATTCCACCCGTGCAATTGATCTTTTTGTCCAGGTCTATAGCGTTTTCTTCCAGTGCCGCCGTTGCCATGATTACTTTAAAAGTAGATCCCGGAGGATACTGACTCTGAAGCGCCCTGTTGAGCATCGGGTTTTTCTTGTCTTCTATAAGCGACACCCAATCCTGGTAATGTATGCCCCTTGAAAATTCGTTGGGATCAAAAGAGGGAAGACTTTCCAGTGCAAGTATTTCTCCCGTATCCGGTTTTATCGCCACTAATGCGCCGGCCTTGTCATTAAACTCATCCTCAACAGCTTTCTGGATATCAATATCTATGCTAAGGGTAATGTCCTGCCCCTTCACCGACGGCCTCTGCTGAATAAGCCGCAATTCCCTGCCGAGGGCATCGACCTCTATGATCCGTTCACCGGGAGTGCCCCGCAATTCTTTATCAAAAACCCCCTCAACGCCCCACTGGCCTATGAGGGCGTCCGGAGGAAAATTCCTGTAATCCGGGTTCTCAAACTGCGCAGGAGTCAACTTGCCCAAATAACCGATAATGTGGGCGCCGACTTTTCCGAAGAGGTATTCTCTGCCCACCTCCGTCTCGACAAAAAGGCCGGGGAAATCCGATTTCCCGGCTTCGACATGTGCAATCTCCGGAAAGCTCAGACCCTCTTTCAGCTTAATGGGGATGAACGGGCTGTTGTCTTTCCTGTTCAACTTATCCTCAAGCTCGCTCTTTTCCACTCCGAGAAATTTTGCAAGGGCATCCAGGTCCAGGCCTTTGAGGCTTTCATAGCTTATAGAGACACTGAAAAAGGGGACATCCTTTACCAGCGCGGTCCCATTCCGGTCAAAGATAATTCCTCTTGGGGCGGGCGTTTTTACAATTCTCAACCTGTTGCTCTCGGACAGGGCCCTGTACTTGTCTCCTTCGATGACCTGAAGCTGCCAGAGCTTGAAACAGAAAAACAAAAAAACGGCGACAATGATATAAGAGCCAAGTTGTAACTTCTTCAGCCGCATCACGCGCACACCCTGGGACAATGCCAAATCCCCCTATGGAAAATTGTCAGGGACTTCTTTTGTCGCATGCTGTCCATTTGTCCCACGTCATTCACGGCCGCAACAAAATGCCAAAAGGCATGTTCATAACAGACTGAACACACATGGCCTGAAAAAGTATGGCGCCGGTGACATGTACCCCTGTAAACATTATACGCGAGCAGACCACCAACATTGCATCGAAAAGCGTAAAAATCACAACAACGATCGCACCCCACAGCGGTGTCCATTTAAATATCATATCGGTAAAAACAACCGGCGTCATGAGCCCCAGCAGCCCCTTGCTCAGGAGTCCGGGGCCTATTATCGAGCCGGACAAAACATCTTCCATCAGGCCGATAATCACCCCAAATGCAACGCCCTCAAGTTCTGATTTGCTTCCCGGATAACCACGGTCAGAGTTGCGCTTGTGGCTTTTCAATCCGAAACAGTAGACAAGAATAACAGTAAGATTGGAGAAATCCCTTATAAAAGAACACTGCGTCTGCAGAAGAAAAACAAGCACGGTAAGGAGTATCCATTTCAGAGCATTCATTTCCGGCCCTTTAACTGTTGGAGAGCACCCGTTTCAGCACAATCACGTCTTCCAGCTTCTCGCTCGACTGAAAAGGCTGTGCCTCTATGTATTGAAAAAATTCTATCCCTTCTTTTTTCACTTTACTGACCACGCCGACCGGCAGGCCCTCGGGGAATATCCCGTCAGAGCCCGACGTTATTACCGTTTCTCCCTTTACCACGTTCTCCTCGGGAGGAACATATTTCAGTAAACAATAGTCATAACCCGTCCCTGATACGACACCCTCGCGCCGGCTTTTCTGCAGCCTGACCGCTACTGAAAAGTTTAAATCCTTCAGGAGCAGCACGTCCGAAAAAGAATCCTGCACTGAATAAACCTTGCCGACAAGTCCCTGAGGTGTAATGACAGCCATGCCCTTTTCTATTCCGCTTTTTTCCCCTTTGTCAAGAATGACTATGTTCAGCAGCCTGTCTGATCCCCGCGCTATGACCCTGGCTGCCGTCACATATCCCGGCGCCTGGTCTTTGAACGACAGCAGCGCCTTAAGCCGTTCATTTTCCAAAATTATCTCACTGTATTGCTGTTTTTCGAGCTGGAGTTGGGCGACCTCTTTCCTGAGCAGCTTATTTTCCTCAAAGGCACGCCGCATCCTTCTAATCGTAATATCGGTGTTCGACGTGAATTCGTTGAGCGCGTAATACGGGTAGGATATTACTTCATCAAAAAAAGAAAACGCCTTTTTATTATGCTGGTAACTCATTAGTGCAAGGGCTGCCGAGACAAGGACAAACAGGATAAGCAGTCTCTTTCTACCTTTTGACATTAATTAGTGCTGATGGCAACCTTTTGAAGAAGTTCCAGCTTATCGAGCATCATTCCGCACCCTCTGACCACCGCGGTAAGAGGATCGTCGGGAAGAATCACCGGCACCCCCGTCTGTTCTCTGATCAGGATATCAAGCCCTTTCAACAAAGCGCCTCCTCCTGCCAGAACAATACCTTTGTCAACAATATCGGCAGCAAGCTCAGGAGGCGTGTTTTCAAGCGTGACTTTGATTGTATCGAGAATAAGCCCGATACTCTCCTGCAGCGCTTCCCGTATCTCATCCTCGGTAACGTTAATCGCCTTTGGGATGCCGGACACGAGGTCCCTCCCTTTGATCTCCATGGGCTCCGCGTTATCGCTCGGATAAGCCGAGCCAAGGTCAATCTTTATCCGCTCGGAAGTCCGCTCCCCTATCATAAGATTGTATTTGCGCTTGATATAAGCCATAATTGACTCGTCCATCTTGTCGCCGCCTACCCGCACCGCCTTGCTGTAGACAATTCCGTCAAGTGATATCACCGCTACATCGGTGGTGCCCCCGCCGATGTCCACTATCATATTGCCCGACGGCTCGCCAACCGGCAGGCCGACCCCCACCGCCGCTGCCATCGGCTCCTCTATAAGGTACACCTCGCGCGCTCCCGAAGCATGGGCGGCATCCTTGACCGCGCGCTGTTCCACTTGCGTGATACCGGACGGCACGCCTATTATCACGCGTGGAGAGACAAAGCTCTTCCGGTTGTGGGCCTTTGTAATAAAATATTTAAGCATGACTTCCGTTGCGTCAAAATCCGCAATGACGCCGTCTTTCATCGGCCTGATAGCAAGAATATTCGAGGGTGTCTTCCCCAGCATTTCTTTTGCCTCTATGCCGACCGCTACAGGGAGTTTATTGTCTCTTCTGATTACCACAACAGAAGCCTCGTTGCAGATAATGCCCCTCCCCTTCACGTAAACAAGTGTATTTGCTGTCCCCAGATCAATCGCGAGATCATTCGAGAACATGCCAAGTATTTTATGAATGAACACTCCTACCCCCCTTTAGCTTATAGCTGATACACATATCACCCTTCAACGACTTTGGTATTCGCCAGATCATCGCCAAGTCTCAAGCCCTCCTCATTGCCGAGCATCAGCAGGAACTCCAGCACAGTGATGAGCAGAGCAAAAATCCAACCGAGCAGCGGTATCTTGTACAGAAGGAGAGAGAAGCCAAGAGTGATGTTTCTCACCATCGAATCCCTGAAAGTCGCGGGATTTCCGGTCTCCGTCGAGATCACTCTCAAGCGAATTATCTTCTTCCCCAGGCTCCTTCCATCAAAAAGACCATCGCTGATAAGAAGGTAGGCGAGGCCGGCAAAATACCCCACCTGGGGGACAGCCTTTATCGCTATAGCGATAATAATAAAATCAACCAGCTTTGCTATCGCACGCAGCAATAAGCCGGCCTTTGCAATCTCCCCAGGCATTGTTAATACTACCAAATTACCTCCAATTTTTTCAAGGACATTGGCGCCAGGGGGCGATAGTCATGGTTGTGTGGTTGCACAAGTTCCATGACAAACAACCCGGGTGCGTTTATAAGTGGTAAAATTTAATGTGTTATGCTACTATATTGCTCATTAATATAATACATTAGGATAGAAATATCTATTTGCACTATTTTATGATATACTTCGTTTGGAAAAATATAATAGACAAGAAATTAATATAACTATAGGGGGTTTTTAATATGCTACAAAGAATGCAAAAGCTCTTAATTTTTCTGCAATTGCTGATAACCCTGACGATAGTTGCGCCCTCGTTTTCAGTTGCAGGAGAGATTCTTATAAACCCCGGGAAATTCGATCACTTTAACATCGCGCTTCCTGAAAAGATCGTTGCGGGAGAGGACACCACCCTGAGTCTTCAGGCAGTGGATGCCTTCAACAACGTGCTTTTTAATTTCGGCGATACTGAGAGAGAGTTCCAGATATGGGTCACCGGATCAGCTCTTGTAACGCCCACGTCCTTTAAGTCATCCTCATTTTCAAACGGGGTGTTGGTCGTCACGCTGGCGGACAAAGTTGCCGAGCCGTTTACTCTTGCTGTCCGTGAAAGCGGGAGTCCCATTCCCATCGTTTCAAAAGACCTGACCGTTTTCCCAAATAAGCTGACTTCCTTTGTGATAAAAACCCCCCGCATCGCACAGGCTGGTGAGCCCTTTGATTTGAGAATAATCGCAAAAGATGCATACGGCAATACAGTGCTGGATCCCATTCCCGGGAAAGACATTAACCTTATCTTCAAAGGCGATGCAGACCTCAAAGTCGATATGCCGTCCATACCCGATATCAAGAATGGATCGGTTTCTATCTTACTTGTATCGCAAAAATCCGGATCGGCCCAAATCGATGCCAAGGACCTGATTTCAGGAAGTGTCGGAAGCAGCGATAAGATCGAAATTAACAGCGGCCCCCTGAATTCATTTAAACTATTCGCTCCGAAAGACGTTATTGCAGGCGAGCCTTTTGAGGTGTCCATTGTAGCTGTTGACCGCTTTAACAATGTGGTGTCCACCTACGGGACCACCGGTAACGGCGTGTCAATCACCTCTACAGGCAGATTAAAGCCTTTCCCTGCTACGATCCCGGCTTATGAGTTCGTGAACGGACAGGCAAAAGTAGACCTGCGGTATGATATTGCGGAAGACATAGCCATAGTAGCCACTGACAGCGTCAAAGGACAAAAAGGTTCGACAGAGACAATTCATGCAGTATCTCCCGTTCCGGAACGGTACGAGGTTACGACACCGGAATCAGCAATGGCCGGTCAGAAATTCAAGCTGAAAGTGACTGTCTATAATCAGCTTAACCATGTCATAAAGAATTACAATCTGGTCGGCCCTGACGTGCTCCTGACCACTACCGGAAGCGGGACACTCGTGCCGAACAAGATACCTGCATCGGAATTCATTAATGGGAACGCAGTGGTTGAAGTGCAGTACAACAAGTCCGAGGCCTTCACCATCACGGCGTCCTCTGCAAAGACCTCAACACCTTCATCTCCTGTTCAGCCTCAGCCGCCGGTCCCTGTTAAGAAAGCGGCGCCTGCAGTCGAAAAGCAGCAGGGCAAGGCAGTTGCAGCTGTAAAACAAACTAAAAAGACAAAAAAAGAAAGGGCAAGAGAATTAAAAGAATTAAAAAAAGAGAAGAGGGTAAAAGAAGCGAAGGCCAGGGGGACCCGCCAGCTTAATATAAACAATATATCACTGGTCGAGTCCAAAAAGAAGTCCGTTATTACAGTAAATATACCCGGCATCAACAGTTCATTAAAATACGATGCAACAACCGAAATGATAGAGGGCAAGAGGTGGGTCATACTTAAAATACAACCCGTTGAGAGCAAGGTGGAAAAATCATACAAGTTTACCTCATCGTTCATCGGGGACATTATGGTTGATGAGGCTGCTCAGGACAAGGGTATGGTTACTGTGAAGATTGAACTCCTGAAGCCGTCCAAATTCCATGTAACAAAAGAAAAGAACGCCATCTCCGTTAATCTTCACCAGTAGCGGGGAGGGGCCTGAAGGCAGGCAGTTTAAGACGTGACTGTTATTCAGCCTCGCCCCTTATGCCGCACATATTCATTATGGGCTTTCTCGATAAACTGAAATCAGGTCTTTCGAAGACAAAAAAGAACCTTGTCGAGCGCGTCGAAACCGTTCTGCTGGACCGGACGGTCGATGCCGCCGCGATCGATGCTATTGAAGAGATACTCATAACCTCTGATCTCGGCGCAGAGGCCGCCGCTGAAATTGCCGGCTTTCTCAGGGGGAAAGTAACGTCGGGCGAGATACGCACGTCCGGAGACGTCAAGACCGCTCTGAGGTCCCAAATGGTCTCGCTGCTGGGCATTCATCAGCCTTTGGTCACTTTCGGAGAAAAGCCCTTTGTCATCCTGACCGTTGGTGTCAATGGTGTCGGCAAAACCACTACCATCGGGAAGCTTGCAGCACGTTTCATATCTGAAGGAAACTCGGTACTAATCGCTGCGGGAGACACCTTCAGGGCGGCGGCAATCGAGCAGCTCGAAATATGGGCCCAACGCACCGGCGCCGAAATAATAAAACACCAGAGCGGCTCAGACCCTGCCTCTGTCGCTTTCGATGCCGTTGAAGCGGCAAAGGCGCGCCGGACCGATGTAGCCATCATCGACACTGCGGGAAGGCTCCACACAAAGAGCCAGCTTATGGACGAGCTGAAAAAAATAAACCGCGTCATTAAAAAAGCGATGCCCGATGCACCACAGGAAATTCTACTCGTAGTAGATGCGACAACAGGGCAGAATGCGCTCAGGCAGGCGCATATATTTAATGAGGCGGTAGGAGTCACCGGCATTGCCCTGACAAAACTGGACGGGACCGCAAAAGGCGGCATAATCTTTGCGATAAAAAAAGAACTTGGCATTCCGGTCAGGCTTATAGGCGTAGGCGAAGGAGTGGATGACCTAAAGGATTTCAATCCATCCGAGTTCGTTACTGCTCTGTTTGAATAAGGCTGCCTATCTTACGGATCTTCTTGTACCGCTCTTCGATGAGCTTCCCCGGCGTTTTCGATTTAATGGCGTCCAGTGATTTTGTAATATACTCGGCCATGCGTTTTGCAGTGGCATCAGGGTCACGGTGAGCGCCGCCCGGCGGTTCGGGGATGATATCATCGATTATTTTGAATGCCTTCAGGTCCTGTGCCGTGACCTTAAGGGCATTGGCCGCTCTGGAAAAGTCATCTGTCGACAGGTCGCCATTTCTTTTCCAGAGAATCGCCGCGCAGCCCTCCGGAGAGATAACGGAATAGACGGAGTGCTCCAGCATGCAGAGCCGGTCTGCAACACTCAGGGCAAGGGCGCCGCCGCTGCCGCCCTCGCCGATAACGATTGAAATTATCGGCACTTTGAGCCTTGACATCTCCATCAGATTGACGGCAATCGCCTCTGCCTGGCCTCTTTTTTCCGCACCCATGCCCGGGTATGCCCCCTGTGTATCGATAAAGGTGACCACCGGCCTCTTAAAGCGCTCAGCCAGCCGCATCAGCCTTAACGCCTTCCTGTATCCTTCCGGATGGGGCTGTCCGAAATTCCTGAAAATCCTTTCCTTCGTTCCTCTGCCCTTCTGGTGTCCTATAACTACCACCGATGCGCCATTGATTTTCCCGAGGCCGCCGACAATGGCAGGGTCATCACCGAACCTCCTGTCACCATGCAGTTCAATAAAATCCTGGACAATCAGGTTAATGTAATCGAGTGTGTATGGCCGTTCGGGATGCCGCGCAATCATGTTTTTATGCCAGGGCGTAAGATGTGAAAAAATATCCGACCGTATTTCTTTGGCCTTTTTTTCGAGGCGTTTTATCTCAGAGGCGATATCTATTTCGCTGCCGTCGGAAAGCTTTCTGAGTTCCTCTATCTTTGTTTCAAGCTCTTCAAGCGGCTTTTCAAAATCAAGGTAATAACTCATAATCAGTGTGCTCCATTAAGCGAATTTTTCAATATACTTTCACCGTGCCGCCCGTAATCCGCTCTACCTCTGCCAAAAAATTGCCGACCGGCTGCAGTTGAGATGCTATGATAACACAATATTCGGGGAGATAAAACCTGAAGGATACTGATACGCGGTCTTTCCCGTCCGAGTCAAAAGCCATTAACTTTCTTATTTTCCGGAACCTTTCATTCATCGCAGCGGCAGTATCGCATTTGACCGAAACCTCGTATTTTACGCTGACCTCCATATCAGTCACATCCTGGATCTCCCTGGCCATAATTTTGGCCCCTTTCTCCGCCCTGAACACCTGGCCGCGTATCATCACCACATTGCCTTTCTTCAGGACCGGCGCAAGCTCCCTGTACAGAGCAGGGTACACCAGTATATCGCCGCTTCCGGTTTCATCCTCCAGCGAGAGAAACGCAGTCACTCCCTTCTCCCGGGCCTTGCTCTTTATATCGCTGATAATGCCTGCAACGCAGATGTCCGCCCGGTCCTCCTTGTCCGCAATATCGGAAATCCTGTTAACGTCTATCGTAGTGAGCATCCTCCGGTACCGGGACAGCGGATGGCCTGAAATATAAAAGCCGAGGGCCTCTTTCTCATACTGAAGCAGCGTTTTTTCATCCCAGGGCTGCAGCATATCGTCATCTGAATCAGCCTCTCCAAATAGCCCTGGGCCGAGGCCGTTGCCCCGCGAAGGAGAGGAGAACGTCTCCATAGCTTTTGCCCTCGCCCAATTAGGTGTTGCGTCATGCGCCGTACGCAGCTGGTCCGGGGATGCTTCACCGCTGCCCTTATAAAGCGAGTCGAAAGCCCCCGCTTTGATAAGGCTTTCAATGACCTTCTTGTTCACCCGTTTATTGTCGACACGTTTCAGGAAATCGCCGAATGATGTGAAAGTGCCGTTCTGCCTTTCCTTGAGCATCACCTCGATAGCGGCAGAGCCTACGCCTTTGACTGCTTCAAGTCCGAACCGCACTAAATTGCCGAAAATCCTGAATTCGCGTTCGCTCATGTTAATGTCCGGCGGCAGTATCTCTATCGCCATGCTCCTGCATTCGTTGATAAGCTTCACCACTTTGTCGGTGTCGCCCATATCCACACTCAGGTTCGCAGTCATGAACTCGACCGGATAGTGGGCCTTCAAATACGCTGTCTGGTATGCAAGATAGGCATAAGCGGCGGAATGGGATTTATTAAAGCCGTACTCGGCAAAAAAAGCCATAAGCTCGAAAAGCCGTGCAGCCTTTCTCTCGGGGACGCCGTTGGCAACGGCCCCGCTTATAAAGACTTCTTTCTGCTTTTCCATTTCCTCGGGCTTCTTCTTTCCCATGGCCCTCCTCAGCAGGTCTGCCTGCCCCAGGGAAAAGTTTGCTATTCTGTTCGCAATTCTCATGACCTGTTCCTGATAAAGAATGACTCCGTATGTCTCATCGAGAATCGCTTTCAGCTGGGGCAATTCATATTCAACCTCTGTTTCACCCCTCTTCCTTTTTATAAAATCATCTATCATGCCGCTGCCTATAGGTCCGGGCCGGTATAAGGCAACAAGGGCTATGAGGTCTTCAAAACGGTTAGGATGCATTTTTACAAGTATGTCCCGCATCCCGTCGCTTTCAAGCTGGAAAATGCCGGTGGTCTCGCCGGAGCTGAGGAGCTTATATGTAGCTTCATCATCGAGCAGGATTTCAGAGAGGACCAGCTGCTTGCCCTGCTGTTTTATGTATTCCACTGTCTTGTTCAGAACAGTCAGCGTCTTCAACCCGAGGAAGTCAAATTTCAGCAGGCCCACGCTTTCGATCGCCCCCATATCGAACTGCGTGGTAACGGTGCTTTCCGAGGGGTTTTTATACAGCGCGGTAAAGTCGGTCAGCGGCTCCGGAGCAATTACCACGCCTGCGGCATGCGTGGAGGCATGGCGCGAAAGCCCTTCGAGTCTCGTTGCAATATCCAGCAGCTCTTTTACGGTCTGGTTGTTGTTATAAAGTTCCTTTAGTTGAGGCTCCAGTTTGATCGCATCATTGATAGTCACATTGTTGGCAGGGACAAGTTTTGCAATGCGGTCCACTTCCGCATAGGGGATGTCCAGCACTCTGCCTACGTCACGAATGGCTGCCTTTGCCGCCATAGTCCCGAAGGTGATAATTTGGGCGACATGGTCAACCCCATATTTTCCGGCAACATAATCTATAACTTCCTGCCGTCTGTCCTTGCAAAAATCCACATCTATATCCGGCATGCTGATCCTCTCAGGATTTAGGAAACGCTCAAAAAGGAGATTGTATTTGATAGGGTCGATCTCGGTGATATCAAGGCAGTAGGCGACAAGGCTGCCTGCTGCAGACCCCCTGCCTGGTCCTACAGGGATGTCGCGGCTTCGCGCGTAACTGATAAAATCCCAGACAATAAGAAAATAAGAGGCATATCCCATCTTTTTTATTACATTAAGCTCCATGGCAAGCCGGTCGGTATAGTTTACAGGGATGGCGTCCTTCATCTTTGCCTGAAGCCCCTTTGCAGCAAGCGCTTCAAGGTATTTGTCGGGAGTTGTCCCCTCAGGCGCCTCGTACCTGGGCAGCAAGCTCCTGCCTAACGAGAATTCGAGATTGCACCGCTCCGCAATCAGCCGTGTATTGTCTATGGCCTCAGGCACCTCACGGAAGGCATTTTTCATTTCGTCCGGAGATTTAAAATAAAATTCATCCGTTGCCATTTTAAGCCGTTTCACATCCTTAACAGTCTTCCCGGTCTGGATGCAGAGGAGGATATCATGGGCGCGTGCGTCCTCTTTCTTCAGGTAATGGCAATCGTTTGTGGCAACGAGGGGAATATGAAGCTCACCCGCAAGCTCAATGAGCTGCCTGTTGACCGCATCCTGTTCGGGAAGACCGTTATGCTGGATCTCCAAATAAAAATTCTCAGGGCCCAGAATGTTCTTGTACCGCAAGGCTGCTTCGCGCGCCTTGTCCTGATTGCCGTACCTGAGATAATAGGGCACCTCGCCCTTGAGGCACGCGCTTAAGCCTATAAGCCCGCCGCTGTATTGTTCAAGAATATCTTTATCGATCCTCGGTTTGTAATAGAAACCCTCAAGGTATGCCTTTGTAACAAGAGTGGTGAGGTTCTTATAGCCGGCACTGTCCCGTGCAAGAAGAATCAGGTGAAAAGCCGCTTCTTCAGCCAGATTGCTGTCCAGATTTGTTTTTGTCCTGTCAAAACGGCTGCCGGGAGCAACATATACCTCACAGCCGATAATAGGTTTTATCCCCCTTTTTACCGCCTTCTTGTAAAATTCGACAGCGCCGCAGAGATTCCCGTGGTCGGTGATGGCCAGGGCAGGCATTTTATAGGCTGCGGCCTGCTCAATAAGCTCATCTATTTTTATTGCACCGTCCAGAAGGCTGTACTCAGTATGCAAATGGAGGGGAACAAAATAAGAATGCTGCATGAAAAATTGTACCGTTTAAGGATTATCTTAGTCAATCCGCAACAGGAAGATAAGAGACTCCCCGGAGAATTTCCGGGGAGTAAACAGTCAGTTAATCGTGATTTTCTTTGTCTTGCTTACAACATTTTCAGTTTTCGGGATCCTTACTTCAAGGACACCGTTTTCGAGGTGCGCCTTCACTTTGTCCGTGTCCGTGCCCTCCGGCAGCTCAAACCTGCGAACGAAGCTGCCACGAGACCTCTCAAAGCTGTAGCACGTGTCGGTTTCGATCTTCTCTTCTATCTTCTTCTCGCCCGAGATGGTCAGCATGGTGTCAGCAATGTCGATGTTGATATCTTCCTTCCTGACGCCAGGCAGATCAGCCTTGAGCACCAGCTCGTTGCCGTCTATAAACATATCAACAGAAGGAGAAAACTCCCCAAGTTCTGTTAAACGGCCAGCGGGCCATAACGATGAAGCAAGAAGCGCAGACGGCCTCGACCACATGTCCTCGAACCACCTTTCGATTTCGTCAAAAGGCGTAATCATTCTCGATCTCTCGCTTCTGACTAACTCTCTTGCGCTTGTCATGTCATGTACCCCCTTTCTTAATTATATTTTATTTCTTCGCAAGGGACATTGACAATGCCGGGAAATGCAGGAAAAAGGCTGAAAAAAGCAGGTATAGACTCGAATAAGGACTATTACAGTCCTTTTTCATAGAGTTATAATCGTTAGCTTGATGTTTCACGCACAAGGGTTTGCCCACCACCGAAAAATTAAGAAAGGCAGTGGATTTGACGCCAGCATACGTCATACCCGCGAAGGCGGGTATCCATTAACTTTTGAAAAAATGGATTCCCGTTTCCACGGGAATGACAAATCACACTTATGGTTTGCAATGGTGGTGTCAAATGCATAGCCATTAAATTAAGAAAGGCAGTACAGGTGGCCCTGTATACTGCCTTTCTTATCAGATACTGATGATTTTAGTTTAGCTTAAATGCTTGTTGACCAGCTTGGTCATCTCAAACATTGTGACAGTCCCCTTACCCCCGAAAACTTCTTTGAGGTTTCCGTCAGCATTGATGTTCCTCTTGTTGACCGAATCCTGCAGCCTGTTCTTCTTGATGTACTCCCACAACTTCTTGACAACCTCTGTCCTGGGGAGGGGCTTGCTTCCCACGACCCTGGCCAGAGCAGGGCTGATATTCATGGCCTTCATGAAAGCCGGATTCGGAGCCCTCTTTGTCTTTGCCTTCTTTGCAGCCGGCTTCTTCGCAACGGTTTTCTTTGCAGCCGGTTTCTTTGCAGTAGCCTTTTTTGTTGCCGCTTTCTTCGCAACCGGTTTCTTTGTTGCCATTCCTGCCTCCTTAATTTTTATAATGCATTTCGTCTATGAAATATTAACAAGTTCGCTGAACATCGTCAAGTATTAAATTGCACTTTGTCAACGCAAAATTGCTGGAAACATTTTCCGGCATATGTTAAAGTTTACAAGAAGGCATAAATGAAAATACTGATGCCCGGGTGGGACCATGCTGAAGAAGATAATAATACCGGAAAACGACAATATATTATCTAATGCTGTGGGGGAGCTTCTCCGGGGACCGGGAACTTGGATGTAGTCAAAATCGATAGCGCCTTCTATACGCCTGACAGTTCCTCAGCGCAAGGCATTCTTTCCCTTGTAGACAAAAAAATTCTTCTTGACGGCAACGTTCCTCTTTTCCAATTCATAGACAACGCAGGGTTGGATGGGAAATCCATCCATAAAATAAGGGTCGCAAGAGAGCTCTCATTCGGCTGCAGCACCTTTCTCAAAGACAAAACCACGGGCGAGGTCCTTCTGAGACCTGAACGCTTCAGTGAGCTGGTCCGCTACCTGGACGAAGACAAGCTCGCACGCTGCCGGTTTATCCTGGATACGGACGATAAGGAGTTGCTGAGCGAGATCATTCAGCAACTGCTCTACCTTGATATCGATATCGAAGTGATGCTGCAAAACGAAGAAGCCGCAATCCGAAGAATGGAGGTTTTTTTAAAGACCTCCGAGGAACTGAAGATATCTATTGAGGATGCGAGGGCTGCGACATACAATGCTCAGGTCGACGCTTCGATGAAAGTACATAAAAATGCCATCCTCCACATTTTCTCCGATATTGGGGAGACACTCAGGGAAATGCAGGTGAAGGACCTGAAAGTAGCGATAATGGCGCTGAAGAAATCGGGGAAAAGCGCTGTCGTTAATTGCCTTCTCGGAGATGATTACACGCCGACAAGCATAGAACTCCCAACTTTCACGACCTGTATATACAAGAAAAGCAACAACGGCACGATTTCACTTTTCTATAAGAATAACACCACATCTTTCGACAGCCCTGCCTCGCTAAAACAGTATGTCCTGAGAGAATTCAGGAATATTCATACCGGCACTGAGATCGATCACTCTAATGATGCCATGAACATTAGGTATGTGCCGAGGCAAAACGGCACTTTCCCTTACACCATTATCGATACCCCGGGCCCGGACCTTGCGGGGAGCCATCACAGGGAGATCGCCTACAAATGGATCCAGGAAGCCGATGTCATCCTCTTTATAATCGACTATTCCAAATATCTCACAACCAGCGAGGAAGAGTTTCTCAGGGACATAAAAAATGTTTTCGAAGAACACCAAAAATTCTATTCCTTTATAGTTGTTGTCAACAAACTCGACCTCATGTATTTGAGCGAAGAGAAGAAATCAGGCTTGCGGTTTATTGATTTTCTGAGGACGAAGCTTAAAGAGTTGGGGTACAGGGGCATCGTTATTTTCGGTCTTTCCGCACTGCAATACCTCTATGCGTTAAAGGCGCCCCAAACCGAGGGCTGCGCCGGCCTTGATACCGTTAACGGCAAAGAGCTCCGGGAGCAACTCGACCAGTGTCTGCTGCTGCATCAGGGCAAGGATGATATGACCGTGCTTTCGTTCCTTGACAACCAGATAAGAAACCTGAGGTGGTTTCACGGGAAAGAGGATGCAACTTTGCAGGACCTTAAGGAGAAGAGCGGATTCGAACAGCTCATGCGTTATATCAATTATATATCGATCGAAAAAGCCCAGATTGAACTCCTGAATCATAAAATGTCCATTGTCAACAAAAAACTTGATGATTTCCGGAACATCTTTATAGATAATTTGCTTAAACACCTGGAGCAGGACAATATAAAGCTCGATGAGATAATCCATGAGATAACACACTTCATTGAGACAGTCATCCCGTCATCCGGGCAGGGCATCACCGCAGGGCCTCTGCTGGCAAATATCGCGAAGGACCTGGGCCTGGCCCAAAAATCCCTCCGCAAAGTGCTGACTTTGCAACTCGATAGTTGTGTAAGGCAATTGACAAAAATCTTTAAGTCTTTGACAGGCGAAGAACTCTTGTCTTTCCAGCGAAACGGCAGGACACCGGCTACCGACGGCATCATTTACTCGATCGATAAATCTGTCATTGAGAAATTGTACGCGCCGGTCCTCGGCAAATATAAGGGGAACCTGGCCCGGGAGGTGTCCGAAAAGAACAATACGCTTGAAGAACACAGACATGCAATGGATGAAAAGATCGCCATGCTTAATGAGTATTTAAACAAGAATTACAGGCTGCAGAACGACGATATTTCTCTGCCGAAGATTTCGGATGAGTTTACCGGATTTTGCTTCCCCCCGGTAAAAATAAAACTTGACGATATTTTTACCCAGGCGCTTATTAAAGACAGGTTGGTAAAAAAGAGAGGCCTCCTGGGATTTCTGCTTTTAGTGCTGTCATTCGGTTTTATCGACATAAAAACCGGGGACTTCACTTTCGACGAAATAAAACTGAAGAAGTCCATCTTCCTGGTAAGGAAAGGGCTTGAAGATGCTACCCTTCAGCAAATTGAATGTATGCACGATCAATTATTATCTCACATAACGAGCCATCTCTCTAATCTGGAACAATCGATTTCGGAGTCGATGCTCTGTTTTAGTTCTGCCTACAAGGATATTTTTTATGCATTTATCCGTGACCTGAACACCCTTCGAGAGGAAATAAAATACAAAATAGAATTTTTAAAAGAGGCCGGGAAAGGGATTGACCGCTTTAGCGATTTATGGGAAAAAATAAGCCAAGTCTCATAGGCCCAGTCAGCGAAGTACGAGTCAGTTGCTGGAACGAGTTGCAGGACCAGCTCTTCAAAGATTCCTGGAACCCGGAACTCGGTCGTTTTCGGTCCCGTTACGCTTTTCGCGGCCTTTCCGATGCCGCGTACAGACTGGAGACAACATTGATACGCCTGCACGGCAAATACGCCGGGCTTGAACGGCACCTTCTCAGGAACTTCAGGAAGTACGCTCACCGCAATGTCGTTGAAAGCGACTCGATATGGCACTGGCTTTCAGTGGCGCAGCACTACGGACTGCCTACAAGACTCCTTGACTGGACATATTCCCCGTTTATTGCACTCCACTTTGCCACGGCAAATATTGAAAAGTTTGATACGGATGGCGTTATATGGGCGGTCAATTATGTCAAAGCTCATCTGGAACTCCCCAAAAAACTCAGGGAGAAACTGGAACTTGAGGGAGCAAACGTATTCACAGTGGGGATGCTTTCGGAATCGGTCAAATCACTTATAGAATTGGCCGAACTCTGCAAAAATGATTTTGTAGTTTTTTTCGAGCCTCCGTCTATTGACGACAGAATAGTGAACCAGTTCGCATTCTTTTCGGTAATGTCCGGCCCGACAGATGTCTTGAGCAGCTGGCTGAAAAAACATCCTGATATATGGCGCAAGATCATCATCCCCGCAGCGCTT
This sequence comes from Nitrospirota bacterium, assembly GCA_963784135.1. Taxonomy (GTDB): domain Bacteria; phylum Nitrospirota; class Thermodesulfovibrionia; order Thermodesulfovibrionales; family Dissulfurispiraceae; genus JADFXI01. Next base: position 195,528 of record CAWAQG010000008.1, on the reverse strand, counting down.
AAATGGGAGATCCGCGACAAGCTCGACCAGGCAAACGTGACCGAAAGGGTGCTCTTCCCCGGACTCGACGGCCTCAGCAGATGGTTGAAACGCCAATACAGCCCAAAAACATAACCTCCAGACCTTTTTTCCAAGGAAGGCAGGAGAAAGGTAGTACTTATTTTTCGCCGCGCTGAAACTACTTTCGTCGGCAATTCCAGTGCCTTTCCTATCAGCAATATCCGAATCAGTTCTCAGTTGGGGCTCGGCGTTACTCGCCCCCTTTAGAGTAGACCCGTGCATCGCGTCGAAAAATAAGTACTACCCTTCTCCTGCCGTTTATTTTATATTATCAAAATTATTGAAGCGGCCAACTACCCAATTATGTCGCCTAATTAATAAAATAATCCTTAAATTCATTAAGTTACGTCTTGTAACAATTTTTTAATCTGATTGTAATTGTGTTTTAATGATGTCTGTGTATAGTTAAGTCATATTAAAGAATTCCCTTAGTTCTGCCGTACTGAGTTTAACAATTCGTTTGAAGTAAAAGGGGGGCATATGCCGGAACAATCGTCAAGGGACAACTTCAGGAAGATGCTGCATGAGAAAAAAGATGAGATTATCAGAAACTCCGTTGTCGGGATGAAAAAGTTCATGTCCGATGAAAACAGGAAGACTATTGCCGCGGGACAAGATGAGGGCGACTGCTCGGTATTCTATCAGTTCGAGCATATGAGCTGCAGGCAGTTCGATTCGCAGTTGGCAAGTATCAGAAAAATCGAGCTGGCGCTGAAAAGGCTCGATGAAGGAAGTTACGGCTACTGCGAGGACTGCGGTGAAGAAATAAGCATGGAAAGGTTAAAGGTAATTCCCTTTGCCCTGCTCTGCCGTGATTGCCAGGAAACAAAAGAGCAGCAACCCAGGAAAAGGAACTGAGGGCCACAACCAAGTCTGATTTTGTGGTATTCTTTAGCCATGAGCGGTCTTGTCATCTGGATTACAGGCTTGCCGGGAAGCGGCAAAAGCACTATTGCAGAAGGCATTAAAGAGCGTTTCCCCGGGTTCGTTATTCTGAGAATGGACGAATTCAGGAAAATAGTTACGCCCCGACCCGTGTATTCTGAAACCGAAAGAGACATCGTATACCGGGCTATTATTTATACCGCAAAAACACTTTCAACGCTCGACCACTGTGCAATAATCGATGCTACCGGAAATATGAGGAAATGGCGTGAACTGGCCCGGCAACTCATTCCCGACTTTATCGAAATCTATCTCAGATGCCCCCTCCCCGTTTGTGCTGAAAGAGAAATCTCCCGCAGCGACAGCCACGGGGCGCCAAAAGACATTTATGCAAAAGGCAAGGCCGGACAGCCGGTCCCGGGAGTTCAGGTACCTTACGAGGAACCGTTGGCGCCAGAACTTGCCATAGATATGGATTCTATCTCCCGCGAAGAGGCTATAGCAAAAGCTTGCGAGTTTGTTTCCCGAAGCGTCCCGCGTTAATCAATGCATAAGTATTTATTCGCCGACCCTGAAGGCCAGTTCTTTCCAGTCGCACGCCTGAAGAACACAGACCTGGGTGTGAATTAAACCTGATTGGACAGCGCGGACTTTAGCTGCTTCATCAGTAACTCCGTAAAAAGGCAGCATTGCCATGATTGCCCGGTTAGTGACCTTTTCGTATGGAGTAAGGACATCCTGCCTTCGCGTATAGTAAGGGTCTTCTCCTTCTGAGCAGGGCGCGGCGAAGACATTAAACTGCCTGCACGCTATGGGACGGAAAGTATGAATCGCGCAAGCGTTGTCCACCTGAAAAGGGCAGGAACGGCCTTTCAGGTGTTCCAGAAGTTGTCTTTTTAGAATGCCGCGCAAAGGCTGTCCTAACTTCTCGATGGTGTACCAGTAAATGCCGACCATTTCCAAAGGGTAGAGAGGGATATCACTATGAGTGCGGCAGCACTGGCCGCAATCTTTTTTGCAAGCAAGTTTAGTATGGGATTTCTTCTCATGTTCACGGATAGCCGTAGAGACGCCTTTGTCGATAATGGCGTAGGCGTCCAAAAGTAGGGGAAGCCACGGCCTCAACTTCTCATCTTCCGGGAAGCGGAGGCGTGTTGAGACTCTATTATCTTTCATAAGATTATACTATCATAAATGAAAGGTGATGCTAAAATAGAGCAGCGGGAGGACAATATGATTAATTTTTTCCCTGACAAGAATGAAAGCGTACTGCTTATTGTCGATATTCAGGAGAGGCTTGCGGCCACTATGAAAATGAGGGATGCCGTTATTAAGAATTGCCTGCATCTAATCGAACTTGCAAAGATGCAGAATATCCCCATTGCAATAACAGAGCAGTATCCGGCAGGACTCGGACAGACAGCGGCCGAAATACGTGAAGCGCTTCCTGACTATCAGCCGGTCGAAAAGCTTGCCTTCAACTGCTGCGAAGAGCCAGCCTTCATGAACGCATTTAAGGCGCTCAACAAAAAAACTGTCATACTCACCGGCATGGAAACTCATATATGTGTTTTGCAGACATGCGTCAGTCTTCTGGAGAAAGGTTTTAATGTGCATCTGGTCCAGGATGCCGTATGTTCGAGGACCAAAGAAAACTGGAAGGTCGGGACAGCATTCATGCGTGATGCCGGCGCCATAGTAACCTGCACTGAAACAGTGCTGTTTCAATTGCTCAAAGTCGCGGGAACAGAAGAGTTCAAGGCGATTTCAAAAAGGATTAAGTAGTGGCCTTATGAGCTTCCAATTCTTGCTTTAAGGACTGAGCGAATTTTTCAGCCTCATCTTCTTTTATAAAATCGTGTTCGCACGGCATCTTGTGCAAAATATTTTGCGCCTTAGTAAATGCAGGTTTTAGTTTCTCATCCTGCGGAGAGCCCAACAGGATATTCAATTTAAACGGTTCTCCACCATCAACCAGACTGGTAATTCTTCCTAACCAGGCATTTGCCTTGTCTGTTATGGAGCCGGCTTCCATGAGATCAAACGAAACTGGTTCGTGCACACGCCATAATTCGTTCTTCCAGGAATATTTGAATTCATATTCGTAGTTGTTTCCAACGATCTGATGGGGTATCAGATTGCCAAGGATTCTTTTTTCTTCCAAGGGTTTCTTGAATAATTTCCAGACATCCTCGTTGCTTTTGTTTTGTCTTTCCGCTTTTTCATAATACCTTTCGATATGCCGCGTATATAGTTGCTCAAGTGTCGCCTGCGGGTTCTCCGTCAAACCAAAACCTTCGGGGGAGAACTGCAACGAACTGTCATCAAGCGGTAAAACCCGCGTGGTGAATTCTGTAACACTTTTGGGCATTGCATCGAATGGAAGCTCTGAAATCAGCTTTTCTCCCTCTTCTTCAAGCTTTGCCTGAATATATCTGACCACCTGCTTGAAGTGTTCCCCGTTAACCTCGCAGAACATCCTCGATAGCCGCCCATACCGTGACGTGCATGCCGCACTAAGAAAACGGGCTTGGGGAGCATACAATACTACTCCTATATTTACGAACTCGCCAGTCACGATATCGTGCATATACCTGAGAACTGTAAAACTGTATGATGTTTTCATGACAATGTCCTCCTTACTTCATCAATAAAATCGTTTACATGGTTGACGATTTCCATAATATGATCTGTCATTTTCCCAACGGAATGGCTGTGCCATTCGACGGGGACAGCCGACATTATCCCTTTCACAATACTTTCAGTTATAGTCTCTACCGCGCCTGCAAATCTTTCGATCTGTATCGAACGGCCCTTCAAATTTCCAAAAAACAAATGATTGCTCATAAACTTCAGCTTTGTTATTTCCCACGGCTTGGCCTGCGAAAGTACGTCATAAATAAAGGAGAAGCCCATCTCATGGTCAATAATATAAAGCTGGTCTCCCTTCCACAAAACATTCGGTTTATCTGCCCTCCTGTCCGGGTTTTGTATCATCGCATCAAAAGCAAAGATTTCCGCGGCAGCCTGCATCAGGCCTGATGGCACCGCCTTTCCAATAGGCCATGTGTCAAAACCGCCCGTAATGTTTTTGCTGCCAAAATTGAGACCTATACTACCTTTTATTTTCTGTGAAAGAGCGGCGTCAGAAACTGCCTCTGCCCACATAGTATCTATATTAATTATAGCAGCTTCGGGAGACGGGATATCAAGGTATGACGCTAACTGTGAAGCCACCAGTTCGGCAACCAACCCATTCTCTCGGCTTTCCATTCCCGCCTTAAGCTTTACAATGTACTCACCTTGCGGTTCCCCGTTTTCGTTTTCACAAAAGAAAAGACACGGTTTTGTTCTACCCGATACCATGGTTTTTTGATAAGAAACTACTTGTAAAACCGGAATTGGCATTTATCTACCCCTTCCCCTCCATAATCGCAATCTTATGCCCTTATCTCTTCAGATAATGTACCTGCCCCATTTATTCATATTCTATTTATTGTAATTTCTATTCAATATCTTCTTCAAAAAAATCCGAATCGATTTTTTTTATTTCATAAGTCGAGGCGACTGATACGCCTACGTCATAATCAATCATGTAATCAGCAAGTCTCATGCCGTCAATAAGAATAATTCGGGAAGAATACTCACGCACTGATGCAAGGGCGTCCTTTGTAAATGTTGACGTAGTTATAAATATGCCCTTCAAAGCTTTTTTTTTGGACAATGCACCTGCGAATTGATCAATATCAGGGCTGCCTACTGCTTTGTCAGTCCAGCGTTTTGCCTGGATGTAAATATTATCCAATCCGAGTTTATCTTCTCTGATAACACCGTCTATGCCGCCATCGCCAGTGCCACCAATTGCCTGGCCCGCATCCTTCAGAGAACCGCCATAGCCCATATGGACAAGAAGGAGAATCACAAGACGTTCAAAAAATTGAGGAGAACTTTTTTTTACTCTTTCCAGCACTTCGGAGGCCAAAGCTGAACGTATTTCTTCATAATGTGCAGCTATCGATTCGATCGGTGTTTCGGATGATGTCGTGTCATTTTCTTTCTTCGTTTTCTTCTTGCCTTGAAACTCTCTAAACTCCTCAAATTGCGAAAGCAGTTTGTTGTCAATTCGATCGGGTTTCTTCTTGAGAACGTTAAGCCCACGCTGCGTTATTTTGAAATGGCCGCGACGGATTGTCTCTATTAAGCCTGCTTTTTGCAAGTATGTTCTTGCCCAAGATACCCTTGAGGAAAACTTAAAAGTGCCGCCACTCGGAAGTAATTCTTTTCTCTCTTCGTCAGTAAGTTTGTACTCATCCGCAAGTTGCCCGATTGCTGCAAGGAGCGATACCTCGTTCCCTTTGTTTGCTTCCGCAATGCGAATAAGCGGTAACATTAAAGTTTCATAGTCGGGGATAGGCATTAATTATTCTCCTTTATTTCATTTTGCATAGTTTGAATGATGTCTTCTTGTATCATTCGATTTCCTTTTCCTCCATCTGAAAACTATCCGCTTCGTTTAATTCAGTCATATTTTTATTCGCATATTTAAAAAAGCCGATTATTAAGACACATTTTATACTAACGTGCTGCTTTTTGCCCTTATCTGTCCGCTGTTGGGTATGCGTCATGGATGTGGGTTTGTAATTTTGTCATTCCGGCTTGTCCGGAATCTTTCTTTATTTTCAAGACGATTCCCGACAAGCGGGAATGACATGTTGGCCTGCCCCACAAGCATGACGCGCACCCTCCGCTGTTCCGCTATCGAGCTTCATTGCAATATCTGCAACCGGCGTGAATATGAACTTTTTGCCTTCCTTTCGCAGCTCAAGCAGTCCCATATCTTTTAGCGCAAGTAAATCAGTACGCGCAGTCTGGTAAGTGACGCCATGTACGTTTGCATGGGTCTCGATTGTATACATCTCCTGAGGTTTTTCGAGTGCGCTCGCAAGCAGAGCGCGCTGCCGCAGGTTCAAAGCCGGGTATCTCTCGGCAAAGCGATGCGTATTCCTCTTTTCTTTCTGTTTTCTTTCAATGTATGCATTTAGTGTTTCGAGTGACTTATGTATCGCCTTGAGGTTATACACAATGAAATATGTGGCGTCATTGTCATCCATTTCGGAATAAACAAACGACCTGTAGTACTGGGCGCGGGCGCTCAGGATCGCGGTGGAGACCGAAAGGTACTCGAATAGCCAATAATTATGTTTGAGCATGTACCAGTAGAAAAGCGCTCTCGCCGTGCGTCCGTTGCCGTCCATAAAGGGATGCGCATATGCAAGCCAGAAATGAATAAGTATACCTTTTATAATTGGATTGACAAACTCGTCCTCCCTATCGCCGTTCGCGTAGTTGCAGAGGTTCTCCATCGATGCAAGGACATCAGCGGCCTTGGGCGGCTCGTGGAGGATCTGCTGCCCGTCATTATCGAAGACATGTATATCCTCATCTTCGGGCGTCCTGAACCTGCCTGCCCATGCAGGAACTTCAAGGGTGTTCTCTGTCATTGAAGCGTGAATTTTTTTTATCAGTTCTATGGTGAGCGGCTCTGACAGATACTTCTTTATCATCTGCATTGACCGGTAGTTATTGTATATCATCTGCTCCGAGCGGTCCGTCGGCTTTCTGCCTGTCCTTAGCATCTCCTTTGCGACAACTCTTGTGGTCACCGCACCCTCTATCTGGCTTGATGATATCGCCTCATCGACTAATGACCTTATCATATATCGCTGCTTCTCTTCTGAATGGACTGAAGGGTCTTCAACCAGAATGGCCCCGCCGGCCTGCTGGTCTATATAATGAATCTCCCTAAGGACACAATCCGGGAGCCAGTAGCCAAAAGGACGTCCCTTCGAATCCGCAAGAGAAATATATCTTGTCTGAAACAGTCGAGAAGTCTTTAACATGGCCCATGCTGCTTCAGGCGTAACGCCGTCGGGCATCGGCTGATACTTGAAATCATCCCAATACAAGTATTCGCTGTTTGCCTTCCTTACGACATCGATGGTTTTCATTGCAAGATCAGGACTGATACATTCTTTTAGCAGCGTTACCCAATCTGGTGCTTTCTCCGGTATTTTCAATAAGCTACCTCCAAATACTAATTTGATATTAATTAGTATAAAATTAGTATTTAGTGTTTAACCAAAACTAAATACTAATTTATTTTAGATTATTATTTACTGTTTGTCAATAACTACTGAAATTAGGTAGTGCCTCATAAATCCATTTACTTTCGCAAAGCTCATGACAAAACTTTTTTGTCATTCCCGAGATATTAATCGGGAATCCATTGTCTTTGAAAAAGAATAAGTGGATTCCCGCTTAAGACCTGCGGGAATGACGGCTAAAAACACTCGAAAGATATGTAAAAAACGTTAGTCCCACTACCTAATTGCTTAAACCTGCAGGGTAACTTATCTGCCGCCTGCGCCCGACATGAGTATCTTCTCCCGCAGCCGTCTTATCTTGTCCCTGAGTTCCGCTGCACGCTCGAAATCGAGTTTTTGGGCCGCCTCTTTCATCTCCGATTCCAGACTCTTGACCGCATCCTCGTTCAGGTCGTAATCCGCTGTCTCTTCGGCTGCGGCAGCAACTGTATAATAATCGGACTCATAGATCGAGCCAAGTATATCCTTAATACTGCTTTTTATCGTTTCCGGAGTAATCTTCATCTTTTTATTGTAATCCTCCTGCAGTTTCCTTCTTCGCTCGGTCTCATCAATGGCCTTCTGCATGGAGCGTGTCATGGTATCGGCATAGAGGAACACTGCTCCGTTGATGTTTCGTGCAGCACGGCCCGCGGTCTGAATTAATGAACGCTCGGACCTGAGAAATCCCTCTTTGTCGGCATCCAGTATGGCGACGAGCGAAACCTCCGGAAGGTCCAGCCCTTCTCTAAGCAGATTGACTCCTATCAGCACATCAAAAACGCCCAGCCGGAGGTCCCGCAGGATTTCTATTCTTTGGAGTGTGTCTATGTCGGAATGTAGATACCGGGTCCTAACGCCGATTTCCGTATAATAATCGCTAAGGTCTTCGGCCATCTTTTTGGTAAGCGTTGTCACGAGAATCCGCTCTCCCTTTTCAGCCCTCTTCCGTATCTCTCCCAACAAATTGTCAACCTGTCCGCTCACGGGTCTGACTGTCATTTTGGGGTCCATCAGCCCTGTCGGGCGAATGACCTGCTCGACCACCCTGTCCCCGGCCTTCCCGAGTTCGTAATTGCTCGGGGTTGCCGATACATAAATCGTCTTCCGCATACGGGATTCAAATTCATCAAACCGTAGCGGCCTGTTGTCCATGGCAGAAGGAAGCCTGAACCCATAATCCACCAATGTTTGTTTTCTGGAGCGGTCTCCTTCGTACATGCCGCCTATCTGGGGAACAGTGGCATGCGATTCGTCTATTATCATCATGAAATCGCCTTTGGACGGTCCGCTGATCAGATAATCGATCAGCGTAAAGGGCGGTTCGCCGGGGAGCCTGCCGCTCAGGTGCCTGGAATAGTTTTCAATGCCATGGCAATAGCCGAACTCTTTGAGCATTTCGAGATCGAAGCGGGTCCGCTGCTCAATCCTATGGGCAAAGGATATCTCGCCCTCGTTCCTGAAAAACCTTGTCCGGTCCTCCAGCTCTTTCTCGATGCCTTTGAAAGCCTTTTTCAACTTGGCTTCAGGAGTTATCCAGTGGCTGTTCGGGTAGAGGGTCAGTTTATGCATCTTGCTTATCCGGTCGCCGGTCAGAGTATCGAATTCGTAAAGCGCTTCAATATCATCTCCGAAAAAGTCTATCCTCACCGCCTTGTCCCGGGAAAATGCGGGATACACTTCAACCATATCTCCCCGAACCCTGAAATTACCACGCTTGAATTCGGCGTCTGACCGGACATAAAGTATGTCCACAAGCTGCCGTAAAAGGTCGTCCCTTTTTATCCTCATGCCCTCCTCGATGAATAAATGCATACTAAGATAGTCTTCGGGTGAGCCAATGCCGTAAATACACGAGACCGAAGCGACAACGATGACATCTTTCCTTTCAAGAATGGACATTGTTGCTGAGTGCCTGAGCCTGTCTATGTCGTCATTGACCATGGAATCTTTCTCTATATATGTATCTGTGGAGGGGATGTATGCTTCGGGCTGATAATAATCATAATAGCTTACGAAAAACTCCACTGCGTTTTCAGGGAACAGCTCTTTGAATTCCCCGTAAAGCTGCGCTGCCAGCGCCTTGTTGTGAGCAATAATAAGTGCCGGTTTGTTGAGATTGGCGATAACATGCGCAATAGTAAATGTCTTGCCCGAGCCGGTAACGCCGAGGAGGACCTGATGCTTGAGGTCCTTGATTACCCCTTCGGTCAGTTCATCTATCGCCTTCGGCTGGTCTCCTTTGGGAGTGAAACCGGTCTGTAGTTTAAAATCACCCATAGGTTTATGCTAATATAAATGTACCCTTTGCTTTTGTGCTTAATTGTTTTATGGCGCATACGGCAAAGTTGCCGTACTTGTATTATAAATGAGCACTGTATGTTTTCTCTAATGCCCCTATGCCGGTTAGATGGCAGGATTGAAAAGAGCTTAACTGTATGAAACGAGGATTTTGCAGGACTCCGACCCTACCCATTCATGATATTCATGAAGAATGCGGCATATTCGGCGTTTTTAACCATCCGGAAGCGGCCAATCTCACCTATCTGGGACTCTATGCCCTGCAGCACCGCGGCCAGGAAGGGGCCGGCATCTGCTCTTCTGACGGAAAGACCCTGTACAACGAAAAATCGCTCGGCCTCGTCGCCGACATCTTCAGCGAGAAAAGGCTGAAACGACTGCCCGGTCCGATTGCCATAGGCCATAACCGGTATTCAACAGCAGGCGGCGGCGGGATCAAGAATGTTCAACCCCTAATAGCAACCTACGCGCTGGGCTCCATAGCCCTCGCGCACAACGGCAACCTTGTTAACGCCGAACAGGTAAGGTCTGAACTGGAGACTGAAGGATCAATCTTCCAATCATCCTCAGACAGCGAGGTGCTCCTGCACCTGATTGCGCGGTCAAAGCACGAGGACCCATACGAGCGCATCATTGAAGCGCTTCGCAGCGTAAGCGGAGCATACAGCCTCCTGTTCCTCAGAGAATCAGAACTGATAGTTGCAAGGGACCCCTTCGGCGTGAGGCCGCTTTCAATCGGGACCGTGGACGGCGCATATGTTGTCGCCTCGGAGACCTGTGCGCTTGACCTGATAGGCGCCGAATTTATAAGGGACGTTGAACCCGGTGAATTGGTCATAATAGACCAGAACGGCCTGCGTTCGATACGGGCGCTGCAAAGTCCCAGAAAGGCCCATTGTGTTTTTGAGTTTATCTACTTCGCCCGGCCTGACAGCTATATCTTCAACAATTTATGCGTGAACACCATTCGCCAGGGTTTCGGCAAACAACTTGCCCTTGAATCATATATTGACGCCGACATAGTAGTGCCTGTTCCTGATTCGGGAGTGCCTGCTGCAATCGGTTTTGCCGAGCAGTCAAAGATACCTTTTGATTTCGGCCTAATAAGAAACCACTACATAGGGAGGACCTTTATAGAGCCTAAACAGAGCATCCGGCATTTCGGCGTTAAAATCAAGCTCAACCCTGTGCGGGACCTTCTGAAGGGGAAACGGGTGGTGGTGGTTGACGACTCCATTGTGCGGGGTACGACGAGCAAGAAGATAGTAAAAATGATCAGGGAGGTCGGGGGCGCAAAGGAAGTGCATATGAGAATATCCTCCCCTCCGACAATAGGCCCCTGTTTTTACGGGATAGATACGCCGACGCGATATGAACTTATAGCCTCAAGCCACATGACCGAAGAGATAAGAAAATATATAACCGCTGACAGCCTTGCCTATTTGAGTATACCCGGCTTAAAAAATATCATTCCCAATCCCCAGGATTATTGCACTGCATGTTTCGATAACAAGTACCCAATAGAATTTCCGGGAACGCTGCTCGAACAGATGGAATTGGCCTTCACATGACCACCACTGCTCTTAGATCCATTTATACATTTAACCTCGGCGTAAATCGCCATGAGAGGGTGCTGGTTTTTACCGATACCCTTTCAGCGGAGGAAACAGTAAGCGAGCAGGAACACTGCAGAAGGGAACGGCTCAGAGACATAGCTCTTCTGACAGCCGAAATCGGCAAAGTTTACGCAAAAAAAATCATCTACCAGGAATTCCCCGCCACCAGGAGCCACGGCTCAGAGCCCCCGGAGGAACTCTGGCGCAGCGCCTTTGGCGACAGGGCAATCAACGAGTTAAAAAAGTCGGAACTGCTCGAGGCTCTTATAAATAAGGCACTTGCCGGAGACGGGCTGCATAAGGCGGCAGCTATAATCGCCAAACATAAAAAGTCTGCAGTCGATGCAGTTATCGCCCTTTCAAATTATTCTACCAGTCATACGCAATTCAGGAATCTATTGACAGACCTGTGCGGCAGCCGTTATGCCAGCATGCCGCTCTTTGATTTCGCCATGATCGAGGGGCCGATGGGAACTGACTGGAGGGCGTTGTCAAAAAAGACCCTGGCAATCGCAAAGATAGTGAACAAAGCTGAAACTATAGAGGTGACCACGCCCAACGGCACCGCGCTGACCCTGTCAAAGAAAGGCAGAAAGGCGCTGGCCGATACCGGGATACTTACCAAACCGGGGGCCTTCGGGAACCTTCCGGCAGGAGAAGTCTTTCTCGCTCCTCTTGAGGGAACTGCACAAGGGGTGCTCGTCCTGGAATGGGCGCCTACCCGGCGGTTAAATAAAGCTATAACCCTTTTAATCAAAGACGGCATAGTGCAGGAGGTGTCCGGAGACGACCCCTATGCAGCGGTCCTAAAGGCAAAACTTGCTGAGCGGCCTGAGAACAGGAACGTCGCCGAGTTGGGTATCGGCACCAATAGCATGGCTAAAAGGCCCGACAACATTCTCGAATCTGAAAAAATCCTTGGGACAATACATGTTGCGCTGGGTGACAACAGTTCTTTCGGAGGAAATGTAAGGACCCCGTTTCATCAGGACTTTGTCTTTTTCAGGCCGACAGTCACCCTTGTGGGAAAAGACAACTCACGTACCTGCCTTCTTGAAAAGGGCATTTTGTCGGCTCTGTAAAGTTGGAAGCTCTTGTCATATATATAACCGCGTCCAGTGAGGAAGAGGGTGCAAAGATAGCACGGGCACTTGTAGAAGAGCGGCTTGCAGGCTGCGTAAATATCGTCAAGCCCATCCGCTCTATTTACCGCTGGCACGAAAATATCGAGGATGATACAGAGACACTTCTGATTGTAAAGACCCGGAAACAGCTTTTTGTATCCCTTGAAAACAGGGTCAGGGAGCTGCACAGCTATACAGTTCCCGAGATTATCGCAGTGCCTGTTGTTGAAGGCTCCAAAGACTACCTGAAATGGCTTGAGGAAGTTACCGGACAGCCCGATGAAAGATAAAGATTATACCGGCATAATTTGCAAGGGCTTCTGCTCTTTTTACAAAGAGGGCAAGGATGACCTCTGCTGCGGAGCCTACTTGTTTCTCAAAAAAAACCTGACGCTGCGCGAACTCCACTCCGTGCTTGAGTTGTCAAAAATGGATGAGCGCCCTTTGGAATATGTTTCCCCCGCAGATGAAGAGATAAAAAGGCTTGCGTGTGATAAATGCGATTTCCTGGTTGACGGATGCGATTTCAGGGAGGATGGGTCACATCCCCCCTGTGGTGGATATAGTATTATAGAGATGCTGTTAAAGCATTGACGCGTTACGCGCCGCCAACCCGGTTGATGGTCTTTTGAGTTTGTTGTGGTGCTTGCTGATTTTGTACCATGTTTTCATTATTGTTTGCAGCAGCCTGACTGGCATTACTATAAGCCCTGATGGCCTGTGCCGCCTCGACATTCTGATTTACCTGGGACTGCTGCACTGCCTGTGCGTTTCCATTCCCCGCCGGGATATTCGTCTCTGCTGTTGCAGCATTCGCCAGTGCTGTTAGGGCCGCTGTAATTCCTCCAGCGCTTAAAGTGACCATTACATCTGCTGCAGCCGGCGCCCCGGCATTTTGTTGACCACCACCGGCCGGCTGCAATGCCTGCACGCCGTTAGCTTTATTTCCTTGTTGCTGGGTTTCATTAAAGGCATCTGCTACATTGGTATTTGCAATCTGGCCTGCCTGCATGAGTTCCTCCATTTCAAATATTGCCTGAAACTAAAACTGTTTTCGACTCTGTTCTTTAAGATAGCCTCTCCTGACCCTTACGGTATTGGCATGGGCCTCAAGCCCCTCAACACCTGCAATCGCCTCCACCGTATCTGCCAATAGCATAAAACTTTTCTTGTCAAATTGCAATATACTGGTCCTCTTGATGAAATCATACACGCCAAGGGGAGATGAAAACCTGGCAGTGCCTCCGGTCGGCAAGGTATGATTGGGTCCGGCAGCATAATCGCCCAGAGGTTCGGGGGTCCAGGGACCAAGGAAGACCGCGCCTGCATTATGAATGAAATCAAGGGCTTCTTCAGGGCACTCAGTCATGATCTCAAGATGCTCGGGCGCGATACTGTTTGATATGTCAGAGGCCTTCTCGATATTATCTGTCAAAATTATAGCGCCAAAGCGTTTTAAAGATTTCTTTGCGATATCAATTCTATTTAAGCGCCTGACCTGTTTTTCAAGTTCACGGGCAACTTCGCTAACGAGCCTTTCCGAATCTGTTATCAATATGCTGGAAGCAAGCTCGTCATGCTCTGCCTGGCTTACCATATCTGCCGCAACAAAAACCGGATTTGCGGTTGCATCAGCTATAATCAATATCTCGCTCGGTCCGGCAATCATGTCGATTGCAACTTCACCGAAAACCATCTTTTTAGCCAGGGCCACATAGATATTTCCGGGCCCGACGATTTTATCCACTTTGTTTATGGTCTTTGTGCCGTATGCCATAGCTCCTATCGCCTGGGCTCCGCCTATCCTGTACACCTCCCGCACACCGAGAAGCTCTATTGCAGCCATAACATAAGGGTTTATTTCTCCCCCTGGCGTGGGTACGCACAGGGCGATTTCTTTAACACCCGCCACTTGCGCAGGAATCACATTCATCAGTACTGTTGATGGATAGGATGCCTTGCCTCCGGGCACATAGACGCCTATACGCTCAAGCGGCCTGATTATCTGCCCCAGCACTTCACCATTGGATTGATAACTCCATGACTCTTCCTTTTGCTTTTCGTGGAAATTCCTGATCCTCGTTGCAGAGGTTTCAAGCGCCTTGAGAAAATGTTTTTCAGCCTTCCTCGCATATTTCTTTATCTCCGCATTCTTAATCTTTATAGGAAAATCATGCCCGTCAAATTTACGGGTATATTTTTCTACTGCGGCATCCCCTCTCCTTCTTACACCAGCCAGTATGGCTTGCACAGCTTTATCAATGCCGGGCTGCGCGCCGGCAGCCCTCTTTATGAGCACTCCGAGAAAGGCGGCAATTTCATTTTTTTTCCGTAAAATCCTCATGGTTTGTAATTATAGCATAGCGATGAGGGAGTACAATGGAGTAAACAACATGGAGTAAACTGTCTTGACATCTGAAAAGAGATAGCATAAGCTGATGCATATAAACTTGGAAGGTGCAACGATAGTGCGAAAGACAGGAATTGCAGGCGGGCCACGCGGCAGCAGTTTGTTGCTTTTGATCACGGTGACCGTCGCCTGTGCTGCTTTTTCCGCATGTTCAGTCGGCCCTGATTTTCAGCGGCCCGAAGCGCCCGCCACAGATGCATACACAGCGCGCGAACTGCCGGAGAAGACAGCTTCTGCGCCGGGGACGGGCGGCGGCGCACAACGATTTGTAATAGGGCAGGAGATATCGGCCCAGTGGTGGACGCTGTTTCATTCCGGGCCGCTGGACGAGTTGGTCCGCCGGGCGCTGGCCCAAAGCCCGACGCTTGCTGCAACAAAGGCTGCGTTGCGTCAGGCGCGGGAGAACTGGCTGGCCGAAGCAGGCTCACTCTTTCCGGGTGTTGACATCGGCGCATCGGCAGCGCGTCAGAAAATATCGGGCGCCTTGTTCGGCGAGCCAAATGTTAATGTCAGTCCATTCGATCTTTACAATGCATCGGTGAATGTGTCGTATGGTCTGGATATTTTCGGCGGAGTACGCCGCGAGCTGGAGGCCCTTCAGGCCCAAATCGACTACGAGGTATTTCAGGTGGAGGCCGCCTACCTGGCGCTTACCTCCAACATCGTAACAGCAGCGGTAAAGGAAGCTTCCCTTCGTGCGCAAATACGAACGACGCAGGAGGTTCTCGGTGTACAGGAAAAAGAGCTCTATCTGGTAAAACGACAATTTGAGATAGGGGGCGCATCCCGCCCTGACGTGCTTGCACAGCGGACCCAACTGGAACAGACGCGCTCGACACTTCCTCCACTCGAAAAACAGCTTTCCCAGGCCCGCCACCAGTTGGCGGTGCTTATTGGCATCCTGCCCGGCGAAGCAAAGGCATTGCCTGAGTTCGATCTCGGGGGAATGCAACTGCCGGAGGAACTGCCGGTAGGCCTGCCGTCGGCGCTGGTGCGGCAGCGTCCCGACATCCGTGCTTCGGAAGCGCTGCTGCATAAGGCGAGTGCAGAGATCGGGGTGGCGACCGCGAACCTCTACCCGCAGGTCACCCTCACCGGCAGTTATGGTTCGGAGTCTGCCAAGTTGCAGGACCTGTTTAAAGGTTATACCTCTATATGGAGCATTGCCGGCGGCCTTACGCAGCCTGTTTTCCAAGGCGGAAAACTTACGGCCCAGCGCCGGGCCGCTATAGCCGCTTATGATCAGGCGGCAGCACAGTATGAAGAAACGGTTCTATCGGCATTCCAGAACGTGGCCGATGTGCTTCGCGCGCTCGATGAAGATGCGCGGACGCTCAAGTCCCAGGCCGACGCTGACTCCGCAGCCAAAGATACGCTCGATCTTACGCAGAAAAAATTTGATCTCGGCGCGCTAAGCTATCTGTCGCTGCTCGATGCAGAGCGCCAGTACGAGCAAACTCAGATCAGTCTTGTACAGGCCCGCGCTGCCCGCTTTGCAGACACGGCGGCGCTGTTTCAGGCGATGGGCGGCGGGTGGTGGAGTGGAAAGGAATAAACTAACAATGAAGAAACGCATTCTTTTAGCCGGCCTGGGCCTCGCGGTCATCATCGCAGTTCTGGCCGGCATCAAGGCGCTGCAGATCAGGGCAATGATCGAGCATGGCAAGCATTTCGTTCCTCCACCTGAGACTGTGACCACGGCTGCGGCCAAAACCGAGTCGTGGGAAACGGCCCTGACCTCGGTCGGCACGTTGACCGCAGTCCAGGGCGTAACAGTGGCCGCGGAACTGGATGGGAAGGTAGTGGACATCGCTTTCGAGCCGGGAACAAAGGTGAAGAAGGGCGATCTGTTGGTCTGCCAGGACACCAGTTCGGAAGAGGCCCAGCTACCCGGCGCAGTGGCCCAGGCGGAACTGACAAAGATAATTCTCGAACGAGACAAAAAGATGCTGGCTGAACAGATTATTTCCCAATCCGACTACGACACCGCTGTAGCAAACCACAGGCAGGCTGTTGCCCAGGCCGACAACATCCGCGCCACCATCGGCAAGAAGACAATCCGCGCCCCCTTCGACGGCAGTATCGGCATCCGGCAGATAAACCTGGGTCAGGTACTTCGCGAAGGAGACCCGATTGTCACATTGCAAGCCCTCGATCCGATCTATGTCAATTTCACCCTGCCCCAGCAGCAGTTTGGCCACTTGCGGTCAGGCCTGCCGGTCCGGGTGACGTGCGATGCCCTGCCCGGCCTGGAGATCAAGGGGCGCATCACGACCATCAATCCCCTGGTGGACCCCGAAACCCGCAACGTCCAGGTCCAGGTGACTGCGGCGAATCCCGGCGAAGAGCTTCGTCCCGGCATGTTCGTAAATGCCGCTGTCGGACTTCCGGTCCGGCAGACGGTGCTGGTCATTCCCGCCACTGCCGTGCTTTACGCCCCTTACGGTGATTCGGTTTTCATAGTCGATGACGACAAGAAGGGGAAAGGGGGAAAGGTGTTGAGGCAGCAGTTCGTGCGTCTCGGAGAGAGGCGCGGCGACTTCATTGCCGTCACACAAGGACTGAAGGAGGGAGAAAGCGTTGTCAGCACCGGCGTCTTCAAATTCCGCAACGGCCAGGCTGTGGTGGTCGATAACCGGCTCGCCCCCCAGTTCCAAAAAAACCCAAAACCAGAGAACAGCTGACCTATGAAGCTGACCGACCTGTTCATCCGCCGTCCCGTTCTGGCCCTGGTGGTCAACCTTCTCATCATCATCGGAGGCCTCCAGGCGGTAAGGACAATCAACGTCCGCCAGTACCCGCGCAGCGAGAACGCAATGATAACCGTTACCACCGTTTATGTCGGCGCAAGTGCCGAGCTGGTGCGCGGATTCATCACCTCGCCTCTTGAGCGCGCAATCGCCGCTGCCGACGGCATCGAATACATGGAATCGCAGAGCACGCTTGGTCTCTCGACAATCAATGTGCGCCTCAGGCTAAACTATGATTCCACCAAGGCCCTGGCCGAGGTAAGCTCCAAAGTGGACCAGGTGCGCGGCGACCTCCCTCCTGAAGCGGAGGTCCCGGTCATCAATATCGAGTCGGCCGAAAGCCGGTTCGCCTCGGCTTACTTGAGCTTCAGTTCCAACCTTCTGCAGCAGAACGAGATCACCGATTATTTGGTGCGCATTGTCCAGCCCCGCCTTTCCGCCATACCGGGTGTGCAGCGGGCCGACATTCTGGGCGCCCGCACCTTTGCTATGCGCATCTGGCTCAAGCCCGACCGGATGGCTGCGCTCGACATCAGCCCGGCCCAGGTGCGCCAGGCCCTTGCCTCGAACAACTTCCTGGCTGCTCTCGGCAGGAGCAAAGGGGCGTTCATTCAAGTCAACCTCACAGCCGACACAGACCTCCACACAGTCGAAGATTTCAGGCGGCTGGTGGTGCGCGAGAGGAACGGGACCATCGTCAGACTGGGCGACATCGCTGACGTGGTACTGGGGGCCGAGGATTACGACTCCGAGGTCCGCTTCTCAGGACAGACCGCGGTATTCATGGGGATATGGCCGCTCCCCAACGCGAACTCCGTCGATGTCATCAAGAAGGTAAAGACTGAGATGGCATCAATCCAGCGAGACCTGCCGACCGGGCTCAAGGCCCGGGTAGCCTATGACGCCACTGACTACATCACGACCGCAATCCACGAGGTGCTCAAAACCCTCGGCGACACGCTTATGATAGTCATCGTCGTCATTTTCCTGTTCCTCGGCTCTTTCCGTTCGGTCCTGATACCTGTGGTGGCGATCCCGCTGTCGCTGATCGGTGGCGTCTTCCTGATGCAGGTCTTCGGGTTTACCCTGAACCTGCTGACTCTTTTGGCCATTGTCCTTTCGGTCGGACTGGTAGTCGACGATGCAATCGTGGTGGTAGAGAACGTGGAACGCCACATGCGCGGAGGACAACCGCCCCTGGAGGCGGCCCTGTCCGGCGCAAGGGAACTGGTAGGGCCTATCATTGCAATGACAATAACACTGGCGGCGGTCTACCTGCCTATCGGCCTCCAGGGCGGGTTGACTGGCGCGCTTTTCCGCGAGTTCGCCTTCACCCTGGCAGGAGCGGTCGCCATTTCCGGAATCGTGGCCCTGACGCTGTCGCCGCTCATGTCGGCAAGACTGCTCAAACCCGGCAGCGAAGAGCGGGGTCTGGCCGGCCTCATCGCGCGGAGTTTCGAGCGCCTGAAAACCGCCTATGGCCGCCGTCTCGACGCCACTCTTGCGGCGCGCCCGGCGGTCTACGCGGTCTGGATCATGGCTTCACTCGCAACAGTGCCAATGTTTATAATGTCCGCCAAGGAACTTGCGCCGATGGAAGACCAGGGGGTCATCTTCGGCATCCTTGACTCCTCCGCCAATTCAACTCTCGACCAGAACAGCTTCTTCTCCGCTGAGGTCAACCGGGTGTTCATGAGCGTGCCGGAAACCGATTTCACCTTCCAGATCACCTTCCCAAACTCAGGTTTTGGCGGTATGGTCGCCAAACCGTGGGACAAGCGCAAACGCAACATCTTCCAGATCATGCCCGAGATCCAGCAAAAGCTCCAAAAGGTCCCCGGCATCAGGATATTCCCGGTGACCCCGCCTGCCCTCCCCGGCGGCGGCGACTATCCGGTCGAATTTGTCCTGGCGTCGACAGCCGAAACAGGGCAGATACTGGAATTCGCAAAACAGTTGCAGATAAAGGCGACTCAAAGCCATATGTTCGCCTTCCCGCCTGTGATCGACGTCAAGATAGACCAGCCCCAATCCGAATACGTTATTGACCGCGACAAAGTGGCCTCAATGGGTCTCAACCTGGAACAGGTCGGCGGCGACCTGAGCAGGCTGGTAGGGGGCGATTATGTGAACCGTTTTGACATATCGGGCCGCAGCTATAAGGTCATCCCTCAAATCCAGAGAGTCGGCCGTCTCAACCCTGAACAGCTTAAGGACGTCTATGTTACGGGACCGGGCGGCAACCTGGTACCACTCAGCACCGTGGCCACCTTAAGCGAATCGGTTGTGCCCAGGTCGCTTAATCGTTTCCAGCAATTGAATGCGGTCAAGATCAGCGGCGTTGCTGTCCGGCCGCTTGATGAGGCCTTACGATACCTGGAGGACGAGGCGGCCAAAATACTGCCCAAGGGGTATGTCATCGACTACACCGGCGAATCCCGCCAACTGCGCACCGAGGGGCAAAAGTTTCTGCCCGCTTTCAGCCTGGCCATTGTGCTGATATTCCTGGTGCTGGCGGCACAGTTCAACAGCTTCCGCGACCCGTTCGTCATTTTGGCCGGGTCGGTGCCGTTGGCCATGTTCGGCGCTCTCATCTTCACCTTCCTGAAGATGCCTGATCCGAACGTGCCTTTCTGGACCCGGGGCTGGACCACCACCCTCAACATCTACTCGCAGGTGGGGCTGGTGACACTTGTCGGACTGGTGTCCAAGAACGGCATTCTAATCGTCGAATTCGCCAACAAGCTGCAGCTCCAGGGCCTGTCGAAGATAGAAGCCATACGCCAGGCAGCCATGATCCGCCTCCGCCCGATCCTCATGGTCAGCGCCGCCACCATCGGCGGCCACTTCCCGCTGACGCTGGTCTCCGGCGCCGGCGCCGCGGCGAGAAACTCGATCGGTCTGGTGCTCGTCGGCGGCATGTTCATCGGGACACTGTTCACCCTTTTCGTCATCCCATCCATCTATATGCTTATCGCCCGCGACCACACTAAGGACCGGGAGCGGGAGAGCAAGAATAACGTTTGACATCCTCCATGTGTCTGCTATAGTTATCTTAATGAAGGCAACAGGAGAGACAAAGAAATGGAAAATGAAGCACTGAATACTATTTACTCCAGAAGAAGTGTAAGGTCTTTTACGGGAGAGGCGGTATCACACGAGACCCTGATAAAAATACTGAGGGCCGCTATGGCTGCTCCCTCGGCAATGAACATGCAACCCTGGGCGTTTATTGTCGTGACAGACAGAAAGGCCCTCGATGACCTCTGCGATCAGCTTCCTTATGCAAAAATGCTGGATAAGGCCGGGGCTGCCATTGCAGTCTGCGGTAACCCCGGCAAAGATTACTGGGTCATGGATTGTTCGGCGGCAAGTGAGAATATCCTGTTGGCAGTTCATTCACTCGGCTTGGGTGCGGTTTGGACAGCGGTGCATGCCGACAAACAACGAATTGCAGCTGTCAGAAAAATACTGAATATCCCTGAAAATATTGTTCCCCTCAATGTTATCCCGATAGGTGTCCCAAAAGATAAAGGCAAGGTGACCGATAAGTTCAAAGAAGAAAACATTCATTGGGAGAAGTGGCAGCTAAAGTAACTATATTGAGTATGCCGCATAATAAGGAGAAAGTTCATGAGTGAAGGGAATAGTTATTCGCCAAATGAAATGATGGAGGAGAGTTGTTTGGATTCTTCATTAAATCCTACCTCTACCATTGTTGTCGCAAAGATATCAGGAGGAGTAATCACTGAAGTATATGCCACTAACCCAATTAGTATTGTAGTGGTCGACACAGACATGATAGAGTGTCGTGATAGTAGTGCTCACAGAAAGAAGAAGTCGGTATTCAATCTGACTCGTGATGAGTGTATAAGCTATGATGATATAGATAGGGTTGTAACTGACTTGCTTGATGAATGCAAGAAAGGCAGGGAGTAGATATGACAGATTGATGGAAGTTGTGACATATTTTTTTGGAAAGCAACACGTTAGCTGAGATGGCGAAAGATATTTACGCTATAATAAAACTACACCAAACCGTCGGAGGAAAACCATATGCGTAATAAGATGCTGACCGGATTGGTTATCATTTTTATCCTCGCACCAACCATCGCTTTTGCCGATGATATTGTTAACAAAAAAACTGCCGTGATCCTGGACAGCGTAGTCAACTGGCATGAACGAGTCAAGTTGATGGATGAAGTTGCGCCCGTAGGAAGCCCGAAGGTGATGGCAACTCTCGCCAAAGTTTTCTACGACAGCTCGCTGAATTTTGCGTGTCCATCCATGCTTTACCATGCAGTAAGCGGTTTGAGGTATTTCCCGAACGACGGGAAGGCAATCGAAATCGCAAAGGAAGGAATGGGCAACAGGGAGCCGTTGGTCAGGATGATCAGCATAGAAGTTTTAGGCATAATAGGTTCGGAAAACGATATTGTTTATCTCAGACCTTTTTTGGCGAGCAAACATCCCTACGAGGCCATCAAGGCCCAAGTCGCAATCGACAGCATCCTGAAAAAGACCGTGATGGTGGGGAAATAGCAGCAGTATTATTTGGACATTGCTCACAAAATCATTATCAATCCTGATACTTCACTTTTTCCATGAATTCGGTCCAGATGGGCAGGGCTGCTTCGGAGCCTGTCTGTTCTGTCCCAAGGGTGGTATGGTCGTCCCTGCCCACCCATACGCCAACTGCAAGATGCTCATCAAACCCTACGAACCATGCATCAGAATAATCGTTGGTAGTGCCGGTTTTTCCATAAACGGGCCGGCCTACCGCTCTTGCCCTGCCGGCGATCCCATGCTCTATAGGGCCGCGCAGAAGCATCCTCATCTTGTCGACAATATCCGGAGCTAAAATCTCTTTATTGGAAAGCAAAGGCCTTCCGACCTCTTTCCCATTCTTGTCACGTATGAGAGTGTAGGCAATGGGCTCCACTTTTTTGCCTGTGGCAAAAGCTATGTAGGCAGCGGTCATATCGAGAAGGGTCGTTTCGAAGGAGCCGAGTGCCATTGACGGATGTGCCTTCCGGTTAGTATGTATCCCGCATCTCTCCGCCATTTCCCGTACGTTGTCAATACCGATCTTCTGCGCAAGCCGGACAGTGGCGGAATTAAGGGAGAGAGCCAATGCGGTCTTAAGGGGGACATATCCGTAGTATTCATCTTCCGAATTTCTCGGAGACCATGAGCGGCCGCTGTCCGGGTCCAAGATGTGGACCGGCTCATCAAGAATGAGGTCATTGCAAGACATGCCCTCCTGGAGGGCCACGGCATATACGAAAGGTTTGAAGACGGATCCGGGCTGCCTTAACGCCATAGTTGCACGGTTGAACTGGGACACACTGTAATCTGTTCCGCCTACCATGGCCTTTATCTCGCCGGTCTTCATATCTATTGCAATAAGGGCCGCCTGTATGCCGGGTCTTGTCCGACGCTCTATTTGACGAACACCGTTCAGCACAGACCGTTCCGCCAGGGATTGCAGCGCGGGGTCAATTGTGGAAAAAACATTATATCCAGTCCTATAAAGGGCGTCACCATACTTTGAGTACAGCCTCTGCCTGATATAATCAGCAAAATACGGGGCGTCGTATTTACGCTGAAAGTAAGTTTTTTCCGGAAGCGGCTCCGCAAGGGCCCGCAAATATTCGTCATGGGATATAAATTTAAGGGCCAGCATTTCACCTAAAACCGTTGTCATTCTTTCGTGCGCCAGCGCAGGGTCCTTCAAAGGAGAATACTTACTCGGCGCTTTCTGAAGTCCGGCAAGGAGTGCCGCCTCGGAAACACTGAGGTCCGTCACCGGTTTGTTGAAGTAGGCCCTGGCTGCGGCCTCTATCCCGTAAACTCTCTCTCCGAAATATGCAAGGTTCATGTATAAGCCGAGGATTTCCTTTTTCGAATATTTACTTTCCAACCTCAATGCGAGAATTATCTCCCGGAGTTTTCTCGAAAAATTCCGTTCCCTGTCCTTTAAAATCATCTTGGCAAGTTGTTGCGTTATGGTGCTTCCTCCTTCCACAACCTCATTCGCGGCTATATCCCTCTCCATCGCACGCACAATGCCATTTATGTCAAACCCGTGATGCGAGTAAAACCTGCGGTCCTCTGCCGCCACGAAGGCCTTCCCCACAATGTCCGGTATCTCCCTATAGGGAACGAAAAATCTCCGCTCTCTATAAAATTCCGCAAGTTTGCCGCCATCGCTGGAATGAATAACGACCGCATAATCGAAGCCGGATTCGATATCAGGCATGGGCCAAAATCTGACAATGAGGGCCGCCAATAAAATTCCGGTGAGCACGCAGGAGACAATATATATTTTTCTTCTCGACACTGCCGGCCCTCTTAGGATTGTAAAGAAAAGCCTGTCCCTCTTAGAGGTCAGGCTTTTCTTTATATATTCTGCCACCTCAGCAACCCTTCGCTCCTAATATTCATAGGAAAAGCGGCTTTGTGCCATACGGTTTCCCGTATTTTACCTTTGTTTGGGGTGGCATTTCTTAGTCTTGATTAATACTTATCACACAATATTTGTTCTGTCAATACCCGTGTGTTTTCATGTGGCGAGCAGATAAACTGTCCGTATCTGTAGCACATAAACTGTCCGGATAAAATATATGGATAGCAAGGGGGCTATCCATGAAACGTTCGGCAGTGTTGCAGGAGGTACGGAAGATGAGATTTGAAGAAAGCTATGAGGGTTGGATACGAGGTCGATTAACGCAGGAAGAAGCAGCAACGCTTCTGGGTGTGTGCGATAGGACATTTAGAAGATATATGTTGAGGTATGAAGATACGGGCCTGGAGGGCCTTATAGATAAGCGTTTAGGGCAAATATCTCATAAACGTGCGCCTGTTGATGAAGTAGTCGCACTATCGGATCTTTATAGCAATCGCTTTTGTGGTTTCAATGTCAAACATTTTTATAGCTGGTACCGGCGTGCTTATCAAGGGACCAGAAGCTACACATGGGTCAAGAACACCCTCCAGGAAAAGGGATTGGTACCGAAGGCAGCACAGAAAGGTACACACAGGAAAAAGCGTACAAGGGCACCTTATACCGGTATGATGCTGCACCAGGATGGTTCCAAACATCAGTGGGTTGAAGGAAAATACTGGGATCTAATCGTAACTATGGATGATGCCACGAGTGAACACTACTCGATGTTTTTTGTGCAGGAGGAAGGCACTCAAAGCAGCTTTCAAGGGGTAAAAGAAGTTATTGAGCAACACGGATTGTTTGCTTCGTTGTATACGGATCGTGGAAGTCACTACTGGCATACACCTGAGGCCGGAGGGAAAGTGGACAAATCAAATCTTACCCAGTTCGGTCGTGCAATGAGCCAACTTGGAATTAAGATGATTGCTGCGTATTCTCCTGAGGCCAGGGGTCGTTCTGAGCGAGCCTTCGAAACTCATCAAGACCGCCTCGTCAAGGAGCTTGCAATGGCGGGCATTACTGAGATGAAGCAGGCCAATGATTATCTTGCCAGTACTTATATGCCAGCCCATAATGCCGAGTTCACTGTTGTCCCGCAGGAACCACAGAGCGTATTCGTGACTTGGGCAGGCACTGCCTTGGAAGACATCCTATGCGAACAGTATGACCGCACCGTAGGCAACGACAACTGTGTAAAGTTCGATGGGCTAAAACTTCAGATCCCGCCAAATCAATATCGCTGCCACTACGTTAAGGTCGAAGTTCGCGTCCATCGTTATCCGGATGGTGGCCTTGCTATATTCCATGGACCGAGAAAACTGGCGGTCTTTGACCCTAAAGGAAAGGAGATTGCAAAGTGCTCACATGCAGCGGCATGAGACTCAATAAAACTGACATCGGTGGCCTGCCATGTTCCATGCGCAGCCACCCTGCAGAACCGGACAGTTTATTTGCTCTAAAACCGGACAACTCTATTTGTTGACAACATACCCGTGTGTTTTCACCCGTGTGTTTTCACATACCGGCCATTTGTTGATTACTGTCCTGACTTCGGTTAGAATCAGTATATGAAAAATAAAGTCCTTGCTTCTGCTGTCCCCTACCATAGCCTCGAATCAATAATGAGCAAGCTGCAGCTTAAAGAGTCTGAACTTCTTATTCTCCATCAGCACCGTGAGATATTTACAAGCCGGCGGGATGAGTTCGCAGCGTTTTTCTACAAGTCTTTTTCCGAAGTGCCCGAAACGCACATATTGCTTGAGCGCTTCGGCAAGCCTGAATCCCTGATGCGAACATGGAGCGGGTGGTTTGAAAGGATTTTTACCGAAACGATAGATTCAAATTTTATCAGCTATCTTTGGGGCATAGGGTTGAAACATGTAGCGATAAACCTTGATCAACGCTTCTCAAGCCTGGGCTTCTCCCTTGTCAGGCAATTTATCCATCAAATAACACGCGATAATTTTCCGCCCCATATTGCAGTTGATATCCTGTTTGCAGCGGATAAACTTGTGGATTTCTGCGCTCTCCTGGAAACCAGTGCCTATATAGATGCGACAATCCGCTGTGATATGGAAATCCTCAGAGGAGTCGCCGATAAAATCCGAAATCCCGTGACTATAATAGGCGGTAATCTTCGAAGACTTCAGCGGAAAATAGATCCTGGGGACCCGCTCTTCAAGGACTATGACTTTCTTATCTCTTATGCCGTACGTTTCGAAGAAATGGTTGCAGACATAAACACGTATATGGACATATTTCAAAGGGAAACAAGCTTTGAACGGTGTATGTTGGATACAATCATGGACAACATGATCAATGAGCTCTCGGCCCGAAAAAGACTCGAGGGGGTAAAGGTGGAGGTAAATATAAGTCCAACTGCCAGGTTCGTATTGGGCGACCCCATAGAGCTCCGCCATATATTTTACCACTTGATAGAAAACGCGGCGGAGGCCGCCGGCGCGGCGCAAGAGCCTCTCGTGCGCATAAGCTCCATGTCGCCTGAAAAAGCACCTCATACAGTCCGGGTTGAGGTGTTCAACAATGGCGAGGTCATTAATCCGGCTAACATTGCCAACATCCTCACCCCTTTTTTTTCCACTAAATCTCGCGGCTCAGGATTAGGACTTTCCATAGCAAAGCTTGCTGCACGCAAAAACTTTGGCGATATGGATTTCGAGCCGGTCCCTCAATCGGGGACAAAAGTTTATATAACGCTCCAAAGCTCGGAATTATGATGAAGAATCCATTATTTCGGAGGTCAAACAGATGCTCAAGGTTATAGCATTCAACGGCAGTGCCCGGAAGCAAGGTAACACCTCAATCCTAATCGATACCGTGTTCGAAGAACTCAGGAACGAAGGTATCGAAACTGAAGCATATGATCTTGCAGGCAAACCTATTCACGGATGTATCGCCTGTTATCAATGCTTTAAGAACAAAGATCAGCGTTGCGCTGTAGAGGACGATATTCTCAATGAATGCATCGCCAAGATGGTCGAAGCCGACGGCATCCTGCTCGGTTCACCTACGTACTTCGCGGATGTGAGTGCAAGCATGAAGGCCCTCATTGAACGCAGCGGCATGGTCGCCCGTGCCAATGGTGATATGTTTAAGCGAAAGGTTGGCGCCGGGGTCGTGGCTGTAAGGCGGGCCGGCGCTATTCATGTTTTCAGCTCCCTCAATTATTTCTTTTTTATCGGGCAGATGATTGTGCCGGGATCCAGTTACTGGAATCTCGGGATTGGAAGAGAGCCTGGTGAGGTGAGGAATGATAGCGAGGGGATACAGACCATGAAAACCCTTGGACAGAACATGGCTTGGCTGCTGAAGAAAATTCATGGGCCGGACGCTTAACACGACAGCTTTTTCTTTCCGCGTATCTAAAAAAGTGATATGCTTTTAATTCATGACCCTGAAAAAAGTGGGGTCAGCTTTATCGGACAGTAATACAGGTCTTTCACAAAACATTCTGCGGGTCCTTCTGGTTTCTTCGCTTCTCATCCTGCATTCTTCTATCAGGTCCTTATGGCGTTGCCTTTCCTCCTTTGATAACGTCTCGATGAATTCTTCAAGATCCATTGTTGGCCTCCTTGTATTTGGGCTAATAGACTATGAAACTTCTAAATACTAATAATTATAAACTGAGCAAGAGATATGCCAGGCGAGAAAACAGATTATCCTTTTGATTTATTGGGATTTCTGAGGCGTGCTATACAGCCTGAAAATGGATTAATTCCAATATTTATGGAAAAATTCCACAAATATTGGCCAGAAAAAAATGCGCCGCAAACTGCTAATCCTCTGTCTGAAACGCTTCAAGAACTGCAATGCCTTATTAATCTTCCAATTGCCTCGAGTCCCATCCTCCGCCGAGCGCTTCTATAAGGAGCACACTGTCTATCATTCTGTTGCCAAGCAGGGTGATTGAGGTCCTTTCGTCAGCCAGCGCCGCGGCCTGAACTGTTATCACATCCAGGGCACTTTGAGTTCCGGCCTTGTACTGGTTGGTATAAACAAGCACTGATTGCTGAGCGGCCTTTACTGCTTCGTCCTGTGCCAGGGCTTCCTGTTCCAGGATGCGGAGCGCTGCCAGATTATCTTCCACATTCTGAAAGGCGGCGAGTACAGTCTGCCGGTACGTTGCTACGTTCTCGTCATAAGCCGCGCGTGCCTGGTCAGTGAGTGCGCTCCTCAGCCCGGCGTCGAACACAGTCTCGGAAAGCGTTGCCCCTATCGCCCAGATGCGGCTTGGCCAGGTCAACAAGTTGGATATGCTTGAAGACTGAAATCCGCCGGATGCGCTGAGAGTGATAGTGGGATAAAACGCCGCTTCGGCCACTCCGATCTGTGCATTTGCAGAAGCGACAAAACGCTCGGCGGCAGCGATATCCGGCCTGCGCTCGAGGAGGTCCGAAGGCAAACCTACAGGTATGGCCGGAGGGATTGAGTCAAGAGCAAGGGGCGATGCCGGAAGACTGAAGCCGGATGCGGGTTTCCCAATAAGCACGGCGATCGCATGTTCGAGTTGTGCGCGCTGCACGCCGACATCTATATCCTGGGCCTGAACAGTTTTAAGCTGCGTCTCGGCCACAAGCACATCAGATCTTGCCGCGACGCCGCTTGCATACCTGTTCTTTGTCAATTCCAGAAATTTTTGATAAATATTGACCGTAGCGTCCAAAAGCTGTTTTTGTGCGTCAAGGGCCCGTAACTGAAAATAATCCTGTGCCACTTCGGCGTGCGCGATCAAACGGACTGCCTCGACATCAGCTGCACTCGCCTGGGCATTGGCCCGGCCCGCCTCAACTGTGCGGCGAACACGGCCCCAGACATCCGGCTCCCACGTCGCGTCTACAGGCAAAATAAAATCATTTGCGGTAACGCCTCCTCCGGATTTGCCCGCTCCGGCAAATGAGCCGGATGAACTGCGCGAGCGAGCAGCAGAGGGAGATGTCCCAACAGTCGGGAAATAGCCTGCCTGTGCCTGCCGGACCTGTGCGCGGGCCTCCCGGGACCGGGCTTCGGCTGCCGCAATGTTCTGGTTGGAAATATTCACCTGATCTTCAAGCGCATTCAACTGCGGATCATTATACATGTTCCACCATGCGCCCCTGATAATATTATCCTGCGGCCAGGCAACTTTCCAACCTTTCAGCTCTTTGAATGAGGCCGGCGTTTCAGTTGCGGGCTTCACGTAATTGGGCCCGACCGTACACGCGGCCAGCAGAGCTAACGGCAGCAGGCAGCAGGCACTAACAAGTTTCTGAGTTCTTTTCATATGTTGTCCTTTCTTTTTCCTCTGACGCGTTCCAGCCATATTCTGAAACGGTCAAGATATAGGTACATTACGGGAGTAGTATAAAGTGTCAGCATTTGGCTGAATATGAGCCCGCCCACAATTGAAATACCCAGCGGGCGGCGCATTTCAGATCCAACTCCGCCGCCCACTGCCAGCGGCAATGCCCCCAGAAGCGCAGCCATTGTTGTCATCATAATGGGACGGAACCTGAGCAGGCAGGCCTGATATATCGCCTCCTCGGAACTTTTGCCTTCCTTGCGTTCCGCCTCAAGTGCAAAATCTATCATCAGGATACCATTCTTTTTGACTATGCCGATCAGCAGGACCATGCCGATCAGCGCTATGATGTTCAGGTCCGTGCGGGAGATCAGCATTGCGAGCACCGCCCCCACCCCTGCGGAAGGCAGGGTTGAAAGGATGGTGATGGGGTGGATATAGCTTTCGTACAAAACTCCTAATACAATATAAACTGTGACGAGTGCCGCCAGAATAAGGAACGGTTCATTTGCAAGAGATGACTGGAATGCCTGGGCTGTTCCGGCAAAACTGCCCCGGATATTTCCAGGCAGCCCCATGCGCCGTATATTGTTTTCGATAAGTTTAACTGCATCACCGAGCGACACGCCGGGCGCAAGATTGAATGATATTGTCACAGCGGGGAATTGGCCCTGATGGTTCACGGCGAGTGATGTGGCAGTAGGCTCGTAATGGGTGAACGCGCTTAAGGGCACCTGTGCGCCGCCGGATGTGGACACATAAATGTCTCTCAGCGTTTCAGGGCGCTGCCAGAAACGGGGGTCCACCTCCATGACAACATGGTACTGGTTCAACAGGGTGTACATAACAGACACCTGTTCCTGGCCAAAGGCATCGTACAGGGTGTTATCGAGAAGCTTCGGAGTGACCCCCAGCCTGGAGGCGGTATCGCGGTCTATAACCAGCGATGCCTGCAATCCTTTGTCCTGCTGATCGCTGTTCACATCAGTAAGTTTGGGCACGGTGCGCAACTGCTGCAGCACGAGCTGACCCCACATGTTCAACTCCGTTACATTATCTCCCATAAGGGTATATTGGTATAATGCGTTGCCTATCTTTCCGCCGATACGCAGGTCCTGCACAGGGGCAAGAAAAGTAGGCGCGCCCGCCACTACTGCAAGCTTTTTACGCAGCCTCGCAATGACCTGCATCGCCGTCGCCTTCCTCTTTTCGACCGGCTGCAATGTTATGAACATGCGCGCGGTATTTGTCGTGGAGCCTCCGCCGCCGGTGAACCCGGTCACATATACCACTTCCGGATCTTTCTTGATTATATTGACTATCTGGAGCAGCTTCTGCTCCATTGCCTGAAACGATATATGCTGGTCAGCCTGGATGCCTCCTGAAAGACGCCCGCTGTCCTGCTCGGGGAAGAAACCTTTTGGTACTGAAATAAACAAAGCGATGCTTGTTAAAATCGTAAGCAACATTAATAAAATCATGAACCGGGAATGCCGGAGGGCCCAGGCAAGGCTCAGCTCATAACGTGAATGCATCCAGTTAAAAATCCGTTCGCTCGTAAGGTAAAATACTCCGCGTTTATGCGGCTTTTCAGGTTTCAGCAGCATAGCGCACATCATCGGAGTAGTGGACAAAGAGATCACAAGCGAGACTACGACTGCCGCGGACAGCGTAACGGCAAATTCACGGAACAGGCGGCCGACCATGCCGCCCATAAGGAGAATGGGGATAAACACGGCAACCAGCGAAATGCTCATGGACAGAACTGTAAAGGCGATCTCTTTAGAGCCGGAAAACGCAGCCTGGAGCGGCGATTCCCCTTTTTCCCTGTACCGTGTAATGTTTTCGAGGACTACTATGGCATCATCGACAACAAACCCGGTCGCGATAGTAAGCGCCATCAAAGAGAGATTATCCAGGGAGTAGCCGAATAGATACATCACTGCAAATGTCCCAACAATCGACACTACTATAGCCACAGCGGGAATGAATGTTGCCCTGGCATTCCGGAGGAACCAGAATACAACCAGTATGACGAGAATGCCCGAGGCGAGAAGCGACTCCTCGACATTTTTTAATGAGCTCCGGATAGGCGGGGTGCGATCAACGACAGTCGACAGGTCGATCGATCCCGGGATGGCTGCCTGCAGCTGCGGGAGCAAGCTGCGCACGTTGTCGACTGTCTCTATAATATTCGCCCCCGGCTGACGGAAGATGACAAGAAAGACAGACGGCTTCCCGTTGACATACCCCGCCGTGCGAATGTCCTCGACCGAATCCTGCACCCAAGCAACATCAGGCAGCCGAACAGCCGCCCCGGCCTTGTAGGTTATTATTGTGGGCTCGTATTCTTTGGCCTTGAAAAGTTGGTCATTAGTCTGGATTTCCCACATTTTGTCGCCCTTTGCCAGTTCCCCTTTCGCCCTGTTCGCATTGGTACTGGACAGAACACCGCGTACGGTTTCGAGGCTGATCCCGTATTTGCTCAGCGCCAGGGGATTCAATTCCACGCGGACAGCCGGAAGCGAGCTCCCCCCCACAAACACCTGTCCTACACCCTTCACCTGCGAGAGTTTTTGCGCCATAATGGAAGAGGCCGCATCATACATCTGCGGTCTCGTCAATGTATCAGAGGTGAGGGCAATGATGAGAATAGGCGCGTCGGACGGATTCACTTTTCTGTATGTCGGGTTGTTCGGGAGATTCGGCGGCAGGTACCCCCTCGCGGCATTTATCGCTGACTGAACATCGCGCGCCGCTCCATCGATGTTGCGGTCAAGATCAAACTGCAGCGTTATGCTCGTTGAGCCCCTGTTATTGACAGACGTCATCTCGGTCAGGCCGGCTATATGCCCCAACTGGCGTTCCAACGGCGCCGCTACCGATGTCGCCATAGTCTCGGGATCAGCCCCGGGCAGGTTGGCCGATACCGATATTGTCGGGAAATCCACTTGCGGCAAAGGAGATACCGGAAGGTGACGGACAGCAATCACCCCGGCAAGCACAATCCCGAATGTGAGAAGCGAGGTCGCTACCGGCCTCTTGATGAAAACTGCGGAGATATTCATGCCTGATTCCGGCGCTCACCGCCGCGATTGTGGAAGCGCTTTGCCAGCCTGTCGAATGCAAGATAGATTACAGGCGTTGTATAGAGAGTAAGCACCTGGCTGAAAATGAGTCCGCCGATGATAGCTATCCCGAGGGGACGACGAAGCTCCGACCCCATCCCGTGGCCCAGCGCCAGCGGCAGAGCACCCAGAAGCGCAGACAGAGTCGTCATCATAATCGGCCTGAACCTCAACAGGCAAGCCTGGTAAATGGCTTCATCAGGGCTTTTGCCCTCTTTGCGCTCGGCGTCCAGGGCGAAGTCCACCATCATGATGCCGTTTTTCTTCACGATGCCGATCAGAAGAATGATGCCGATAATAGCAATAACATCCAGCTCGGCGCCGAAGATCATCAGCGATAGCACAGCCCCTACACCGGCAGATGGAAGGGTGGAAAGTATTGTGACAGGGTGAATGAAACTCTCGTACAACACCCCTAACACTATGTAGACGGTAACAAGGGCCGCCAGTATAAGGAGCGGTTCATTGGAGAGAGATGCCTTGAAAGACTGCGCCGTACCCTGGAAACTGCCGATTATACTTGCGGGAAGCCCTAATTTCAGGGCGGCATCCTCGACAACCTCCACGGCCTTGCTCAATGCTACCCCGGGCGCCAGGTTGAAGGAAGTGGTTACAACAGGAAACTGCCCCTGCCTGTTGATCACGAGCGGTCCGGTTGTTTCAGATACCCGGGTTACGGCCCCGAGCGGCACCTGGCCTCCGGCAGCACTGGGCAGGTAAATAGATTGCAAGCCCTCCGGACCCTGCAGGAAATCAGGCTTGACACCCAAAACAACGCGATACTGGTTCAATTCCGTGAAAATCGTCGAGATCTGGCGCTGCCCAAAGGCATCATAGAGCGTGTTATCAATGACCTGCGGTGTGATGCCAAAACGTGAAGCAGTGCTGCGGTCCATCGAGAGCGCAACCCTGAGCCCTCTGTCCTGCTGGTCGGTGCTCACGTCGCGCAGCTCTGAATTTTTGCGGAGAGCATCCGCCAGCCTGGGCGCCCAAAGGTTCAGTTCATCAGCGTTAGGGTCATCAAGGGTATACTGAAACTGCGTACGGCTGACCCTCGCATCGACTGTCAGGTCCTGCACCGACTGCATATAGAGCGTGATCCCGTTTACCTGTGATAATTCCGGGCCGAGCCGCCGGATAATTTCGCTCGCTGTCGCCTTTCGCTCTTCGAGGGGTTTCAGGTTAATAAGAATTCTCCCGGTATTAAGTGTCGTATTGGTCCCGTCTACCCCTATAAATGTCGAGAGGCTTTCGACTGCCGGGTCTTTAAGTATCACTTTTGCAAGCTCCTGCTGCCGTTCTGCCATGGCCGGAAACGACACAGACTGCGGCGCCTCGGAAATACACTGGATGGCCCCTGTATCCTGAACAGGGAAAAAGCCCTTGGGTGCGATAATATACAGCAACACAGTCAGAACGAGGGTTGCCGCCGCTACAACAAGCGTCGCTGTCTGGTGCTTCAGCACCCATTTCAGAGTCCGTCCGTAAGCGGCAATGATCTTATCTAACATTTTCTGCGACCAGTGATAAAACTTCCCCTGCCGCTCCTCAGGGACATGCCTGAGTATCCGCGAGCACATCATCGGCGTAAGAGTCAGAGAAACAACAGCTGAAATCAGGATCGTGACCCCAAGGGTCACGGCGAATTCCCGGAACAAACGCCCTACGACATCCCCCATAAAGAGCAGGGGAATGAGCACTGCGATTAAAGAAACCGTCAAAGAGAGAATGGTAAACCCTATCTGTTTGGCCCCTTTGAGGGCTGCGTCATGAGGGCTGTCTCCGGCTTCAACGTAGCGGGAAATATTTTCGATCATTACTATGGCGTCATCAACGACAAAGCCGGTTGAAATAGTGAGCGCCATCAGAGATAAGTTGTTAAGGCTGAATCCGAGCAGGTACATCACGCCGAATGTCCCGACAAGGGACAATGGCACGGCAACACTCGGTATGGTAGTGGCAGGCAGGTTGCGCAGGAACAGGAAAATTACAAGCACGACCAGCACCACCGCCAGCATAAGCTCGTATTGTACATCCGCAACCGACTCGCGTATAGTGGTTGTGCGGTCGGTCAGTACCGACACCTTTATAGCCTGCGGTAAAGAGGTCTGCAATTGAGGCAGCAGTTTCTTTACGCGGTTGACAACGTCAATTACATTGGCCCCGGGTTGCCGCTGGATATTGACTATGACCGCAGGGGAAGTGTTCATCCACGCGGCCTGATTAATGTTTTCGGTATCATCGATAGCCTGGGCCACATCAGAGAGCTTCACAGGGGCACCGTTCCGGTAAGCGACCACAAGCGAACTGTAGTCACCGCTCGTAAAAAGCTGGTCGTTCGCGCCTATGACGTACGATTGTTTCGGTCCATCAAAGCCGCCTTTCGCCTGGTTGACATTAGCGGCAACAATGCCCGTGCGCAAATCTTCGAGTGTGAGACCATAAGCTGCAAGCGCCGTTGGATTGGCTTCAATCCGTACTGCAGGGCGCTGTCCTCCGCTGATACTGACCAGCCCCACTCCCGCCAGTTGTGATATCTTTTGTGCAAACCGGGTATCGGCAAGGTCTTCTATTTTCGGCAGCGGCATCGTATCAGAGGTCAGTGCCAATATAAGAACAGGGGCATCCGCCGGGTTGACCTTGCTGTAGACCGGCGGGTTCGGAAGGTCCGAAGGCAGGAACGTGGATGAAGCATTGATAGCGGCCTGCACCTCCTGCTCGGCCACATCCAGGCTCAAGTCGAGACTGAATTGCAGTGTGATGACAGAGCTGCCGCCCGAGCTCGCCGACGTCATCTGCGTAAGGCCGGGCATCTGCCCGAACTGGCGCTCCAGCGGAGCGGTCACCGAAGATGCCATCACATCAGGACTTGCGCCGGGATAAAAGGTACGTATCTGGATAGTCGGATAATCAACTTGAGGCAGGGCCGATACCGGCAACTGGCGATAGGCTATAGCCCCGGCCAGAAGAATTGCTATCATGAGCAGCGTAGTTGCGATCGGCCGCTCGATAAAGATGCGGGACAGATTCATTTAGTTATGCCCGCTATGCGAGGTCTGATTATTCTGACTGCTCTTGTCATTCCTGGCGTGCTGGTCCCGCAATTCAACTTTGCTCCCTTCACGCAGTCTTTCTGCCCCATCCGCTACAACAAGCTCGCCAGCTGCCAATCCTGATTCAATGGATATGTCCCCTTCCTGGGAGACCCCAACGCTCACCGGACGCACCGTAGCAGTGTGGTCGGCCTTTACAACATAGACGAATGTACCCTTGGGGCCCCGCTGAATAGCCGATGCCGGCACGATTATCACGCCGCGCTCCACCTCAACAAGCAGGCGTGCGTTGACAAACTGGTTCGGGAAAAGTTCATTGTTCTTATTCGGGAACACAGCCTTGAATTTCACAGTGCCTGTCGAGGGATCGATGAGATTGTCGACAGTAAGCAGGTATCCTGCGGCGAGTTTCTGCTTTTGTTCCCTGTCAAAAGCTTCCACGGCAAGGCGCGCTCCGTGTTTGAGTTTGCCCAGCACTTGAGAGAGATTGTCCTCCGGAATCGGGAAAATGACCGCAATGGGCTGAAGCTGCGTAATCACTGCCAATCCGTTAGTATCGGATGCATGAACAATATTGCCGGGATCAACGAGACGCAACCCGACCCTGCCGTCCAGCGGCGAGGTTATCCTGGAGTAAACCAACTGCAGCCTGGCATTATCGATATTGCCCTGGTCGGTTTTAACAGCGCCTTCATATTGATGCACCAGGTATTCCTGGGTGTCCCGTTGCTGCCTGGCGATCGAATCCTGCGCCACCAGCGTCTCATATCGTTGCAAGTCGAGCCGGGCATCGTTCAGCAATGCCTGGTCATGGACCATCTGGCCTTCAGCCTGGGTCAACTGGACTTCGTAGGGCCGGGGATCGATTTGGGCCAGCAACTCTCCTTTTTTGACGATCTGCCCTTCCTGGAACATGACCTTCATCAATTCCCCATCGACACGGGTCTTTACAGTAACTGTATTAAGGGGAGTTACAGTGCCCAGGCCTGTCAGATAGACACCAACGTCACCCTTCCTGGCAGCCTCTGCAGCAACCGACACCCCCTGGGCAGCAGCCAAAAGCGCCCGTTTATCCGTGCTGGATTGTGTTTTCCCCGCTTTGGGTAAAAAGACATATGCGCCGATGACCAGAAAAACGGCCAACATCAGCCATATCCAACGGTGCCGGGACAATAAACTCGCCATTAATTTTTCCTCCTCCGGAATTGTCAAATATTAACCACAGAGTACATAGGAAAAAACATTTTCACGATAAAAGCCGTCATTGCCATACCCGGGGTTCCCTGATTGTCTCAGGCTTTCTGTGGTGTGGCAGTCGGGAATCCATGTTTTCAGTAGTTTCTGTGGTGAATTACTACATTATATTTATAGTCGCCTAAATATGCTGAAAGGTTACGATGCACTGAACAATCTCCTTCCATCAAATGTAAGTGCTTACTTACATGAAATGATTTTAAATCAATCGTCCGGCTATTGTCAATAAACGCACAATATAAACCCCGCTCGCTTGACGCGCTTATCGCACTATCGATTTTCCGGTTGAAGCCTGCAAGTTTTGGCCAAAAAATCAATGCTGCTTAACACTCATATGCTCAGCACCGGGATCGGCACTGCGCAAATGATTGCGTAGCCGTGGGTCCGCAGGTGAAGGCCATAAGGACGGCACCCTGTAACGAGCAAATCCGCCTTCGTCTGCTTCGCAGCCTGGCCCAGCACCATGGGTACGTCACCACTGCCGATAAATACTTCTGCATTGATGCCTGTCTCTTGCTGAAGCTCTGCGAAATGCCGGGAAGCGTCGCCTACAAGCACCTCTTTCAATTCCTGATTGACGTAGCTGCCGCCCGGCCCCCACAACTCCACCCCGGGAGTAACATAAGCGAGAGTGAGACGGGCACTGAATTTGGCGGCCATTTGCATGGCCCACGACACGGCTTTGCGATTATGGGGGGTAAAATCGACCGCGCACAGGACATGGCGGACCGCAAACTCCTGCTCCGGCGGTCTTTCCAGGTGGGCGTCGGTCCAAACAGGGCACTCTGTCCAGTGCAGTACTTTCGCTGTCACAGAACCCATAAGAAACCGCGAGAATGTGCGGCCATGGGACGGCATCATGATCAGGTCGGCTTTTTCCTCCTGAGCAGTCTCTACAATTGCCCGGGCCACGCGGCCTTTGGCCAACACGGGCTTGATGGCAAGGCTGGCGAGCTCCGGCCCAAGAGACCCGTCCGCGTTTCTCTCGGCCCCTCTAATGACCTCTGCGAGCATATCCCAGCCGGCGAGCCTGGCGCCGTCCTCCGGCACACCGGCAGTTTGTCCCAGCTCTGTCACAACATGCAGCATAACGATCCCGGCATTGAAATGACGGGCCAATACCGCAGCCTGATGAATCACACGCAGCGAAGTGTCCGGGAAATCAACGGGAAGAAGAATTCTCTTAATATCCACCATTGCAACAATTTTATCAGAAAGGTCAGGTCATTGCAAAAACCGTCTCATGAAAAAGGGGGCGTTGTTTCCCGGGTGTCTGCGCGCTGATTTGTCACACCGGGAAACAACGCCCCCTTAAACTAAAGCCTTCCATTTACGAGATCAGTCACCACCGTCGGATCAGCGAGGGTCGAGGTGTCCCCGAGATCTTCAACATTGCCTGCGGCAATCTTTCTGAGAACTCTCCTCATGATTTTTCCGCTCCTGGTCTTTGGCAAGCCGGGAGCAAACTGCAATTTATCAGGGCTTGCTATGGGACCGATGACCGCACGCACATGTCCTATAAGTATTTTTTTAAGCTCTTCAGACGGCTGCTGTCCGCCTTTGAGCGTGACATATACGTAAATCCCCTCGCCCTTAATATCATGCGGGAACCCGACAACCGCTGCCTCGGCAACCGCTTCGTGGCTTACCAAAGCTGATTCCACTTCAGCCGTGCCAAGCCTGTGCCCCGATATGTTGATAACGTCATCAATCCTTCCCATCAGCCAATAATCGCCGTCCCGGTCATAACGGGCGCCGTCGCCTGTTAAATACGCGCCGGCGAACCTTGTGAAATAGACTTCTTTGATCCGTTTGTTTTCAGGGTCGCCATAAGTGCCCCGAATCATGCCGGGCCAGGGTTTCAGAATAACCAGATAGCCTCCTTCATTTGGTCCTGCCGGCGAGCCGTCCTCTTTCAGAATTGCGGGAACAACCCCCGGGAACGGCTTGTTGGCAGATCCGGGCTTCAAGGTCATTGCGCCGGGAAGAGGAGTTATTAGAATGCCGCCGGTCTCGGTCTGCCACCAGGTATCGACAATCGGGAGCTTGCCCTTTCCTATATGTTCGTGATACCACATCCATGCCTCGGGATTTATCGGTTCTCCAACAGTCCCAAGCACTCTCAAAGAAGAGAGGTCGTGTTTTGTGACCCAGCCTTCGCCCTCTCTCATAAGCGCCCTTATCGCTGTGGGCGCGGTGTAAAAAATGTTCACCCTGTGCTTGTCGCAAATGTCCCAAAACCTTCCGGGATCAGGGTATGTAGGAATGCCCTCGAACATGAGGCTCGTCGCTCCGTTGCTCAACGGCCCGTACACAATATAACTGTGTCCAGTGACCCAGCCGATATCGGCAGTGCAGAAATGAATGTCCTCATCATGGTAATCGAATATCCACCTGAAGGTGAGATTTGTGAACAGCATATAGCCGCCTGTCGTATGCAGCACCCCTTTCGGTTTCCCTGTTGAACCGGAAGTATACAGAATGAATAGCGGGTCTTCCGCGTCCATCTCTTCAGGCTCGCAATAATTCCCGATGCCGGCGGCATTCATCTCCTCATGCCACCACAAGTCTCTGTTGGGCTCCATATCAATTCCGTCCGTTCTTTTTACCACTATCACTTTTTCAACAGTGGGGCATTCATGCAGGGCAACATCGCAATTTGCCTTAAGTGGGACCTGACGGCCTCCCCTGACCCCCCTGTCGGCAGTTACGACGAGTTTGGCTTTGCAGTCCTGTATTCTGTCCCTGAGCGCGTGGGCGCTGAAACCGCCGAAAACTATGCAGTGGATCGCGCCGATTCTCGCGCAGCCAAGCATCGCAATGACAAGTTCGGGGACCATGGGCAGGTAAATAGTGACTCTGTCGCCTTTTTTCACTCCCTGCTTCTTGAGGACATTGGCGAACCTGTTGACCTCATAATAAAGCTGCTGATAAGTATATGTCTTGTAGCAGCCGTCGTCAGCCTCCCATATCAACGCTGCCTTGTTCCTCACCGGCGTGTTGATAAACCTGTCAAGGCAATTGTACGACGCATTCAGTTTGCCGCCGATAAACCACTTTATTTCGGGCTTTTCAAAACTCCACTCAAGCACCTTGTCCCATTTTTTAAACCAGTCAAGCTGCTTTTCCGCCATTTCAGCCCAGAACCCTTCAGGGTCTTCCACCGATCTTTTATATATCTTCTCATACTCTTCCATGCTTTTTATGTAAGCATTACGGCTGAATTCAGGCGATGGTGGAAAGGCCCTTTTTTCAGCGGACAATACTTCAATGCTCTCGTTCGACATCACTGCTGCCCCCTCGCCCCGTATTTTCGTATCGCATTTCAGTATATGCGCGCATGAGCGGCATCCTCACAGACTACTAATTTAATCCTTCAGCAACATTATGTCAAATCATAATTCAGCCTCTAAAACTCGACCTTGGCCTCTGCCTCTCCCTGCACCATCTTTGTAATCAAATCAACAATTTCTGGATTAGCCAATGTCATAACATCGCCCACATCCGTGCCGTTGGAGATAGAGCCGAGTACCCTGCGCATTATCTTTCCTGAGCGGGTCTTCGGCATGTCCGGCACAATCCAGACCTTCCTCGGCCTTGCAATAGGTCCAATCTCCGTGACAATGGCATTCGATATTTTCTTGGCCAGTTGGTCGTCTCCCTTGAGTCCGGGTTTCAACGCAACGTACAGATCAGGTTCTTTCCCTTTGATTTCATGCTTAACAGGAACAACCGCAGCTTCCGCAACCTCAGGAACAGTGAGCGCAGCAGACTCGATTTCCTTTGTACCCAGTCTGTGTCCCGAAACATTGATAACGTCGTCGATTCTGCCGAGGATACGGACATACCCGTCAGCGGCCACCACCGCGGCATCACCCGTGAGATAAGGCCAATCCCGCCAGTCCTTGCTCTTCCGGTTTTTACAGTACCTCTCAAAATACTGCCTGACAAACCGGTCGCGGTCTCCCCAAATGGTGTGGAACATGCCCGGCCAGGGGTTCCGAATGCAGATATTGCCCGCCTTTCCCGACCCTGCAGGGACGACATTCCCGTCATCATCATAAACAATGGGGTGAATGCCGGGCATGCCAGGACCAGCGCTCCCGGGCTTCATCGGCTTTAGCGCGGGCAGGGTGCTGCAGAGAAAGCCTCCGGTCTCGGTCTGCCACCAGGTATCGCAAATGACTGCCTCGTTTTTGCCGACCTCGTGATAATACCACTTCCATACTTCGGGCTCGATCGGCTCCCCTACGGTGGTCATATGCTTGAAATGGTAATTGTATTTCTGCGGCTCATCGGGACCGACCTTTCTCAGCGCCCTTATGGCCGTAGGCGCCGTATGGAAGATGTTGACATCCAGGTCCTGCGCGATCCTCCAGCACCTGCCTGCATCGGGATAGGTCGGGATGCCTTCGTAGATAACGGTGGATGCGGCAATAGCAAGCGGCCCGTAGACAATGTATGAGTGGCCGGTAATCCATCCAATGTCGGCCATACACCAGTAAACGTCTTCGGGATGGATGTCCTGAACATATTTTGAGGTGCCGGCAGTATAGGCAAGGAACCCGCCTGTGTTGTGCTGGCAGCCTTTGGGCTTTCCGGTCGTGCCGCTGGTATACATGAGGAAGAGGGGGGCCTCGGCAGGCATCTGCACCGGCTCAATCCGGACCCCGTAATATTTCTTCAGCAGATCGTTGACAAAAACATCGCGGCCTTCAACCATCGGGGTCTTTGCTGAATATTTGCCCGGATAGCGCTGCCATACCAGGACCTTCTCGACTTTCTTCCCCTCTTTTGCAGCGTCCGCAACAGCAATGTCCGCCTTTTCCTTGTGATCAATCAGCTGTCCGCCCCTGTAATATGCATCCATCGTTATCAGGAAATCGCTTCCCGAGTCGACGATCCTGTCAGAGCAGGCCTTTCCGCTGAATCCTCCGAAAACCTGGGAATGGATAATGCCGAGCCTGGCGCATGCCAGCATCGTAATGGGCAGTTCAGCCGTCATCGGCAGATGGAGCGTTACCCTGTCACCCGCCTTCAGACCGCAATAATCCTTCAGGACGGCGGCAAACTCATTCACCCTCACATACAGCTCCTGGTAAGTGACATGCTCGACCTTTTCGGTCTCGAGTTCAGGGACAAAGTGTATCGCTGTCTTGTTCTTATATTTTTCGAGATGCCTGTCAACGCAGTTATAGCTCGCATTGATAAGGCCGCCTTTAAACCACCTGAAGCACGGGGCATCGCTCGTGTCGAGCATTTCATCCCAATACTTGTACCAGGTCAGGAGATCGGCATACTCCTTCCAGTAATTCGGAAAGTTCTCGAGGGAAAAGCGCTCATAAATCTTCTCATCGGCCATGTTCGCCTGCGCGATAAATTTTGTTGAAGGATAAAAATATTGCTCTTCACCCCAATGCACCGCAATTTCAGCTTCCGTTGTTTCAAGTGCCTCTTTTTTGTGTTTTTCGCTCACAGCTTCTCCTCCTTGCATCATTAGTTTATTGAAGACCCCCTGCGGCAAGACCGCAATGGATCTTAATGTAAGGAATATCTTCCATTATATTCGCTTGCTGACCTCCGTGCAAGGCCACGCGGGGAATACGCCCGCTATTCATTTATTAATGTGCCTTATTATCATGCTTCATCCTGTTGCCTTTTGCACTCTTGAGGGCAAGTTGGGTCGCTGGGTGATTCTGACAAGGACAACCGCAACAATCAGCACAGCTGCCGAAAGATAGAAGGCATAATCGAGGCTGCCGGTAATATCCTTGATCGTTCCTGCCAGTCTCGCCATAAAGAAACCAAAGCCCCACCCGATAAATACCAGGCCGTAATTGAAACCGAGGTTCTTCGCGCCGTAGTAATCCGCCGTAAATGCCGGCAGTAGAGCAAGTCCGCCGCCATACTGCCAATAAGCTATGCCTATTGCCAGGAACAGTAGAAAAACGTTCTTGGACGCGATAATGGAAGGCATTGCAAAGAGACACAAGGCCGAAACGATACAGTTTAAAGTGTATGCATTAGACCGGCCGATTTTATCGGAATACATCCCGGTGCCAACCCTGCCCAGTGCATTGACAGCTCCTCCGAAAGAGACCAGTATCCAGGCATTTAACGCAAAAAAGGGTATCCCTTTTGCAGTTGTTGCCAGGATCCCGGCTGCATTTGCAATAATCATGAGGCCTGATTGCGTCGAACCGATGAACAGGACGATTAGCGCATAGAACTGCCATGTCTTCGCCATTTCGCCTGCACTCCAGTCATGTGCTGAATGTCTCTTTGCTGTGACTGCCGCTGATGCTGCAGTCACTTTGGCGCCTGGCGGTACATATCCCGCGGGCGGCCATGAGAGGAGCTGTCCGGCAACAACAACAACGACAGCAAATAAAATACCGAGTCCGATAAAACTCCCTGAAATACCATAAGTGTCGATCAGTTTTTGTGCCAGCGGCGCAATATAAAGCGCTGCTCCGCCGTACCCGCCGACAACCAGGCCGGCAATCAATCCGCGTTTATGGGGACCAAACCATTTCAGTGCAGCAGGCGTGGGAGCTGCATAGCCTATACCCATGCCGATACCGCCAAGGATACCGAAACCAATAATAAGACCCGAATAACTCTTCATCAAACCTGCGAGTATGCATCCTGCCGCGAGGCAGAGCCCACCGAGTGTTGCGCCGACTTTGGGCCCGAACCTGTCCTGGATACGCCCCCCCGCAATCATAAATATTGCAAAAACAATGACGCACAGGGAAAACGGGGTAGCTGCTTCTGCATTGGTAAGGAAAG
The DNA here is from genome assembly GCA_963784135.1 of Nitrospirota bacterium. Classification (GTDB taxonomy): domain Bacteria; phylum Nitrospirota; class Thermodesulfovibrionia; order Thermodesulfovibrionales; family Dissulfurispiraceae; genus JADFXI01. The sequence goes on along the minus strand of CAWAQG010000008.1, from coordinate 152,265 downwards.
TCCAACCCTCATTGATCCCGACCATAGGTTTGCCTGCATCTTTTACATTGATCAGTGCCTTGGCCCAGACACTCCACGCATAAAGGATTCCAAGGCACAGATTTATTGCCATGCCCGCGAAAGTGACTACCCATGCTCTGGACGGCACTTTATTTTCTACTGATGTCATTTTCTCCTCCTCGCAGAATATAAATTGGTGCAACTGCAACATCGTGAAGCGCATTCCGGAAAATTGCCCGGCTGTTTTCCCCAAAAAATAAATTTCTGCCGATCACCCCCTTTACCACATAAGTGGCCTGTACCTGTCGATGGTCAAGTCCTGGAGCCTTGCGATCAAGTGGAAGGCGTCCTTAACGGTTTTTTTCTCAAGGTTGCTGAGTTTGTTGGGATTAATAAAATTATCAATGGCCCTGCCTTCCTGCAGCAAGTCAGCCTGGTGGTGGACCCTGAGCAGTGTCAGGAACTCGAAAGCATGCCCGATCTCATCCGCATATTCTTTGAGTATCGCGTGCTTATCTCTCAACGCTTCGAGCCGCTGGAGAGTTGAGGTCTCTTTCACCCCCAGCTCAAGAGCAAAAAGCCTGACAATATCGACAAGAGGCGCTGCGCCCTTGATCTTAATATTCAGTTCATCTTTATGTGCTCCGCTCTTTTCAACAACAAAAGATTTCAGAAAACCGAGGGGAGGCCTGTTCTTCCCCACTGCATTCGCAAGATGTCCCAGATACAATTTCTGCCGCCTGATAATATCTGCAAGGTTTGACCGCAATGCATCAGCAAGGGAAAACTCACCGTAGAGCGGCCTGAAATCAAAAAATATAAGTGACTTTATTGCCGCATCGGCTGTAGGGATGGTAATCCAGTCCGAGAAGTATTTTCTCCACACTCTAAGCGGCTGGCGCCACTGAGAGTTGCTCGCCATGTATTGCGCCGGGCAAGGGGTAAAGCCGCATTTTTCGAGACTATCTTTCACAAAAGCGGTAAACGCGGAGAAGTAAGGGGAAACTGCTTCCTGCTGGTCCGATGTGGCCGCATCCTCATATATCAGGGCATTGCACTGGTCTCTCCTGAATATCTGTTCCCTGCGGCCCTGGCTTGCAAACACTATCCAGCAATAGGCGACAGGAGCGGGACCGAATTTCCGCTCCGCAATCTCAAGCACCTTTTTAATCAGGCGGTCATTGAGTTCAGAGACAAGCTTCATTATATTGCCTGCCTTAGTGCCCTCCTTGAGCAGAAATCCTACAAGGTGGTTTATCTTTTCAGAGACAGCAGCCAGACTTTCGATGGTCTGCCTGTTTTCTATATCTTTCGTAAGTGAAAGCGGCGATTTCCCCTGAAGCAGCAGGAAATCATGATTGGTAACAACGCTGCTGAGCGCGCCGTCTTTTATGACAAGCAAATGTTGAACATTGTATTTCAGCATTTTGAGCACTGCCTCAAAACAAGAATCCTTTGCATCGACCCTTATAAGCGGCAGACTCATAATATTCCTGACTGTCTCGCCCGGGTCCCGTCCTTTTGCAACAACTTTGTCCCCCAGGTCCCTGTCTGTTACAATACCCACAGGAATATTGTTGCCGTCCACAATCACCACCGAACTGATTTTATGCCGGGACATTTCCTGGGCAGCATCCTGTATGGTCGCTCCATCGCTGACAGTAACGGCCTCTTTATTTGCTATTTCCCCTACATGTGTTGTCAGCAGAATATGGTCGCTGCTGCCGTAGAAAAAACTCCTTTTGCGCATTTCGCTGCAGGTCTTGTCCATGTATTTTGTAAAATGGTCCTGTAAAAAATATTCGGTAAACACCGGCTGGGAATCGATGAGTGAAAAAACTTTTTCCCTGTCGATCAGATAACATACGGTATCATCAATAGCTATGATTGTTGTCTTTTGCTTCTCCTTTCCCATAAGGGACACAAGACCGAAGCTCTCACCTTCCCCCCGGCAATCTATGACAATATCCTCGCCATCGTCTGATTTTAAAGAGATTTTCACTCCGCCATTTTTTATGACCCTGAGAGAACCGCTTGCAGGTCCGTCCTGTCGTAAAATAAGAGTGTTCCTCGGATAAAATTCCATTGATATGCCGCGGGCAATATCTTTCACGACAGCCTCATCCAAGAACTGAAAGGGCGGAGTTTTTTTTAAAAAATTAACCACATCCTCAAAAAACATACCTTATATTCTCCCAACTATAAATAAGAGCAAATAAGGTACCACGGCGTGAAAATAATAAAACTACGTTTTAAATCAAAGAGATTTTAGAAAATAGGGTGGCTTTTTGAGTAACATTCTTGTAACTTAAAGTAATATATCGGCAGTAATGCTACAAAAGGTAACAGCTTGGGTGGGCTACTTCAGGATCTGCTTATTCCCCATCGTTTTCTCTTTTCCCATAAAGACTTTCTTGTAATGCCGAGCATCTCCGCGAGTTGCTGTTCCGTACATTCATGCTGGTATTTCTGAATAACTGTCTTGGCATATTCTTCAATAGAAAGCCTGTCCTCCAGCACTTCCTGCGTAAAGGGCCTGTTTGTTTTCACGTTGTCGGGCAGGTGTTCGGCGCTTATAATGCCGTCATCAGCGATGAGAATGGCGCGTTCAATTATGTTCTGCAATTCTCTGATATTCCCCGGCCAATTGTAGTCCATAAGCAGTTTTAGCGTCTCAGCCCCTATTTGCTTGACCGGCTTGCCCAAATCCCCGGACAATTTCTGGAAGAAATATTTGACGAGAGGCCCGATATCCTCTCTTCTTTCCCTCAGCGGCGGCAACTTGATTGTTATAACATTAATCCTGTAAAAGAGGTCCTCCCGGAATGCGCCCTCCTTTACAGAAGCTTCAAGGTCCTTGTTTGTTGCAGAAATAAAGCGGAGGTCGATTTTGACGCTCTGTGTTCCGCCGACCGGACGCACATGGTAATCCTCCAGAACTCTGAGAAGTTTCGACTGCAGCCCCATGCTCAAATTGCCTATTTCATCCAGGAATACCGTCCCTCCATTGGCTTCCTCAAGCATCCCTTTTTTAAAGTTTATCGCTCCGGTAAACGCCCCTTTGACATGGCCGAAAAGTTCTGATTCCAGAAGGTTCTCCGGGATAGCGCTGCAGTTTATGGGAACAAAGGGCTTGTCCGTCCTCTTACTGTTAAAGTGAATGGCCCGGGCAATCAATTCTTTGCCTGTGCCGGTTTCTCCGAGGAGGAGCACGTTGCTCTTAGCATCCGCAAACTTCCTTACTTCGGAGATGATTTTCTTTATTGCGGGGCTTTCCCCGATTATTCTGCTGAAATCATACTCTCTTTCGAGCTGTTTTCTAAGAAGAATATTCTCGGTTTTGAGTGCCTTCTGGCTTAGGGCGTTCTTTACAATCTGCTTTATCTCTTCGTGGATAATCGGCTTGACGACATAATCATAGGCGCCGGCCCTGAGGGACTCTATGGCAGTTTCGAGCGAGGCATACGCAGTCATGATAACAACAAGCTGGTCGGGCATTCTCTGTTTGATAAGCTTCAGGAGTTCTATGCCGTTCATGCCGGGCAGAATAATGTCGCTGATAATCAGGCTGTAATGTCCTTCCCCGATTACACCAAGGGCCGCCTCAGCGCTTCCCGCCACTTCAACTTCGTATCGCTCTCTTAAAAAGACCCTCTTAAGGGACTCACACAGAGTATCTTCATCCTCAACGATAAGTAACCGCTCAGCCATCACTTTTCAGCGGGAGCCGTATCGTAAACGACGTTCCCTCTCCCCTTTTGCTTGAGAAATCAATTGTCCCTTTGTGCTCCCTGATTATACCATAGCAGATACTCAGTCCCAGCCCGGTACCCTTGCCCAGCGGCTTTGTAGTAAAAAAAGGATCAAATATTTTGTCCATTGCGTTTTCTTCAATACCCGGTCCTGTATCGGAAAAAACAATTGATAAAAAAGCCCCGTCCTGCCTGGCCGTGACGGCAAGGCTGCCCCCGTGCGGCATTGCATCAAGCGCATTAAGCATGAGATTAAGAAAAACCTGCTGTATCTGGTCCGGGTTGGCGAGTATGCGCGGGACCTCCGATATCCTTATATTCAACTTTATGCCCTTGAACCTCTTGTCGTATTTCACCAGGCTGAGAGTCCGTTCGAGAATATCGGGGATAGCGCATGCCGTTTTTTTCGTAGATGATATCCGCGCAAAATCTCCGAGGCTTCTCACTATTTTTGCGATCCTCTCAATATGGTTGTTTATCGTTTTCAGCGATTCGCCTCTAAACTCCCTTTCCTCAGGCGCGTCCATGTCCGGGGCCCTCAGCTCTTGCACGAGCGATGAGATTGAAGCAAGCGGGTTACCTATCTCATGGGATATGCCTGCAGTCAGTTTGCCGATGCCTGCAAGCTTTGATGCCTGCTGCAGCTGCTCTTCCATTATTTTCTTCTCAGTTATATCCTCAAGAATGACCACATAACCGCCCGAAGGGTCCTTGAAGGGACTAATATTTATCTTGAAGGTCAACTCGCCGGTCTCTGCAAGCTCCTCATTTTCTTCATTCTGCACGAGAGCGTTTACCGGCAGCCAGGGCAGCAATATCACTATTGGTTCGTTGAATGCCTCCGCCCTGGTTATGCCTGTAATCGCTGCCATTGACCTGTTCCAGTAATTGACCCTCAGAAGCTCATCAACGGTGGCGATGCCGATTGGCGCACTTTCAATAATGTTTTCGCTGAATTCCTTGAGATACGACAGTTCTTTATTGGCATGGGCCAATTCCTGGCGGGACAGCCGCAGGGTTTCAGTAATGCTTTTGATTGATTCTGAAAGCGCTCCGCGTTCGTCTTCGGTCAGCGCCAGCTTATCTTCAAAAATAATTGCCGCCATGGAAGAGCCGATTGCCCCTGCGAGAACTGTTTCAGCATCGTTCCTCAGTTCATAAATGTCCTGTGTGGTGAGTTCTCCGCGCTTTTTGTTCTTTTTGCGTAAAAAATCAGCGACAGCATTGCCCGCATCAATCCTGCCAAGGCATTGGGTGAGGACTTCCTCAATATCGTCGATGGAATAGGAGCCCCCTCTCGCAATGTCTCTCGCCTTTTCATACGATTCAACAAAGATCAGGGATTGCAACTCCTCCTCTTTCGTCTGGCGCGTAAAAACTGATACCCCTAAATAAAGCATCACGTTGGCAAGCATGCCCCAGAAGAGCGTATTGCCCCATTTGCCGAGGCCGCTGATACCGAACATGCTGTCTGGATTCAGCATTCTGGAACCGGTCATTGCCGCGACAAGCCCGACATTTTTTACAATGCCCACCTCTATCAGCGAAGGCATTATAAGGGTATAAAACCAGATGCTGAAGCCGGCAACAAGTCCTGCGATTGCTCCTGCCCTCGTGCCCCGCTTCCAGTAAAGGCCCAGGAAAAACGCAGGGGCAAAAAGCGCTACCGCTTCAAATGATCGCAACCCCATGTCCACAAGGCTGTAAAGCCCGCCTACTGATGTGGTGAACCAATACCCTATGAAGACAATGGCCATAATCACCAATCGCTTTATATTCAGTATTGCCGTAGGAAACCTGGGCGCGTCATGAAAGTTTATAAGCGCGGGCATAATAATACTGTTCATCACCATTGTGCTTAATGCGAGAGTTTCGACAATAATCATGCTTGTTGCCGCGGAAAAACCTCCTATAAAGGCAAAAAGGGACAAGTACCTGGCGCCGTGTGTCAAGGGCAGGGTAAGCACAAAATAATCGGCCCCCTTTGCATTGCCGGCTGTCAGTATCCCGCCGAAGGCTATAGGAAGGACAAAGACGTTTATTAACAGCAGATACAGCGGAAAAAGCCACGCTGCCTTCCTTATGTGGTCTTCGTTGTAATTCTCCACCACCGCCATCTGAAATTGTCGGGGTAGAAACATTATCGCCATCATGGAAAGGAAAATAAGGGAAGACCATTCAAAATATCCGGTACCGGCGCCTTGGCCAAGGAGTAGAAGGGCCTCATTAGAGGACCCCTGGATCCTGCTGAAAATATCCTCGGGGCCTTTAAAAAGACTGAAGGTCACAAAAATCCCGACAAAGATAAACGCAGCGAGTTTTACTATGGACTCAAATGCTATGGCGAAAACGAGGCCTACATGCCTTTCAGATGAATCAAGGCGCCGTGCCCCGAAAATAATGGCAAATACACCGAGGATAAAAGTAATGACCAATCCTGCTGCAACACTGCCGCCTGTGTCTCCGGATATAATAGTGAAAGTGCTGAAGATTGCTTTCATTTGCAGCCCCAGATAAGGTGCAATCCCCACCACCGCTACAATAGTAACAAGGGCTGAAAGGGCCAGCGATTTACCGTAGCGCGCGCCGATAAAGTCCGATATAGTGGTAATCCTGTTGGCCTTTGCGGTCCTCACCACTTTCCTGAGCACGATCATCCATATGGATGCCATGAGGGTAGGACCTAAATAGGTTGTAAGGAATGAAAGCCCGGATGTGGCAGCCTTGCCTACGCTGCCGTAAAATGTCCAGGAGGTGCAATAGACCGCAAGGGAAAGGGAATAAATATATGGGTTATTGACAATGCTTTTTCCGGACTTCTCTTTCCGCTCCGCATAATAGGCAACAGCGAAGAGGAGCATAAGATAACCAACTACTATAAGAAACAGGTTATAGGGCGTAAACACTGTGCGGGTGGGCCACCTCAGAAGGCGCGGAAGCCGGTAACGGCCCCCAGTACAATAAAGACAAACCAAAAAAGAAACAGGTAGGCCGCCACGCCTCTGTTAAATATCTCGATAAACGGCCAGTTAAAACCCAGGATGCCGACTATAAAAAGCATTACCCACAGTTCGGCTTTTTTCAATCCTCAACTACCCTTCCCATACTTACGATCCGGTCTTCAGTCTCCAGGTCCATAAGTTTAACTCCCTGAGTATTTCTTCCGAGCATCGAAATTTTGCCCGCAACAGTCCTTATCAATTTTCCGGCGTTAGTTATAAGGACCACCTCATCCTCATCTTTTACCTGGAGTAGACCGACCGCGTTGCCGCCTCTCTCCACTACCTTAATTGAAATAACTCCTTTCCCGCCGCGGCCATGAACAGGATATTCCCCGATTTCGGTCCTCTTGCCAAGGCCTTTTTCAGTTACCGTCAAAAGGCTCATTCTTTCCTCGACCACATTGGCTGAAACAACTTCGTCGTCCTTGCCGAGCCTGATGCCTATAACTCCTCTCGCAGTCCGTCCGACGGACCTGACATCCTCTTCCTTAAATCTGGCGGCAAGCCCGCGCCTTGTGCCGATAATGATGTCATTATTCCCCGCGGTCTTTTTAACGGCAATCAGCTCATCGCCTTCGTCCAGTGTCACCGCTATTATTCCTTTTGCCCTTGGGTTGCTGTATTCGCTCAGCTTTGTCTTTTTCACAATGCCCGCCTTGGTGAACATCACCAGAAACCCATCGTTAAAGTCTTTGACATTCAGGGCGGTCGTAATCCGCTCTCCATCTGAAAGAGAGAGCACGTTTACAAGCGCCTTGCCCTTTGCTGCCCGTCCAGCCTCGGGTATCTGGTATATCTTCAGCCAATAAAGCCTCCCATTGTTGCTGAAAAACAGCATGTAGTCGTGAGTAGACCCTATAAAGAGCTGTTCAACAAAATCCTCTTCCCTGGTCTCCATACCGGTCAGCCCCTTGCCTCCCCGGCGCTGGCTTCTGTATATCGACAGAGGGTTCCGTTTAATGTACCCGTTATGGGACACCGTTATGACCATCTCCTCTTCTGTTATAAGGTCCTCTATAGTCAGATCAGCCGTCTCCGGGACAATTTCGGTCCTTCTCTCGTCAGCATATTTGCTTTTGACCTCGACAAGCTCGTCCTTAATGATTTTCCATACGAGGGCATCACTGCCGAGTATTGCCTTCAATCTCTCTATATCTTTCAGCGTGTCTTCGTAATCCTTTATGATTTTATCCCGTTCAAGTCCGGTCAGGCGCTGCAGGCGCATATCCAGGATCGCCTGCGCCTGGATCAGGCTCAGCGGATAATTGGTCATCAAGCCTGTTCTGGCTTCTTCCGGTGTCTTCGACTGCCTTATAAGACTGATGATTTCATCGAGGTGGTCCAGAGCTATCTTGAGCCCTTCGAGGATATGGGCTTTTTCTTCAGCCTTGCGCAATTCGAAGCGCGTCCTGCGCAGAACAACATTCCTGCGGTGCTGCAGGAATTTGTCCAGCATCTCCTTAAGCGTCAGAACAAGGGGCTTCCCATCCACAATCGCAAGCATAATGACACCGAATGTGGATTCCATTGCCGTGTGTTTGTAGAGATTATTGAGGATCACCTGCGCCATCTCTCCGCGCTTTATTTCCATAACTACCCTTATACCGTCCCTGTCGGATTCGTCCCTGATATCAGAGATGCCCTCAATACGCTTCTCGCGGACCAGTTCGGCTATTTTTTCAATAAGACGCGCCTTGTTGACCTGGTAAGGAAGTTCGCTGACAATGATGCTTTCATTGCCGCGGGCTTCGCGTTCAATCAATACCTTGGCGCGCACCTTAATCAACCCCCTGCCAGTGGTATAAGCATTGACAATGCCCTGGGTCCCGTGAATAATCGCGCCGGTAGGAAAGTCAGGCCCTTTTATAACAGTCAACAACTCACTGACCGTAACCTGAGGGTTATCCAGCAGCATAACCGCGCCGTCTACAACCTCACCGAGATTATGGGGCGGGATATTGGTGGCCATACCTACGGCAATACCTGCGGAACCGTTGACAAGGAGATTGGGGACCCGTGTCGGCAGCACTAAAGGCTCTTCGGTGGTTTCGTCGAAATTAGGGGTGAAATCAACAGTTTCCTTATCTATGTCAGCGAGCAACTCTTCCGCTATCTTTGCGAGCCGCGCTTCTGTGTAACGGTATGCAGCAGCAGGGTCGCCGTCAATAGAGCCGAAATTGCCCTGACCGTCCACAAGGATATACCGCATATTGAACTCCTGCGCAAGCCGCACCATAGCATCATAAACAGCAGAGTCGCCATGAGGGTGATATTTTTTCAGAACTTCGCCCACAACGCCGGCGCACTTTGAGTATTTCTTATTGGGGAGAAGCCCTTCCCTGAACATGGCATAGAGTATTCTCCTCTGTACCGGCTTCAGCCCGTCCCGAACTTCAGGCAATGCCCTGCCGATGATTACGCTCATGGCGTAATCAAGATAGCTTACTTTCATCTCTTCTTCTATGCTGATCGACACCTTAGACTGCAACATTCATTTCCTCTCTTTTCAATAAAGTATCGGCTATTATAACACATTGATACTTTTATATAAAACCTCTTTCAGAAGGGTGGGGGTAACATGCTGTTTCAGTGTCAGTTTTTTATAAGGTATAATACAGCAATAATGGCAATAGTTACAGCAAGAGGACTGACGAAATATTACGACGGACTGAAAGCGGTTGACTCCGTTGACTTCGAGATCGAGAAAGGCGAATGCTTCGGGTTCCTGGGGCCGAACGGGGCGGGCAAAACAACGGTTATGAAGATAATTTACTGCTTCATGCCGCCGACCTCCGGCGACGTAAAGGTATTCGGTCTGCCGGTAACCGAAAAACCGAGTGAAATAAAGGCATGCATCGGTGTTATGCCGCAGGAAGTCAATCTTGACCCTGACCTCACCGTGCTTGAGAATCTTATCGTTTATGCACGGTATTTCGACATACCCAAAAAAACGTCTCTCCCCATCGCCTGGGAACTGCTGGATTTTGCAGAGTTGCGGGAAAAGGCGAGCGCGAGAATAGAAAACCTCTCGGGAGGAATGAAACACCGCCTTCTTCTTGCCCGCTCGTTGGTCAATAATCCCGCTCTGCTGATCCTCGATGAACCGACCACCGGGCTTGATCCCCACAGCAGGCATGCGGTATGGGAAAAGCTTGAGAACCTTAAAGCAAAAGGGACGACCCTGCTCCTTACCACTCACTACATGGAGGAAGCTGAAAAACTGTGCGACCGGGTAGCTATTATGGATTCCGGAAAAATCGTGACTATCGATTCACCGGAACATTTGATGAAGGCCCACGGCGGAAACCTCGAAGACGTTTACCTGAAACTCACAGGGAGGCATCTTGAGAGTTAAGCGCGCTTTCAGGGTTTGGCAGAGGCACCTTAAGGTCTATACCAAGCTGTATAAATCGAGTTTTGCACTTAATTTTGTTGAGCCGGTCCTTTACCTTGCGGCACTGGGGCTTGGACTCGGAGCTTACATAAAAGAAATCAACGGACTGCCGTACGTCAACTTTATTGCTCCGGGAATCATAGCATCTTCATCGATGTTTGCAGCCAGTTACGAGTGTACCTATGGCACATATGTGAGAATGACTTTTCAGAAGACATTTGATGCCATACTTGCTACACCCGTTACAATTGATGACCTTATTGCCGGAGAATTGATGTGGGGGGCGACAAAGAGCATCGTATACGGCACTATAATCATTTTCGTAATCTCTCTTTTCGGTCTCGTGGCCTCTCCGCTTGTGGTGGGCGTAATTCCCGTCCTCTTTATCAGCGGCCTTATCTTTTCAGAAATATCATTGATATTTGTCGCAAAAGTGCCGGGGATAGATTCCTTCAATTATTTTTACACGCTTTTGATGACGCCCATGTTTCTCTTTTCAGGCATCTTCTTCCCCATAGACACCTTGCCTCCGTTAGTAGGCAAAATAGCATTTTTTACTCCCCTCTATCACCTCGTCAACATATGCCGGGCTTTTGCTTTAGGAAAGTTCTCAGCCGTTACAGGAGATATTGCGTGGCTTGTTGCCGTTGCTGCACTTCTTGCCGCCTATCCCTTCCGTCTCATGCGCAGACGTATCATAAAATAAACCAGGGCGTTAACGGTGTCCCCGTCCGCCGCCGCCTTCCATAAGCATCCTTTCAATCGCCTCTTTTAACTTCACCTTGACAAATACCTTTTCGCCCCTCCTCCAGTATGAAATATCCAGGACATCGGAAAGGCCATAGGTAAAAGTCATATAGAGAGGCCGCACTTCATAGCCGATAACAGCTCCGCTGCTGTCCACAATCCTCGCCAACTGTGCGTGAGAAAAGGAAGGATGGAAGCTGACAAAGCGGTATGCATCTGCAAGCGCCTCTTTTGCGGGCAGATGTTTTATTATTCGATAATCGAAATCCGGGGCATAAGGCACGATAGTATAGGAGTCATCCTCCCTGTCGAGGATGGCCGCTGTTTCCATATCTTCCCCGGTCCTGCCGCCGTAAAGAATGAGGGAATAGACGCCGGAAACTTCTTTTTCAGCGGCGCTTTCGGTCCGTATCTCCTGTTTGAGCGAGAGTCCGCAGCCGCTGCTCACCACAGCAATAAAAAAAGCCATAATTACGGGCAGCAAGTGTTTCAACGGTATTCTCATACTAAAAGCTTATAAGATTTCCCAAATATGTCAAGCACACCCTTTGCTGGGTGTGCTTGACAAAAAGTTGGGATATTGAAAAGGTTTACTTTTTGGGCATATCCGAAAGCAGTGAAATAACCTTATGCGCCGCCTCGCCCAGCTTGTGTGTAAATGCCATCATGTCATTGCTCGGCCCAACACCTTTTTCGTGCATTTCATTCATCGCTTTGCCTTCGATGACTTCAGTCACAAGCTTACCGGCATCGGCTATCATCATTTTCCCATGCTCTACCGAATCCTCATCGACATTCTTTGCCATGCCCATCTGTCCAAGCATTGCCAGATTGGCCCCTTCAGCAGCCATATTGACGGCATGGTTTATCAGGATGTGCATATGGTGCATCGTCATCATATCACCGGCCATTTCGCCTTCCATACTCATGCTCATGTCTTCGACCTTATTAACGTACTCCGTCATGGCAGCGCCCAGTTCGTGGGTGTACTTCATGAGCGGGTCATTGCCATGCCCGGCCTTATGAATGCTTTTCATCGCATGCCCGCTCATTGCGTTTTCTATCAGTTTCTTGCCGCCGGCAACCATTTCACGCCCGTGGTCCAGAGTCAACTGGTCAAGCGACGGGGCCATTTTCATCTCAGCAAGCATAACCAGGTTTGACCCTTCTGTGACCATCGAAAGGCCGTGGTCCATCATTACGTGCATATGGTGCATATCCATATCCGCACTCTTGCCGTGCATGTGCATGTGTTTCATGTCTTCGGCGCCCGCTGTCCCCAAAATCATAAAAGACAGGGCAAATATCAAAACAAAAGCTCCCCCAAAAAACTGCTTTCTTTTCTTCATACCGCAGCCTCCTATTAGAAATATTGGATGATACAAAGTATAAAAAAATTATAGCAGCAGGTTTCGGAATGTCAACGAATTTACAGCCAACAGTTCCCCTATTTTTCGTAGGACTCGAAGACCTTGCCGACCAACTTCGCCGACGGCTTCAGCGTCTTGTCTCCTTCCTCCTGCCACTTTGCGGGGCATGCTTCGTCACCATGCTTCGAAAGGTGAATGTTCGCCTTGACCTTCCTTAAAAGCTCGACCATATTCCTTCCCATGTTGTAGAAGTTGACCTCGGCATTCAGAAGAGTGCCCTCGGGACTGATGATAAATGAACCCCTGAAGTCAAGACCTGTCTCGCTGTTATATACCCCGAACATCTTTGACACTGTTCCCGTGCGGTCGGCGCCCATAGGATATTTGGCGTTTTTCAGCATCGTCTCTTCGCGCTGCCAGGCGAGATGAACAAACTTTGTGTCCGTGCTCACCGTTACGACCTCAGCCCCGTGTTCCTTAAACTGGTCGTACAACTCCGCCAGTGCCGCGAACTCGGTGGCGCATACGAATGTAAAGTCCGCAGGATAGAAAACGAGAACAGTCCATCTCTTGTTTGCCTTTAACATTTCAAGGCTGATTTCACCAAAATCACCCTTTGCCGGTTCGTAGGTTTCGAGTTTGAAATCCGGGACCGTCTGCCCCACCCTTAATCCGCAGCATATTTCACTCATAAGGACCTCCTGGTAAAAAAATTATGGTCTGATGTTAAAGCATAGTATTTTTTTGCTCATCCTGCAACTATGGTCAATTCCTTATGTAGCGAGTTGATAAACTGTCCGTATCTGTAGCACATAAACTGTCCGGGTGGTATATGGATAGCAAGGGGGGCTATCCATGAAACGTTCGGCGGTGTTGCAGGAGGTACGGAAAATGAGATTTGAAGAAGGTTATGAGGGCTGGAAGAGTGGACGGCTAACGCAGGAGGAAGCGGCGATGCTCCTTGGTGTCTGTGACAGGACATTTCGGCGATATCTGCTGAGGTATGCGGATAAAGGGATGGAGGGACTTATAGATAAGCGTTTAGGACAAATATCGCATCTGCGAGCACCAGTTGACGAAGTGATGGCGCTATCGGATCTTTATAGAGGACGTTATTATGGTTTCAACGTCAAGCATTTTTTTAGCTGGTATCGCCGAGTTCATCAAGGAAACAGGAGCTACACATGGGTCAAAAACACCCTCCAGGAAAAGGGATTGGTACCGAAAGGGGCACTGAAAGGGGCACACAGGAAAAGAAGGGTCAGGGCTCCCTATATCGGCATGATGCTTCATCAGGATGGTTCCCGGCACCAGTGGGTTCCCGGCAAATTATGGGATTTGATCGTGACGATGGATGATGCCAGCAGTGAACACTACTCGATGTTTTTTGTTAAGGAAGAAGGCACACAAAGCAGCTTTCTGGGTGTAAAAGAGGTTATAGAGCAACACGGGTTGTTTGCTTCGTTGTATACGGATCGCGGAAGTCACTATTGGCATACACCGGAGGCTGGAGGGAAAGTGGACAAATCAAGTCTTACCCAGTTTGGTCGTGCAATGAGCCAACTGGGGATTAAGATGATCCCTGCGTATTCTCCTGAAGCCAGGGGCCGTTCTGAGCGAGCCTTCAGTACCCATCAAGATCGGCTGGTCAAGGAGCTTGCGATGGCGGGCATCACTGGGATGAAGCAGGCCAATGATTATCTTGCCAGTACATATATGCCGGCCCATAATGCCGAGTTCGCCGTTATCCCTCAAGAACCAGAGAGCGTGTTCGTGACTTGGGCAGGCACTGCCTTGGAAGACATCCTATGCGAACAGTATGACCGCACCGTCGGCAATGACAACTGTGTAAAGTTCGATGGACTAAAACTTCAGATCCCGCCAAATCAATATCGTTGCCATTACGTCAGGGTCCAGGTAAGCGTTCATCGTTATCCCGACGGTAGACTTGCTATCTTTCATGGACCGAGAAAACTGGCTGCCTATAACTCTAAAGGAAAGGAGATTGCAATTTGCTCACATGCAGCGGCATAAGCCTTAATAAAACTGAAATCGGTGGACTGCCATGTTCCATGCGCAGCCACCCTGCAGAACCGGACAGTTTATTTGCTCTAAAACCGGACAACTCTATTTGTTGACAACAGCCGGTAATGGTACAATTAAACAAATGTCCGCAGTCACAATGAAAGCTGAGATACCCGCGTATGGAGGCCGCTCAATCAGCAAGCTGAACGGGAAGATTGTAATGATAAAAGGCGCAATTCCGGGCGAAACGGCTGAAGTAATTATAGAAGAGGAGAAGAAAGATTACAGCCTCGGCACAGCGGTTTCAATACACAGACCCTCCCCTGACAGGCGCATACCGGAGTGCGGTTATTTCGGTTTGTGCGGCGGGTGCCAGCTTCAATATATTGCCTACAGCCGTCAGGTCCGGCTTAAAGAGGAAATTCTCAGGGACTGCATCAAACGCATAGCAAAGGCGGAAACGGAACTTTCCCCATCGATTGTGGGTCCCGGTCCCTGGAACTACCGGCTCAGGGGACAGTTTAAAATAGCGCTCGGCAGGACCGGTTTTTACAGGGAGAAATCTCATGAGGTCGTTGATATTAAAGCCTGTCCGCTAATGTCGGAAGAAGTCAATCAATACCTTGCAAGAGCGAGATCACTGTTGGTCAATATGACTGCCGGAGAAATACATATTTCGTTCGGACGCGGGGCCCTTGCATTGTTAAAAACAGCTCATCCTGACGAAATGGATTACAACAAACTCTCCCGGGATTTTGTAGACAGCGGTTTTTCAGGGGTCGTTATACAGATGCCGCAGAGGAAGGCGATCAGCCTGGGGATGCGGTATGTGACGCTTGATCTCGAAAACCTGAACTACACCGTATCGCCGTTGAGCTTTTTTCAGAGCAATTGGTCGTTGAACCAGGCAGTTGTCGGATTTCTTAAAGGCTCACTTCAGCCATTGAAGGGAAAAAGAGTTATGGACCTCTGCTCCGGGGCCGGCAATTTTTCTCTTCCCCTTGCCGCGACCGCCGATTATGTAGTCGCGGTGGAAGAGAGCGCTCAGGCGGTCACGGACGGCATTAGAAACGCAGAGATCAACGGTATTAAAAATTGTATTTTCATTAATTCCTCCATGGATGCGGCTGTTATTAACGAAGATGTCAATACGCTCCTTGTCGATCCCCCGAGACCGGGGCTGACCGGTAGAACAACTGATAACATTCTCAGGGCGCTGCCTGGAAAGATCGCCTACATATCATGTAACCCGACGACGCTCGCCAGGGACCTGAAAAAATTATCTGTTCACTATGAGATTGAGTCCATTCGCATGATCGATTTCTTTCCCCAGACATATCATATCGAATCTCTGGCGCTGCTCGGCAGGAAATAAAAGAGGCGCGAGGGATTTTTGAGACAGGCCCGGGACCCTGGGCTATTGCCGCCGGAAGCCGCATTATCGAAGGCTGGAGGGGTACCGATATTCCCAAAATAAATCAAAAGTTGCATACGGATTTTATTTATGGTAGATGTTTATTAAGAAGGGACATCAGCAGATAACAATATCTAAAAAACAGGGGGTGGATCATGAAAGGGAGACCCGCAGAGAGTTCAGAAGAGTTTATTGACCTTATGAAGCAGTGGCAAAAGCTTGAGGACAAGGCAATCGGCAGCGCCGATGCGATGATAGGCAAGGCAGGCAGTCCTTTTATAAAAATGATAATGGAATCGATTAAACACGATTCCGAAAAACACAAGCTCATACAACAGATGATTATCGACAGCATTACAAAAGAGGCCATCAGTATCTCTCCGGATGAGCTCAATGAAATGTCCGATATGCTGAACAATCATATGGATGCCGAAGCTGAATCACTCTGTCTTGCCGATGCAGCCTTTGCAAAGAGCGAACTGTTTTTCACCCGGTTTCTGCTTTCCTATCTTATAGCTGATGAAGCTAAACACCATGGTTTAATCAGTCAGCTTAATGATCTGAAGAGGGCAACGATACCCACATCGAGCGGTGCGCGTTCTTTCGGATATATTGAACGGCCGCCATCCGATATAGAACGCGCAACGAGTGCAGGTAAGCATTGACCAGGAAAGGAGGTGACATGGAAAAAAGCTGAATAGCAAGGCACTCGAAAAAGAGGCAGCTTACGGGGAAAAGGCGGCATGGATTGCCTTTCGGAAGACCCGCAGTGTTTTATTTGAGGCAAGCTCGAAAAATTTGACCTGAGGTCGAGTTCTGTCTTTTTCAGTTTCAGTACGCTATTTGTTGATTTTGGGGATTTCATCTTCTATCCTCGTAAGCACCCTTTCCAGCACCATGCGCGCGGTCATGCCCTCCCCCTCTTCTGAATCGGCCCCCTGGGTCTGCCAAACTGTCTTGCCCTCAGCAGAATCAACTACTTTTATCGAAAGCGAGGCGCTGCAGAAATCGATATCGACCCGTTCCGGCGTAAATCCGGACCAGGCCCATTTTTTCCTGGTCAGACACTCATAACGGTCAATTGTCCCGTACAGCACTGCTTTAATGCCGGCTGAGTGCAGTACGGACTGGTCAGCCGGCGTCAGTTCTGGAGAGGTCAAAACTTCTTTGCCGTACTTTTTTTCAAGTTTTTCATGGTGTGTCACCGTGAAGCCGGCTTCGGCGAACTTTACTGCGAACCGCTCACTTACCCTTTGCCCGATAGCGAGTTCGGGAGAGACAAATTTTGCGATTGCTATATCACTATAATCTTGCATGGGAGCCGCGGGAGCGTGTCTTACAGTCTCCTGTGAAGTTGTGCAACTCATAAGAACTATAAGCGTCAGAATGCCAGGCAGTATTCTTTTCATAGCACCCTCGTAAATAAATGAAGATTGATTACCGAAGTTTAACATAATCATTAATTAAGAAGACCTATGGGACATTTCTACTTTGCCCCGACACCCTTTAGTTTGTTAGAGGGTTCCCGAACGCCTGTCATTGCCACCCCAGAAAGTCTTTGATTTTCCAGGGGCACTGTCATTCCGGCTTGTCCGGAATCGTTTATAGAACGGACCACGGCGATTCCCGACAAGCGGGAATGACAAGAAGAAAAGCTTTATTTTATGGAGTTGATGGCTATTTCCGAAAGCAATCACAAACGCATTAATAAGTCTATTTAATTTATTTATTAGGTAGAGACTCCCGCCAATGTTACAATTACGTTACAATTGTATGCCGCTCCTGTGTCCCATAGAAAAGCTTAAAGAGAGCCATGAGCTGGTTATCTGTGACAGCGAATGTTCACGAACAGCTCACAAAGAGCTCTTTCATTTCAGCGACGAAGTCTATATACTCGCCGGAGAACAGGATAACGTCTTTGATACTATTCTCGCAATGGTGGATACGGTCAATGCAGCGCCTGAAACAGGCCCGTCAAGGATCCACATAGTCCTCAAATGGGAGAATATTTTAAGAGTCTCCACCTGGAAACCGGCTCGTCCTGATGCGGGCGATGCGTTTATTCTTCTCAAAAATTCCGGAGTCGGCACGCAGGAACTCCAGCCGTTTAAAACCGCTGACATCAATGACCTTTTCCCCTGGCTTTATTACGGCAAACGGTTTGATGTTTTGAGGAAAGTTTGCCATGCAGCAAAGAGACAAATGGAGGGCCGGTTAAAAAACCATACTATAAGGGTGGATGGCCATCTTATAGCGGATGACACTAAACGGGTCATAGCCAGCAGCCTCTGAAGAAACTGTTAGCCTCCGTGCGAGGCTTAGACGCGGACCAGGGCCTTCAGGCGCTGGAACTCATTAAGCGAACGTGTGACACAGTCTTCTATTGCCATGCCGTCGAAGTAATTTCCTGTCAGGAAGAGACGGCTGCCTGCTATCGATTTATCTATAGCTCTGACCAAAATGTTATGGCCGACTTTAAGTGACGGGACAAAATTCACTTTTTCCACAACATGCTCAAGCTGTTCCGGCTTCACGCCGAGCACCTCGGCGATACGAGTGAGCCTGGCTTCGCGGCTTACAAGGCCGGGTTTGAAATGGAACGTAAAGCCTCTATACTTGCAATGACGAACAGTATCTCTGGTGACAACAGAGTAGAAACTGTCGGAAGAAGGAATCAGTCCTGCAACCGGTGCGATAGAAACCATCTCGTTCCCGATAGCTGTTCCTACCGATTCGACCGCTTCAACCTTGATTTGTGACAATTTTGCCGATACGCCGGGGAAGGGTTCTTGCAAGAGCCGTGCTGCTGCAGATGCAGGGGTTGCCATGGCCATGATGTCCGAATAGTAAAGTTCGTTGTCGGTAGCGATCTCGAAACCATGTCCTTTGGATTTTATCGCACGCACTTCTTTTTCTTTAATAATGTCGATATTTTTTTGTAAAGCGACAGCGTCGGCAATTACCTGAAGACCGTCTGTCAGGGTGAATTTCTTTATGATATCTTTTCTCCGGGGTCGTTTTTTGAAGATCATGTCCGCCGGAAAATCATTTGCTTTTTGAGATAACACGGCATTCATGGCAGGACCGATGACCCGCTCGAAGTTCGCGCAGCCGACGATTCTGGAATAGTATGATTCAACACTTTGACCTTCTTGCCTGAGGGTAAACAAGCGGGGCGCTGAGAGGAGGATCTCTAAAAAATTGAGCTGTGACGGGATGGATTTTATTCGGCCGTCAACAAACATTTTGAACGGCACTTTCTCACGAGCAATCAACTGATTGAGAATGCTGCAATTCTCTACAATACCTATTAGGTTGCGATATGAGTTGTAACAGGTATGGGCGCCAAGTTCTAACCAAAATCCATCGGCGTCTTCAAAGCGATGGGAATGCAGTGTGCCGCCGACATGTCCATCCTTTTCGATTACAAGAGTCCTCATCCCCTCCCTGCCGCAATAGTGAGCAAAACTTAATCCGCTTATGCCGGCCCCGATTACGATGACTTCATATGTAGGCATGTGTCCCCTCTCCTGTTTATTAACTCAAATCCATCCGGCGTCTTTCACATTTTTCAGTACGATATCCTCAAGGGCCTCTATAAATTTGGCAGAAGTATTGAGAGACTCAATGCGCTGGAGCGTTATGCCGAGATTCTTTGCCATGCCTTTGTATAGTATATCTATTTCGTACAGAGTTTCAATATGGTCTGATACGAAGCTGATGGGCACAACGAGTAAATTTTTTATTCCTTTGCCGGCAAGTTCATGGAGCATCTGTTCAGTAGAGGGCCCGAGCCATTTGACCGGGCCGGTCTTGCTCTGGTAGGAGAGGTACCACTGAAGGTCCAGCCTTTTAGTGAGCGCATCAATTGTCCCCTGAATTTCATTGACGTATGGATCTCCTGAAGTGACAATTTTCTGCGGAAGACTGTGGGCGCTGAACAGCACGGCAGGTTTGGCGTCGAAACCCTTCAGCCCCTCCTCAATCCGTGCTGCGAGGGCGTCTATGTACAGAGGGTGAGTGGACCAGGAGGTGATGCAGGAATATTCAAAAGGATATTTTGCAGCAGCATCTTTGAAATGCTTAATTGAAGAACCGGTTGTCGCAACAGAGTAGTGCGGATAAAGGCTCAGCGCGATTATTCTTTTTGTCCCTTCTTCATACAGCTGCCCGAGGCTCTCTTCAGTAAATGGATGCCAGTAACGCATACCGACGCATACCCTGAATTTTGCCTGACGCGGAGACGCGGTGCTGTTGAGATTTTCTTCGAGCGCCTTAGCCTGAGCTGAAGTAATATCATGCAGAGGGGACTTGCCCCCTATCAGGTTATAGGCAGCCAGCGTCTTTCTGAGCTTTATCCCGATTATAAGAGCGGCTATCGGTTTCTGGAGGAATGGGGGACCGAGCCTGATTATGTCTCTGTCCGAAAAAAGATTATAGAGAAACGGCCTGACAGCATCGATGGAGTCAGGACCGCCCAGGTTTAAAAGTATCACGCCGATCACAGATTAAAGGATACAGGATCAGCAGGTATGATGCAAGGCTCTTTGATGAAAACAGGTATTTTTTCCTTGAGAGAAGTGTGGTTTTTATACTAATTTGCTATCATATAAAACGTACATGACAAAATTAATCCCGATTAGGAGGAAGTATTATGAAAATTTTGCAAATATTCCTGTTGTTTTGTATCCTGACTTTTTGCGCTGCCGCCAATGCAGCGGACGATGGTTATCATGTAATCAATAAGCTGCGACTCGGCGGAGAAGGCGGTTGGGACTATCTGACCGCGGATAGCAGTGCCCGGCGCCTGTATGTTTCCCGCGGCACCCACGTGATGGTGCTCGATCTCGATACAGATAAATTGGTGGGCGATATTACCGGCACTGCCGGGGTGCATGGAATAGCGGTGGCGCCGGAGCTGAATCGTGGTTTTACCAGCAACGGGCGAATAAATACGGCCACTATTTTCGAGTTAAAAACTCTGAAAGTGCTCGGACAGGTGAAAACCGGAACAAATCCTGATGCCATCCTGTACGACCCTGCCTCGAAACGAGTATTTACTTTCAACGGCGGCAGCAAGGACGCTACGGTATTTGATGGCGCTTCAGGAGAGGTTGTCGGCACGATTTTGCTTGGCGGCAAGCCTGAATTTGCCGCAGCAGACGGCAGGGGCAAGGTGTACGTGAATATCGAAGATAAGGGTGAGGTGGTCGAAATCGACAGTTTGAAGCTTGCAACGGTGAAGCGGTATTCACTCAAGCCATGTGAAGAGCCCACGGGAATGGGATTCGACCCTGAGCATCACAGGGTCTTCGCAGGATGTCACAATAAGGTCATGGTCGTTCTGGATGTCAGGGCAGGCAAGGTGATCGCTGCTGTGCCGATCGGTGAAGGTGTTGATGGAAACGGCTTCGATCCAGGGACGGGACTGGCGTTCAGCTCTAACGGGGAAGGCAGTCTTACGGTGGTGCGGGAGTTGTCTCCCGGCAAGTTCGGGGTGGCTGAGACTGTCACTACGCAACGAGGGGCCCGTACAATGGCGATTGATACCGTGACCCACAACATATATCTGCCCACGGCAACATTCGCTCCGTTGCCGGCGTCGACTCCGGAAGGGGCGAAACCGAGGCCGGTGATGATCAAAGACAGCTTTGTTATTCTGGTGGTCGGGAAATAAGGAATTCCGCAATTCAGACATTACGGGGTAATTTTTCTTTGCGAGCGATTAGTCTGCGGTGCCGGCCCCTCTGTCTTTGCGGAACATCAACTGTGTTCCTGTTGTTCATGTGGGCTCGGCGTTACTCGCCCACTGCCGATAACCCAGGCGCTCGACTGCAGAAAAACAACCCCGTAATGTCAGAATTGCGGTAAGGAATTGACCATAGTGTTGTCAACAAATAGAGTTGTCCGGTTTTAGAGCAAATAAACTGTCCGGTTCTGCAGGGTGGCTGCGCATGGAACATGGCAGTCCACCGATTTCAGTTTTATTAAGGCTTATGCCGCTGCATGTGAGCAAATTGCAATCTCCTTTCCTTTAGAGTTATAGGCAGCCAGTTTTCTCGGTCCATGAAAGATAGCAAGTCTACCGTCGGGATAACGATGAACGCTTACCTGGACCCTGACGTAATGGCAACGATATTGATTTGGCGGGATCTGAAGTTTTAGTCCATCGAACTTTACACAGTTGTCATTGCCGACGGTGCGGTCATACTGTTCGCATAGGATGTCTTCCAAGGCAGTGCCTGCCCAAGTCACGAACACGCTCTCTGGTTCTTGAGGGATAACGGCGAACTCGGCATTATGGGCCGGCATATATGTACTGGCAAGATAATCATTGGCCTGCTTCATCCCAGTGATGCCCGCCATCGCAAGCTCCTTGACCAGCCGATCTTGATGGGTACTGAAGGCTCGCTCAGAACGGCCCCTGGCTTCAGGAGAATACGCAGGGATCATCTTAATCCCCAGTTGGCTCATTGCACGACCAAACTGGGTAAGACTTGATTTGTCCACTTTCCCTCCAGCCTCCGGTGTATGCCAATAGTGACTTCCGCGATCCGTATACAACGAAGCAAACAACCCGTGTTGCTCTATAACCTCTTTTACACCCAGAAAGCTGCTTTGTGTGCCTTCTTCCTTAACAAAAAACATCGAGTAGTGTTCACTGCTGGCATCATCCATCGTCACGATCAAATCCCATAATTTGCCGGGAACCCACTGGTGCCGGGAACCATCCTGATGAAGCATCATGCCGATATAGGGAGCCCTGACCCTTCTTTTCCTGTGTGCCCCTTTCAGTGCCCCTTTCGGTACCAATCCCTTTTCCTGGAGGGTGTTTTTGACCCATGTGTAGCTCCTGTTTCCTTGATGAACTCGGCGATACCAGCTAAAAAAATGCTTGACGTTGAAACCATAATAACGTCCTCTATAAAGATCCGATAGCGCCATCACTTCGTCAACTGGTGCTCGCAGATGCGATATTTGTCCTAAACGCTTATCTATAAGTCCCTCCATCCCTTTATCCGCATACCTCAGCAGATATCGCCGAAATGTCCTGTCACAGACACCAAGGAGCATCGCCGCTTCCTCCTGCGTTAGCCGTCCACTCTTCCAGCCCTCATAACCTTCTTCAAATCTCATTTTCCGTACCTCCTGCAACACCGCCGAACGTTTCATGGATAGCCCCCCTTGCTATCCATATACCACCCGGACAGTTTATGTGCTACAGATACGGACAGTTTATCAACTCGCTACATTGTACCATTACCGGCTTGCACAAATATGCAACAGGGGTATAATTGTTTATCAGCACAGTATACATATATAAAGAAACCTGGTGGTGGGTCATGCTTTTTTATTCTGTCATTCCGGCTTGTCCGGAATCTTTCCGAGCAGGTCAAAGGACGATTCCGGACAAGCCGGAATGACAGAATTGCAACCCAACAACCATGATGCACGGTCGGCGCTACCAATATACTTGACAAGGTTCAACTAAAGTATTATTATATGAATCAGGAGAGGTAAAAATGGCGACATCGGTAAAAGACTACTATAAAATACTGGGCATTAGTGAAGATGCCTCGCAGGATGACATCAAAAAGGCTTTCAGAAAGCTCGCCAGAAAGTACCATCCCGACCTGAATCCCGGCGACAAAACCGCTGAGGAAAAATTTAAGGAACTCAATGAGGCCTATGCTGTGCTCAGCGACAAGGAGAAGCGGGCGCAGTATGACAGAGCAGGGACTACGTTTGAGCAGTTTGGCGGCGGAGAAGGATTCAGGGGGTTTGGCGGCGGCGAAACATTCGATTTCAGTGATGTCTTCGGCGATATTTTTGGCGCCCGCGCGGAAAGCCTGTCCCGTCATGCCAGAGGGGCGGACATACTGACAGGCGTGGAACTTACCCTTGAGGAGGCCTTCAGCGGGCTGACGAGACCGTTTGCCGTAAAGCGGACAATCCAGTGCGATAAATGCGGTGGAAGCGGGGCCGAGGCTTCCCAGACCTGTCCTGCATGTAGGGGGACCGGCCATGTGCAAACCTCAAAAGGCTTTTTCAAAATGGCCCAGACCTGTCCGGAATGCAGGGGGACCGGAAAAAAAATTACCTCTGTATGTAAAAAATGCGCCGGAAGGGGAGAGCTGTTTAATACAGAAAACTTAAAGGTAAAAATACCGGCGGGAGTTGATAACGGGTCGGTTGTCAGATTAAAAGGCATGGGCAATGCCGGTACAGGCAGAGGGCCTGCCGGAGACCTCCTTCTCGAAATAACTATCAGGCGCCATCCGGTATTCACGAGGAAAGACAACGACATTTACGTCCAGCTGCCGGTCACCTTTGGAGAAGCGGCGCTCGGCGCGAAAGTGGAAGTCCCGACTATTGACGGGGTCTCGATCATGAAGCTGCCGACCGGAACGCAGGGCTCCCAGAAATTCAAACTTACCGGAAAGGGTTTCATTTCCAACAAAACTAAAGCGAGGGGCGATGAATATGTTGAAATCAAGATCGTGGTCCCGAGGGACATACCTGAAAAGGCGCGGGAGGCGATACAGGTTATAGAGTCTTTATACAAGAAAGACCCCAGGAAGGGCATGGTGCATCATGAGGATTAACAAGAGGCAGGACAAAAACAGCCCGGTATACATGATAAGCGTCGTGTCGAGAATACTCGAAGTCCATCCACAGACACTGCGCATGTACGAGCGGGAAGGATTTGTAAGCCCCCACCGGGTAAACCGCCAGCGGCTCTATTCGGATGAGGACATTGAGCGGCTCGATTTGGTAATAAAACTCACCAAAGAACTCGGGGTCAATAAGGCCGGCGTGGATATTATCCTCCGTATGCGCAAGCGCCTTAAAGCGCTGCACTCTGAAATAATGGAAATGATGCAATTTTTGGATGATGACTTGAAAAGGGAATTTGAAAGACATATTCAAAATATATTCAGTGAAGAATAGTATTGGGTGGTTAAAGCAAAGGGAAGGAGGAATAGTCGTATGAGATTAGACAAATTAACCGTCAAAAGCCAGGAAGCTGTGCAGGAAGCGCAGGGCATTGCTGAAAAAAACGGCAATCAGCAACTCGATGTAGAGCATCTGCTTTTAGCGCTCCTTGATGATGAAGAAGGCATTGCTCTTCAAATACTAAGAAGGCTCGGGGCCGATATTGCCGAGATAAAGAAAGAGACTGAAAAAGAGATAGAACGTTTTCCAAAGGTCTCAGGAGCTGCCCCAATGGGCCAGATATACATCGCACCGCGTTTGAAAACCGTACTTGAAAAGGCTTATGAAGAGGCCGGCCATCTGACTGACGAGTTTATAAGTGTCGAGCACCTGCTGCTTGCTGTCGCCAACACTTACGGTCCTGCTTCGGAGATCCTCAAGCGGAACGGTGCTGCACCCGATGCAATACTTACTGCTATGCGTGAAATCCGCGGCATCCATCGGGTGACGGACCCTAATCCGGAAGAAAAATACCAGGCCCTTACACGGTACGGCAAGGACCTCACCGATCTTGCGCGAAAAGGGAAGCTCGATCCTGTTATCGGAAGGGACGAAGAAATACGCAGGATTATCCAGGTGCTCTCCAGGAGAACAAAAAACAATCCGGTGCTCATAGGAGATCCCGGCGTGGGGAAAACAGCAATTGCTGAAGGACTTGCGCAGAGGATTGTTGCCGGGGATGTGCCCGAAACACTGAAAGACAAGCGCTTTATAACCCTCGACATCGCAAGCCTCGTTGCCGGCTCGAAATTCCGCGGCGAATTCGAAGAGCGCCTGAAAGCTGTATTAAAAGAGATCGAGCAGTCGGAAGGAAAGGTCATAACCTTCATCGACGAACTCCATACGCTGGTCGGCGCGGGCGCGGCCGAGGGGGCGGTGGATGCATCCAACATGCTCAAACCTGCCCTTTCCCGGGGTGAGCTGCGTTGTGTCGGTGCCACAACTGTAAATGAATACAGGAAGTATATAGAAAAAGATCCGGCATTGGAGCGGAGGTTCCAGCCTGTTTATGTTAAAGAGCCTTCTGTCGAAGATACTATCTCAATCCTCAGGGGGCTAAAAGATAAATATGAGGTCCACCACGGCGTAAAGATAAAAGATTCCGCTCTTGTCGCAGCAGCGGTCCTTTCTCACAGATACATAACCGACAGGTTCCTTCCCGACAAGGCCATAGACCTGATCGATGAATCTGCGGCAAAGTTGAGGATGGAAATAGACAGCATGCCGACCGAACTTGACGAAATCGAAAGAAAATTGAGGCAGTTTGAGATCGAGAAACAGGCTGTAATGCGCGACGACGGCTCTCAGGACGCGAGGGAGAAGCTCGAAAAACTGGCAAGGGAAATGGCTGAACTGCAATCAAAACGGGACGTGCTCAGAGCGCAGTGGTTGAGCGAAAAAGAAGCAATTCAGAAAATCAGGGACCTGAAAGTACAGCTTGAAGCAACAAAAATCGAATCGGAGAGGGCCGAGCGTGAAGGCGATCTGGCCAAGGCTGCCGAGTTGAGGTACGGCAAGCTCCTTCAACTGCGGAAACTCCTTGATGAGGACAACCTTAAGCTTCGCGAGACCCAGTCAAGGAGAAAGATGCTGAAGGAGGAGGTTGATGAGGAAGACATCTCCGAAGTCGTTTCGAAATGGTCCGGTGTGCCGGTGTCAAGAATGCTCGAAAGCGAGATCCAGAAACTGATTAAAATGGATGAAAACCTCAGGAAAAGGGTCGTAGGCCAGGACGAGGCAATTGCCGCCGTATCGAATGCCATAAGAAGGGCGCGGGCCGGCATCCAGGACCCCAACAGGCCTATCGGATCATTCATGTTCCTCGGCCCCACAGGAGTGGGGAAAACAGAACTCGCAAAGGCGCTTGCCGAATTCCTCTTCGATAC
The DNA here is from genome assembly GCA_963784135.1 of Nitrospirota bacterium. Classification (GTDB taxonomy): domain Bacteria; phylum Nitrospirota; class Thermodesulfovibrionia; order Thermodesulfovibrionales; family Dissulfurispiraceae; genus JADFXI01. Next base: position 125,678 of record CAWAQG010000008.1, on the reverse strand, counting down.
TGAAGCGGCAGTGATAAGAATAGATATGTCTGAATATCAGGAGCGCCACACCACCTCGCGGCTCATCGGAGCGCCTCCCGGGTATGTCGGCTACGAGGAAGGCGGCCAATTGACCGAGGCAGTGCGAAGGAGGCCGTATTCGGTGGTGCTCTTCGACGAGGTTGAAAAGGCCCATCCTGAAGTATTCAATCTCCTGCTGCAGCTTCTCGACGACGGGAGGCTGACTGATGGACATGGCAGGACCGTGGACTTTAGAAACGCCGTTGTAATTATGACATCTAATATCGGGAGTATGCACATTCAGGAGATCCTTGACGAGAGGGCCAAAAGACCCGCGGCGTATTGGTACGACGAAAACAGACAGGACCTGCGGGACAAGATAATGAACGACCTGAAAGCCTTCTTCAGGCCGGAGTTCCTTAACAGGGTAGATGATATCATAATCTTCAACCCGCTCAATGAGAAATTGCTGAAGAGCATCGTAGAAATTCAGGTGGCGCGGATGAAAAAGTATCTGCTGGCGAAAAAGATAGATATAGTGCTCACCGATGCGGCCAAAGAACATATTGCTCACGCAGGTTATGACCCTGTTTTCGGCGCCCGGCCGCTCAAACGGGCCATACAGAATGAGATCCTCAACCCGCTTGCACTTAAAATACTCGACAGGACATTTAAAGAAGGCAATGTGGTTGAAGTAGACTGCGACGGCAAGAATATTGTATTCGCCGGCCTGGCAGTGGGCGAAGTGGTGTAATAAAGGGAACTAAGGAGGGTGTTATGTCGGTAATCAAATGGGGGCCCTTGAAAGAACTCGAAGAAATGAGGAGAGACATGGACCGGCTCTTTGATGAAATCTTTTCTCCGCAACATAGGAGAAGGAGGACATGGGGTGAAAATCCTGAGACAGTGCCCCCTGAGTCACTGCACATTGTTCCGAATGTTGAAATCTATGACAGAACAAACGAGATCGTGTTCAGGGCCGAACTCCCTGGAGTGAAAAAAGAAGATATTGATCTCTCTATTGCAAAAGATTCTCTCACCCTGAAAGGAGAGCTCAAAAAAGAAGAAGAGGTCGGGGGGACTGCATACTACGTCAGTGAAATAAACTACGGCAGCTTTGCGAGGACCGTAGCGCTGCCGGTTGAGGTCGACAGCGAAAAGGCAAAAGCCACATTTAAAAATGGGGTCCTTGAACTGGTGCTTCCAAAACGGGAGGAGGCAAAGCCGAAAGAAATAAAAATTGAAGTGTCTTAATTGACAACCTACTAAAAAAGCGTGGAATGTGTTTTTTCGTCATTCCCGTGAAAACGGGAATCCATTCTTTTCATAAAGTTGTTTGCACTATGGATACCCGCCTTCGCGGGTATGACGACTTTTTTGCGAGACCGTTTTTATTGACAACCTAATAATTGTTTTGTTATAAAAGAAGTTCACTGTTCAGCACTTCAGTTCATATTCCCGGGTAGCTCAGCTGGCAGAGCAGGTGGCTGTTAACCACCCTGTCGGGGGTTCGAATCCCTCCCCGGGAGCTTTCCTTATAGGATGGAGCTTTCGTTGATAACGAGGGGTGGGTGGGTGACTTTCCTGGCGGAATATCCGAACAGTTCCTGGCGGTCCTCGAGAAATTGCAGATAACTGTCCACGTCCCCCGCAATGGCAGGCCGCTGCAACCGATTCCGCCTCATCGCTTCTGTGGCCCTGTTCAACTCCTCTATTTCAGCCTCTGTAAGGTCACCTAAAGCCAAAGATTCTGTCATATGCATCCTCCATTCCGGTAATCTTACAATACTCCTTGATCTTTTCCCAGTCAAGATCATCAGCCAGGAGTTCAACCATGGACTGAATATCCGCCCAGTCCTTCATTTCCCTTTTTGGATTGTTACGAATGCCCTCAAGCTTCATTCCTATGCCGCTCTTAACAAACCATTCAGGACTGAATACTTATGCCGAATTGACTGAGACATGATTTCAGTGCGTTCAGGGGTAATCCTATTACATTAAAATAATCCCCTTCGATCCTGCGGACAAAAATTGATCCGAGCCCCTGTATGGCATATGCCCCGGCTTTGTCCAGGGGCTCGCCGGTCCGCACGTATGCGTTGATTTCCTTCATCGTCAGCTTGTCGAAGTACACCTTTGTTTCTACTGACCGGGAAATGCGCTTTCCGGTGCGGGTGTCGATAATAGTAAAACCGGTAATGACGGCATGCTCTCTTCCGCTGAGGGCCGCAAGCATCCCCCTGGCTCCGGCAGGCGTAAGAGGCTTTCCCATAATCCTGTCCTTGAAGACAATGAATGTGTCGGCAGCAATAATAATGGCGTCACGGTATTTTCCGGCAGCCAGCCGGGCCTTTTTTTCAGATAAAAGCCTCGACAGTCTGCGGGGAGATACACGGATATTCATGTTCTCTTCGCAACTGACGGGATCGACTTTAAAAGGCAGGCCGGTCAACTGCAATAGATCTCTTCTTCGCGGCGATGCCGATGCGAGTATGATTTGTTTTGTTCTACGCATACTGTCCTGCAGCAAAACCTGAAGACCACGCCCACTGCAGGTTATAGCCTCCCAACTGCCCCGTCACATCAATGACCTCGCCGGCAAAATAGAGGCCGCGCACTTTTTTGGATTCCATTGTTTTTGACGAGAGCTCGTCCGTATCGATCCCACCTGCCGTGACTTCCGCCGTACTATAGTCCTCAGTCCCTGCAGGATAAATTTCCCATTTATGCATGTGGCCCGAGACCTTCATCAGTTCCTTTTTGTTATAGCGGCATATCGGCCTTAGATAACCATATCGCTCACACCAATAACGCGCAAACCGTCTGGGCAGGAATTGAGAAAGCAGTGCAGGCATTTCCATTGTGCTGTGCTGTTTTGACGCGAAGGCTTCCTGCATATCAATTCCCGGCACTATATCTATTATAAGGGCATCACCCGGCTCCCAGTACGCTGAAACCTGGAGTATGGCAGGACCGCTCAGCCCTCTATGCGTAAACAGTATGCCACCCTGAAACTCCTTGCCGTTGCAGCTAACCCGGGCTTCTAATGAAATACCGCTTAATTCACCGAAATCCGCTGAAGCCGGGGGGCCGAAGACAAACGGGACCAGTGCCGGCTTCACTTCAATAACGTTAATGCCGAACTGTTCGGCTATCCTGTAGCCCAATCCCGTTGCGCCAAGTTTGGGATACGACAATCCTCCGGTAGCGGCCACCAGGGACGCGGAAACAAATGTCCCCTTATCAGTGACAACAGTGAACGCCTCCTCCTTGCATAGAGAAGAGATACGGCAGTTTAACAGGACTTGTGCCCCGGCTTCGGAGCATTCTTTGGCGAGCATTTTCAGTATTTCCGGAGAGCCCCTGACGCAGAACAGTTGCCCTTGTTCGCGTTCTTCATAAGCAATGCCGTGCCTTTCGAGCATAGCAATAAAATCATACACGCTAAAACGGGCAAGTGCGGATTTACAGAAGCGGGGGTTGCGCGATATATAATTGCGATGGTCTGCCGCAATATTGCTGAAGTTGCAGCGGCCGCCTCCGGAGATGCGTATCTTTTTCCCTATGCTGCCGGCATGATCGACAACCAGCACCGACCGGCCTCTTTTGCCGGATTCGATAGCAGCCATGAGCCCTGCCGCGCCGGCTCCGATAACAATAACATCAAAAAAAGTTATTGCTCTTTCACCTTTTGCCACGTCTTGTCAGGGTCATACTTTGTAATTGCCTTTGCAGCTTCTTCAGTCCCGGGCCCCAGGTCCTTCTGGTAAACAATACCCTGCTGGTTTATCTCGAAGGTCATGATTCCCGACACCCCGTACTGGGCAGGGTATGCCAGCAGCCCGAAGCCGGCTGTCATCTTGCCGTTGACAACATAATCCATTTCACCGCCGGGAGCGTTGCCGCCCTGCCTTTTCAGGATATTGAAATAATACCCGTGGTACGGGACCCGCTTCTCGCCCGGTTTCCGGGCAGTGTATCCCTCTTCCGTGGCACGGGCAACCATCGGCCCCAGAGGACTCTCCTCCTCCCCTGGCGCTGCTTCCCAGTACAAGCCGTCCTTTTTGCCCTTATGGCTCCTGAATCTTTGAGCGTATTGTAATACCCCGCTGCCATCCAGGTCCTTGCTCACATACTCACGTTGAGCACCCACATAATTGACAGCGACCTGAATGGTATTTAATTCGTTCCTGCCTATTCTCCGGTTCAATATCTCCTGCCTGCCCTCTTCCGTCGAAAATACCCATTGCCGCCCTGACTTCACAATAGGTATGGGGAAAGAACATGCATCTTTTCCGATGACCGGCAGAACGGTTTTGTTGTCCAGCTTTGAAAATTTCACCGCCTCGCCTGCTGCCTTAACAAAACGTTCACGGGCAATACTGTCGGCAACCGCGTCACCGGAGGATATAATATCTTTGCCCCGGGGTCCGAAGATGGCGAGTAATTCCTTCGTGTCATTGGTCCTGGCAGCTTGTATTAATGCACTGAACGCAACTTCCGGAGACTTGAACTTCTCCTGCTTTGTGTTTTGATCAGACGCAAGACATGTGAAAGCAGTTACCGCAATCATGGCAGCTATAAAAACAGCTGCCTTATAAATGCAACGGGAAAGGATTTCTGATTTTGCCATATATCTAAACACTGTTCTTTCCTCCATATATCAGCGATCTATTAACGCTTTCCACCACCATGGAACCCTCCACCGCCACCGCCATGGAATCCTCCGCCTCCGCCAACGCGGGCACCCCCACCTCCTGCGGGCCGAGCGGGAATTCCGCCTACATGACCGCCACCAGTAATCTGGCCGGCACTTGAGCGGCTTTGGAACCCGCGGTCACTCGCCGCATGCTCAGTCTGGCTGTTGACAGAGTGCTCAAAGGCACTTGAACGGGTCCCGGCAGGGTTTTGAGTCACCCCATAGCCCCGTAATTCTTTGCCTGCCCCAGGCCCGCCGGGGCGTTCACGGCTTTTATTGAAAAGCGCCTGCGCCCCGCTCCGTGCGGCCGGACTGGTCCATCCTGTACGTCCTCCAGGCGGCAAAGTCCCGCCGCGAAATCTGTTTGCGGGGTCGATGCGGGTTAATCCGCCTGTCCTGGGATCGTGGTAATGATTCGTGATATATCCATCGTGCCCATGGTGATGATGTCCATGATCATGACCATGAATACTGACGTTAAAGTCTGCCAGAACAAAGAACCCGGGGAACCACATATCCGTCCACCAAAACGGATAAGGGACCCATGTATACAAGTATGCATCATCAGGGGGCGGAGCATAGTAGGTGACTACAGGGGGGCCCTCACTGGAATAATAATTATCTATTGCTGAAGTGTCGGGATAATTCGGCGCAGATGTCTCAACAGCCTCATTACCTGAAGTATCCGGCCTTACAGGCAGGTTGTCCCCACTTATAATGTCCTGAAATGTTTTCAATGCCGCGTCTTTCCCGACACCCAGTTTGCCCGAGTCTGCCGCTCCACTGATGGAGGCCTGCAGTTCTCCGATAATATCAGGGGTGGCCGGGTAATCGGCGATCCAGCCATTGCTCGGGCTTATGCCGGCTGCGCTCAACGCGTCCTCAGCTTCAGCCTCGTTTTTTGGCGCACCCACCTTCAGTCCCCCAGCCAGTTCGACCGCCAGGTCTCCCTCCCGGATCAGAGGCTGTGATAATAGAGTATTTTGTGCTGACGGTTGGTCAGTCTGCGCATTTGACAAGATTGGTATCGAAGCAAAAGCCATTAATATAATTAATGAAATTAATAAGCCTTTCATCTTTGCCCCTCCTCGCTATCTATACCTATATTATATTATAAAATTTTGAATGTTGAATGCTAAATGTTGAATTCATGAAAAAGTCCATGATTTATCATTCAAAATTTCTTATTTGTCTTTGTCCGTTATAGGGAGTCATGGCAATGGCCTGCCGGAAAGGCCATTGCCGGTCATGTTATTCACAATATTAATCAATAACATCCCATCAGTCAAGCTGCTCCACCAGGTAATTCGGCAGACCCACCTGTTTAATCTGGTCGAGCTGGGCTTCGATCAGGTCAATGTGGTCTTCTTCATCTTTCAGGATCGATTCGAGGAGTTCGCGGCTTCCGTTATCTCCAACCTCCACCGCCAGCCGGATACTCTCGTTGTAGCCCTTGATGGCCCCTTCCTCGGCATCGTGGTCATTCTGATGCATATTCGGAACTTCAGCGCCGATATGCATCTTGTTCAGGTTGCTGACAATGGGACGGCCTTCGAGAAAGAGGATGCGGGCTATGAGCTTCTCGGCGTGCTTCATCTCGTCTATTGCCCTCTTCTGAATCATCTCGTCCAGCCGCTTGTACTTCCAGTTATCGCACATCTCGGCGTGGACCATGTATTGACTGATGGCAGTCAGCTCTTCGGCCAGGCGCGCGTTCAGATGCTCGATGATCTTCTCATTCCCTTTCATACATGACCTCCAGTGTTTATTAATAATAATCAGATCAAACCGGCGGAAACCGCCTCATTATAAAATGTTTATTAAAATTGTAGCAGATATCTCACAGAGGTCAAGGAAGGGAAATGCCGGGGGATGAGGGGGCTTGCTTCGGGTAGAGAGGCGGCAAACAGGTATTAAGCCCCATCTTCATCTACGCCATCTTTTTCCTGCTCCTCAATAAACCTGAACAGCTTTTCCATGGCGTCAATCTGCTGAAGTTTTTTATTCCTTCCCGAAAGCCTTATGATGTCCTCAATGAAATCGGGCGACTCCGGCATTTCAACATTGTATACGCCCCTCCTGGTTACTTTATATCCTTCAATTTCGGTCTTCAGGGCACTTTCGGATGCCACAATCTTCCGAACGGCAATATAGCCGTTCTTCACATTAAGAAGCGAAATTGCGGAGCGCAAATAGCTTATTGCCTCATTCCAGCTCTCCAGCGAAAAATCCGCTTCAGCGTGAATCAGGACCTCATTCTCTTTGCTGACATCAATCGTACTGATCGAGTTGTCTTTTGAAAGATTCCATAACCTGTCGCTGATATCCTGCCCGATCTTATTGCATGCGTACGGCAGCTTAATATAATACGCTCTAATTTCCCTGAACAATTCCATGGCTCATTTTATATCAACAGAAAGAAAAAAGGCAAAAGGCGATCGTCAAGTTCCTGCAATTCAGACAGTACAGGGTTGTTTTTCTTTGCGAGCGAATAGTCCGCTGTACCAGTCCTGTCGTCTGTACTGAAAACCATTTGTGTTCCAATTGAATATGTGGGCTCGGCGTTACTCGCCCACTGCAGATAACCCAGGCGCTCGACTGCAGAAAAACAACCCTGTACTGTCTGAATTGCAACATCAAGTTAACCTTATCGTTGACTTTTTGCATAGGTACTCAATAGAATTTATAAATATTTATGAAGAAAGATAAGACCATATATGAATTGCAGGCCGAAATCTGTAAGACACTTGCCAGCCCCAAAAGGATAGAAATCATCGCCGCACTGAAGGATGGCGAAAAGAGTGTCACCGAGATCATTGAGATTCTCGGCATCCCCAAGGCAAACGCATCGCAGCACCTTGCCCTGATGAAGCTTAAAGGTATATTAAATAGCAGGAGAGAAGGCATTAATATTTACTATAGCATCGCCAACCCCAAGGTGATTCAGGCGTGCAGTCTTATGAAGGAAGTTCTTTCCGACCTTCTTACTGAAAGAGGTAAAATGGCCTCTTTGATGACCCGATCATAAGTATTCCGACTCTCTCTTGAAAATTATGGGACCAATCTTGCCGTAGCAGCCTGCGGGCTTCCTGAAAAAAGTATTTATGTTCTTGCCGTCCTTTGTGCATAAAACCTTCTTTACAAAATAAACATGCCCACAGAACACCTATTCCTTCATGGAGCATTCGATATTAGAAACATAGAAATCTGCTTGACAAGTTAGTTGCATATATTCTAAACTGCTAAAAATTAGTGCGGGGGTGTAAGATATGAGACAAAAGTTTTTAGCAGTGCTGCTTTCGTTTTCTTTCTTGATTCCTGTTCCGGCATTCGCTGTTGATCAAAGCGAGCTCATGCAAAAGATCGATCAACTCTCAAAAGAACTGGATCTCCTGAAGCAGCAGATGACAGAGATTCAGAGCAAAGAGACTGTTAAAGAAGAAAGAATCACAACTGTGGAAAAAAAGACTGAGGACGTAGAAAAGAAAACCGATGAGCAGGCAGCAGCTTCTTCCTGGTTTACAATCGGCGGGGATTACAGGGCGAGACTGGATTCGCTTCAGGGCACTACAGCCTTGCTCCTGCCTGCAAACCACGTTTTGTTCGGTGTCAACCCCACCTCAACTAATGTGGGCAACGACAATATCCTTACCAACAGGTTCGGTCTGAACCTGACCGCAAGGGCAACCGAAGATGTACTGGTCCATGCAAGACTGCTTATGTACAAAGTATGGGGGGAAGAGACCGCGTCGCCAACTGACGCGAACAACACTCCTGGCGGCGGTGCATTCTTTGCAGACAAGTTTTATGTCTTTGACGGCAATATCTCGCACATACCGCAAGATAATACCCTCAGGGTTGACCAGGCATTCGCATCGTGGAGCAACATATTTGGCGAGCCAGTATGGTTTTCCATCGGAAGGAGACCGTCCACAGGAGGCGTTCCGACCAATCTGCGTCAAAATACAGAGAAAATCGGCACTGCCGGTACTCCCGGCTTACTGGTCGACTACGCGTTTGACGGCGGGACTCTGGGAGTCGCCCCTGATATCGATGCCCTTCCCGGCGCATATGCCAAGTTCTGCTTCGGCAAGGGCTTTGACAGCGGATTCAGGACCGGTGAAGCCACTAATGACATGAAAGATGTATGGCTGATCGGGGTCAATGCTGCCCTTATCGATACAGATAATTTGCATGCTGAAGTGCAGTGGAACAGGGCTTTGGACTTATTCGCGTTCCCTGAATCCGACAGTTTTAATTTTAACGGTACTATTCCTGCAGGGACTTTTGGGCCGGGTACTCCTGCCCTTCTGACCCCGGTGAGTATTGCGAATGCAAATATTGGAGATATCGACCAGTACGGTGCTGTAGTCATGGGCAAAATAGAGAAACTCGGCATAGGTGACCTGAACCTCTTCCTGTCTCCTGCCATCAGCTTGACCCATCCAAACGGCAGATACATAGATTTTGGCGGCGGGGCCCATTACGGTCTTCTGTGGGACACTGTAACAGGCACACCGATGAAGTCTTACACAGGTGAAGCGATTTATCTGGGCGGAAGGTATGATATTAATAGTACAGGGACAAAGCTCGGGCTCGAATATAACCATGGTTCAAAAAACTGGATTACCTTTACCCCTGCAAGTGACGACATGTGGACAAGCAAGCTCGCGGCAAGAGGCAACGTGTATGAAGCATACATTATTCAGGGTCTCAACAAGAAACCTATTGCACGGCGAGGAAACGCCTTTTTCAGACTTGGGTATCAATATTATGACTTTAGTGATACAGGAAGCAGCAACTGGGTGGGGGGCGCTCAAAGCATAAGCAGCCTGAATGCCAATTCCGTACAGTTGTTTGCGCCGCTTAAGCACGCAAGTGATATTTACGCATCCTTTGATGTAACATTCTAAGCCGCAGGACAGGGAAGGAGCTGCAGCTCCTTCCCTGTCCATGGGGAAAAGATATGAGACTGTTTCGCCGTCCAACAATCAAGCAGGTATGTTTACTATTTTTTGTTATGCTTTTTGCTGTCTTAATCATCAATTTTAATGCCGTTCCCACATTTGCCGGGGTATCCGGTCCCGCGGCTCCTGATTTCACCCTTGCAGATGTCCACGGTAAAAAAGTGTCGCTTTCCGCATTCAAAGGCAATGTGGTTATACTGAATTTCTGGGCAACATGGTGCGGGCCATGCAAGGCAGAGATGCCCTCGCTTAATAATCTCTATCTGGAACTCAGGAACAAGGGGCTTATGGTCCTGGCGATTTCAGTTGACCCAACGGAAAAACCCGTGCTTTCATTCATCTTAGAGAAGAAACTGGCGCTTCCTGTGTTAATGGACAAGAACAAAGAAGTTTATTTCGACAGTTATGCTGTAATGGGTCTGCCGGCAACATTTATCATAGACAGGAGGGGTGGGCTCGTCGAAAAGATCATGGGTGAGCAGGAGTGGGATTCACCTAAAATGAAAGAGAAAATTCTTAATATTTTAACAGGGAGCTGAGACATGAAAAACAGAAAGGAAACAGGAGCTTTTCTCCTTACGGGCATCTTGCTCGCGGCACTGTTTGCAGGGGGGTGCACAGATACCTTTGTCGTTACGAAAGACGGAAAGAGTTATTTTTTCGGGAGTAAAAGAGAGGGTTTTCAAAAAATGCTTTGCGATTCGGGAGATCTGAAAACCATCCTTGCAGATACACAACTGCCCTCAAATATTAAGGATAATCTATTCAAATTTAATTGCGTAGCTGCCGAACAGTCAAAAGAAAAGGTCGGAGAAATCTATACGTCCCTGACACCGGAGCAGAGGCGGGATCTGCGCCTCACTTTTCAGAAGCACGGGTATGATATCAATTACATGCAGTGTTGAGGCGATAAAATGCCTGTATCCGGTCGGATACAATAAATATCTTAATAATCTTGAATCTCCCCCCATTTTGCTGGGCGGCTTAATAAGCCGCCCTTTTTTCTTTTAAAGATGCTTTTCTTCTGCAATCGCCTTATCAATAGTTTCATTGATAAATTTTGCCGGAACAACAGCCCCAAATTTATCGCCTGACTGAGTTGAGATCATTCCATGAACAAGTCCAAGGCATTCTAAATTCATTTCAGCAGGGGGACTTCCTTTCGCGGCAGAGGCTCCAGAGGTCCGGCACACAGGGGCACCCGCAAAGCGGCCCATGTCAGGATCATCAAGCATGAAAAAAACATCTTCCATTTTTATGTCGCTCAGCGGGACTACCACTTTCGATTCACTGGAAATTGGTGAAAAATTGCCGTGCACCTGATAATCAGAAGGGAATCCGATTGTCTTTAATATTTCCCCCCGAGTTGGAGCAGCATATTTGACTGACAGTATTTTTCTGTCGATTACATGTCCTACCAGTTTATGCATGCTTTCGCAGTCAAGATTCAAAGGCATTACTGCAACATCCGACTTATCATTGTATACCCATTTTGCTTTACCACGCTGTCCATATAGTTTATAAAGTTTGGAGGAGAACAATTTATTCTCTTCCAAACTTATCTTCACTTCCGACTCCGGGCCCATCTGCTTAGCTATATGCCCTGCTGTTACAAGAAACAAGTATGAAGCGTCCGCGACAAAAAAACCTGTTCCAGTTATGCCGACGGTGTCACTTTTTATTGTATCCGAATGTTGAGATTTGTTTTCTACCCGCAGGAAAGCCACGGATGCGTTGAGTGCCTCAATTGACTCTGCTCTCGCAGAGGCCATAGTGAGAGCACTAATTATTGAGATAATAGCGGAAAAATAAAAAGCTCTGTGCAGCCTCTTTTCATTGCACTGAAATACTGGCGCTTTTCTGCCAAAAAACCTACAGGTCTTCTCACTCCGCTCTCGTTTGAATGATAAATTCATAATAATTCTCCTCCTTCAGTCTTAAGTTGCATAGTCTTCTGCATAGTCCAGCCCAGGCAACTATATGCTTCTAATTATTTCACAACAGTTTTATATTGTCAAGAAGTTGCGAAACTGTTAAATTAATGAACTCATATGACAGCGCTAAGCCTCTCTATTCGTCAGGGGCGAGGACATGCTTCCTCTAATTAGAGTCTGTTTATAAAGAGAACAGACATGTATTACAATAGGTTGTAACGAGTTTTGATAGCAATCAAAGCGGAGCAACCTGGGAGAGAATGAGGAAGAAACTGATTTAAATTTATTTGAATTATCTTGACGTGTTGATAGATAATATCATAATTACAATTAATAATTAACATGATAAGGAGAGATTCAATGGAAATTGAAAAAATGCTTGACAAAGAATTCTCGAGAAGAGGCCTTCTCAAGGGAGCTGGAATGGCTGCCGGGATCGCAGCCGCTACAGCCGGAGGTTTGAGTCTCGTGGCAAAGGCTGAAGCGAAAAACGGTGCGACCGAAAAATGGCCGTGGCCTTATGTAAAACTCGACCCGGAAAAGACAGCCGAGCTTGCCTATAACGAGTGGTACCGGGTATTTTGTGGGGCCGCTGTCATCAGCAGCATATTCAGTCAGTTGAGGGAGAAAGTTGGGGAGCCGTATTCATTATTCCCTGTCGACGCTTTTGTCTTTCTTGAAGGTGGCATGGTCGGATGGGGAACAATATGCGGCTCAAATGCCGGGGCAAATATTGTGAGCAACATGATTATAGGTCCCAGAATAGCGGGCCCCGTTTGTGAAAACGGCGCAGCAATAGGCGCTGATGCCCTGCAATGGTATGCCGAAACAGCCCTTCCGTCTTTTGCCCCTAAAGAACCGAGGGTAAAAACAACGATCATCCAGACGACAAGCGATTCGCCGCTTTGTCATGTATCGGTCGGCAAATGGATGAAAGCATCAGGTTATGCCTTCGTCAGTCCTGAGCGGAGAGACAGGTGCGCACGGGTTTCGGCAAGCGTAGCCTATAACCTTGTGCGAAACCTTAATGCCTGGAAAGACGGCACATACCAACCCAAGTCCACGTGGAAAGCCGTGTCAAATGTCGGGATCACGGCGCAACAAAACTGCACTGAATGCCACGGAGCAAACATACCGACTGCTCCAGTGGGGAAAAAATGATTTTGAGACAGTACCCTATGCATGGGCGGGAATCGTGCGCCGATCCAGGGCACCATGCGGATCTGCAAACGCATAATTATGTGTAACAAAGAGACACAAACATTATTTATGAGATGCCAGTCAAATGAGATTGAAATCATCAAAATCCCGGACGTAAAATGAATTGCAGAAAATGAACGACATAACGCCCCGTGAATTTGCCGAGACTTTCCAGGCGCTCCGCAATGCGCCCGAGCAGCTTTTAAGGGAAATTTGCTCCAGAGCTATGCTCAAGCCTTTCCCGGCAGGAACGCTTATCTACTCAGAGGGTGATGCATGTTCGGCCATAGCGTTCGTACTATCCGGCGAAATCCGTATTTACAAGGCGTCCGAGGGGGGACGGGAGATCGCGCTTTATGAAATCGGCAGGGGAGAGACTTGCATTCTCAATGCCTCCTGCGTCCTCGCGCACACCGCCTATCCAGCCAATGCGGTCTCTGCTAAGGAAGGGGTTGCGCTCCTTGTCTCTGCCGATGATTTTCGCAGGCTGATGGAAACGAGCAAGGACGTGAGAAATTTTGTTTTTGGTATCATGAGCAGGCGTCTTGCCACGGTGATGGCACTTGTGGAAGAGGTGGCATTCGGCAGGATGGACATCAGGCTAATGGAATATCTTACGGAAAAGGCCGAACACGGTGTTCTCAGATCCACGCACCACAAGATAGCCGGTGATATGGGAACTTCAAGGGAAGTTGTGAGCAGATTGCTCAAGGACCTCGAACACAAGGGAGTTGTTGCCCTTTCCAGGAGCGAAATTACGTTTGTTAAATAGGGAATGGAGACGGCAGGGACGGGATTATGACTGATTCCAGGAAATTTGATCCAAAGAAGCTTGCGAAACTCAATGATCCGAAGCGGCTCGAATACCTGAATCCCGATGTTATCTGGGGGAAAGCTGAACTTGGCAATCCAAAGGTGTTAATTGACATTGGTGCGGGGACGGGCTTTTTTGCCCTGCTCTTTAGCAATACGATAAAAAATGGGAAGGTATATGCCTGTGATATCTCTGAAAAAATGCTTGTCTGGATGAATGATAATCTACCGACAGAGTCAAAAAACATTTTGATTCCGGTAAAGATGGAAGAGAACTCGGTACCCCTTCCAGACGGCATAGCAGACTTGGTATATATGATAAACCTCCATCATGAACTTGAAGAGCCCTTGAAGATGCTGAAAGAATCCCGCAGACTTTTAAAGAAAGGCGGGAAACTGATGATTATTGACTGGAAGAACGAGGCAACTCCTGATGGACCGCCCCTTGAGCTTCGCGTCACAGAAGTGACAATCGAGTCCCAGATGCGCAAGAGCGGTTTTTCGAATATCCGTAAATATACTGATCTGCCTTACCACCATTTTTTGGTTGGCGAAAAGAAAGCCTGAAGCGGGGGGCTTTCAATCCTCTACTTAAATTTTATTTATCTCAAACACGTAATAATTAGTTTTTTACTAACTCTTCATTTTTAAGTTGACCTTTGTTTTTTATTTAACATATAATGTGCATATGCACATAAAGGGGGAACAAAAATGAAAGTATGTTTTCCAGTACAGAATGACGAGGGAATTGAGAGCAGGGTATTCAACCATTTCGGATCTGCACCCTTATTCGTGGTGATTAACACTGAAACAAATGATGTTTCCACAATTTTCAACAGGGATATGAATCACGCACCTGGTGCCTGCAGTCCGATGAAGGAACTCGACGGACGGCAGATCGATGCGATTATTGTCGGCGGCATCGGGGCTGGAGCGTTGAACAGGCTCAATCAGGGCGGGATTAAGGTATTCAAGTCGCAAGTCGCCACAATAAAAGAAAACATAGGGATGTTCCAGGCTCAGAGCCTTTCGGAATTGACCCCGCAGCAATGCTGCGGTGGGCATAGTCCTGACGGTGGTTGCGCTCACTAACCGCTGATTTGGTTGCGTCAGTTGAAAGTTAACATTTAACAAAGGTGATAATGGCAATAGTCAGTACTGAATTCCCCGATGCATTGTATCGGGGAATTTTATTATACTAAGCCATAATGTCGCCTCGCTATAAAAAACCGAGAAAATGCAATTGCCCCTTTGATGGGTACAAGGGAGTGATTTACAAACCCATCGGCATACCTGCTTTTGAATTACAGCAGGTCATCATCTATCGTGATGAACTTGAAGCCATGCGCCTCTGCGATTTTAAGGGCCTAACACAACAAACAGCCGGTGAAAAGATGGGTATATCCAGAGGCACTGTTCAAAGACTCCTTGCCAGCGCAAGGAAGAAAGTCATTAAGGGCATAATTGAAACCAAGGCCCTGGCCATTGAAAAAGAGCATAATACACAGCCGCAGTCCTAGATTAAGATTAGGAAAGCGGCTTGAATGCAAGGGTATCGTGGCTCTTTCCAGGAACGAAATAACCCTTTATAAATCATATGCCTCCCAATGACTTTTGTGACTTTGTCACATACAACAGTCTTCTTCTGTTGCTAATCTATAATTAAAATTCACTTTAGGAGGTCGTCACATGAAGAAAAACATAAGCTCGATAGAACGAATTATAAGGGTACTGGCAGGTATAGGTATCATCTCCCTGGCCTTTGTTGGACCCCATTCGCCGTGGGCTTATCTTGGCATAATTCCATTGGCCACTGGTTTGGTTGGATGGTGCCCGCCATACGCCCTTTTGGGAATCTCGACTTGTAAGAGCACTTGCAAGAGCTGTAAATAGGTCGACTATAGCTTGGGGACATGTCTCAGAATAAACGGAAAGAAATTAAGAAAAGAAGGTAATGACAGTGTTGCGCATGTTAGGCTACAAGGCTTTTGCGCTGAAATTCGGCTATATCGCCTGGAAGAAAGAGAAGCCGACCGATAGCGTGCTTGGCATAATCGATAATGCCGAGAAAAAGAATTATCCGATTGAGCGATAGTTATATATTGAACGGAGGCCTTATGAAGGGATATGTCAGATTCTTAGCATCACTACTGTGTGTTACATGCTTGCTTGCGGGTATTGCCTATGGGGATGAAGAGATAAATGGTCGCGAGGCGGCTGCCCAAAAGGTTGTAATGAGTTTGATGAAGGAAATTATCACTGTTTTGCAGCAGCAACTGGCCTCAGGCGGACCGGCAGGCGCAGTGGGTGTTTGCAGAGATCTTTCCCCGTCGATTGCGGGGAGTATATCCCGCGAAACAGGTTGGCGAGTTACAAGGGTTAGCACAAAAGTTCGCAATCCGCTTCTTGGAATGCCGGATGCATGGGAGCAGAAGGTGCTTCTGGATTTTGAGAAGCGTGCTTCAAAGGGCGAGGACATAGACAAGATGAGCTCTTCCGAGATAGTGAGCGAGCCCAACGGCAAGTTTTTTCGCTATATGAAGGCCGTAGCAGTAAAACAGCAGTGTCTTGCCTGCCACGGAACAGATGAACAGATCGACCCTTCCGTTCAAGCGATTCTTAAGAAGCGCTATCCTCATGACATGGCCACTGGATACAAGGTAGGTGACATAAGAGGTGCGATAAGTATCAAAGAGCCATTTTAAGTTAGACAATCAATAAAATATTGCCAGGAGGTAGTAATTATGGACACTGAAAAACTTTTCGACTAATCTAATCTGGCGATAATGTCTTCAGTGATGAAAAACTGCCATTACATTTTTTACGTGGCTTGTTATATAATAAACATACTTTCACCGGTAAAGGAACCAACATATGGAAACGCTAATGCAGTCCGCAGATGTCCGCTCCCTGGCAGATCAGGCGCGAATTGTCAGAATTGAAATCCTTAAGATGCTCACTGCCTCCGGGTCCGGCCATACAGGTGGTTCTCTCTCCGCAGCGGATATCGTGACAGCGCTCTACTTTTACAAAATGAAGCACCGTCCAAAAGATCCGGACTGGCAGGGCAGGGACCGTTTCATTCTCTCAAAAGGCCATGCCGCCCCTCTTCTTTATGCGGTTTTAGCGTTGTCAGGATATTTTGATAAATCCCTCCTCGGCAATCTCAGGCAAGTCGGCTGTCCCCTGCAGGGGCACCCCTCGTCCAAACTTATTGAAGGAGTAGAGGTCTCCACAGGCTCCCTGGGACAAGGGCTCTCTATTGCAAACGGAATTGCTTTAGGGCTGCGGCTTGATAAGAGTTCTTCCAGGGTTTATTGCCTTTTGGGCGACGGTGAGACCCAGGAAGGGCAGGTCTGGGAGGCTGCCATGTCGGCGGGCCATTATATGCTTGATAACCTTTGTGCTGTCATCGATGTCAATGAGCTGCAAATAGACGGCAAATGCGCCGATGTTATGAAGGTAGAGCCTATTGCGAAAAAATGGGAGTCCTTCAACTGGCATGTATTCGATATAAACGGGCACGATATGGAAGCGATAGTAAAGGCCCTTGACGGGGCGGAAAAAATTAAGGGCAAGCCTTCGGTGATACTTGCCAGGACCGTTAAAAGCAAAGGCGTATCCTTCTTCGAAGGCAAAGCAGAATACCATGGGTTAACACCGACAAAAGAGGAGCTTGAAAAGGCCCTCCTGGAGCTGGGCGGAAATGGGAAGTAGAGACCAGGGCACGGAAAACAAAGCGCAGGTCAGCGACTTCTGCGGCCAGTCGGTTGCCACGCGGGATGCTTATGGGGCAGCGCTTCTTGATTTGGGCAGACGCAATGAAAACGTTGTCGTACTTGACGCCGACCTGTCGGGTTCTACAAAAACAGCAAAATTCGCAAAGGCTTTTCCCGACAGATTTTTTAACATGGGCATTGCTGAACAGGACATGATAGGTACAGCGGGCGGACTGTCGCTGACCGGTAAAATCCCTTTCGCTTCGACCTTTGCCGTGTTTGAAACGGGCCGTGCATGGGAGCAAATACGGCAGACCCTCTGCTATTCCGGGCTCAATGTAAAATTGGTCGCCACTCATGCCGGGATAACGGTCGGCGAGGATGGCGCATCACATCAGGCGCTTGAGGATATTGCCCTGATGAGGGTCATTCCCAATATGACGGTCATAGTGCCTTCCGACGGTTTTGAAACAAAACAGGTCATTGATGCGATTGCAGGTTACAAACATCCTGTTTATGTGCGCCTTGGGAGGGCCAAAGTGCCGCCGGTCATGCCGGCAGATTACAAATTCGCGATTGGCAAGGCTTATACATTCAATATGGGCAGGGACGTCACTATTATTTCAACAGGCATAATGGTGTCAAAATCCCTCCAGGCCAGAGAACTCCTGCAAAAAAGGGGGGTGGATGCCGGCGTTATCAATATGTCGACCATAAAGCCGCTCGATACGGATACCGTATTGGAAGCTGCGAAATCCTCCAAATTTATCGTCACTGCCGAAGAGCATTCTGTTATAGGAGGCCTCGGCGGCGCTGTTTCCGAATTCCTGGCCGAGCACTACCCGACCCATGTGCTGAAAATAGGCACTCTTGATACATTCGGATGCTCCGGCGCGCCTGATGAACTAATGAAGCTGTTCGGGCTGACCCCGGAAGATATTGTAACAGCCATAGACGGCTTTTCCCGGAAAGTCCCACGCTGATGATCGATTTTGAAAACGTTTCAAAATTCTACGACCATAACACCGTATTAAAAAACATCTCGTTTACCATTGAAAAAGGTGAGATGGCATTTATCACCGGCCCCAGCGGCGCCGGAAAATCCACGCTCCTTAAGCTGATGTATATGGAGGAACTGCCTGACGAGGGCGAGATCATAATAGACGCCGTTCATCTTTCCTCTTTAAGCATGCCTCAAATACCTTTGCTGAGACGCAATATCGGCGTCGTATTTCAGGATTTTAAACTCATCAATACTCTGACGGTTTTCGATAACGTGGCCCTCGCTTTGCATATTAGGCGGATTTCTGAGAGGGAAGTCCGTTCGCTTGCTTCAGACGCCCTCAAAAAGGTCAGCCTTCGCCATCTCGCCGACAGTTACCCCAAAAGTCTTTCGGGCGGGGAGCAGCAGAGAGTTGCCATAGCACGCGCCATAGCGGGAGGACCTGTAGTCCTGTTGGCAGACGAGCCCACCGGCAATCTCGATCCCAACACATCGCTCGATATTATTACGCTCTTCCGCGGACTGAATGACCATGGGACGACAATTCTTATTGCGACCCACAACAGGGAATTGCTCAAGAACACGGGCAAGAGGATATTAAAACTTGAGGGCGGGTCCTTTGTCCGGGAGGAGATCGGGTAATGGCGTCATCATACTCTTTTAAATCCGCCTTCAAGAGTCTCGCAAAAGAAAAGTGGATCAATATCCTGTCAATCCTCACTGTAGGTTCCAGTTTGTTGATCATAACCCTCGCGGTTTTTTTTCTTTACAACCTCGGGCTTATCGCAAACCACCTTCCTGAACGGTTTTCGATGATGGCCTATCTTAAAGACTCCCTTTCACAGGAAGAAACCCGGAACATAATGGACTCGCTCAGAAAAAGACCTGAAATTGCCAATGTTATTTATATATCCAGGGAAGAGGCCCTGCTTGAACTGAAACAAACGTTAAGGGATTCCGCACATCTTCTCGAAGGACTTGATGAGAATCCCCTTACTCCTTCCATAGAACTGAAACTGAGAAAAGAATTTGTTACCCCGTCAACAACCTCCAGAATCTCGGAAGAGCTCATGAAAATACCGGGTATCGACACAGTTTATTATGGAGAGAGAATAGCTGAAGCCATTCACCTGCTGAAGCAGTCAGTCCAGAATATCAGCATTATTATCTTTTTAACTATTTCTCTCGGCGTTGTTTTTGTGACCTACAGCACGGTAAAAATCCTTTTCTACAGGAAAAAGGAAGAAATTGAGATTTTAAAACTCCTTGGCGCAACCGGCGGCTTCATCAGGGCGCCCTTTCTTATTGAAGGAGCTGTAATAGGCTTGCTCGGCGGAATTCTGGGAATAATCGGGGCCTTTGTCTTTTATTTTGCAGTGACCTACCGTTTGAGCATGGTCATTCCCATGTTAAAAACCCTGCTTTTCCCCGTTGGGGTACTGATTGCCCTTCCCTTCATCGGTATTATATTGGGGGTAATCGGTTCAGCCATTGCCATTGGGCGAATAAGGCTCTAATTAATGCCGAGTGCGCATTGTAAAAAGCACCTTGCATTTTTCACTTTCTTACTTTTGGCGTTTGCCATTCAACTTCCTTTTAACGGGTCCTTTCTTAATCCCCCTGATGCGCGGGCAGAACGCCCTCAGGAAGAATACAGGCGGATCCAAAAAGATATCAGGACACACAAGCAACGGCTTGAGTCAGTTAAAAAAAAGGAGCAGTCCGTCCTTGAAGAACTGAGAAAAACTACTTCCGAGCTGAATGAAATCCAATGGCGCCTGACCGCGCAAAGGGACAAGATAAAACGGCTGAACAGCAATATACTGACGCTCCAGGAAGATATCAAAAGCGACAGCGCGGTCCTGCAGCAGCACAGGGCCTACATGAAAAAAAGACTGAGAACTCTTCTTATGTTCACGCAAAACAAGGACGCGCTTCTGGCATTGCTTAGCGGAGAAGACATCACGCAAACATTGAGGATCGAGAAAGACCTTAAGGACATTTCGGACTATGATTACGGGCTCATAAAAAAATACAAGACGGAGCTGCAGTCCCTGGCTGAAAAGGAGACAGGATTACAAAATCTTTTTGTTGACCTGAAAGTAGAAGAAAAAAACCTCTCAAAACTGGAGGCCGATTTAAAAGATAAAAAAAAGGAGCGGGAAGCTCTGCTCGTTACTGTCAGAAAAGAGAAGGGCGTCTTCGAAAATATGATAAACGAGCTGAAAGAGACCTCAACCAGATTGCTTACTATTATTCGGGAGACTGAAAGGCAGGAGCGGGAGGCAAAAAAGAGGCGCCTCTCTAAAACAGGGCCGGGGGCAAGAGAGGAAGAGGCCCAGGAGGAGAGCGGATTCAGCAAGTTGAAAGGAAAACTCCCATGGCCTGTTAACGGCAGGGTCGCATTACAATACGGGACGCAGGTTGACCCCATATTTAACCTCCCGGTTTTCAGAAGCGGCATTCACATTAAAACAGAAAACGGCGCGCCTGTAAAAGCGATATATGAAGGCAAGGTCGTTTTTGCCGACAATTTCAAGGGATACGGACAGCTTGTTATCGTAAGCCACGGCGGCGGATATCATTCGCTTTACGGCAACCTGGCAAAGATTTTTTCAAAGAATGGCGCTATAATAAAAGAACAGCAGACCATCGGAGAGGTCGGGGAATCGGACGACACGCTCGGAACAAGCGGGTTGTATTTTGAGTTACGGTATAAGGGGAAACCCCTCGACCCCCAGCAATGGTTGCGGAAATAGATCATAGCTGTCGGCTATAATGACGGAGGACTAAAAATGCATTCAAAAAGAAAATGGCTTGTCGTTACTACTATTATCTGCTTTGCGCTTATGGCTGCGCTTATCGGCAAGTGGACCATCGGAACTGTAAATGCCGATAGCGGCTATGAAGAATTAAAGACATTTACGGAAGTCCTGACTTTGATAAAGAAAAATTATGTTGATGAGGTCAAGACAAAAGACCTGGTCACCGCTGCGATCAAGGGCATGGTCTCCTCGCTTGATCCACACTCAGGGTTTATGACGCCTGACTCCTTCAAAGAGCTTCAGGTCGAAACCAAAGGGGAGTTCGGCGGCCTCGGCATCCAGATAGGGATCAAAGACTCTGTTCTTACTGTCATTGCACCCATTGAGGATACCCCTGCCTATAAGGCTGGAATTAAGGCCGGCGACAAGATAGTGAAGATAGCCGGAGAATCTACAAGGAACATGGAAATAGAAAAAGCTGTCGAAAAGATGCGGGGGCCTAAGGGCACTCCCATTGTATTGTCCATCTTTAGAGAGGGCTGGAATGAGGCGAAAGATTTCACCATTGTCAGAGATATAATAAAAATAAAAAGCGTCAAGCCAAAAATGCTCGATGCCTCAATCGGATACATCAAGCTGACCCAGTTCCAGGAATCCACTGCCTCCGATCTTTCTTCAGCGCTTGCAGGCCTGAAAAAGAACGGCATGACTTCCATTATCCTCGATCTGAGAAATGACCCCGGCGGCCTGCTCAACAGTGCAGTTGATGTAGCCGAGCAGTTCCTGCATCCAAAGCAGCTTGTGGTATATATAAAGGGCCGGACCGGAGATAAAATAGAATACTATACTGAAGGAGACAAACCCTATTACACAGAAATCCCCATGGTGGTCCTTGTCAATCAGGGCAGCGCGAGTGCTTCCGAGATCGTTGCCGGTGCGCTGAAAGACTGGAAGCGGGCGATCATCATCGGCACCCAGACTTTTGGCAAAGGCTCGGTCCAAAGCCTTATACCGCTTAGCGACGGGTCTGGACTTCGGCTTACGACCGCAAAATACTATACCCCGAGCGGAACGAGCATACAGAACGTCGGCATTGCTCCGGATATTGTTGTCAATCTGGCTCCCGCGCAAGGGCAGGTGAATCATACCGTTATCAGGGAGAGAGATCTCGAGAGGCATCTTAAGAACGAATCAGTGAAAGAGGACACCGAGGAGAAAGAAACGACTGCTCCTTTTGAAGTCGAGGAGAAAGATGATTCTCAGCTGCAGCGGGCGGTCGATACGCTCAAGGCCTGGAAGGTGTTTGAAAATATACTGCTGAAAAAAGCAGCTTAAAAGAGAGGTCATAGGTTAGGGGTAATGGGTTATAGGAAAAAAACAATAACCCATTACCTATCGCCCATAACCTATTACCTGTTGTTGAATGAGTCGCATCATATTTGACATAGAGACGGTTGGGATGGATTTTGAATCCCTTGATCCCGTCTCTCAGGAATACTTTCTTAAATGGGCCGGGACCGAAGAAGAGGCCAAACTGGCAAGGGAGAGTCTTTCCTTCTACCCGCTCACCGCTGAGATTATCACCATTGGAATGCTCAATCCGGATACCGGCAAAGGGGCGGTTTATTTCCAGACACCCGGAGACATGCTGCCGCCTTTTGACGAAGACGGGATGCGGTTCGAGAGCGGAACGGAAAAGGAACTGCTCGAAAAGTTCTGGAACACCATCAGGATGTATGATCAGTTCATAACCTTCAACGGCCGGGTATTTGATTGTCCGTTCATTCTCATCCGCTCCGCGCTGCATAAAATTAAGCCGGCAAGAGAATTGATGCCCAACCGTTACAGCGGCCCGCATATCGATCTTCTCGATCAATTGTCCTTTTACGGTACCACGAAAAAACGGTTCAGTCTTGATATGTGGTGCAGGACATTCAATATCAAGAGCCCCAAGGCCGACGGCATTACCGGACATGATGTGAAAGAACTGTTCAGGTCAAAACGCTGCGTTGATATAGCCCGCTACTGCGCCGGTGACATCAGGGCGACAAAAGAACTTTTCCTGATATGGGAAAACTATATTAAATTTTCTCCATCCGAAAGAAACCGGCAATAATTTCCCCGGCATTCCCGCGAATCTTGAAAACTTTTCCGCTATGCAGCTGCCTCCGGCTGAATGATGTCGGCCTCAATAGCCCTCTCTAAGAGACCCCGCGCTCAAGCCCGATTCTTTATGAAAGTCCCTTTTTCAAACTCCTCAAATGCTATCCGCAGTTCCTCCTGGGTGTTCATGACAATGGGACCATACCAGGCAACAGGTTCGCCGATAGGCCTGCCGGAAACAAGGAGAAAGCGCACCGCCGAATCCTCAGCTTCGATTGCAACCTCATCGCCGTCGCGTTCGTAAAGGACGATGTTCTCTGCGCTGAATTTGCATTCTCTCTTGAAGTCGAAATAATTATTGCCTATAGCCTCATACGCAAACGGGTTTCT
Source organism: Nitrospirota bacterium (assembly GCA_963784135.1). Lineage (GTDB taxonomy): Bacteria > Nitrospirota > Thermodesulfovibrionia > Thermodesulfovibrionales > Dissulfurispiraceae > JADFXI01. The sequence continues at coordinate 102,085 of CAWAQG010000008.1, read as the reverse complement.
CTCTTTGTCAAAATATGCGCTTCCCTCGATTACATAAGCAAAAACTGTATGCCCGGAAGGTACCGCATGGGTAAAAGCCGTCTTTGCCGGCACCAGGACGTCAATATATTCGGGCCCGGTGACAATATCAGTAACAGGACCGATAACGCCGTCAACGGCCCCGCAGATGATTCTTATTGCTGCTCCGGAAGCCAGTTTCTTCTCGGGAATGTCAACGCGTTTCACCTCACGGTACCGCGGACCCATCATCTTGAAACTTGAAGGGAGATTCGCCCAGAGCTGCAACCCCCAGAGCAGCTTATCCTTGTTCCCCTTCGGCATCTCCTGATGGATGATCCCGCTTCCAGCCGTCATCCACTGCACATCTCCGGGTGATATGATTCCGCTGTTGCCCATGCTGTCACCATGTTCGACCTTGCCTTGAAGCACATACGTGATGGTCTCGATTCCCCGGTGGGGATGCCAGGGAAATCCCGCGAGGTAATGGCTGGGGTTGTCGGAATGGAAATCATCAAGGAGCAAAAAGGGGTCGAGCTGCGGCACCTGATAGTTGCCAAAGGCACGTTTAAGATGGACGCCTGCCCCTTCAATCGTCGGCCTGCTTTTCCACACCTTTTTTATCTTTCGCACCATAGCGGGACCTCCTTAATAAAATACCGATATCTTAATTATAGTGTATCAGTTTTCAGGAATACCTCAAGCAGCTGTGAACACAAACAGAATAAAAAGCAGGTCTACAACATGGTTGCCCTTAGGTAAGTTGTATGTATAGCCTGCGGGAATGACGTAGTTGGTGTTGCCAAGTGAAATATTTCGAATACATTCTTAAATGAGACAACGAATCACTTTCGAATACTTTTCTGATGATGCAATTCGGCGTCTCTCATTTCAACTTGTGAAGTGGTACAATTATGCTATGCAAGTGCCTGCGGCGATAGCAGGGGTGTTTCTGGTCATGGTCATCCTGTGGGAAGGATTCGAGACCATTGTCCTTCCGCGCCGTGTGACCCGCCGGTTTCGCCTCAACAGATACCTTTTCCGTTTCTGCTGGCGTTCATGGAGAGGGGCGGTCAGCCGCTTCGTACCGGCAAAATTTCGGGAAACTTGTTTGAGTTTCTTCGGCCCCCTTTGCAATCTTCTTATGATAGGATTTTGGGTAATCTGGCTAATCATCGGTTTTGCATTGCTCCACTGGGCTACCGGCTCGCAAGTCCGTGCAGCTCTGGGGGACAGGGGCTTTTTTACTGATCTGTATATGAGCGGCACAACTATTTTCACCCTTGGATTGGGAGATGTGTTTCCCAGCGTCGGAATGGCGCGCTTTCTTACGGTGCTCGAAGCAGGGCTGGGGTTTGGGTTTCTTGCGCTCGTAATCAGTTACCTGCCAGCCCTAAACCAGTCCTTTGCACGGCGGGAAGTCAGCATCTCGCTTCTTGATGCAAGGGCTGGTTCCCCGCCGTGCGCCGGTGAAATGCTGCGCCGCCACGCTGACGCGCATGGCATGGAGGCGCTAAGGCAACTGCTCCTTGAGTGGGAGACCTGGTCCGCTGAACTTCTCGAAGGCCATATCTCTTACCCGGCGCTTGCCTATTTCAGATCTCAGCACGATAATCAGTCATGGCTCGGAGCCCTTACCGCTGTCCTCGACACCTGCGCGCTCGTAATGGTCGGCGTGGAGGGAAGTTGCAAGCGGCAGGCTGAACTGACATTTGCTATTGCCCGCCACGCTGTCGTCGACCTTGCTCTTGTATTCAACAGACCGCCCGCAATGCCGGCGATTGACCGGCTGTCTCCGGACATGCTTGCCCGATTGCGCGCAGTTTTAACGGATGCAGGCCTGAAGTTCAATGAGGGAGAAGCCGCTGACCGGCAATTGGCAGAATTACGGGCAATGTACGAACCATACGCCAACGGGCTGGCATCCTACTTTCTCATTAAGCTGCCGCCATGGGTTGCAGATGAAGGGAAACCGGATAACTGGCAGGTAAGCGCCTGGGAGCCGCGGGGCGCAAGTTTTCGAAGGGACGAGAGTAAAGGGCGGGGTCGGAGAGAGCATTTTTGAGAAGGTGCCGGCATTAATCTTGACAAAGTGTTTCCTGGTGATAGGCTATGATTATCAGCGCTTGAAAGGAGGTGACAGCAATGGCAGAGGCTATGAAAAAAGTCGAATGCGACTCGCCGTGTAACTTTTCGGTCAAAAGCCATGACGAGAAGGAGATCATCGAGATCGTAAAACAGCACGGGAAAACCATGCATAATATGACGATACCCGACACGGACATCAAAAAGATGATTAAACCTGCATAGCTCAGAGTCCCGCCGGTGGGGGGCTATTGCAGCCCCCGTTGGCGCAAACTATTTTATATATTCATTCACACGCCCGACTTCGAATCTGTCCGTCTGCAAGACATTCCTGACAAAAGTGAATAGTTTCTTCCGCACTTCAGACGTAATATCGGGGTAAAAAACAGGGTTCGCAACAACAACGCCCCTGAATGCATAAAAAGGCGCGAGCACCTCATACAATTCTCTGTCACCTGACAATGTCACATATTCATTAAAAAACAGGTGCAGGGCCTCCAGGTAGGGTCCAGTGACTGTCCCGTGGGCGCGCAGCGAAGAAAACACGTAATTTGTCGTCAGCGCGGTAATATCATCGGCGGCTTCTCCCCAGGGGCCGCGGCTTCTGTCCAAAAGCACAAAGTCACTGTCGTTACTTTGGCCCTTTGCCTTTGGCCCTTTGCCTTCTTTAAACCATATATTGCCGGGGTGAAAATCGCCATGTATCTGGCAGAGACGGCCGGCCCTGGGCTTAAGCCGCGCCCGCCAATCCACGCAAAGCTTTTCTATTTCGGCCATCTCTTCATACTGCATCACTCCATCCGGGTATGTATCAAACACACCCATGAGGCATTCTCCATGTCCGATAGTGTCCCTGATTTTTCTCCAGTAAAGCTGCCGCGCATCTTTCTTTGCCGCATGTATGGAGGCAAGGTAGGAGGTCATGGATTTAATCTTCGAGATGTCAGCGTCATCAAGCCGTTCTTTGCGGGCAAATCCGGCGAGGTCGCCAAAATAATCCTGCCCCTCGACCTGCTCCATCAGCAGATAGTATTCCTTGCCTCCGCCGATTGAACGTATGGAACCGTTTTCATGCTCCGCAAGCACGTCTATTGCCGCAACATGCTTCGGAAGGTTTTTATATTCATCAAGGTCGAGAAGAAATACCGCGGCCCTGTCGGAAGGATAATCGTGTCCCAGCCCTTCGGATAAAAGCGCTTTTATCACATATCGTCTGACTTCCGCAGGCGACTTAATTTCAACCAGGAATCCGGAGCCCTGGACCCCTGAGCCGAGCTTTCTGATGTCGACTGCAGTAGCTGAACTGAATTCTTTAAAAAGATACGCCCTTAACGCCTCTTCATTGATCATCCCGGCCACGCTCCGAAATTGACTTTATACCGCTCAATGAAGTCCTCATAAGTGAAGGCATGCTCCTGTGTTCCGTACTTCTCCACAGCATATGCGCCGGCCACCGAGCCTATTTTTGCCGCAGTCTCAAGGTCCATGCCCATTGCAATACCTTTAATCAGCCCGGCCCTGTATGCGTCCCCGGCCCCTGTCGGGTCAAGAACAGAATCAACCCTGGCGGAAGGCACGCTGATATCGCCTTCCGGCGTGCTGATGAGAGATCCCTTTTCTCCCAGCGTGCTGATAATGGTCCCCGACAATTGCAGCAGTCCCTTTTTATCCATATCGGTTATGTTCATAATCATTTCGAGCTCATAATCATTGGAGATGAGCAGCATGGAGCCGGCAATCCACGCGGTAAGGGCATGTTTGTCCCATGCGGTAAGCGACTGTCCGGGATCGCACACATACCGGATCTTTCTGTGCTTACATGCCTTAGCATACTCCATCATGTCGGTGAGGTTTCCGGGTCCGATCAGGCTGATGGAATTGTCCGGGTCCACGCTGCTGAAATCATATCCTGAAGGATGTTTCATTGCGCCGGGGTTGAATCCCGTTATCTGGTTGTCCGCGCGGTCAGTTGTTATATACGCCCCTGCGGTAAACTCTTCATTGATGACTTTTATTCCCTCTGCTGAAATCCGGTTTTTCTCCAGCCAGTCGAAGTAACTCCGGTAATCCTTGCCGATAGTCGCGAGAATCAGCGGCTTTTCATTGAGCAGGCCCAACGAATAGGCGATATTCCCGGCAGTCCCCCCGAACTTCTCTGTCATGCCGTTCACGGTAAAACAAACATTCAGAATATGAATTTTATCAGGCAGAATGTGGTCGGAAAACTTTCCGGGAAAATCCATGATCCGGTCATATGCAAGTGACCCGGAAATATAAATCTGCATAATGCCTCCTTAAATTTTAGGTTATAGGTAATGGGTCATAGGTTATAATTTTTATAATCAATAACCCATGACCTATGACCCATTACCTATCTCTTCTTTAAGCCGTTCTGCAATTTTCCTGTTGAAACCTTTGAGGTTCACGATGTCGTCCGTAGTTGCGTATCTGATACCATCAAGACTGCCGAAATGCCTCAAGAGCTCGATCCGCCGCTTCCTGCCGATGCCCGGGACCCTGGTAAGCGGCGAGTCCATGAGTTTTTTGTCCCGTAATTTCCTGTGGAAGCTGATCGCGAACCGATGGACTTCATCCCTTATTTTTTTAAGCAGCAATGATGACTTGTCTTTATCTTCCAGGTCAACAATCCCGCCGTTCAGGAGGAAGGCCCTGTCGGGCTTTTTTGCGATACCTACGATATCTTTCACTATGCCGAGTTCTTCCATGGCCTTATGCGCAACATCAAGGTGGGCTTTTCCGCCGTCGATTGCTATAAGGTCCGGCGTCTCGTCTCCGATGTTTTTCAGTGTCCGGAGGACAATCTCTTTCATCATGGCATAGTCATCGACACCCATCGTTTCTTTTATCCTGAGATGCCTGAAAAGTCTCTTTTTGAACGACCCGTGCTCCCAGAAGACAAAGGCGCCCACTGATTCGCTGCCCTGGATGGTAGAGACATCAAAGGCCCCGATTGACACGGGCGTCTGCGCGAGCTGCAATCTTTCCCTCAGTTTCTGCATGCTGTCATCAGCCGGAGTTCTTATTTTGGAGGCGAGGTGGAGACGTGCGTTTTCAGCAGCCATTTTCAGCAGGTCGCGCTTTTTGCCGCGCCGCGGCGTCTCTATATCAACGCTCCCCCCCTTTTGTCTCTAAGCCAGCTCTTCAACGCGTCCCTGTCGGCAGGCGGAACGCCGGCCAAAATTACCGGCGCAGGCATTATGTCCTTCGCATAGAAGAGTTCTATTACACTTCTCATTATCTCCTGCTCTTTCGACTCCATAACTTTTTCGAGGAAAAAGTCCTTTGCTCCGATTAAAATGCCCTTTCTCAGGAAAAGAATATTTATCATCGCTATGTCACCGTCACGGTAGAAGCCGATAACATCGATATCTCCGAGTTCCGGAGCTATAACTTTCTGCGATTCAAATGCCCTCTGGAGCCTGCCTATGCTGTCCCTTACCCGCGCGGCCTCCTCATAGCGCAGCTGTTCGGAATAAGCCTGCATTTTATGCTCCAGATTTTTCAGCAATCCCTTTTTCTCGCCTGAGAGGAAAAGCCTCACGTCCTCCACAATATCCATGTATTCCTCTCTACTGATTTTTTCTGCGCAGGGCGCCGGACATTTTTTCATATCGTACTGGATGCAGGGCCGCATCGGCTTATCAAGGGCATAGTTACAGGGCCTGACAGGAAAATTTCTTCTGATAAAGGCCATCGCCTCCCACATGGCCTGTGCGGGAATGTATGGGCCGAAGTAAAGATTCCCGTCGCGTTTTATTCCCCGTACCACCTCGATTCTCGGCCACGCTTCGGTCATCGTCAGTTTGATATATGGATAGTTTTTGTCATCCCTGAGGATAATATTGAAATTCGGCTTGTGTTGCTTGATCAGGCTCGCTTCAAGAATAAGCGCTTCAAGTTCGTTGTCTGTAACAATGTAGGAAAAATCTTTAATCAGCTTCACCATTGCCGCTTTGCGGGGTTCGAGGTTGGCTGATTCCCGGAAATAGCTTCTCAGGCGGGTCCTCAGGTTCTTTGCCTTGCCCACATAAAGCACTTTCCCTTTTTGCCCTTTGAAAATATACACGCCCGGCCTGCGGGGGGTCTTTGACAGTTCTGCAACCATACGCATACTATATCATACCGGAACGGAGCGGGCAGTTTCAGCTTGCCTATATTCCCGGTTAACAGAATGAAGAAGGCACCTGAAGGGTTATAATATCTGAGTTTCGGGCAGAAACGATATTTCACCCAGGAGGTGCCAATGAGTATTATAGCAAGGAAGATAGAGATAGAGTTCACAGACGAGCAGATTTCAGCCTCGGCAGGATCAGTGTTTCTTTCAGCGATGGCAGCGAGGATGGGCCTTACTGATGAGATAAGATCGGCAATCAAGCTTAAGAAGCGTGCACGTGGCGCATCAGATGTCGAGATGCTTCTGAGCCTTATATACAGTCTGGCACAGGGGGATGGAGCAATTCTGGACGTTGATCGTCTTGGGACAGACGCTGCGAGATGCGCACTGCTCGGACTTGGGAGAGTTCCCAATCATCGTCGTTTGGGAGAATATCTCAGCCGATTTGACGACAGTGCATGTGAGAGATTATTGGCAGTGGCCCGGTTGCAGGCATCTAATATAGTTGGTTCTGTGATAGAGCATGAGACGGTTACCAAGGGCTACGTACCGGTGTTTGTGGACGGTACAGGCATAGAAGTGAGCGGAGAATATTTTGAAGGAGCTGGGAAGCTCTATGACGGAAGTCTTGGATATTGGCTGCATGCAGCATTTGTAGGTGGTTTGTGGGTGACACAGCGCCTACAAAAAGGCGGTGTGCATGTAGCTCACGGCGTTAAAGAGCTTCTTGAAGAGACAGCGGCAATGCTGGGTGAAGGATGTCCGGTGTGGGCGAGATTTGATAATGCATATTATCGGAAAGAGGTTGTGCATTTCTGTAAAGAGCATGGATGGGATTACTCAATCAGCGTGACGAGCAATACTTACAAACGTCCATTGAGGGAATCCATGGAGGACTTTATCGAGTCTGATTGGGAGGCGATAAACGACGACGGCACCGAGCACGCAGCGTTTCTGTATCATAAGCCCGGAGGATGGAAAGAGGAGCAGACATATGTAGTCGTTCGTACCATGCAGGAAGAAAAACAGAAACTGCTTTTTCCTCGTTACACGTTCATCCTGGTCAGCAGGAGTGATATATCTCTTGCAGAGATTGTAAAAAGGCATCGGGAAAAGCAGGGACAGGAGAATGCTTTAAAGGGACCTCTTATCCATCTGGACCTGCACCATCCTCCATGCAGTCAATTCAATGCAAATAGAGCCTTCTACGCAGCGGGGCAGATAGCTCAGATACTATTGGTAGCTTTAAAGATGAAGCTTTTGCCAAAAGAAGCTCGGAGTCACAACATACGGACCATCATCCGTGATCTTATTCGGGTAGCTGGAAAACTGGTCTATCATGCCCGGAAATGGAAGCTGCTGTTTGCAAAGTCGGCCCTGCGTCTGCATTGGCTGTCTTATGCCGCAGATTGCCTTGCATCCTCTGGATGACCTCAGCTGACATTGCCAAAAAATTTCGTTTCATTGGTTACAAGGGACAACTGCGTCTGAAGATCACTGAAATGCTTTAAAGTCGTCATTCCCGCAGTGTTTTGAGCGGGAATCCAGATTCCGGACAAGCCGTAATGACAAAAAAATGGATGCCCGCTTACAATCCGCGGGCATGACGGACACATTTAAGTGCGCAGGTCAATAAAATTTAGAATCTTTCACGCTTATCAGGGAATCAAGGCTTGAGCTGGATCGATGTTTTTTCCGGCTTGCTGTTATAATACATCAAGGTATGTCGTCTTTTAAGTGGCAATGGTTAATAGTAATCTCTGTTCTTGCAATAGGCCTCGGCGCATTCGGAGGCTTTGTCTACTGGAGCAGTTCAGATCTCCCTGAAGTCCGGTCCCTCGAGACCTACACTCCACTGGAGTCTTCTTTCGTCTATTCTTCCGACGGCCACGAGCTGGCTGAATTCTATCTGGAAAGAAGAAACTTTGTCCCGCACTACAAAATCCCCGCCATTGTAAAGAAAGCGTTCATCGCCATTGAGGACCAGCGGTTTTACTCCCACTCCGGCGTCGATTTTATAGGAATATTACGGGCGCTCTACAGGGACATAATGGCGAAGAGCATTGTCGAAGGCGGAAGCACCATTACCCAGCAACTGACGAAGATGCTCTTCCTCAAGCCGGAAAGGAACCTTGCCCGGAAAATAAAAGAGGCGATCATATCCGTGCAGATTGAAAAACGTTATACCAAAGACGAGATATTGGGCATGTATCTGAACAAGGCGTATTTCGGGACGCGTGCCTACGGGATAGAGGCCGCTGCCCAGACCTATTTCGGCAAAACGGTCAGCGAACTGTCAATTGCCGAGGCTGCGATGCTTGCGGGACTTCAGCGAGCGCCTGCAACGTATTCACCCTTCAGGAACTCTGAAAGGACCTCTATGCGGAGACAGCTCGTTTTAAAAAAAATGCTCGAAAACGGCTTCATCTCGACGGACGAATACCGGCTTGCCAACGAAGAGCCTCTGCCCCTTGCCCCTCACAACAGGAAATACGAGGCCCCTTACTTTATAGAACACCTGCGGCAGCAGCTCGAGGCGCGATACGGCGAAAAACTGTACACTTCTGGGCTGAAGATATATTCCACCATCGACTACGGGTTGCAGCAAGCTGCTGAAGATGCTGTCAGAAACGGCATCGCCCTTATCGAAAAACGTGTGCGGCCGGAAGTCCAGGCGGCATTAGTGGTAATAGATCCGCTGGACGGTTCCATAAAGGCAATGGTGGGCGGCACCGATTTCTGGGAGACGCAGTTCAACCGGGCCACGCTCGCCCTGCGGCAGCCCGGTTCGGCTTTCAAACCGTTTGTTTATGCCGCCGCGCTCGAAGGCGGCATGTCCACAGATGATGAAATCCTCGACGAGCCGGTAGACTATCCCGGAGCAGGCCCCAACTCCACCTGGTCGCCCAGAAATTACGATAATCAGTACCACGGGTTGGTCCCCTTAAAAACAGCGATCGCCCTTTCTTTAAATACTGCCACGGTCCGCCTCGCCAATGATATAGGCATTGCTAAAATAATAGGCATGGCAAAACGCTGCGGGATAAAAAGCACCCTCCAGCCCTATTTGCCGATAGCCCTTGGCGCTTCTGACGTGACACTGCTGGATTTGACCTCTGCCTATGGAGTATTTGCTACCGGCAGAAAGACCGAGCCACTGACGTATGAGAGAATACTGAACAGGGATGGCGTGCCGGTTGAGGAGGTCCACCCCTCCTCAGAAGAAGTGCTTGCCCAGGATACCCTCGATAAAATGAAAGAGCTGCTGCGTGCGGTCATCGAAACGGGTACCGCCGTAAGAGCAAAAGAGATTAACAGAATGGTATACGGCAAGACAGGCACGACAAACAATTTCTCCGATGCATGGTTTATCGGGTTCGACGACAGTCTCGTTGTCGGCGTCTGGGTGGGACGGGACAACCACAAACCTATAGGGCCGAAAGAGACCGGGGCACAGGCTGCGCTGCCCATATGGATGGATTTTATGAAACATACACAGTAGTTACAAACTGACCCTCTGCATTGCAGGCAATAACCTTCGTGGAAATGATAGAATAACTAATCTATGGGAAAAATAATAGTCGTAGCCAATCAAAAAGGCGGGGTCGGGAAAACAACGACAACAGTAAACTTGTCAGCCTCTCTTGCCCTTGCTGAAAAGGACATACTCGTCATTGACACTGACCCGCAGGGCAACCTGACCAGCGGGCTCGGCATCAACAGGGACACCGTGCAGAAGAGCCTTTACGACGTCTATGCGGGCAGGGCCGTGCTTGAAGAGGTCATCATCGAGACCGCTCTGCCGCATCTGTATATCGTACCTTCCACTATAGACCTTCTCGGCGCTGAAGTGGAACTGGTTCAAAAGGAAGGACGTGAAAGGATCCTGTCCAACGAGATTGAAAAAATAAGAGACAATTACCGGTATGTCTTCATCGACTGTCCTCCCTCGCTCGGGATACTGACGCTTAACGGCCTTGTTGCAGCTGATTCCGTGCTCATTCCGGTACAGTGCGAATATTATTCCCTCGAAGGGCTCGGACTGCTGTCGAGAACGCTCCAACTTATACGTGGGTCCTTCAATCCGGCCCTTGATATCGAAGGGATACTCCTTACCATGTTCGACCCCAGAAACACCCTTTCACACCAGGTAGTTGAAGAGGTCAGGAAATTCTTCAGCGAGAAGGTATATAAAACCCTGATACCGCGGAACGTTACGCTCAGCGAGGCGCCGAGCCACGGCAGGCCGGCGATACTCTATGACGCCAGGTCAAAAGGCGCCCAGAGCTACCTATCACTTGCAAAGGAGATGTTGAATGAAAACGGCTTTAGGCAAGGGGCTTGAGGCACTGCTCCCTGAAAAGGGCGAAGAGGTCATAAAAATTGACATTGAGAAAATTCTGCGTAATGAGCAGCAGCCGAGAAAGGTATTCGACAACGAGGCACTCAAAGACCTTTCCGCTTCTATAAAAGAAAAAGGGGTACTCCAGCCTGTGATCGTATCAAGGGTGGGAGACGGCACCTTCAGGTTAATTGCCGGAGAGCGGAGATGGCGGGCGGCGCACGTGGCAGGCCTGAAAAAGATTCCCGCGCTCATTAAAGAGGTCTCTTCCCAGGACTCTCTCGAAATAGCGCTCATAGAAAATATCCAGCGTGAGGACCTTAATCCCATGGAAACAGCCGAGGCGTTAAGCAGGCTTACAACAGACTATAATCTTACACAGGAAGCCCTTTCGAGGCGCGTGGGCAAAGATCGCGCGACCATCGCCAATTACCTGCGCATCCTCAAGCTGCCGGATGAGATAAAGTCCTTCATTAACAGCAACAGCCTGTCATTAGGCCATGCCAAGGCAATCCTCGCCATCGACGGGGACAAAAAACAGGTTGAAGCTGCGCGGGAAATTGTTAAGGGTGGATTGAGCGTACGGGCAACCGAGGCCTTGTGCAAAAAATTGTCCGGGCCGTCTCAGCCCAAAGTAAAAAAGAAAGAGGACAAACTCCCTGAAGTTGCAGACCTCGAAAACAGGCTCACCCAGTCGTTAGGGACAAAAGTGAAAATCCATCACAAAGACAAACGCGGGAAAATAGAGATAGAATACTATTCCCTCGATGAACTGGACAGATTACTGGAAGTGCTGCTGCAAGAGTAACCAATAATCTTCTGAACAGCTCCCGCCCACACCTCATAGCCTTCCTCGCTTACATGGACACCGTCGTCAAGCAGGTACTCTTTTTTCGGTCCGGATCCGGGGTTAATGAAGATGTTGTACAGGTCGAGGTATTCCGCCCTGAAGTCTTCCGCCATCTGTTTCAGCGATTCATTGAGTTGCCGTATACGTGCGTTGTCGACCCATGGGAGATCTTACCGGCAAAATACTCTGTATCACCAATTTTGACTTGGCGAAAGCAGCGGCAATGGCGGTGATTGCCTGTCTGTAACTGCCGAATTATTTCGTAGTCTTCTATTGCCATATTGTTAATGCCGGTCATGACGAAATATAATGTCCGGTCCCCGGCCTGCATTCCGTATATCACGGACTATCCTGTCCATTCGCCCAAGAAGCCCTTCGACCGTCTCCCCTGCAGCCCCAAATTGAAGACCTCATACAAGGGAACCGCTTCTGCCAGTCAAAAAACTCTGTAAGAGAATCGCCAATAAAGACAATCTTTTTCTTTTCCATCGTAAGATGTACCTCACATGATGATATTGAAATTATATAACATTCCACAGACGAAAAATTGCCTCAAAGCACCATTGGATACAAAGAGGTTAGAAACATTTGCAAATACCTGTTGATTTATAAAAGAAAATGCTGATATTGTAAGGCGTTTGCGGTGAATTGCTATTTCACCTCGTCCGCATAATCGAGAAATGAGGTAGAGGAATGAGGAAGAAATATATTGAGAAGGCTCAACAACTAAAAGCAGAGACCGAAGCTGAATGGGCTACGGCTAAGGAGCGTTTTGAGAAGAGTTTATTGGGAGAAGATGTTGCTGCCCCTGTCAACGATATGGTAGATTTAGAGCAAGAGAGGAATTCAGATGAAAAAGCGAAAAAGCATAGTGGAAGAGTGGCGGACAAATCTCACGCCGGAGGAAAAAAGAAAGCGCTATCTGGAAAGCATTCCAAAGCAGGTACATGCGTCGATGGCCTTCGAAGACGAGCCCGTAAGCCTGAAGATGCTGAAAGAGTATCTGAAGACCCTGAAAAATATTCCTCAACAACACGGTCCATAGAATCGTCCCTCGGTATCAACTCATACGCTGAACTTGCGCCCCACCTTGCAAAAGGTGTTGAGCGCGTAATGGCCTCGCTTCTGACGCGAGAGCCTTCCGATCTCAAAATCACCCCTGAGTTTGCACGCAGCCTGCATAAAGACGCTTTTGGAGAATTGTTCCCTTCATGGGCCGGCAGCTATCGGGACAGGAATGTCATTGTCGGAAAGCATACCGCACCGCCTTATTACGAAGTGCCATCACTTATGCATCAATATTGCGAAGATGTAGAGTTTCGGCTGTTGTCGCCGGGATTGAGACCGCAGATAAACGATGTTCTTATTGAAACACTCGCTTTCGCCGAAGGCAGGTTCCTAAGTATTCATCCTTTCCTCGACTTTAACGGACGAGTAGCGAGAATGCTCCTTTTCTCCCTGCTCTACAGGCTTGATTTGCCGCCGGTTGAGTTAGCGCCCGATGAGAAAGGAAAGGCAGCTTACCTCAATGCCCTTTCAGAAGCGGACAGGTTTAACTGGGGACCTCTTGTTGTGATATGGCGAAAACGATTTGGATTGAATACATGAAAGCAGAAAAAGAAACGGGCACTGCCCTTAATGAAAAAATAACTTACTGTGGCGTCTCTTCCGCTTTTGATTCCTCTATTATACGTTCGACGGCATTCTTGTCGAGGACCTCTTCTTGTATAAGGGCATCTGCAAGCCGGTCGAGGGCGTGCCTGTTATTCTTCAAAATCTCTTCTGCTTTTGCTTCCGCATCGACCATCAATTTCCGTATCTCCTCATCCATAAGCCATGCCATATGCTCACTGTAACGTTTGGGCTGAGCAAGCTCCTTCCCCAAGAATGGATGCTCTTCTCCCCTTCCGAGAGATACCGGTCCGACCTTATCGCTCATTCCCCACTGCGCAACCATTTTTTCCGCCAGCGAGGTAGCTTCCTTCAGATCGCTCTGCGCACCGCTGCTCGTATCGTTGAAAACAATCCGCTCCGCGACCATTCCGGCGAGCGCCACGCTCAGCCTGTTCATCAGGTATGCTTTTGGATAATAGTGCCTGTCCTCCTCCGGCAGCAGCTGCGTCACCCCCATTGCCATTCCACGCGGAATAATGCTGACCTTGTGAATAGGATCGGCGTAGGGAAGTGATCTGGCAACGAGCGCATGCCCGGCTTCATGGAAGGCTGTAATGCGCTTTTCCAGGTCGCTGATAGTCTCGCCCCTCACCGCGCCCATCAGGATAATGTCCCTCGCCTCTTCAAAGTCACTCATGGTTATAGTGTCATGGTTCTTCCTTATCGCAATCAGCGCGGCCTCGTTCGCAAGGTTTTCCAAATCTGCGCCGGTCATACCCGGCGTGCCCTTCGCAATAGTATCAAGGTCAACATCCCCGGCCAATATCTTCCCCCTCACATGCACATCGAGAATACCCCTGCGCTCTTTTAACCCCGGACGGTCAATCAGGATATGGCGGTCAAACCTGCCGGGTCTGAGCAGTGCCGGATCCAGGACGTCGGGCCGGTTGGTCGCAGCCATAACAATTACTTCCTCATGGGGCTGAAACCCGTCCATTTCGCTCAAAAGCTGATTAAGCGTCTGCTCCCTCTCATCGTGGCCTCCTCCAAAACCGGTGCCCCGTGTGCGGCCTACCGCGTCGATCTCATCTATGAAAATAATGCTCGGCTGTGTCTCCCTCGCCTTTTTGAACATGTCCCTGACGCGGGAGGCCCCAACGCCCACAAACATTTCGATAAATTCGGAGGCGCTGATGCTGTAAAAAGGGACACCGGCCTCGCCCGCGGTTGCGCGCGCCAGCAGAGTTTTTCCTGTTCCCGGATAGCCTGCCAATAGCACCCCCTTCGGGATTTTAGCTCCAAGTTTTTTGTATTTCGCAGGATTTTTCAGGAACTCTATGGTTTCCTGCAGTTCCTGCTTGACATTGTCCATTCCAGCCACGTCTTTAAACGTGATGCTCGGCCTGTTAACATCATATAATTTGGCCTTGCTCGCGCCAAAGCTGAAGAGACCGCCTGGCCCCCCCTGAAACTGCTGCGTGCGCCTCATAAGCATTATCCAGAAACCGATTATAAGCGCGAGCGGCAGAAAGCCGATAAGTACCTGCGCCCATACCGACGTCTTTTCCTGGGGAGCGATGTTTATGACCACATGCTTTTCCTGGAGCTTTGCGAGCAGTTCGGACCCCTGAAAAGAGGGCAGAGAAGTCTGGAAAAGCTTGACCTGGAGGTTCTTCTTTTCTCCCGGGACCTGAACAGGTATTTCCTTGTCAAATTCCCCGGTAACGAGGAGTCCGTTAATCATTACCGACCGTATGTTCCCGGCATCGAGCTGTTCCATAAACTGGCTGTAATTGACAGGATATCGTGTCTGCTCCTCAGATCCTGGGAACCGGCCCCAGAGGTATATGAAGACGATAAAAAGCAGCAGAACTAACAACATCCTCCATTGGGGGCTTTTGAGTTTATCAGCCATGCTGCCTTTATCGGGGGACTTGTCAGCCATAGATAACCGGTGCTCCTCGGTGATAATCTTTATTATTTTTAATTAAACAAAAAGCGAGCGCTTCTCTTTGAGTGCGGCCTCGATAAATCCTTTGAACAAGGGATGAGGCTCAATTGGCTTTGACTTGAACTCAGGATGGAACTGGCAGCCCACAAACCAGGGGTGATCTTTCAGCTCAACAATTTCGACGAGTTCCCCATCGGGTGAGGTACCGCTTATTTCGAGCCCCTTGCCGCAGAGAAATTCACGATAGTCATTGTTGAATTCATACCGGTGCCGGTGCCGTTCCGATATCTCTTTCGCTCCGTAAGCCTTGTATGCATGTGTCCCCTCTTTAAGCACGCACGGGTAAGCACCCAGTCTCATGGTCCCGCCCATTTGAGAGTCCTTGGAGCGCTCCTCGACTTTGCCCGTCCTGTGGTTGTACCACTTGCCCATAAGGTAAATTACCGGATCTTTTATAAAGGCGTCGAATTCGGTGCTGTTTGCCTGAAGCCCGCAAACGTTCCGGCCGAATTCAATAACAGCCGTTTGCATTCCAAGGCAGATACCGAAATAGGGGACTTTTTTCTCCCTCGCATATTTGATGGCTGCAATTTTGCCCTCGATGCCCCTTGATCCGAACCCTCCGGGGACAAGGATTCCATCCACTTCGGAAAGAAGGTCTTCAGCGCCCCTTTCCTCAATCTCTTCAGAATCGGCCCAGAGAAGGGTCACCCGGGAATTGTTAGCTATGCCGCCGTGCTGCAAGGCTTCTGCAAGGCTTTTATAGGCGTCCTTCAGCTCTACATACTTTCCGACTATGGCAATATTAGTCGCAAATTCGGGATGCTTTATTCTACGCGCGACTTCAGACCAGACCGAAAGGTCAGTCTCAAGGTCCTTCATAAGGAGTTTTTTATCGAGCAGCTTATCCAGTCCCTCGTTCTGAAAGCAAATAGGCACCTCATAGACGGTCTCAACATCTACGGCAGCGATGACCGAATCGGCATCGACATTGCTGTGCAGGGCAATCTTCCTTTTCACGTCGGCTGAAAGGGCCCTGTCAGCCCTGCATATGAGTATATCGGGCTGAATACCGATTGCTCTCAGCTCCCTGACGCTGTGCTGTGTCGGTTTGCTTTTTAACTCTCCGGCGGCAGCAATATACGGCACGAGCGTCAAGTGGGCATAGAAAACATTCTCCCTGCCGACATCGTACCTGAACTGCCTTATCGCTTCCAGAAAAGGAAGGCTTTCAATATCTCCCACGGTGCCGCCGATCTCAACGATAACAACGTCGTACTCCGGCGTAGCCACGGACTTTATGGCATTCTTGATTTCTTCGGTGATATGCGGCACCACCTGCACCGTGTGTCCGAGGTAGTCGCCTCTTCTTTCTTTTGTTATCACGTTGTTATAAATTTTTCCCGTTGTACAGTTGTTGGCAACTGAGGTCCTGGCATGGGTAAACCGCTCATAATGTCCCAGGTCCAGGTCTGTCTCGCAGCCATCATCAGTCACATAGACCTCTCCGTGCTCAAAGGGGCTGAGCGTTCCGGGATCAATGTTGATATAAGGATCAAGCTTCTGCAATGTGACCCTGAGCCCCTTTGCTTCAAGGAGCGCCCCGATCGATGCGGCGGCAATCCCCTTGCCCAAAGCCGAGACAACTCCGCCTGTTACGAAGATAAACTTAGACATTTTTCGACCCTCTCCAGATCCATGGCAGTATCCACTCCGATTGTTTCATGCCGGGTTTCGCGTACTTTTATTTTGAACCCACTCTCCAGCGCCCGTAACTGTTCCAGTTTCTCTATCTCCTCAAGTCTCGTTGGTGCAAGCCGCGAAAATCGAAGAAGCACATCTTTTCTATAAGCGTAAATCCCTATATGCTTGTAAAAAAAAGTATCAGTATAATTCAGCTCCCGATGGTACGGTATCGGGGAGCGTGAAAAATAAAGAGCGAACCCCTCATCGTTAAAAACAACTTTTACCACATTCGGGTCCTCTATTTCTTCCGGTGTTCGAATCCTGTTTGCAAGGGTCCCTATTGCGGCCCGCTCATCTTCCATCAGCTCTATTACCTCATCAACCATTTCAGGCATTATAAGCGGCTCATCACCCTGGACATTCACAATAATTTGTTCGTCCTGTTTTCCCGGCCCGCCTATTTCGCCGGCTTCGCTCAACTTTGTCACAGCTTCGGCCATTCTGTCGGTGCCTGACCGGTGTTCCGTGGAAGTCATGACCGCCTTACCTCCGAATTCCCCGACTGCAGAAAAAATGGCTGCGCTGTCAGTGGCAATAAAAACATCCCGTACCAGCCGTGCAGCCCTGGCCCTTTCGTATACATGCTGGATCATGGGTTTTCCTAAAAGGTGACAAAGAGGTTTCCCCGGGAAACGGGTAGAGCCATAACGGGCCGGTATAATAACAATAGCAGCCATGCCTTTTTTTATGATAACATAGTTTTACTTAAAGCTATAGTTTTCAAAAACGTGAATAGTTTACTAAATTACCGCATAAAATTGATAGGTGAGAAATAAATGCAATTGGTCGCGCGCTCTTGATGAACGCCTTGAAGAAGCTTTTCGAACGAGTTTACGGGCCTGCCCTTCTTTCAGGGCTGCTGCTCGTTCTTTCTTTTCCAAAGGTGCAGCTGTTTCCTCTCGCCTGGATAGCGCTCGTTCCCCTGCTGATTTTTCTTTACGATAAAGACCACTGGACAGCCTTTAAGTCGGGGTTCTATTTCGGCCTTGTCTATTTTTTCGGCACGCTTTATTGGATATACCATTCTATCCATTATTACGGTGCTGTTGCTTTAGTGCCGAGCTTGCTGCTGGTTTTTGTTTTATGTATGTATTTCAGCCTTTATCCCGCGTTCTTTGCGTTGCTTTATGCTGCAAATATGAAGAGGACCGATATGCCGGCGCTCATTGTAGCGCCGCTTCTCTGGACTACGCTCGAATTCCTCCGTTCCTATGTATTGGGCGGTTTCCCATGGTCCAGTTTGGGTTACAGCCAATATACTTTTCTCCCCCTGATACAGATTGCGGATATAACCGGAGTGTACGGGGTGTCCTTTCTCATAGTGGCTGTAAATGCGGCGCTTGTGGATGTGCTCCTGTTCAAACGAAGGCATGAGGAGCGGCCTCTTGCCTCATATTTACCCGCAATAAGCGGGTTTGCCGCCCTCGCTCTCTTTATGGTCTTTACACTGTCTTACGGGGTATACCGTCTGCATCAGCATCGCGGCGGTCGCATAGTCAAGGCTGCTGTGATTCAGGGCAATATAGAGCAGGACAAAAAATGGGACCCCTCGTATCAGCAGGCGGTCCTTAATTCGTATAAAGATCTCTCTTTCTCTGCTGCACGTGAAATGCCGGAACTGATCGTTTGGCCGGAAACTTCGGCGCCGTTTTTCTTCGGGACAGACAAAGAGCTTACAGCCGGCATGGTCTCTTTTCAGAGGCAATTGAATTCGTATCTTCTCTTTGGGAGTGTCCTGGCAAAAGACCGGAAAGGAACGCCCAAATCCTCTGCGACCCGCTATACAAATAGCGCCTTACTCCTTGATAAAAATGGAACTATTACTTATATTTATGATAAAATACATTTAGTCCCGTTTGGAGAGTTCATGCCGCTGCGGCGACTTTTATCTTTCGTGGATTTGACCGGTGAGATAGGTGACTTTGTTCCTGGCGAAAGCTATACAAAGGCGGTGACACCCTTCGGAAGTTTTGGAACACTTATCTGTTACGAAATTATATTCCCTGGTCAGGTAAGGAAGTTCTATACGAACGGCGGCGATTTTATTGTTACAATAACAAATGATGCCTGGTTCGGAAAGACCCCCGGGCCTTACCAGCATTTCAGTATGGCTGTATTCAGGGCGATAGAGAACAGAAAACCGGTCATACGGTCAGCCAACACCGGGATATCGGGATTTATCGATAGCTGCGGCAGAATTCTTGCCAGGACTGACCTTTTCACCAGGACATACCTGGTGTCGAGTGTCAAAACCGACAGAACTTTGTCGCCTTACACAAAATACGGAGATATTTTTTCGTATTTGAATATTATCGGCACACTGCTTTTGCTGATAAGAAAGCGGAACAGATATTAAAGGAGGCAGTATGTTATTGCAGAGTGAATTAATAGAGGAGCTTGCACGTTTAAAGGGGAAGGCGCTTTCCCTTAGAGGGTATCTTTGATGTCGATAAACTGAAGGCCAATTTAGCACAGACCGAAGAAAAATTGTTGTCGGAGGAAGTGTGGTCTTCCCCCGACAAGATCAAAGAACTTCAAAAAGCAAAATCGGAAATACTCGAAACTATACAGCCGGTCGAGTCATCTCTTGATAAGGTCCATTCTCTCGAAGAGTTGTCAGGTCTTTTGAATGAGGACGGGGGTGAAATCTTCCTCGAAGAATTCAGTAAAGAATTGGGCGCTCTTAAACAGGAGCTTGATGATATGGAGTTGAAGATTCTTCTTTCTGGAGAGTTGGACAAGAATAATGCGATAATTACGATTCATCCCGGGGCAGGGGGCACAGAAAGCCAGGATTGGGCTGAAATGCTGATGAGGATGTATCTCCGTTGGGCGGAACGCCACGGATTTAAAATTGTAATAGCAGATCTGCAGCCCGGCGATGAGGCTGGAATTAAAGGGACAACATTTACTGTTGTTGGTCCTTATACTTATGGTTATTTAAAGGGTGAAGCGGGTATTCATCGCCTTGTGAGGATATCGCCTTTTGATGCAAATAAAAGAAGACATACTTCTTTTTCAGCTGTTCTGGTCTATCCTGAAATAAAAGATGATATTAGTGTTGAGGTCAGGGAAGAAGATTTAAGAATCGACACTTACAGGGCCTCGGGTGCAGGAGGGCAGCATGTAAACAAGGTGTCTTCAGCAGTGAGGATTACTCATATTCCCTCGGGAGTAATCGTTGCCTGCCAGACAGAGCGCTCTCAGCACAGGAACAAAGAGCTTGCAATGAGAATTCTTAAATCAAGACTCTATGATATCTCGGTTACTGCAAGAGAAAAAAAAATGGATACTATTAAAGGGGACAAAAAGGGAATATCATGGGGTAATCAGATACGGTCATATGTGTTGCAGCCGTACAGGCTTGTAAAAGATCACAGGACCGGCAGTGAAACGGGTAACGTTGATGCTGTATTGGATGGGGGTATTGATATTTTTATAAAAGGATATTTAAATTTCAATACGGCTGCAGCATAAAAGGTGCTTCCTACTACTCTTTTTTAATTCTTTAATAGTAGTAGTAGTAAGCGCTGTTGAATTGTTAGTAATAAAAAAAAGAGATGGAGCTTCAGATAGTTTGACGAATGATAAGTCGAACGCTTTTTTATGAACTGCAAACAATTAAGATAAAATATATTTTTCAACATTGTAATCAACAATTTATTGCCCTTGTTTTGACAGATAGGATATAATGGTCAGGCAAAGGCTATAGAATTATTAACAATTGTGAATATAGTGTTAATAAATACTGATGATGTATTGGTCTGCAGCAGGAAATGATTTATCAGTAACATCAGATAAAGGGTTGGCACTGGGGAAAACGGAGCGTGAACATAGAAGAAATATGGAATAAAAACCTTTCGAAAATAGCTGAAAAAGTTGGAGATAGTATTTTTGAATTATGGTTTAAGCCGATGAGATTGATCAGTCTTAAAGACAAGGTTGTAACTATAGGAATTCCCAACAGGTTTTTCAGAGAATGGATCGAGGATTATTATCCGGCAATCATTTATGAAACCGTGGAATCGATTGCGGGATACCCTGTTTCGGTCAAATATAAAATAATAGAGAAAGAGGATGCGGCCCTTAAAAAGCAGGACACTAAATTAGAGAGCAGAAAGATCAAGCTTGCGAGCAGGGGCATATATCTTAGTCCAAAATATACCTTTGATACTTTTGTTGTGGGACCTTCTAACCAGTTTGTTCATGCCGCCTCCAGGAGAATCGCAGAGAACCCGGGAGTTGCATATAACCCATTATTTATATACGGAGGCGTTGGACTCGGCAAAACACATCTGATGAATGCTATCGGCAACATGATTGTCGATAAATATCCTGATAAGGTAGTCTGTTATTTATCCGCCGAGCAGTTTACCAATGAGGTCATTTCGGCTCTGCGGCATGAAAAGATGGCGGAGTTTAAAGACAAGTACCGGAATGTTGATGTCATGCTTATCGATGATATTCAGTTTATTGCCAATAAAACAACGACACAGGAGGAATTTTTCCATACCTTTAATGCCCTTTATGAGAAGCAGCGCCAGATCGTTATGTCGAGCGACAGGGCCCCGCTCGAGATATCCGACATAACCGACAGGCTCAGGTCCAGGTTCAGCATGGGGCTCATAGCGGACATTCAGCCTCCTGAAGTTGAAACAAAGGTGGCGATTATTTATAAAAAAGCCGCGATGGAAAAAATGTCCATACCGGAAGAAGTGGCTTATTTTATTGCGACAAAAATAAAGTCCAACATAAGAGAACTGGAGGGCTGTCTTATAAAGCTGGGAGCACATGCGTCGTTGACGGGTCTCCCCATTGATACCGCGATGGCCAGGGCAGTTCTTAAAGACCTGATATCCGACGAAGAGAAGCCTGTCACTGTCGAACTGGTGCAAAAGATGGTATGCGATTATTTCGGCCTGAAAATTCAGGATATAAAAGCGAGAAAGAGGACAAAGGAAATAGCAAATGCGCGGCAGATAGCCATGTATATCACAAAGCAGCAGACCCACCTCTCGCTCAGTGAGATCGGAAGATATTTTGGCGGGAAAGATCATGCAACGGTAATTTATGCCTGCAGGCAGATAGAAGAGAAACGCGGCAAGGACGACAATCTCAATAAAAGCATTGAAAATATATTGCGGAGGATTACCGGCGTATGAACGTTTCCAGGCAGACTGTTTCAGGGGGGCTTCCTCAAAAGCAACGGACTTCTTGGGGTCTCGATCTCAAATCTTTCAGAGGCACTAAAAATGGAGGGGATAGATGAAGGTCACGGTAGAAAAAAACGAATTGCAGAAAAAACTCTCAGATATTCAGAACATTGTTGAGAAAAAAAATACCATGCCCATCTTAAGCCATTTTCTTCTGGTGGCGGAGAAGGGAGGAGCATACATAACGGCGACAGATCTCGAAACCGCCTTTAAAGAACCTCTTGCGCTTACCGTTGCAACCGAGGGAAAACTGTGCATTCCCGCCAAAAAGCTATTTGAGATTGTACGGGAAGTTGACGGCGATATAGTACTTGACTCGGGCGATGAAAAATGGCTTAAAGTAAAGAGCGGAAAAAGCCAGTTCCGTCTTGCATGTCTCTCTCATGATGAGTTCCCGGTCTGGCCGGCGCTTCCGGCTGACGCCGAAAAAATGGAAATAGATTCTCTGCTGCTCCTTGAGATGATCGACAAGACCCTTTATTCAGCCGGCGAGTCGGATACCCGGTATGTTTTAAACGGACTGCTTTTTAATATAAAGACCGACGGCACTCTCACTGTTGTCGGCACCGATGGCCACAGGCTGGCACTTTCTACGAAAACGCTGAGCTCAAAACTTAAAGAGGAGAAGAGGATTATTTTTTCGAGAAAGTCTCTGGCTGAACTGAGGAGGTTCCTTGACGACGAGGCAAAACCGGTCAAGATAGCGATAGGGAAAAGTCACATTTTGTTCGAAATGGATACGATCCAGTTCCTCACCAGGCTTATAGAGGGCACTTACCCTAATTATGAACAGGTCATTCCGGCTGCTACTGATAAAACCATTGGAATAGACAGGATAGCATTGACGAAATCGCTGCGCAGGGTCTCTCTAATGAGCAAAGAGCGCAGCAGCGCTGTAAAAGTCGATATCGAGCCCAAGAATATGGCGATATCCGCTTCCAATCCGGACATCGGGGAAGCAAAAGATGAGATCACAGTAGACTATGCGGGAGAACCGATTACTTTAGCATTTAACGCACGTTACATCCTTGATGCATTAAGCGTGATGAATAGTGATACTATATTGATTAAACTCAATGAGCCGCTGAGCCCTACGCTTATTATGGAAAATGAAAAGGACGATTATAAATATATCGTAATGCCGATGCGGCTATAAGGGAGAATGATGGAAGACATAAAGACCGAAGAAGTAAACGGCTCTTACGGAGCTGAAGATATAAAAATCCTTAAAGGCCTTGCTGCCGTTCGAATGCGGCCGGCGATGTATATCGGCTCCACCAGTATTGACGGCCTGCACCACCTTGTTTACGAAGTAGTCGACAACAGTGTTGATGAGGCGCTTGCAGGATACTGCACCTTGATAGAGGTCGTCCTGCACCACGACGGCAGCTGCACTGTCATCGACAACGGAAGGGGCATCCCGACAGGGCTCCATTCCGGAGACCCGGAAGGACGGACAGCGGCGGAGATCGTGCTTACCGAACTTCACGCAGGCGGGAAGTTCGAATCGTCCGCATATAAAATATCCGGGGGGCTTCACGGAGTCGGAGTCTCCGTTGTAAACGCGCTCTCCGAGTGGCTCGAGATGGAGGTCAAGCAGGAAGGGCTTGTCTATACCCAGCGTTTTGAACGGGGGAAACCGGTTACGCCGCTTAATGTTACAGGGAAGACAAAAGGACGTGGGACCAGAATAACCTTCAAGCCCGACGCCGAGATATTTGAAGTCACCGAGGTCCATTACGATGTTCTTGCGCAGCGGCTGAGGGAGCTTGCGTTCCTGAACAGGGGGCTCCAGATAACCATAGCCGATGAAAGAACAAACCAGAACCAGGTGTTTCTGTATAAAGGGGGCATTGTCTCGTTTGTCGAGCACCTTAACAAGAATAAGACGGTGCTGCACCCCAAGCCCATATATATCGAAAAAGAAAAAGACGGCATCACTGCCGAGATTGCCATACAGTATAACGACAGCTATGCGGAAAACATCTACACCTTTGCCAATAACATCAACACCCGCGAAGGCGGCAGCCATCTTGTGGGTTTCAAATCAGCGCTGACAAGGACCTCAAACAGCTATGCCACATCCTCGGGAATCATAAAGGAGGGCAAAGAGAGCGTCTCCGGCGACGACATAAGGGAAGGGCTCACAGCCGTAATCAGCGTAAAACTCCCTAATCCCCAGTTCGAGGGACAGACCAAAATGAAACTCGGCAACAGTGAAGTGAAGGGAATCGTCGAGTCGATTACCAATGACGCGCTGTCTACCTATTTTGAAGAGAACCCCGCAGTAGCGAGGAAGATCATAGAGAAGGCCATACAGGCCTCCAGGGCGAGGGAAGCTGCCCGGAAGGCGCGGGAGTTGACCCGGAGAAAAGGAGTGCTGGAGGATACCGGGCTGCCCGGCAAGCTGGCGGACTGCTCTGAAAAAGACCCGGCCTTGTCGGAGTTGTATATAGTTGAGGGTGACTCCGCAGGCGGCTCTGCAAAGCAGGGCAGGGACAGGCGCAACCAGGCGATACTGCCTCTGAGGGGCAAAATCCTTAATGTGGAAAAGGCGCGTTTTGATAAAATGCTCACCTCGGATGAAATAAGGACATTGATAACGGCCCTCGGCACAGGCATCGGGCCTGAAGAATTCGACACCGCAAAAGCCCGTTATCACAAAATAGTGCTGATGACTGATGCCGACGTAGACGGCGCCCACATCAGGACCCTTCTCCTTACGTTCTTTTACAGGCAGATGCCGGACCTGATCGATAAGGGGTACCTCTATATCGCGCAGCCGCCCCTTTTCAGGATCAAGAAAGGGAAGTCCGAGAAATATGTCCAGAACGAGGCGGAACTCATGGAAATGCTTTTTGAACTCGCTACCGAGGACCTTAAAATAACCACCCCGGCAGGGCAGCTTGGAGGCAAAAAGCTGGTGCCCCACCTTAAGAAAATTCCCAAATATGAAAAGCTCCTGGGCTGGTTTGAAAGGAAGCGGAGAGACCCCGAAGTCATCGCTCAGCTCCTTGCCCTCGGCATAGATAAAGACAATTTCAAAAGCAAAGAAACTGTCGGGGAACTCCTGAAAAAGATAACGGAAAAAATTCCCTCCATAAGCCATGGGGACATAACCTTTGATGAGGAGCACGAGTCGTTTGAGGTTGAAGTCAGACGGGAGAATTACCGGTGTACGCTTTCGACCTCGCTGATACTCTCCCCCGAGTTCAAGGATATGGAAGTGCATTATAAGGAGCTGACCCAGACCCTGGGCCTGCCGCCCTACAAACTCGAAATGAAGACAGAGACAAAAGAGGTGTCCTCGCTGCAGGAACTGCTTGCGACTGTAACCGAGACCTCCAAAAAGGGATTGTCCATTCAGCGCTACAAAGGCCTCGGAGAAATGAACCCGCATCAACTATGGGAAACCACCATGGACCCTGCAAAGAGGACCTTCCTCCAGGTCACGGTCGAAGACTCGGTCAAGGCGGATGAAATGTTCACCGTGCTAATGGGCGACCAAGTCGAACCAAGAAAAGATTTTATTACCATACATGCGCTCGAGGCGAGGAATATTGATATTTAGGGTGGAGGGTGTTTTGTAGGTTAACACATTAACCTACAGGTGTCCCGCCATTGGCCGTCGTTTCACCGCTGCCATAGGATCAGGGAAGTTTCGAGGGGGACCGCAACGCAGGGGTGGTATGGTATTATCCGTGCTGTATAGTCTGTGGCCGGCCGCGCCGCAGGGACCTGCGCACTGTAAATATAGCCGTGCTCTGCGCCGACAAGTTGCTGTCCAAGTATCATGGTCTGCGTTACCGGGTCGCCCCCGTCCACGCCATCTGCATAAAGTTCTACTCGTACAGCATCAGGGTCCAAGCCATCGAGATAGACCGGAACTGTAAATACGTGCTGTTCTGCGGTAGTTTCCACTTTAACTTCCCCGAAGCGCAGATTCGCCCATTTCTTCTCGAGAGAATGTTTCCAGCGCACTAACTCGGAGGCAGTTGCGCATTTTCCGGCAGCACGATCGAGATAGATTTCTGCTGCAGGAATATAGTATTGCTCGGTGTATTCTATGACCGCCCTGCTTGCGGAAAAACGCGGTGTCAGACGAGCCATGCTCTCCCTGATGCGCGCCACCCAGGAGGTGGGGATGCCGGTCGCATCGCGTGCATAAAACTCCGGGATTACCTGTTGTTCAAGAAGGGCATAGAGTTCTTCCGCTTCTGCCGCATCCCAGGCAGGGTCATGGTCATGCTCCCTGCCGTCACCAAGCGCCCAGCCCACTTCGGGCGTATATGCCTCGGCCCACCATCCATCAAGTTCAGAGATATTGATCCCTCCGTTGACGAGCACCTTCATGCCGCTCGTCCCGCATGCTTCCCAGGGTCGCCGCGGTGTATTGATCCAGGCATCCACTCCCTGCACCATCTGCTCGGTCAAAGACATGTCATAATCGCTGAGGAAAACCGCATGTTTGCGCGCTTCAGGCCGGCGGACGAAGCGCAGCCATTGCTGGATCATGGCCTTGCCCGGCTCATCTTCAGGATGGGCCTTCCCTGCAATGACAAGCTGCACAGGACGCTTGGGGTCTGACAGTATGCGAAGGAGCCTCTCCTGATCGTGCAGAAGCAGATTCGGGCGTTTGTACGTTGCAAAGCGGCGGGCAAAGCCCAGCGTTAATGTGTTGGCATCAAATATATGTTTTGCATTTTCGATTTCTTCAGTCGCTGCATCTGAAATGGCCCGCTGTCGGGCGAGCCGCTGCCGGACGTATTTAAGAAAAGACTCGCGGGCAGTTGCGCGGCACTGCCAGATATCGGAATCCGGGATAGCGCGGATCCTCTCTTCCAGACTTTCAACTTTTCCTTTCCAGATATCTTTTCCACAAGCGCCGGTCAGGAGCGCTTCGGCCTCCTTTGAATTCCATGTCGGCATATGTACCCCGTTTGTAACGTGTCCTACCGGCACTTCGCTTTCCGGCCAGTTTGAAAATAAGGGCTGAAAGATGCTGCGGCTTACATTGCCGTGCAGACGGCTGACACCGTTGACCGACCCGCTGCCCCGCAAGGCAAGATAGGCCATATTGAAGTGTTCGCCGGCGTCATTGGGGTCCTTGCGGCCAAGGGCGAGCAGTTCCTGCAGTGAGATATTGAGCCTGTTCCTCGCATATCTGCCGAGATATTGTTCCATGAGGGAAGGAGTAAAGAGATCAAAGCCTGCTGCAACCGCTGTATGGGTGGTGAAGAGGTTTCCTGCACGGGTGACCTCCAGAGCAACTTCAAAAGACTGGCCTGTCTCCTCCATAAAGGCCCTTGCCCGCTCTAATACGGCAAAGGCTGCATGCCCTTCATTCAGATGGCAAACGTCGGGTTTGATGCCGAGTGTTCTGAGCAGCCGCCATCCGCTGACGCCGAGTATTATCTCCTGTATCAGGCGCACCTCGGGCCCGCCGCCGTAAAGCTCGCTGGTGATACTTCTATATGCGGGGAAATTCGCCGGGTCATTGCTGTCCAGCAGGTAGAGCTTTACTCTGCCTACCTGGACCTGCCAGGCACGGAGCCAGACCGAGTATCCGGGCAGCGCGATCTCAAGCCGCAGCCATTCGCCGTCAGGTTTGCGCACAGGCGTAATCGGCAGTTGACCGGGATCATTGTATGGAAAAAGGGCCTGTTGGGCCCCGTCCTTATCTATCATCTGCCGGAAGTACCCTTGCTGATAGAGCAACCCCACGCCGACTACCGGTACCCCGAGATCGCTTGCTGCCTTGAGCTGGTCGCCGGCCACGTTGCCGAGGCCGCCCGAGTAAATCGGAAGCGCTTCGCTCAGCATAAATTCCATACTAAAATAAGCGACACATTTCAATGAAGTGTCTGAATGATTTTGCTGAAACCAGGCAGGCGACTCCACCGCTTCTCTCTTGGATTGCACCAGATTATCGACTTTCTCGCGGAAGGCGGCATCAGCCAATACCTGCTGGAATTGGTCCCGCGAGACGGTCTGGAGTACAAACCAGGGGTTATGCGTGAGGTCCCATAGCACAGGGTCGAACTGCCGCCAAACTTCGTCGGCCTCAGGGTTCCACGACCAGCGCATGTCCAGGGCAATCTCTGCAAGGGAATCAAATCCCTCAATATCGGAGGATAAAAGAGAAAATAACGGGGGGTTCATCTGATCACACTGTCAGAGTGACTTTCCAGGGTGGAAAAACAGGTTTGGACCTCCGCGCGTCTTGCCCTCTTTGTCCATCAGCATGTCCAATGCAAGGGTGGCCAAGTCATCTGCCAGCGCTTCCATTTGAGAGTCTTTTCCCAAGTACAACAGTTTAATGTAGAAGTTGCAGTTGTCGCAACTCTCCGCCTTGACTGCGACGTTCGAACCTTCCAGAGTGTAGAAGTTTATTCCATCGGTGGATTCGCAGTTGCTGCACTTGACCCGCACCATGTGCCATTGAGAAGCACAGAGGGAGCAGGAAAGGTAACGCAATCCCTGCCTTGCCCCGGCAATGTTTACGATGCCGGTGTTCGGGTATGAACCGCACACAGGGCACAACCCGCCCTGTTCCAGTCTGCCAAACGCATCTTCTCCCAAAGATGACGCCATGTGCACCCAATAGACCTGCAGGGCGGCGGCGACAAAAGGCAACTCCTGAGGAGAAATATCGGTCAGATCTCCCGCCAATATCCTGTCCGCCATCTCCTCCAACCCGGTTTCACTCGCCTGCATCAAGCCGCCTACGGTCTCACTTGCAGCTGCTGTAAGCTCGGACTCTCTCATATGCTGAAGAATCATTTTCAGCCCCCACCGCCATGCCGGGTTTCGGGGCCGGGACCGGTAGCCCAGCAACGGCATGCCATGCTCACGGCATAGCGCCTGTTCGTTGGGATCAGGCAGAGACAGCGTGGGGAATTGGTTCAGGACCTTCTGCTGCGCATCTGCAAGTAATGACAGAAAGGCCAGGTAATCTCCTAAAGGATGACCACTGGAAAGAAGTCGAAAACGCTCAGCGCGGCACGCAAAAAGATCTCGCCCCGCGAGGAATAGAAAAGGGATCTGCCCGGCCGGGACTTCAATCTGACCAGCTTCAAGAATGCGGATTTCGGTGTTCATTGGCCTCCCATCAGCTGCCGAAACCATGCCGGGTGATGCTGTTTTGCCCAGGCACGCCTGACCCGGCCGTACAGCATGGCGTCGACGCTCTCCTTGGTCCAGATGGCGGCATAGATGTGAAAGATGATCAGGGCAATCATGATTGTTGCCGCTACGGCATGAACGACAGAAGCGAAGCGGATCAGCGCAACCGGGAACAGGAACGAAAAATAGGCACGCCAGATAACAATGCCGGACAGGATGAGCAGCGCCATGCAGGCCACCAGCAGCCAGAACAAGAGCTTCTGACCACCATTGAACTTGCCCGCTTCCGGCATGTTCCGGTCATCGCCGGCCACCATCTCGCTGACATGGCTCAGCCATTCCCGGTCGGTGGGCGTTATAACATTCAGCTGCCTGTAATTGGAAAACATAACGCCAAAAGAAATGGCCATCGCCACCCCGATGAAGGGATGAAGGATGCGTGTCCAGACACCGCCTCCAAATAACTGATTCAAAGGGTAGAAGTCTGGATGAAAGAAAGTGAGCCCGGACAGCGCCAGCAGGATAAATATTATTGCTGTCAGCCAATGGTTGACACGCTCGGCCGGCGTAAAGCGGAGTAGTTTTTTCGGGTCATTTTTCATCTTCAAACTCCTTCTCGATCTCTTCTGAAACCTCGTTGGGCCCCTTGATTACATAGTGGAAAAAAGCGCCGAGGGCAACCATGGCAAGGCCAAAAGAGGCCAATGGCTTAGCGGCGCCCTTCCAAAGGTCGACCATGGCCCCGATAGAAGGTTCTTTGGGGAGACCGCAATAAATATTAGGTTTATCAGCGTGTTGAAGTACATACATTACATGAGTGCCGCCAACACCTTGAGGGTCATAGATCCCTGCTTTGACAAACCCCCGGCTTTTCAGGTCGGCGACTCGCCCTTCTGCGTGGTGGATCATATCATCCTTTGTGCCGAACACAATCGCCCCGGTGGGACAAGTCTTGACGCAGGCCGGCTCCAGGCCCACCGCCACCCGATCGGAGCAGAGGGTGCACTTGTAGACCTTGCTGTCCTGCTTCGACAGGCGGGGGATGTTGAACGGGCAGCCGGTGATGCAGTAGCCGCAGCCGATGCAGTTTTCCTCGTGGAAATCCACGATGCCGTTGCTGTATTGAACAATGGCGCCCGGCGCCGGGCACGCCTTGAGGCAGCCCGGATCGGCGCAGTGCATGCAGCCGTCCTTGCGGATCAGCCATTCAATGCCCCGGTCGGTTTCCACTTCGGCATAGCGCATCACCGTCCAGGAGTTTTCGGTAAGATCCATAGGGTTGTCGAGAACGCCATGGTTGGCTCCTATGGCGTCGCGGGTGTCGTTCCACTCCATGCACGCAGCTTGGCAGGCCTTGCAGCCGATGCATTTTGAAATGTCGATCAGCTTGGCCACCTCCTGGGTTTGGCGCTGGCTGGGCGAAGGTGTGGTGGTCGCGGAACGGCGGGTGATGTCAAGGGATTGGAGTGCCATGATTTACCTCCTATGCCTTCTCGATGTTGACGAGAAAAGACTTGAACTCCGGCGTCTGGGTGTTCGCGTCGCCCACAAAAGGGGTCAGGGTGTTGGCCAGGTAGCCGTTCTTGGCAATACCCTTGAAGCCCCAGTGGATCGGGATGCCCACGTGATGTACGGTCTTGCCGTTGACCTGGAGCGGCCTGACACGCTTGGTCACCACCGCTACCGCCCTGATGAAGCCCCGTTTGGACCACACCTTAACCCGGTCGCCGTGCTTGATACCCTTTTCCTTGGCCAACTCCTCGCCGATTTCCACGAACTGCGCCGGCTGCAGGATGGACGCTATGCGTGTGTGCTTGGTCCAGAAATGGAATTGCTCGGTGACGCGGTAGGTAGTGGCGGCGTAGGGGTAGTCCTTGCTTTTGCCGAAAGCCTCCAAGTCGTCCTTGAACACCCGCGCCGCCGGGTTGTTGATCACTTTCGGGTGCAGCGGGTTAGTGTCTATGGGGGTCTCGAAAGGCTCGTAATGCTCGGGGAACGGCCCTTCCGCCATCTTGTCCAGGGCGAACAGCCGCCCAACACCTTCCGGCAGCATGATGAAAGGACCCATGCCGCTGCCAGGGGCGGAATCAGGCTTGAAGTCAGGCACGTCAGCGCCGGTCCACTTGCTGCCGTCCCAGTATACCAGTTTGCGCTTCGGGTCCCAGGGCTTGCCGGACAGGTCGCAGGAGGCGCGGTTGTACAGGATGCGCCGGTTGACCGGCCACGCGAATGCCCAATTGAGGGTGTTACCCAGGCCCGAGGGGTCGGAGTTGTCCCGCCGCGCCATCATGTTACCCTTCTCAGTCCATGCCCCCGAATATATCCAGCAGCCGCAGCTGGTGGAGCCGTCGTCCCTGAGTTGGGCGAAGCTGTCCAATTGCTGGCCTTTCTTCACCAGGACCTTGGTCGCGTCCTTGGGATCGGTCAGGTCAGCCAGGGCCTTGCCGTTGTACTCCATCGCCAGTTCCTCAGGGGCCGGCGAGTGGGGGATCTTGTAGTCCCAGGTAAGGTTCAGGATCGGGTCGGGGAAGGCGCCCCCCTCCGCCAGATACAGTTCTCGCAGCTTGAGGAAGATGCCGGCGATTATGTCGGCATCAGGCTTGGCTTCCCCAGGAGGTGGGGCGCCCTTGTAGTGCCATTGCAGCCATCGCCCGCTGTTGGTGAGGGAGCCGTTCTCCTCGGCGAAGCAGGTGGAGGGGAGACGGATGACTTCGGTCTGAATTTTGGCGGTGTCCACGTCGTTGTATTCGCCGTGGTTCTCCCAGAAGCACGAGGTTTCCGTGCCCAGGGGGTCGATCACCACCATGTATTTCAGCTTGGACATGGCTTTGATCAGTTTGGCCTTGTTGGGTATCGAACACAGGGGGTTGAAGCCCTGGCAGAAGTAACCGTTCAGTTTGCCCTGGTGCATCAGTTCGAACACCTGGAGCACGTCATATACCTTGTCCAGCTTGGGCAGCCAATCGTAGCACCAGTTGTTGTCCTTGGTGGCAGCAGCGCCGAACCAGGCCTTCATAAGGCTGACGTGAAACTTGGCGTAGTTCTGCCAATAGGTCAACTGGCCGGGGCGCAGGGGCTTGAGGGCCCGCTTGCCGATGTATCCCTTGTAGTCTGTCTCTTTTTCGTTGGGCAGGGTGAGGTAGCCAGGCAAGAGATTGGACAATAGCCCCAGGTCGGTGAGCCCCTGGATGTTGGAGTGGCCCCGCAGGGCGTTTACCCCCCCTCCCGCCATGCCCACGTTGCCCAGCAGCAACTGCACCATGGCCGCGGTGCGGATCATCTGCGATCCCACCGAGTGCTGGGTCCAGCCCAACGCGTACATAAAAGTCAGGGTGCGGTCGGGCACCGAGGTGCCGGCAATGATCTCGCACACCTTGAGGAAGGTATCCTTGGGTGTGCCGCAGATGTTGCTCACCGCCTCAGGCGTGTAGCGGGAATAGTGCTGTTTGAGCAGTTGCAGCACGCAACGGGGGTGCTGCAGGGTCTCGTCCACCTTGGCATAGCCGTCCGGCCCGATCTCATAGGCCCAGGTGGAGTTGTCGTACTTGTGCGTAGCTTCGTTGTAGCCCGAGAACAGGCCGTCATCGAATTTGTAACCTTCACTGACGATAAAGGGGGCATTGGTGTAAGCCTTTACGTATTCGTGCTGGATCTTGTCGCGGCTCAGCAGGTAGTTGATCACCCCGCCCAGGAAAGCGATGTCCGTGCCGGTGCGAAGTGGCGCATAGAGGTCCGCCACCGATGCCGAACGCGTGAAGCGGGGGTCCACCACAATAAACGTGGCGTGGTTGTGGGCCTTGGCCTCGGTTACCCATTTGAAGCCGCAGGGGTGCGCCTCGGCGGCGTTGCCGCCCATGACGATGATGACGTCGGCGTTCTTGATGTCCACCCAGTGGTTGGTCATCGCGCCTCGACCGAACGTTGGGGCCAAACTGGCCACCGTTGGTCCGTGTCAGACGCGCGCCTGATTGTCGACCGCCAGAATGCCGGTGCTGCGTACCGCCTTGTGGGTTATGTAGCCGGATTCGTTGCTGGAAGCGGAGGCCGCCAGGAAGCCGGTAGTCAGCCAGCGGTTGACCGTGGCGCCGGAGCTGCTTTTGGCGATGAAGTTCTTGTCCCGGTCGTCTTTCATCAGCCGGGCAACCCTTGCAAACGCCTCATCCCAGGAAATGCGCTTCCATTCGCTGGAGCCGGGGGCGCGGTATTCCGGGTACTTGAGCCGATCGGGGCTATGGATGAAATCCACCAGTCCCGCGCCCTTTGGGCACAGGGTACCGCGGTTCACCGGATGGTCAGGGTCGCCCTCGATGTGGAAGATGGACAACTCGGCGTTTTTCGCCTTGTCCCCCAGGCTGTGCATGATCAAGCCGCAGCTCACCGAGCAGTAGGGGCAGGTATTGCGGGTCTCGGTACTGCGGGTCAGCTTGAACTCGCGTACCTCAGCCAGCGCATTGACAGGTGAAAAGCCAAGGGCCGCAACAGTGGAAGTCCCCAAGCCGGCGGCGCAAACCTTGAAAAACTGTCTTCGTGTCACGTTCATTTACATACCTCCATGGTTTCCACGTATGACAATATAGGGAAGACGTTCAGCTCCTGCCTGCTGTGCCGATTGAAATTTTAAAAAATGCTGTTGGGTGACTTTCATAGCATATTATTTCCCGTACAGAGGATAATTCATGTTATTACAAAAATAGAATAGAGCAGATTCTCGTGCTTGTCAAGCAGTTAAATGGTTATTATTTCCATATAGTGGCTAAGATTTCTGTTGTTGTGTAAGGTGGGCGCAAGGGCTGGGATTGATAAAGGTTTCAAAGAATTTGATCGGCGTGTAAGGTTTTTGCAATTCAGACAGTACAGGGTAATTTTTCTTTGCGAGCGAATAGCCCGCTGTGCCAGTCCTGCTGTTTGTACGGAGAATCATCGGTGTTCCGGTTGAATATGTGGGCTCGGCGTTACTCGCCCACTGCAGATAACCCAGGCGCTCGACTGCAGAAAAACAACCCTGTACTGTCTGAATTGCAGTAGGAGTCAACTTTTCAGGTTTTGCTCTCGCAGCTTTTTCATCAGCCGTTCATACTTCTCTGCGCCTACGCATTCCTTGGCAGCCGGGCACCACTCAATGCACGATGGCACCATATCCCGTGTTATGGTCTTTCCACACCCCTTGCATAACGTGTCCGGCTCATCTGTCCATATCTCGTTTTTACGTGAGCAGAAGGCGCAGATTAATTCTTCGGGGTAAGGGTTTCTAATTTCTTTGCTTCCAGGGCAGCTCTCTTTCATAAATATAGTTTATCAGAAGACAATTTTGCTGTCTTTGACATAAGTCAAAAGACCGTGAAACGTAAAAACCGTGAATCGTGAATCGTGAGACGTGAAAAGGCTAAAAAAACCTGACCGTCATTGTCTCGAAAATAGCGCCGGGAACTGTCACTCCGGCTTGTCCGGAGTCTATCAGAAAAGCATAGACAGATTCCGGACGAGCCGGAATGACAACTTATTTTCATACTACTTTGTGAGTACACGGGAATCCGGTTTTTTTAAGATGTTGCGCTTCACGTCTCACGGTTCACGTTTCACGGTTTTTTCGCCCCAGCGTTTGAACAGGGTATGCTCGATGCCGAAGTTGTCCAGGATCTTGCCGGTGATGAAATCGATCATTGCATCAAGATTTTCAGGGTGATGATAAAAAGCGGCCACAGGCGGGGCAATGGTGACGCCGAGCCGTGCAAGTTTCAGCATGTTTTCGAGGTGGATTGCGCTGAAGGGCATTTCCCTCGGGGCAAGGAGCAGGCGGCGGCCTTCTTTAATGGTAACATCAGCCGCCCTCTCAATCAGATTGTTTGCATATCCGTTTGCGATACCCGACAGGGTCTTCATGGAACAGGGCACGACAAGCATGCCGTCTGTTTTGAAAGAGCCGCTTGAGATGGGCGCCTCCATATTCTTATCTTCGTAAAAATACAGGGCATCGGCGCCGAACTGTTTTCTGAGTTTGAGTTCGGTATCAACTGTCCAGTCGAGGCCCGTCTCATCAGCAATTATGGGAAAAGTATTTGAGGATATGATGAGGTGCACTGCGGCTGTTTTCAGGAGTTCTTCCAGTAACCTTACGCCGAAGGGAGCGCCGCTTGCTCCGGTTATGGCAAGTATGATGTTCTTCACGACCATATTATACGTCTATCGGCTTTGGCTTGACAATTCCTGTTTTTTGGTGGAAAATTCATGCTATATGTTAATCGGGCATGTTATTAATGCCATTGGCTCATTTTTGACGGACGGAGGAGGGTTATCGGTCCCCTTCGGCCAGGTGTTGCTTTTTGTCGTGGTCAACTCATTCTGCCTTTTGTTCGCAAGGTATAAGTTGGGGCTGCTGATAACGTACTGTTTTGTTTTTTATTGGGGCTTTATATTAAACAGAGAGTACTTTATAGACCGCTGGGGCAACACCAGCTGGGGCCTGATTGTTTATGTATTTGCTGGCATTCTCATGGTTATTGTATTCGCCATCGGTTTTTTCCAGGCAGACAGAGAATAAACTGACCCACTGCTGCCCGAATACCCGGCTTCTCTTTACCTTTTTCAATTTGATGTGACATAATAAACATATCCCGTCTAAAACAACCACTTTAAACATACTGGAGTCTAACGGCGTGGAACCTGAATATATCATAAGACAGATAATTGTATCCGCTGTACCAATTCTCATCGCAATTATATTGCATGAAGTATCGCATGGTTTTGTTGCGAACAAATTGGGCGACCCTACGGCAAAGATGATGGGCAGGTTGACGCTGAATCCCGTTGCCCACATTGATTTATTCGGCACTATAATTATGCCGCTGCTCCTGCTTGTTTCGACAAGCGGGCAGTTTGTTTTCGGCTACGCAAAACCCGTCCCCATTAATCCATATAATTTCAGGGACCCTAAGCGCGATATGGCCATTTCAGCCGCCGCCGGTCCTTTGATGAATCTTTTTGTCGCGCTTGTGAGTGTCATGATATTGAAATATCTCATCATACCTGTGGCAGAAGGCGCGTCTGAAGAAGTGATGGTAAAAATCATCAAACCAATGGGCATGATGCTTAACGCAAGCATACAAATAAATGTTGTTCTTGCTGCATTTAATTTGATACCTATCCCCCCGCTGGACGGCGGCAGGGTGCTTATGGGATTTCTGCCTGACAGGCAGGCACATGCATTAGGCAAGGTCGAGCCTTTCGGGATGATCATTATCCTGGTGCTTGTGGCGACGGGGATGGCGAGTGTTGTAATTACGCCTTTGATAAAGCTGCTCCTTGGCCTGGTCGGGATGGTATAGTTCGAATTGGAGATTCTATGAGCAAAGATCGCGTATTGAGCGGCATGCAGGCGAGCGGAAAGCTGCATCTCGGCAACCTTGTCGGTGCCCTCAAGAACTGGGTAAGCCTTCAGGACAAGTACGACTGTTTCTATTTTGTTGCTGATTGGCACGCCCTTACCACAGGTTATGCGGACCCGTCATCTATAAAAAAGAGCACTGCGGACCTGCTGGTAAACTTTATTGCCGCAGGGCTTGACCCCGACAAATCCACGATATTTATCCAGTCGATGGTCCCCCAGCATGCGGAACTTCATTTGCTTTTATCAATGATTTCCCCGCTGGGCTGGCTCGAAAGAGTGCCGAGCTATAAGGAGAAGCAGGAGCAATTGAAGGACAGGGACCTTTCAACATATGGTTTTCTGGGTTATCCGGTGCTGCAGACAGCCGACATAGTTATATACAGGGCGAAACATGTGCCTGTCGGTATCGACCAAATTCCCCATCTCGAAATTTCGAGAGAAATTGCGAGAAGATTTAATTATTTATATGCTTCGGAAATATTTCCTGAACCCGAAGGCCTGTTGACGGAGTTCCCCAAGGTGGTGGGGCTTGACGGCAGAAAGATGTCGAAGAGTTATGATAATGCCATTTATTTAAGCGACCCGCCGGATGTTGTAGACCAAAAAATCAGGACTATGATTACCGACCCTGCAAGAAAGAGAAGGACTGATAAAGGCGACCCGGAGCTTTCTCCGGTATTCCAGCTGCACAAGATTTTCTCCTCAAAGGAGGAACTCGAATTTGTCGCGCACGGATGCAGGACTGCGGAGATCGGCTGCATAGACTGCAAAAAAATACTCATAAAAAATATTTTTGTCTATCTTGAGCCTATCTGGAAAAAGCGCAATGAACTTATCAACAACCCTGACATGCTTTTCGATATTGCCCAAAAGGGTTCTGAAAAAGCGAGGCTGGCTGCTG
Source organism: Nitrospirota bacterium (assembly GCA_963784135.1). Taxonomy (GTDB): domain Bacteria; phylum Nitrospirota; class Thermodesulfovibrionia; order Thermodesulfovibrionales; family Dissulfurispiraceae; genus JADFXI01. The sequence goes on along the minus strand of CAWAQG010000008.1, from coordinate 64,742 downwards.
AAGAGACAATGAAAGAAGTCAGGGAGCTAATGGGACTGGCATAATGGACTATGATATACTAAAATTTTTAGCGGCTGAATATATACGGGTCCTCAAAAAGTCGTCATCCCCGTGCTTAAGAGCACCTACTGTTGGCGAAGGCGGGTATCCATGGCTTAAGCAGCTGCCTGAAAAGAGTGGATTCCCGTCTTCACGGGAATGACGAAAAAACGCTTTTTCAGACTTTTTGCGACATCGTTAATATTTGCGGAATTATTTCATGGAGGGCTTTGATGCTGTCTGAAGAAGAATTAAAACGTTATCACCGTCAAATGATCATGGATAATTGGGGAGAGGAGACACAGCAGAAGCTTAAGAACTCAACGGTTTTTATTGCCGGAGCAGGTGGCCTCGGCTCACCGGTTTCCATTTACCTTGCAGTGGCAGGCATTGGAAATATCAGGATATGCGATTTTGATTCTCCTGACTGGTCAAATCTCAACAGACAGATTTTGCACAACCACGGCAGGATAGGGACCAATAAGGCGCTTTCAGCCAAACAGACGCTGAATGAGCTGAATCCGCATGTCAAAGTTACGGCTTTTACTGATAAAATCGTTGCTGAAAATGTTGATGCTCTTGTCGGAGATGCGGCCTTGATCGTGGATTGCATGGACAATTTCCCGACACGGTATTTATTGAATGAATCCGCAATCAGAAAGAATATCCCTCTTGTATATGGAAGCATCTGGGGCATGGAGGGGCGGCTCAGCTTTCTCAGTCCTCCTGAAACTCCATGCTTTAAATGCCTGTTTCCCGAGCCGCCGCCGTCAGAGGTATTTCCGGTTGTAGGGGCGACGCCAGGGATTATCGGGTCCTTTCAGGCGCTTGAGACTATAAAATACCTGACCGGCATCGGTGAAAACCTGAAAGGGAGGATCCTTGTCTGGGAGGGGAAAAAAATGGAGTTTAAGCGGTATAAAACATATAGGGACCCCGAATGCCCTGCATGCGGGAAGTTGTAGCGACGCAGGACGGATTTTCCTCCTATCGCGAAAAGAGTGACAGAGATTCCAGGGAGAAAAAGGTCAAGGAGAAAAGGGCATGAAAGTTTTGACAAAGAATGAAAAACTTAACATGTGGATCAGGGAAACGGCGGAGCTCTGTCAACCCGACGATACGTATGTGTGCAATGGCTCGAAAGAGGAATATAATCAGATGATCGAGATGCTGCTCAGGAGCGGCATCGCTATTCCGCTTAAGAAACGTGCCAACAGCTTTCTTTTCAGGACCGATCCGAGCGATGTGGCCCGCGTCGAAGACCGTACCTATATAAGCACCTCTTCCAGGGAAGAAGCGGGGCCTTCCAACAACTGGGTCGCTCCAGGGGAATTGAAAAAGACCATGCGGGACCTCTATAGAGGCTGCATGAAGGGCCGCACTATGTATGTAATCCCTTTCTCGATGGGACCCATTGGTTCTCCTATTTCAAAGATCGGCATTGAACTGACAGACAGTCCCTATGTGGTCATCAATATGCACATTATGACCCGGGTCAGTTCGAGGGTTTTGGATTTGCTTGGCACTGACGGGGAATTCATACCCTGTCTGCATTCGGTCGGCGCTCCGCTTGCAGAGGGACAGAAAGATAGTGCATGGCCATGCGCTCCGATTGAGAAAAAATATATCAGCCATTTCCCTGAAGAGAACCTGATATGGTCATATGGCTCCGGCTACGGCGGCAACGCCCTGCTCGGAAAGAAGTGTCTTGCGCTGCGTATCGCCTCTGCCCTGGCGAGACGCGAAGGCTGGATGGCGGAGCATATGCTGATTCTCCGGCTGACCAATCCCCAGGGGAAACAGTTCAATATCGCGGCTGCCTTTCCATCTGCCTGCGGTAAAACCAATTTAGCCATGATGCGACCCTCAATTGCGGGCTGGAAATGCGAGTGCATCGGCGACGATATCGCCTGGATGAAGGTGGGGCCTGATGGCCGTCTTTACGCTATTAATCCTGAAAACGGTTTTTTTGGGGTGGCTCCCGGCACATCTTACAGCACCAACCCCGTGGCAACTGACACCCTGAAAGAAAATATTATTTTCACTAACTGCGCGCTGACCGATGACGGCGATGTCTGGTGGGAGGGTATGGATGGCGAAGAGCCGGCGCATGCAATCGATTGGAAAGGAAACGATTGGACCCCCCGGAGCACCCATGATGCCGCGCATGCGAATGCGCGCTTTACCGCTCCTGCCGCGCAATGCCCGACAATGTGCAAAGATTGGGAGAAGCCCGGGGGCGTGCCCATCGATATTTTTATTTTCGGCGGCCGCCGTGCCGGCGTAGTCCCGCTGGTGTATGAGTCCTATGACTGGGACCACGGGGTTTTCCTCGGCGCTACGGCAGCCTCGGAAACGACTGCTGCAAATATCGGCGCAGTGGGCAATATCAGACGTGATCCTTTTGCGATGAAGCCGTTCTGCGGCTACAACATGGGCGACTATTTTCAGCACTGGCTTTCTATGGGCGACCGGCTCGGCGATAAAGCGCCGAGAGTTTTTTATGTAAACTGGTTCAGGAAGAGCCAGGACGGTAAGTTTTTATGGCCCGGGTTCAGTGACAACAGCCGCGTGCTGAAGTGGATGTGCGAACGTGTTGAAGGCAAGGTGAATGCCGTAAAGACCCCGATAGGGTTGATGCCGAATGAAGGAGACCTGGACCTGAACGGCCTCGCACTGCTCCCCGAAGACATCAGAGAGCTTATGAGTGTAAACACCGCCGAGTGGAAGGCGGAGATTCCGGATATCGAGAAGCACTTTTCAACATTCGGTAATCGGCTGCCTGAAAGACTGAAAAAACAGTTTCAGGAATTCATTCGACGGCTCGGATGATTTTCCCTTTTCGCTTTCGCTGAGATGCAGACAAAACCTGTCAATAAAACGCTCCTTAATGTATTGGGGGTCGTTTACGCTCACGTGAAAACCTCTGACGGCGGCGACCTTTATTTAACGCGGTTTGCGGAACATTACCAGGAGCATCTGGATACGCATAACTGGTATGAATCAGGCTGGTTCAATGATCACAAGGTGCGGCTTGAAGGCACCGGCTCCGTCTACCGTTTGCCGACAAAAGCAGTTAAAGGTAAGAGCCTCGATCTTGTTGTAAAGAATTGCCGTGTCGGCGAGGATGTCCCTCTCGATACGCACACGCTACAGGAATTTTGTGACGCCGAATTCAACAGTCCGTGGGAAGAGTTTTCCCTCGTTGCGGAAATGCGCGAGAGCCTGTACGGTCCGAGAGACCTGAAAATACGCACTCAACGTCCCCTCGCAATCTATGTGCCGCCGGAAAGGATGCAGGTATGGCAAAGCGGCAGGTCTTTGGCGAAAATTAATCGCATCCATGCCAAACATCCCGGGATAGATGTGGATATCCTCAAACAATACAAGCTTATTTATGAATGGATAGAAGGCCGCAATATAAAAGAAATCTTCAGGCATATCGATATCAACGACGAGGAGAGATTCAATCATCTGACAAAAATCAATTATCATGCTATGGCGGACCTTAACAAGAAAGGTTATTTAGTGGCCGACATGAAACCTGAGCACGTAATTATCAGCGAAGAAGACACAAAACGCATAGAAATAATGGGAGAAACAGATGTGCTCGATCCTACAAGAGACCAGATAGACTATCTGTATCAACTTATTTATGCCGCCAAATATTCGGTGATTGATTATGAGCTTCTGCTGCGCACTTCTGAACGCGAAGAAGAAGTAATGAATTTCAAGAGGCATTCCTATCTGGATGATCAACGGGACCGTTTTGTCCCTACCCCTCTGCCGGCCTGGCTGTCGAACATGGAAATCTTCGGAGTGCCATATGTTTATGGGCGTGCGGAAAGTACGGGCGGACATCTCTGGGTGGTAGGGAACAATGCCGGCTTATTCGATTATTTTCTCCCTGAAAGGTGGAGGAAAACGCCCTCTATCAGGCTTTCAGACCCCAGGGAAGTCTTTTATACGATAACAAAGGACAACATTCACCTCGTTTGGGCAACATCACGAGTCGGCGAACTTCCTGACGAGAGCGAGGAAGAAGACCCTTCGAGGATACGCGAATTCGGCATAAACAGTCCCTTCGAGGAATTTGCGATCGCCCACGAATTGCCGCAATTCGGTATTCCCTGCGTTTACGTCAGGGCCATCTATATGACCGGCAGCGACAAAGTTGAAGCATCAGCTGACCTGAGGAGGTACGCATCTCACAGGAATATTTTAGATCCCGAAGGCAATCCTATCTTGCAGGAAAACCATAATTATATTACCATCCGCGGTTATTATAACGGTCCGGACCATTGGGTTGCAGAGCAGACCGGCCCGCTTCAGGTCCCGGTAGACCTTTCCAAAGCTGTTTACAGAGGTCTTATTGATAAGACACAATGCCAGGCCATGACAGACAAGGTAAAGGAGAATCTCAGAAATACCGGCTATGACGGGTCATTGTTGAAAGCTAATGATCTGCTCCTTGCCGTGGACAGCAACGACGAAATAGTACGGGACGCCTCCGGCGGACCATTGGTGCTCATCTGCAATTTCGAATTCATATGGAAACTGCCTGTAAATAAATAATACAATTAACCACAGAGTACACAGAGACACACAAGAAACGTTGGCTTATTGACGGTCTCGCAAAAAGTCGTCATACCCGTGCTTAAGAGCACCTACTGTTGGCGAAGGCGGGTATCCATTGTGCAAGCAACTATGTGAAAAGAATGGATTCCCGTTTTCACGGGAATGACGAAAAAAATACAATCCCAGACTTTTTACGAGGTTGTCAACATTTAGCATTCAACATTCAAAATGGCATATGCATTTTTCCGGCTAACCGGACGATGACAGCTTCAGCCCTATTACCCCGATTGAGATAAAAAGGATAAAGGTGATCCTCGGCATGGTAGTGGGCTCACCCAATAGTGCCATTCCGAGGATGTTGCTGCCTATTGTTGCTATTCCTACCCAGACTGCATAGCTGGTCCCCATAGGCAGGGATTTCATGGCCTGCGAAAGGAAAAAGGCGGCGCCCAGCCCGCAGACGGCATAAGAAATCATCGGCAGGAACCTGGTGAAGCCGTGGGTTGATTTAAGGCTGAATACCCACCCGATCTCGAAAATGCCTGCTATAAGAATATATATCCAGTTTAATGACAATCTCATGCGGCGATGAATATGTCTGCGCCTGTGCGTACGCGGCGTAGCTTTTTGAGCGCCTCTTTTTCGCTGTCGTATACCCGCTTGACGCCGTCGCCGAGGGATTTCTCTATATCGCGGATGTTCCTGACGAGCTGGTGCATACCCATTATTTCTACTGAAGCCGACTGATCAGTACCCCACATTGCCCGGTCAAGGGTCACGTGCCTCTCTATGAAACAGGCCCCAAGGGCAACCGCGGCCCATGTGGGCGCCAGCCCGGTTTCGTGGCCTGAATACCCTATGGGCGCATGGGGATATTTTTCCATTAGCACCCTAATCATCTTCAGGTTCAGTTCAAGCACATTGCAGGGATAGGCCGATGTTGAATGCGCGATCATAAAATTCTCGTTGCCTGCAACGCTCACTGCCTCTTCTATCTCTTCCATGGTGGACATCCCGGTCGAAATAATGAGTGTTTTCCCCGTTGATTTTATCTTTCTGAGGAGTTCGTGATCGGTCAAAGAAGCTGAAGGCACTTTATATAAAGAGGGATTGAACTGCTCCATAAAGTCAACGGATTCCTCGTCCCAGCAGGAGGCGAACCAGCCTATTCCCCGCTCCTTGCAGTAGCGGTCTATTTCGCTGTAATCCTCGATATCAAATTCGACCTTTCTCCGGTATTCAATGTAAGTCATTCTGCCCCAGGGGGTCTCGCGCTCAATATACCACTGGTCTTTCGGGACGCAGAGTTCGGGGGTCCGCTTTTGAAACTTGACGGCATCGCAGCCCGAAAAAACCGCCCCGTCAATGATCTTTTTAGCGAGCGCCAGAGATCCGTTGTGGTTGATTCCCACTTCGGCAATGATATAAACCGGCTCGCCTTCTCCGATACTCCGTTCATTGAGATGCACTTTCCTGATTGGCTTCATTGAGATTCCCTCCTTATTTTTTGTTTATTGAGGCTGTTTTTTTGCCGTTGAGTTGCGCTGCAATGATGAATTCAGCAAATTCTCTGAATGCGCCTTGCCCGCCGCGCGCGGCGCAGATAAAATCGGCGATTTTTTTTATTGCCGGAAATGAGTCGTCGGCACAGGCCGAGAGCCCCACTGTCTTAATGATTTCGAGGTCGTTCATGTCGTCGCCGATATAAGCGATCTGCTCGCGGCCAAGGGAAGTCCTTACCATAATTTCTTCGAGCACCTGCACCTTCTCTTTTATCCCGAGATGCAACTCCGCTATTTGAAGTTTATCAGCCCGTTTTTTGATGGACGCCGACTTCTCCCCTGAAATAATACCGGTCTCTACATTCACTATTTGCCGAAGCCGCTCCACTCCCATACCGTCACGAATGGAAAACCGCTTGAGCACTTCCCCTGCATCAGAATAGTACACCCCTGTGTCGGTGAGCACTCCATCGACATCAGTGAGGAGCAGCCGTATCTTTCGCGCCTTTCCCTTAACTGCTGCAGTTATCGCCTTCCTGCTGCTCATACAGCCGTCCATCCGCCGTCTACGATCAGGTTTGCGCCGGTCATGTAACCGGATGCGTCGCTTGCCAGGAATACTACAGCTCCACGGTAGTCGGAGGGCTGAGCCATTCTGCCGAGAGGTGTTTTGGCAGAATAGTTTTTAACGAAAAAGTCGTCCTGCGCGTTTTCGACGCCTCCGGGCGAGAGCGCGTTGACCCTTACACCGCGGCGGCCCCAGTAGGCGGCAAGGTATCTTGTGAAAGCGATCACCGCCCCCTTGCTGACAGGATAGGCCGGGGATTTGTAAAAGGCCTGTTGTCCATCGGGTCTTTTATATATCGACTGGTCAGGGCCGACGACTCCGTAAGTGGATGCTATGTTGATGATGCTGCCTTTCCCCAGTTCCGCCATGGCTGCGCCGATAATCTGAGAGCAGAGGAATACGCCGGTAACATTAACTTCCATCATTTTTTTCCATTGGCTGAGCGGGAAATTTTCAAATTGCGACATTTGCGCCGCAAGGAGCGGGTCTTCGAATTTCTCGTTCACCGCGGCATTGTTCAAAAGAATGTTGACGCATCCGAAGCGGGCCTCTGTTTTTTGAAGCAGGGACCTCACCGATGCCGCATCGGACACGTCGGCCCCTGCCCCGAGCGCGTCGGGTGTCAGGGTGAGGGCGAACTCGCGGCACTTGTCTTCGTCCAGGTCACTGACCACGACGTGCGCCCCAGCGTCCGCGAGGGCCCGGCAGTGTTCTTTCCCGAGCAGACCGAGCGAACCGGTGACAATGGCCACTTTATCTTTCAGCGAGAACATATTCACTGTTGTGTCCTCTGTTTTGGTTTTGTGTTGAAGTTGCTTGTCCTCCTGAATACGGGCTGCACCGGCTCGCCCCGCAGGAGCTCCCGTATATTCCCTTCTGTTACTGCTGTCCGGAGAAGTTGAAGCACCTTGCCATACGCCCAGCAAAGGTGCTGAATATCGCCGTCGTCATGAGAGAAGCTGAGGTTGTGAAATCCTGACCAGAGGATGCCGAGCCGGAATAATTCCTGCTGGACATAGGATTTCATGATAAGCGGATCGCCTGCCTTAGGATCGAAAGTTACGAGGGTGCGGCATGGCAGGCCGATGCATTTTGTATAATCTATGCCGAGATGTGAGGCGGCGGCATTGTATGCATCTTTTATCTTTTCTCCCTGCCGGGCCAGGTAACCGGGAACATCATGTTCTTTTAGCTCGGCTATCGTAGCGCACGCAGCCGCGAGGGACAGCGCCTCACCGCCGAAGGTGGTGAAGAAGAAGACATCCTTTTCGAGTAGATCCATAATCGCCCTTTTCCCTGCGAGCACCGAGAGAGGCATCCCGTTGGCGACAGCTTTTGAGTAGCACGCAAGGTCGGCGGTGACGCCGAAATATTCCTGCGCTCCGCCAAGGGCGAGCCTGAAGCCTGTCCACATTTCGTCGAAGATGAGCACGGCCCCGTAACGGTCGCACAGCGCGCGCACTCTGCTTAGAAAATTGTCCCGCGGCTCTTCAAAGACGACGGGTTCGAGGATAACACACGCCGTATCATCATCAATAGAAGACTCAAGAGATTCAGGGTCATTATAATTGAAGGTAAAGGTAAGGTCTTTTGTCGCCTTGGGGACCCCGTTGTCCCTGTCAGTCACTCCGATATACCAGTCATGCCATCCATGGTATCCGCAGCAGAGCACCTTGTCCCGCTTTGTGTACGCCCGCGCGAGGCGGACGGCTGCTGATGTCACATCCGCGCCGGTCTTGCTGAAGCGCACTGCTTCGGCTGAGGGGATTACGGAACGTATGAGTTCGGCAGTTTCGACCTCGAGCGGATGCATCATTGAGAAGGTTATGCCGTCCGCCAACTGGTCCCGTATTGCCTCATCAACCCGTGGATAACAATATCCCAGGGACAGGGGGCCTACGCCCATAGTCAAATCAATGAATTCGTTGCCGTCGACGTCCCACACATGGGAGCCCTCGCCTCTTTTGAGATACTTTGGCGCAACGCCCTTGATGTATTGAGCAGGGCCTTTTGCAAGCGTCTGTGTTACGTTGGGTATAAGACCCAGGGCGCGTGCATAGAGCTTGTCCGATTCGCTTATGTCAGGATATTTGCTGATTAACTCAGCGAGTTGTAGCATATTGCTGCCCTCCATGACAGGTTTTTAAGATATTTTCCGCTATCTTTTCTCCGGTAAAGCCCTCATATTCGAGCACCTGGGGCAGAAGGGCAGGCTTGAACCATCTGTTTTCGAGAGCTATAGGCAGTACCTTGCAATTGATTCCCCTTCTTATGAGTGTCTCGCACACAATTGAATATAGCCCCCCGGTTATAAAGTGGTCTTCAAGGGTCACCAGCAGGGACGTGCCGCTCGCGGCTGATATAATGGCTTTTTCATCAATGGGCTTAACGGTGCGCATATTGAGCAGCCGAACATTTTTACCTTCTGCCTGGAGGAGCTCACGGGCCTTGACAGCCTCAGCGAAAAGCATTCCGTAAACGAGGAGCGTAATATCGTCGCCGTCGAATACAACCTCTGCCTTGCCGATTTCAAAATCCGGCGAATGTTCGATGACGGCTTTTGCATGGTTAAGGCGGATATAAAACGGTCCGGAATGCTCCAGTACCTGCCTGAGTCCAAGGGTGAGCTCCTGTTCGTCTGTCGGGCAGAATATGCTCATGGGCGGGATGATGCGCATAAGTGCGATATCCTCAAGTGCCTGGTGTGTCGGCCCGTTGGCTTCGGAAAGAAAACCGGGCACCCCGCCGCAGAGCTTTACAGGCAGATTACCTATCCCGACATCCGTTCTGATGAACTCGAATGCCCTCATGGTCAGGAACGTGCTGAGCGCATGGACAACCGGAATACGCCCGCGGAGGGCAAGCCCGGCAGCCATTCCGACCATCGACTGTTCGGCAATGCCGGTATCGACGAACCTGCTGCCGAGGGCGCCGGCAATGCTTCGGATGGAGGCCAGATTCTCGGCTGTCATCACTACAATGCGGTCATCTGCCAGTGCTATGTCCCTGAGCAATTCCTGGTAGGAGGTCATCGCGCGGCCCCCGCCCCTGCCGGCTGCAAAGCCGCGGTATCATACAGCTCTTTCACCAGCAGCTCCACCTCTTCATCGGAAAAATTGCAGAACCAGCGGTCAGCGCGGGACTCTATGCTCGGGAGCCCTTTGCCTCTGACGGTTTCGGCAATGACCGCAGTGGGACGGCCATGCTCCAGGGGAATACGGGAAAAGAGTTCGTCCATTTGTTCAAAGTCATGCCCGTCTATTGTTTCGGGAGCGAGTCCGAAGGCCCTGAACTTGGCTTCAAGAGGTTCCAGAGGAATAAGCTCTTCGGTCTTTTTATTTGCCTGAAACCTGTTCCTGTCTATGATAATGATAAGATTGTCGAGCTTATAGGCGCTTGCCGTCAGACATGCCTCCCAGTTGGAACCCTCGTTGAGCTCGCCATCGCCGAGGATTACCGCCACCCTGTTGTCCTGTCCTTTTAATTTACAGTCAAGGGCAACGCCGGCTGCGACAGAAAGCAGGTGGCCGAGCGAGCCTGAGTGGAACTCTACACCGGGGATGTTTTTATTGGGGTGCCAGTAAATATCGTCGCTCGTGGAAAGGTGTGCCGAGAGCCTTTCTTTCGGGACAACGCCCATCTCTGCAAGTGTTCCGTAAAGCGCCGGTACCGCATGCCCCTTGGACAGGAAACAATAGTCGCGGCCGGGGTTGCCGGCGTCACAGGAAAGATATTGCCCGTACAGGTAGACCATCAAATCAGTGCACGACAGGGCAGAGCCGGTAAAGGCGCCGCCGGAGCCTGACATCCTTATGCAATGCTCTCGCACCTTCAGGGACATCTGTTTCAAATGCGAAAGCCGCTCTTTTTTCATGCCGCTCCCAGCAGTTTTGTCTGCGTATTGTCAAAAATTAACCACAGAGAGCACAGAGAAAGTATCAAGCTCAATCGTAACCCACAGAGAACACAGAGGAATTCTTTTATAAAAAAAGCTGCATCAGGTCTTTCGGAGTGCTCAGAGTATTTCTCTGTGTCCTCTGTGGTTAAGTTTTGTGGTTTCATTTGTTATCCTTATTTTTTCATGAAATTATTGACATTACCTTTGTCTCTGCCGGAGTGATAGTACGTAATTCTTCAATGTGGTGGCGGTACCAGTTCACCCCTGCATATTTTCCGTTAAGCCTACAGATGAGCGGGTTTTTATCAAGAAAACTCAGGATCTCCCCCATGCCGAAATAGGGGTTGTTCCCTGAAAGGGCATCGTATAATGACTGTATCACTTTATAATCCTCCTCGTAGTCCAGCACCCAGCGATGCGACATGGAATAGTCGAGGCCCGTTTCCCAGGACACATTTCCGATTCTGAAGTGCTCGGGGTTTTCCCATAAATAAGGGGTCGTGTGTTCTCTTTCAAAGTCTTTCCCGGCTTTTCCCCGCGCTGTTGCCAGGGCCTCCATGGTAAAGACCTCGACATCGTTTCCATCAGGATAGGTGGCCGGATGCAGGTTGCTCACGTAATCGAATTGCCCAGTGTGCTCCACAAAAAACCCGAGTACCCGGTCGATAATCCCTACATCGATGAGCGGGCAGTCAGAGGGGATTTTAACGACAACGCCGGCGCCGTACCTCGCGGCTGCCTGATAGTGCCGGTCGAGCAGGTCGTGAGGGTGTCCCCTGAAGCAGGGGATGGACTCTTTCAGACATAGCTGCTCGATGATGTTATCTTCTTCATCACATGTGGTGGCCACAACGACGTCGCCGGAAAGCGACGCCTGTTTAACGCGCTCCACGAGACGGACAAAAAGCGGTTTGCCGCCCAGCGGAAGCAGGGCTTTGGCAGGGAGCCTGGTCGAACCGGTCCTTGTCTGGATTATGGTAACTATGTGCTGAGCTGTTTTTATATGCTTCTCCTTAATGAAAATAAAGCAATTAATATAAAAAATGGATTCCCGCCTACGCGGGAATGACGACCATGGACTCCGCCTCTTGTTTTCAAACACGAGTTAATTACTTTAAAAATAAACAAATAGATAACCCCGTCATTCCCGCAGATAGTAAGCGGGAATCTATTCTTTTCAAAGGCTCTCCGTGCGCTCTGTGGTTCTTAAATGCATTTTTCTCCTTAATGTGAAATATCAGTGCAGATAGCTTCTGCATACGTCCGCTATATTTTTGGCTGAATTCCCGTCATTCTGCAGAGGGGTCAATCGTTTGAGCATATCACCGTCGAAATAAGAATGTACCTCTTTGCCGAGCGCGATGCCGGTAAATGCGAGAGAAGAATACTGGGTGACCAGGGTGTTACAGTTGGCGACCATATGATGGGCATTGCCATCATGGAAAACAAGGGCATCAGGCGCGAACTTTTTTATCTCTGTTGCTGAGCGCCGGACATTCTCATTGGGGTGAAGCTTGAAGATCATTTGCCTGTCTCGCGCTATGGAGAGGGTCTTTTTCAGAAACGCTTTTCTGTTGTCGAATTTAAAGGTTTCCCGCGTATCCGAAGTTGCGACAAGAACATAGTTTCTATGGGGGAAATCGTTATCGAGGTATTGCCGCGCATTATCAAAATTGGGAATACCGGTCACAACAATTTTTTCGGGTCTGACGCCTTTTCTGATGAACAGGTCCCGGTAGCCTTCCGAAGCGACACAGAATTTGTGGTAGACATGAGAAAGCCCTGTTGTGGATGTGCTGGCAAGATAGCGGGGCAGACCCAATCTCCTGACGAGATGATAGGCGAAATTTTCAGGGTCGGTCATTCCCTCCTGCACGAGGATTATTTTTTTCCCCCGGATGTTTTTTTGTACGATGAGATCACTGCAGGTGAGGACAAGGTCGTACCGCTTTTGGTTTGTCCTCCCTTCATAGTCTATGGCGCAGTTGTGCCCCTGAAGGTAGCGCTCGGTGGTCTGCCTGAACGGGCCGCCCAAAATCGTGAAATCGAGCATGCCGCTGCGAGTTAACGTTTTAATGAGGCCGTCACCGTAATAGGGAGTGAAATAACAATCATAATCGGTCAGGTGGTGCGCTATCTGGTGCATCTGAGTTGTCTGATTAAGCGAGCCGCAAATGAAGAGGATTTTTTTCATTAGATTAATACACATGTTAACAGCACGCATGTTACAGGAATATTAAGCCAGGGTTAAGGTTTTGTTAATCAGCTGTTGTCAACAAATAGAGTTGTCCGGTTTTAGAGCAAATAAACTGTCCGGTTCTGCAGGGTGGCTGCGCATGGAACATGGCAGGCCACCGATGTCAGTTTTATTGAGTCTCATGCCGCTGCATGTGAGCACTTTGCAATCTCCTTTCCTTTAGGGTCAAAGACCGCCAGTTTTCTCGGTCCATGGAATATAGCAAGGCCACCATCCGGATAACGATGGACGCGAACTTCGACCTTAACGTAGTGGCAGCGATATTGATTTGGCGGGATCTGAAGTTTTAGCCCATCGAACTTTACACAGTTGTCGTTGCCTACGGTGCGGTCATACTGTTCGCATAGGATGTCTTCCAAGGCAGTGCCTGCCCAAGTCACGAACACGCTCTGTGGTTCCTGCGGGACAACAGTGAACTCGGCATTATGGGCTGGCATATAAGTACTGGCAAGATAATCATTGGCCTGCTTCATCTCAGTAATGCCCGCCATTGCAAGCTCCTTGACGAGGCGGTCTTGATGAGTTTCGAAGGCTCGCTCAGAACGACCCCTGGCCTCAGGAGAATACGCAGCAATCATCTTAATTCCAAGTTGGCTCATTGCACGACCGAACTGGGTAAGATTTGATTTGTCCACCTTCCCTCCGGCCTCCGGTGTATGCCAGTAGTGACTTCCACGATCCGTATACAACGAAGCAAACAATCCGTGTTGCTCAATAACTTCTTTTACCCCTTGAAAGCTGCTTTGAGTGCCTTCCTCCTGCACAAAAAACATCGAGTAGTGTTCACTCGTGGCATCATCCATAGTTACGATTAGATCCCAGTATTTTCCTTCAACCCACTGATGTTTGGAACCATCCTGGTGCAGCATCATACCGGTATAAGGTGCCCTTGTACGCTTTTTCCTGTGTGTACCTTTCTGTGCTGCCTTCGGGACCAATCCCTTTTCCTGAAGGGTGTTCTTGACCCATGTGTAGCTTCTGGTCCCTTGATAAGCACGCCGGTACCAGCTATAAAAATGTTTGACATTGAAACCACAAAAGCGATTGCTATAAAGATCCGATAGTGCGACTACTTCATCAACAGGCGCACGTTTATGAGATATTTGCCCTAAACGCTTATCTATAAGGCCCTCCAGGCCCGTATCTTCATACCTCAACATATATCTTCTAAATGTCCTATCGCACACACCCAGAAGCGTTGCTGCTTCTTCCTGCGTTAATCGACCTCGTATCCAACCCTCATAGCTTTCTTCAAATCTCATCTTCCGTACCTCCTGCAACACTGCCGAACGTTTCATGGATAGCCCCCTTGCTATCCATATATTTTATCCGGACAGTTTATGTGCTACAGATACGGACAGTTTATCTGCTCGCCACAGGTTTTGTTAATCAGCTTGCCAACCATACGTCGTTAGGGTAATATACAAATCAAAAAGGGTCTTTGTTTAATGTTTAATAAATGAAAAGCCGGAGAATGAAATCTGAAGGTTTGATCCCATCTGCTTTCCTGGCCGGGGCCGGCCCTTTTATCGCTGGACTTGCACTCTGTTTGTCCCTTCTCGCTGCTCCGGTTGTCTCGTATTCCGAAAATCCATTGGCGCAGGAATATGAAATTAAGGCAGCTTTTCTGTTTAATTTCGCGAGGCTTGCGGAATGGCCCGGTGATGCCTTCCGCCTGCATGATAAAAATTTTGAGATTTGCATACTGGGGGATGACCACTTCGGCGGTATCCTCGAGACGCTTTCGGGCCGGCCCATAGGCGGGAGGAGCGTGTCGATAAAAAGGATCACGGATATCAGTGCGTCCTCCGGCTGCAACCTTCTTTTTATTGCCTCCTCAGAGACGTATCGACTGCCGCAGATAATCTCGTTTGTTAAAGGGAAACCTGTTCTCACAGTCTCGGACATAAAGGGCTTTGAGAATGAGGGAGGCATAATCGCTTTCTTTTTAAAGGACAACCGGGTGAGATTCAGGATCAACTTGGACGCTGCCAGAAGGGCGAACCTGAAGATAAGCTCGTATCTTCTTGAGATTGCGGAGAGTGTAAAGGTAAGCGAAAGACAATGATGAACAATGCAAGCATAAAGCGCAAACTGACGTTGATAAACCTTTTTTCTACAGGTTTTGTCGTAATTCTGATGGGTCTTTCCATTATCGTCGTGGAACTGGTCCACCAAAAGGCGGCATTGCTGGAGGACACGAAATTTCAGGCTGCTGTAATTGCAAAAAACATCGTATCGTCTCTGCTGTTTGTCGATCAGAAGAGGGCCGAAGACACACTCGCTTCTCTGCGGGGCGACCTGGATATCGAACATGCCGCTGTCTATATGAGAGATGGCAGGATTCTGAGCACTTATGTACGTGAAGACGTGAAAAACTTATTTTATCCGTTAAAACCGAAATCGGAGGGGTATGCCTTTGAAAAAGGCCACCTTGTGGTCTTTTGTCCTGTTGTTTTCGACAAGGAAACCATTGGGATGGTATACGTTCGTGCCGGCTTGAAAAGGCTATATGCCCATATATTTATGTTGTTCGACTTTCTCATTATAATTTCTGCCTTGACAAGCGGAGTTGCCTTGTTTCTCCTTGGCAAGCTCCAGAAGGCCATCACTGCTCCGGTCCTTCATTTGTCGAATATCATGCGCGAGGTGACTGAGGAGAAAGATTATTCTGTCAGGGCCTCGGTTAAATCAAAAGACGAGTTGGGGTTGCTCGCCAGAGGGTTGAACGGAATGCTCGAAAGAATCGAAAAATGGAACCAGGAACTCGAGGAAAAAGTGGCCTCCAGAACAGCGGTACTCGAACAGACGAATGAGCTGCTGAAGGAAGAGATTGTGGGGCGCAAGCTCGCGGAAGATTCGCTCAAGAAGGCAAAGGATACAGCGGATTCGGCCAGTCGAGCCAAGACAGAATTCATTGCAAACATGAGCCACGAGATCAGGACCCCAATGAACGCCATCATCGGGATGAGCGAAATGCTGTTGGGCACCGAGCTTGGGCCGGAACAACGGGAATATGCCGAAGCTCTGAAACAGTCGGGAGATTCGCTCCTCGGCCTTATGAACGACATACTCGACCTCTCGAAAATAGAGGCCGGGAAACTGGAGATGGAGGAGATCGATTTTGACCTGCGCAGGGCGCTCTATCTTGCCGTCAACATGTTCTCTTCCCAGGTGATGCTGAAGGGCGTGGTCCTTCGGGTCCACATGGAACAGGATGTGCCAGTGCTGCTGAAGGGAGACCCCCTGCGGCTGCAGCAGGTCCTTGTCAATCTGATCGGCAATGCGGTCAAGTTCACTAATAAAGGCTGGGTGGTAGTGGAAGTGCGCCGGCATGAGGGAGCAGAGCAAGAGCGCTTTATTACCCTTCATTTTTCGGTGAGGGACACGGGCATCGGTATTCCCGGAGATAAGATGGAGCGAATATTCGAGAGCTTTACCCAGGCGGACGGCTCGACAACGAGGAGATACGGCGGTTCGGGGCTCGGTCTGAATATAGCGATGAATATTGTAAAACTCATGGGCGGCGCCATCTGGGTCGAGAGCGAGGCCGGTAAGGGGAGCATTTTCCATTTTACCGCGCGTTTCTCTCAGGGCAAGCCGGTAGAAGAGTCCGGTCCCGGAGGGCCGATGTCGTTCTCAATATCCACTCCATTGAGGATCCTTCATGTGGAGGACAATCCCGTGATCCGGAATTATGTGGCGGGGATGTTGGAGAAGTCGGCGCATGAAGTAAAAGCGGCGGGCAGCGGGAAAGAAGCGATAGAATTGCTGTCACAACAAGATTTCGATCTGGTTTTGATGGATATCCAGATGCCTGATATGGACGGTTTTGAGACTACACGGTCTATACGCGACCCCCGCTCGCCGGTGAAAAATCACGCGGTACCGATAATCGCGACAACTGCATACGCGATGAAGGGAGACAGGAAGCGCTGCCTCGAAAGCGGCATGAACGAGTATATTGCAAAACCTTTCAGCATATCTGAACTTTTCGCAAAGATCGCCCATCTGCCGACCACAGAGGCGAGTGGAAAAGATGACGATGTTCTTGACAGGGCGTGCCTGCACAGGCTTTACGGCAGTAACGAGGCCCTTATTCGCAAAATATGCGCCGACTTTCTGATGAATGTTACGCCGGCCCGTCTCGGTGAGATCCGGGAATCCATCGCAGCCTGGGATTCCCATCGCGCCAACAGGCTCGCGCATTCGCTGAAGGGCGCAGCCGGAACGATAGGGGCCAAACCTTTGCAGGATGCGGCGCTCCAGCTCGAACTCGCGGCCGGGCAGGGCGATAGGGCGCAGGCCGGTATTGTTTTTGGCAGACTCGAATCTGAATTTTACAGACTGTTAGCTTTTTTGAGCGTTGAAGGGTAAAATGAAGGAAGATATGGAAAAGTGTCGAAAAATTCTTCTGGCCGACGACGAGCCGCAGATCCTGAGCGCCGCAGTTGCTGTCCTGGCTTCCGAGGGGTTTGATGATATATTGTCCGTCCATGACAGCAGGGAGGTTATCCCCCTGCTGTCGGAGTTGATGGAGAGTATTGCCGTAGTTGTCCTTGACCTCATAATGCCGAATATTTCGGGCCTTGAACTCCTTGCGGCAATAAACGCCGATTTCCCTCAAGTGCCGGTGATTGTCATGACGGGCGCTAATGATATTGAGACGGCGATAGCTTGCATGAAAGGGGGCGCCTCTGACTACCTCATCAAACCCGTGGAGGCGGACAGGCTCGTTTCTTCGGTCAAAAGAACGATCAGAATACGCACCCTCCAAAGCGAGCTGACTTCCATCAAAGAGTATCTTCTCACGGACGTCCTGAAACACGGGAACGCTTTTTCCCACATCATAACCCGGAGCAGAAATATGAGGGCGATCTTTCAGTATCTCGAAGCCGTAGCCTCAACACCGCAGCCGGTCATGATAACCGGAGAAACGGGGGTGGGCAAGGAACTTATTGCTCAAGCGGTGCATCGTTTGAGCGGAAGGAAAGGGCATTTCGTCGCGGTAAATGTCAGCGGCCTCGATGATACCATGTTTTCCGATGCCCTGTTCGGCCACAGGAAAGGGGCCTTTACAGGCGCCGATCAGTCTCGCGGGGGGTTGATAGCGCGGGCGGAGAACGGTACGCTTTTTCTCGACGAAATAGGCGATTTAAGTCCATCTTCCCAGGTGAAACTCCTGAGGCTGTTGCAGGAGTCCACCTACTATGCCCTTGGTTCCGACACGCCGGTGAAAAGCGACGCCAGAATCGTTGTAGCTACGAACAAAGACCCCGAAGTCCTGGCCAATGACGGAATATTCCGCAAGGACCTGTTTTATCGTCTCTGCTCTCATCGGGTACATGTCCCGCCACTTAGGGAACGGCCTGAAGACCTCCCCGCGCTGCTCGAGCATTTTATCGAAGTCGCTGCCGGAGAGTTTAAAAAGGAAAAACCCTCCATACACCCTGGATTGCCGGAGTTCCTTTCCGGATATGATTTCCCGGGCAATGTCCGCGAGCTTGAGTCAATGGTATTTGATGCAATGGCGCGGCATAAATCGGGAATGCTTTCCATGAGCGGGTTCAAAAATATTCCCGGATATGTGCAGAACGGAGTGTCTGCTCCAGTTTCAGCAGCTTTTCCGGGAGGGGATTCAGGCACGCTCCAGAATATTTTCGGCCATTTCCCGACCATTGCCGAAGCGAGGAATTATCTTATTCAGGAAGCCATGAGGCTTTCCAATGGCAACCAAAGTGTGGCGGCCTCTTTGCTTGGCTTTACACGTCAGGCCCTCAATAAACAACTGAAGAAAAAATCTTAAAATCTTGCACTCATGGGTGCAACTTTTGTTGCTGATGCTAAAAATGGCAACATCCTGCCTTTGCCCACAAACTCATTGATTATTTGTCTTTTTAGTTATCTATAAGAGACATTCCTGTAAATTTTAGTTGACAATAATAGCCTGAAATATTAGCACAAATGGTTGACTATCTCGCAATAAGTCTGAAAAAGCGTTTTATCGTCATTCCCGTGAAGACGGGAATCCATTTTTTTCAGGTAGTTGCCTATGCCATAGATACCCGCCTTCGCCAACAGTAGGTGCTCTTAAGCACGGGTATGACGACTTTTTGCGAGACCATCAATGGTTAAGTATGGAGCTGTTTTAGAAGGGTATTTTTTTTACAAATCAAACAGGCGTGATTTTTGCAGCCAATGGTCAAGTCCAGAGGGCCAATAAACCGCATGAGCACAAAGTTTAAAATAATTGGTGATGAGCCTGCCGCATGTGCCGCAGAAACTAAAAAGGTTATTGCGGAAAATATACATACCACCGAATTCCAGAGAATCATGAATTTTTCATTAAGCAAAGAACACTATTTTCAGATAGACAGCAGATCCATCCTTCCCGACACAGCGATTGATTTTGGTCTTTTCAAGCGAACAGGCTTAAATTTTGAGGAGCTGGTGAAAGCTGATGATAAATCTCCTGTGGTCGTAAGTGCTGATGCCTTAAGAAATAAAGAGGGTGCGCCATATGAGCTTGTCATAGACAAGTCTGCGATGCCTCGTTATAAAACATATCTTGATTCATTGCTGCAGGCATCTCATCTGTCTGAAGATATGAAAATAAAGAGAAAGGCATTTGTACTCAAAGAAAATTCAAAGATTTTAGTGAAAGATTTGTTTGACAACCCGGGCAGCGGTGAAAAGTTAGAAGAAGTGAAGGATGCGGTTACCAACATAATCAACTCCCTGTTTGACAATTTCGACATGATCTATAACATGCTGACACTCGAAAAATATGACTACTATACCTATACGCACAGTGTAGATGTGGCGGTTTTGAGCACCGGGCTCGGTGTTGCCATAGGATTAAATAGAGATGACGTTGGGAAATTGGGGATAGGAACAATGCTTCATGACATAGGCAAAACAACTATTTCTCCCTTAGTCCTGAACAAGCAGGGCAAGCTTGACGACTATGAATACAGAACTATAAAGGAGCATGTGCGCGAGGGAGAAAAGATTATGCGGGGACATAAGGAAATTCCTGAGGAGTCACATGAAGCATTGATGCAGCATCACGAGAAACTCTCCGGCAGCGGCTACCCGAATAATCTTCAAGGAAATGAGATTACACTTTTTGGCAGGATAGCTGGCCTTGCGGATTGTTATGATGCCTTGACAACGCAGAGACCATACAAAAATGCCTTTACCCCTTACAATGCACTCGAAATTATATCGAAAGAAAGGAAAGAGTATGACTCTGACCTTTTAATTGAATTAGTGAAAATGATGGGGAAAGTTAAACGTGGCTGATATTGCCAACTTGTAAAAAGTTGGAAAATATATTCTGCTGTCATTGTCTCGAAGATAGCACCGGGAACTGTCACTCCGGCTTGTCCGGAGTCTATCAGAAAAGCATGGACAGATTCCGGACGAGCCGGAATGACAACTTATTTTCATACCGTTTTATCAGTAGTGGTATTAATGAACTTTTTGCGGGTTGGCAGGAGAAGCGGTATGAAATATAAGGTCAGTGAGGAAACTAAATTACGGACAACACGGTGTCCGTATAATTTCCGGTGCTTGAACGACGATAGCTGGATTCCTTGTTCTATAGGTAATGTGCTGGGAGAATTTCTTGAGCCGAATAAATGTGAGTGCGACAAGGCAAGGTGTAATTACTTAATGCCATATGCTTCATCTTCTTACTGTGTCTGTCCTGTCAGGCGAGAGATTTATAAAAAATACAAGGTTTAGATTTTGGCTGTAAGGGGCCCGTTCTTGTCTCGAAAATAAGGCCGCGATCTGTCACTCCGGCTTGTCCGGAGTCTATCAGTCTCGGCAAAGATTCCGGACAAGCCGGTTTGACAAACTCTGTTTTCATGCCCCTTTGTTGGCCATGACTCATGAAAATTCCAGCTTGTCTGAAATCGTTCTCTGCAGCGGCGATCATTTTTGCGGTGGGCGATATTAGAGCTTATAGTCTTCTCATGAGAATTTTCCTATTGACCTAAACGGTTTGAATTTTCTATGATTTAACCCAGCACCCATTTTAAATAACGTATATGGGAGATGGGCATGGCATTTAATAGTAGCGCAAAAACATCTTTTATCCTGCCGTTATTTTTTGTCCTCTGTATTTTCTTCTCAGCCGGCTTCACGTGCAAATCTTATGCGCTCGCTAATGAAGATGAATCAACTGAGTCTGCCGCCCAGCCCACCACCAATATGGAAGCGCTTCTGAATATGGATCTCAGGGATCTCATGAATATTGAGGTTGTCTCCGCAACGAGGAGTTCAAAGTCTCTGTCGCAGACGCCTGAGAACGTCACTGTTGTGACTGCAAAAGATATTGAACTGATGAATGCGCATACTGTTGCTGATGTGTTGAATACGATCACTGGTATATACGTGGGAAACAGGGGGGGGCCGGGCAGTATCGTACAGATTTACGTGCAGGGCGCAGCCCAAGATCATGTTGCCTTATTGATTGATGGGATACCGATGAACAATCTTGAGGCAAATCAGATCGAGGTAGGAAGTCTTCCTGTACAGAATATTGAAAGGATAGAGGTTATAAAGGGGCCTGCTTCCTCGGCATGGGGGTCCTCTCTTGGCGGGGTTATTAATATCATCACCAAATCCCCCGGCAACGGCAAGCTGGATGGCACTCTCTCTGCATCATACGGCAGTGAAAGCACATACGATCTCAGGGCAGAGGCCTACGGCAAAAAAGACCAATTCGGTTATTATTTTTATGCAGGCCGCCTGCATTCCGACGGATTGATTCCAGATGACGCTTTTTCAGGCAATGCGTATCAGGCAAAATTGTCATATGACATCACAGCAGATACGAAGGTGGGTTTCAACATTTTCTATGACAGGTCATCGAGGGGTGAGGGTCAGAGCCAGGAGCTTGATTTCGCTGACATGAGAGACCTACATACCTTAATATCAAATCTCTCTCTGAACAGCTCTTTGAACAAAGATCTGGATTTGAAGCTCTCTGTTTGGACGGAACGCTATAGCAATGCTTTTCGTGAAAATACATTGAGCACAGGCCTTGAATCTTATGCTGCCGGGTTTCGTGACATGAAATACGGGGCAGACGCGGACATCACATGGAAGCATGACATTCAAAATATAGTGTTTGGGGCGAGCTATCAGGACCTCATCTGCAGAACGGACGACCTTATAAACGGCAGACAGGCGACAAGCAGATGGGCGGTCTATGGCAATGACACTATTTCACTGGGTAATTTATCCGTTACCCCTGGATTACGTTATGAAGATACAGTGTCAAACGGTAGTTTTGTAAGCCCGAGTCTCGGGGCTACATATAAACTTACACCTAATATATTGTTGAGGGCGCTTGTTGAACGGGGCTTTTATACCCCATCGTTCGCAGAGACCTTCGGAGATATATTTGGTGATGAGTCAAATCCCAACCTTAAGGTCGAACGAGTAATGACATACCAATTCGGGGCAGAGACAGATGTGCTTGAGCACCTGTGGTTAAAGGTATCTGCATTCAGGCATGATATGACTGATGCAATAACTTTTACCGAAGATCTGGTCACAATGAATGGAGAATATGTTAACATCGGACATCAAAGGATTCAGGGGATAGAGACCGAGTTCAGGACAAGCCCTCTCTATAACACCTCCCTGTACGGCGGTTTTATATTTATTGACACTCTGGACTTTGCCACTGGCCAGGGCATTTCCGATACACCCGAAACTGTCTATGATATCGGACTCAAATATGATGACCATAAATCTTTTAAGGCGCTCCTTAAAGGCCGTTATAGTTGGATTACCAACCAGTCTCAATATCCCTACACAGACGCACTCGGCAAACACGACGGCTTTATCTTTGACCTTAACCTGATAAAAAGTATTTATTTACAGGACAAGTATAAGGCTGAGGTGTTTCTTACAGCCCATAACCTCTTCAATGGCGCACAATACGACTTATTATATGACAGGAATCCCCGCAGGTGGGTGGAAGCAGGTATAAGGTACAAGTTTTAGCGCCTCTTTTAGAGGCTTCTGAATAAACAAATGGAGGTGGCGGTATGAAGCGTATTGTAATTTTAGACAAAGGCGTTGAAAAGAAGGATTTGACAGACGGGAAATGTTGTGCAAACCCGGCAAATTCGGCTCATATGTAAAAAGTAGTAGGCTGGATAATTTCATGCGAGGGAGGGCGGACGCCCTCTCTTGCAGCAGTCAACATAGAAAAACAATGTTTCTTTCAAGATACTGCATAATATATCCTAATAAAAAAGAACCTGATTCTGTTGTCCTCTTTTCAACAAAAAAGGCGGCCAAAATATCTGTGCCCAAATCATTGATAGAAGACATTGAAAAAAACAATCTTCAGGAAGATGAGCGCGATACGCTTAAAGGACTCGGATTCCTGGTGGATGATCGGGAAATGGAAAAAAGAGAGATGCTCGCTTTTATAGATGAGCTTAATTCGATTAATAAGATATTCAAGGCGAGCGTTGTCATGAGCCTTGACTGCAACCTTGCCTGCAAATACTGTTTTGAAGGACAGAGAAAAGGCAAGTTTTACATGTCGAGGGAAACAGCGGACCTTTTCGTGGATTACGTTTCAAGGCATGTTGTCCCCCATAAAGAGGATATCAGGATCGCATTCTACGGAGGCGAACCGCTTCTGAGCATAGAGCTTATCATATATATATCGCAAAGATTAAAAGACCTTGCCGAAAGCAGAGGGATAAAGTACAGCGCATCCCTTACTACCAATGGAACTCTCCTCACAGCAGGGGTTGCCCTGAGATTAAAGCAATTGGGCATTCAGCGGGCCTTGGTGACACTGGATGGCCTTAAAGAAAACCATGACAACTATAGACCGTTTGTGTCAGGCAAGGGAAGCTTTGATACCATATACCGGAACATAAAAGATGTGTGCGACATACTGTCTGTTACTGTAGGAAGTAATTTTGTCAGGGAAAATTACAGGGATTTCCCTCGGCTTCTGGACTACTTTTTGGATACAGGACTCACGCCTGACAAGGTTTTTGAGGTCAGCTTCTCGCCTGTAATGCCGGAAACACCTGACATTGCACCGCCTGAGTTCAATGACGGCTGCGGATGCCTAAACGAACCGTGGCTTATCGAGGCGGCCCTGTTTTTAAGGGAAGAGATGTTAAAGAGGGGCTATCACACGCAAAAGATTATGCCTATTCCATGCATGATGGAAATGAAGGATATATTTGTCCTCAATTACGACGGCGCCATTTACAAATGCCCGGGTCTTATCGGCAGACAGGCTTTTAAGGCAGGCGACATAAGGACCGGCTTGGTCGATTACCGGCAGTCCCATAATCTTGATAACTGGAAGAATCAGGAATGTCTGGACTGCTCTTATCTGCCCCTCTGTTTTGGCGGTTGCCGATATATGAAACTTGTGCTGGAAGGGCGCATGGAAGGCATTGACTGCCGGAAACCATATTTGGACGCAGCTCTTGAGTCCTTTGTCCTTCAGGACATTAAATATGCAAATCAGGTTCAGAAATAAACAGCAGTTGCGTAGATGCTGTTAATAATATTTTAAGCCCATTTTTATATATTCCCCGGTCTTCTCCGCGGAATCATTTCCAGTGTCCTATCGGTTCTACCCAGTCCGGCAAGCCGTTTACTGCTCTCCTTAGAATGCAGTTCTGTGTATGTTTTTATGCTGTCCAATATTTTATTCTTCTTCAACTTGACCTTATATAAGTCGTAGTGGTTTTGCAAATTAAGCCATAACTCTTCCGATGTGCCGAAGTACCTGGCAAGCCGGACAGCCATTTCAGGACTTATACCTCTTTTATGATTTATGATTTCATTTATTGTCCTGAAAGTAGTATTTAGATCAGTGGCAAGCACGGTCTGAGATATATTCAGAGCATCCATAAAGTCATATTTGAGCACATCTCCCGGGTGCGTGGGTTCTCTTTTTAAATCAAACATGGCTAACCTCCTTAATGGTAATCAGTTATTTTTACATCGTAAGCATCAGAACCATACCATTTGAAAATAATCCTGTACTGGTCGTTTATTCTGATGCTGTATTTGCCCTCATATTTACCTTTTAGCAGTTCGAGCCTATTGCCGGGTGGTAGTTTTAAGTCCAGCAGCTTAGCGGCGGCATTAAGGTAATCCAGTTTATGTGTCCCTACCTTACAAACTGCCACCGGGAATCTTTTACTTCTGCCTGTCACATAAAGTTGCTCGGTGTCTTTATCCTTAAATGATTTTATCATCTATTTTTATAACACTATAACGCATATAGTTATAAAAGTCAATGCTGCGAGATTGGCAAAATAATCTGCAAGCGAATAAGGTTGTGTTATACTAATGCAGTAGTTCACCGGACATGTGCCATGAGTTACCTTGATGAAATAAAACATCTCATAGAATCCGATAAAGAGTTTATCTGGCATCCCTTTACGCAGATGAAAGGCTGGCTTGAAGAGGACCCGATTATTATTGTCGAAGGTAGAGATTGTTTTGTTAAGGATGTTTACGGGAAATGGTACCTTGACGGAGTTTCATCGTTGTGGGTCAGCATTCACGGCCACAGGAAACAGGAGATTGATGATGCGATCAGGGCGCAGCTCGATAAAATAGCGCACTCCACGCTGCTCGGCCTGGGCAACATCCCCTCCATACAACTTGCGGAAAAGCTCATCGGCCTTACAGACAGAGCATTCGCGGGCCGTGAGAACGCGCTGACAAAGGTTTTTTATTCCGACAATGGCTCCACTGCTGTAGAAGTCGCTCTTAAAATGGCCTTCCAATACTGGGTCCACAAGGGTGTCAGCGGCAGGAATTCATTCTTGTCCCTTGACTATGGTTATCACGGCGATACGTTAGGCGCGGTGAGTGTCGGAGGCATCGATATTTTCCATAGCACCTTTGCCCCTCTGCTGTTTAAGTCTTATAAAGCGCCGTCTCCTTATTGCTACAGGTGCGGGCTGGGCAAGACCTGCCCGGAATGCTCTTTTGCATGCCTGAAAGAAATGGAAGATATCCTGCTGCAACATTCTGCCGGGATTGCGGCGGTTATTATTGAACCGATTGTGCAGGCTGCCGGAGGTATGATTGTATGGCCGGAGGGGTATCTGAGGGGAGTGAGAGAGCTTTGTTCTAAATACAATGTGCTTTTGATCGCTGATGAAGTCGCCACCGGCTTTGGCAGGACAGGCAGGATGTTCGCATCTGAGCATGAAGCTGTCATTCCCGATATAATGTGCCTTTCGAAGGGGATTACCAACGGGTATCTGCCGCTTGCTGCCACGCTGGCCACTGAAGATGTTTTTAATGTATTTCTTGGGGAGTTCAGGGAATTGAAAACCTTCTTTCATGGACATTCTTATACAGGGAATCCGCTGGCATGCGCTGCCGCTCTTGCATGTCTTGAGGTTTTTGAAAAGGAACATACACTCAAAAAAGCCGGAGATAAAATTGCTCTCCTTGAGGGCAAATTAAAAGATATTGCGGAGCTGCCGCATGTTGGGAATGTCAGAAATAAGGGGCTGATGGCAGGTATCGAACTTGTCAGGGACAAGTTATCGAGGGAGACATACGCCTGGGAAGAAAGAATGGGCTGGAAAGTTGCCCTCAAGGCACGTGACAAAGGCGTTTTAATAAGACCTCTGGGCAATGTGATTGTTATTATGCCCCCACTCAGCATAAGCGCTGAATCTATGGAGCGCCTGATGGACGTGGTAAAGAAATCGATAAGTCAGGCAATAGGCGATGGGCAATGGGCAAAAACAAAGAGAGAGGCGAGAAAATAGTCACGAAGAGATTTTTTTCTTTTCCTATTGTCTATCGCCCATTGCCTGCTTTTAACTGGTAAGTATTTTCAGCGCCCTTAATCTGCTGGGGTGCTTCAATTTTCTGAGGGCCTTTGCTTCTATCTGGCGCACTCGCTCTCTTGTTATGGAAAGATACCTGCCTACCTCTTCAAGTGTGTGGTCTCTGTCAACGCCGATGCCGAAGCGCATCCTGATTACGGTTTCCTCTTTGGGTGTCAGAGTCCGAAGCACTCTCTGTATTTGCTCTGAAGTCTCTATCCGCTCCGCATCTGAATAAGGCGACGGGCTTGTTTTGTCACCTATAAAATCTTCGAGTTCCGTATCCTCATCGCCGATAGGAGTCTGCAGCGCAATCGGGTCCTGTATCGCCCTGAATACTTCTTCAACCTTTCTCACCGGGACAACAAGTTTCTTTGCAATCTCCTCATTTGTCGGTTCGCGTCCGAGCTGCTGGGTAAGCTCTCTTGATGCCTTCGTGACGCGGTTGTAAAATTCCATCATATGTACAGGGACACGAATTGTCTTTGTCTGGTCGATAAGCGCCCTTGTTATCGCCTGTCGTATCCACCATGTAGCATAGGTGCTGAATTTGAACCCTTTTTCATATTTGAATTTATCTACGGCTTTCATAAGGCCTATGTTCCCTTCCTGAATAAGATCGAGTAAGGGCAAGCCCCTGCCTACGTAGTTTTTTGCGATATTAACAACCAGTCTCAGGTTTCTCGTTATTAGTTCGTTTTTGGCTTCCATGACAAGATGTCTTGCCTTGGATATTTTAAGCCAGAGATCTTTCAGGACTTCAACTTTTGTTCCGACCTCTGATTCAATTTTTTTGTAGTCGGACTGTACCTCTTTAAGCAGGACATCATACCGTTTTGTATTCTGGTTCTTTTTCTTTTTATCGTTTATAAAGGACCTGAAATCTTTAAGCGTGCCATACCTCTTGATTTTTACATCTGCTCTCAATGCCGAATCTATCAATTCCTCAAGCCTGGACAGAGTTTTTATAAGCGCTTCATCGGCCCTTTCTTCTTCTGTCGCAATGCCTTCTTCATCTTCTATATCGATAGTATTTTTTATTTTATCGAAAATGGGGAGCGCCGATATGATCTTGTTTATTATGTCTCTGCCTTCTTCAAGCTTCTTTGCGAGGTCGGTTTCCTCATCCTTTGTGAGGATTGAGATGTCCCCCATTGAGTTAAAATAGGCCTGAACAAGATCTTCAGCCCTCTCGTGCTCTTCAACTTCCTCCTCGACTTCCTCCTCGCCAAGAATCGACTCTTCGTAATCAACGACCTTAACTCCCATATCGCTGAGGACATCCATGAGATCTTCAAGTTCGTCAGGGGAGAAAAATTCTGAGGGGAGTGCTTCGTTTATCTCATCATACGTTAGTACGCCGCGTCGTTTGCCAAGGTTTATTATTTCTTCAAATATGTCTCTTTCTTTCATTATGTTCAAACCCCTTTATAACAAAAAATTAAAGAAAGGGTTTTGTTATTTTTCCCTTTCTTTAATTATACTGCGAAAACATTCAATATGTAAGATACAAAAAAATTTGACAAGCAGGGAGTGAGGGCTCACGAATAAATAACTTGTACATTGATGCATCTCGGCTTTGGGGCATCTTTGCCCGGTCCTCAGTCGCAAAATCCTCAACGTAGCGATGCTACGCCTGCGGTTTTGCTCAGTCGGATCAGCCAAAGCTGACCCAAATCTGAGCGCCTGAATGCACAAATTATTTATTCGTAAGCCCTAAGAAGTAAGTAGTCAAGGCACACGGTCTATTAGTACTGGTCAGCTGAATGGATCACTCCACTTACACCTCCAGCCTATCAACGTGGTGGTCTACCACGGACCTTCAGAGGGATTACTCCCTGGGAGACTTCATCTTGGGGTGGGCTTCCCGCTTAGATGCCTTCAGCGGTTATCCCTACCGGACATAACTACCCAGCATTGCCACTGGCGTGACAACTGGAACATTAGAGGTCCGTCCATCCCGGTCCTCTCGTACTAAGGACAGCCCCCCTCAAGTCTCCTGCGCCTACAGCAGATAGGGACCGAACTGTCTCACGACGTTCTGAACCCAACTCACGTACCGCTTTAATGGGCGAACAGCCCAACCCTTGGGACCTACTTCAGCCCCAGGATGCGATGAGTCGACATCGAGGTGCCAAACCGCGTCGTCGATGTGAACTCTTGGACGCGATAAGCCTGTTATCCCCGGCGTACCTTTTATCCGTTGAGCGATGGCCCTTCCACACAGTGCCACCGGATCACTAAGCCCTACTTTCGTACCTGCTCGGCTTGTTTGCCTCGCAGTCAAGCCTCCTTATGCCTTTGCACTCAATGGCTGGTTTCCGTCCAGCCTGAGGAGACCTTTGGACGCCTCCGTTACTCTTTGGGAGGCGACCGCCCCAGTCAAACTACCCACCAGACAGTGTCCCCCAGCCGGATTACGGCCGCAGGTTAGAGTCCCGGTAACACAAGGGTGGTATTTCAACGTTGGCTCCACGAAAACTAGCGTTCCCGCTTCATAGCCTCCCACCTATCCTACACATGTGTCACCAAAACTCACTGCCAAGTTATAGTAAAGGTGCACGGGGTCTTTCCGTCTAGCTGCAGGTAACCGGCGTCTTCACCGGTATCTCAAGTTCGCCGAGTCCCTCGCCGAGACAGCGCCCAAATCGTTACGCCATTCGTGCAGGTCGGAACTTACCCGACAAGGAATTTCGCTACCTTAGGACCGTTATAGTTACGGCCGCCGTTTACCGGGGCTTCAATTCAGGGCTTCGCCTTGCGGCTAACTCCTCCTATTAACCTTCCGGCACCGGGCAGGCGTCAGAGCCTATACATCCTCTTGCGAGTTAGCAGGCTCCTGTGTTTTTGGTAAACAGTCGCTTGGGCCTCTTCACTGCGCCCTATTGCTAGGGTCCCCTTCTCCCGAAGTTACGGGGTTATTTTGCCGAGTTCCTTAGCGAGGGGTCTCTCGTTCGCCTTGGTATCTTCTACCCATCTACCAGTGTCGGTTTGCGGTACGGTCACTCAATGAACTCCCTACGAGGTTTTTCTCGTCAGCGCGGAATCATGCGAGTTCACCCTTGCGGGCTTCCCCATCACGCCTCAGCCTTAATAGTGAGCGGATTTTCCTACTCACCAGCCTAAACGCTTGGACCTGAACCATCACCAGGCCCACACTATCCCCCTGCGTCCCCCCTTCAGTCAAACGCTCATCAAATGGTGCAGGAATATTAACCTGCTGTCCATCGGCTACGCTTCTCAGCCTCACCTTAGGACCGACTAACCCTGGGCGGATTTCCCTTCCCCAGGAAACCTTAGATTTACGGCGGGCTGACTTCCCATCAGCCTTTGCGCTACTTATGCCGGCATTATCTCTTCTGTCCCCTCCAGCATGCCTCACAACACACCTTC
Source organism: Nitrospirota bacterium (assembly GCA_963784135.1). Lineage (GTDB taxonomy): Bacteria > Nitrospirota > Thermodesulfovibrionia > Thermodesulfovibrionales > Dissulfurispiraceae > JADFXI01. Next base: position 34,639 of record CAWAQG010000008.1, on the reverse strand, counting down.
GCAGGTCCACAGAATGCTCCCCTACCAACCCTTTACAGAGTTCCGTAGCTTCGGTGTAGTGCTTGAGCCCCGCTAAATTTTCGGCGCAGTGCCACTCGACCAGTGAGCTATTACGCTTTCTTTTAATGATGGCTGCTTCTAAGCCAACATCCTGGCTGTCTCGGCAGCACCACATCCTTTACCACTTAGCACTATCTTTGGGACCTTAGCTGACGGTCTGGGCTGTTTCCCTCTCGACTACGGATCTTAGCACTCGCAGTCTCACTCCCAGAAAACATTAACAGGGTATTCGTGGTTTGATTGGGTTTGGTACCACCTGCGTGGCCCTAGCCCATTCAGTGCCCTACCCCCCTGCAACTATTCTGAGGCTGTACCTAAATACATTTCGGGGAGAACCAGCTATCACCAAGTTTGATTGGCCTTTCACTCCTACCCACAGTTCATCCGAGCTTTTTGCAACAAACACCGGTTCGGACCTCCACGAAGTCTTACCTCCGCTTCATCCTGACCATGGGTAGATCACTTGGCTTCGGGTCTACTGACTATAACTATTTCGCCCTATTAAGACTCGGTTTCCCTTCGGCTCCGGCCCTTAGGGCCTTAACCTCGCTACAGCCAGTAACTCGCCGGCTCATTAATCAAAAGGCACACCATCACGAGCATTACTGCCCGCTCTGATTGCTTGTAGGCATATGGTTTCAGGTTCTATTTCACTCCCTTCGCCAGGGTTCTTTTCGCCTTTCCCTCACGGTACTTGTCCACTATCGGTCATCAGGTCCGTATTTAGCCTTGGAGAGTGGTCTCCCCAGATTCCCACAAGGTTCCACGTGCCTCGTGGTACTCAGGATACCGCTTCCCTCCTACACACATTCCGCTTACAGGACTATCACCCCCTACGGTCGGCCTTTCCATGCCTCTTCAGCTATATGTGTAAAATGGTACTCACGCGGTCCTACAACCCCCAACCTACAACACAAAGCAGGTTAAGGTTAAGGTTGAGGTCAAGATATAAACAAAGAATAACTAAAATCTTCTTTCTTCTTTGCCTTTACCTTAACCTTAACCTCAACCTGCCTTCTGTTGTAGGCTGGGTTTGGGCTCTTCCCCCTTCGCTCGCCGCTACTAAGGGAATCTCTTTTGATTTCTTTTCCTCTGCCTACTGAGATGTTTCACTTCGGCAGGTTCGCTTCATACGACTATCTATTCATCGCATGATACCTGGCTCTTCGCCAAGTGGGTTGCCCCATTCGGATTCCCACGGATCTACGCTCGCTCGCAACTCCCCGTGGCTTTTCGCAGCCCGCTGCGTCCTTCTTCGCCGCCTGATGCCAAGGCATCCACCATATGCCCTTCCTACCTTGACTTGTCTCTACTTCTCTCTCTTCCCCTGCATTGTCAAAGATCAAACCCTCGAATTTCAAATCTACGATTTGAAATCTCAGCTTAAAACTATGGTGGAGGTGAACGGGATCGAACCGATGACCCCCTGCTTGCAAAGCAGGTGCTCTCCCAGCTGAGCTACACCCCCTACGCATTAAGCTCAAATTAAGTTTGGTGGGCCTAATTGGAATCGAACCAATCACCTCACCCTTATCAGGGGTGCGCTCTAACCAACTGAGCTATAGGCCCACAGCGTCTTCGTAAAAAATCCATATGCTGCGTTGCGCTGCATGCCTCGTCACTGCGACGTACCGTCGGTACGCCTCATTCCTCAGCATTTGCGCGCCTTGCCTATGGACTTTTTACAAAGACGCCTTCTATATCTAAATCATGCGTGACGAACTACGATTATCTTTCCTTAGAAAGGAGGTGATCCAGCCACAGGTTCCCCTACGGCTACCTTGTTACGACTTCACCCCAATTACCGGCCATACCTTCGATGGCTGCCTCCCTTGCGGGTTGGCTCACCAACTTCGGGTACAACAGGCTTTCGTGGTGTGACGGGCGGTGTGTACAAGGCCCGGGAACGTATTCACCGCGGCGTAGCTGATCCGCGATTACTAGCGATTCCACGTTCACGGAGTCGAGTTGCAGACTCCGATCCCAACTGAGACTACTTTTAGGGATTGGCTCCACCTCGCGGTCTTGCATCCCTCTGTAGTAGCCATTGTAGCACGTGTGTAGCCCTGGACATAAGGGCCATGATGACTTGACGTCATCCCCACCTTCCTCCAGCTTGTCGCTGGCAGTTTCCTGAGAGATCCCCTTGCGGGGCAACACAGGATAGGGGTTGCGCTCGTTGCGGGACTTAACCCAACACCTCACGGCACGAGCTGACGACAGCCATGCAGCACCTGTGATAGCTCCTTAGGTTGCCCCAAAGTCATCCCCCTTTCGGGTTCTTACCACTATCATGTCAAGCCCAGGTAAGGTTCTTCGCGTTGCGTCGAATTAAACCACATGCTCCACCGCTTGTGCGGGCCCCCGTCAATTCCTTTGAGTTTCAACCTTGCGGCCGTACTTCCCAGGCGGGGTACTTAATGGTTTCCCTTCGGCACAGAACCCTTACAGATCCCACACCTAGTACCCACCGTTTAGGGCGTGGACTACCAGGGTATCTAATCCTGTTTGCTACCCACGCTTTCGCGCCTCAGCGTCAGTCAAGACCCAGAAGGCCGTCTTCACCACAGGCCTTCCTCCTGATATCTACGCATTTCACCGCTACACCAGGAATTCCGCCTTCCCCTGTCCGACTCAAGTAATACAGTTTCCAAGGCAGTCCTATAGTTAAGCTGCAGGATTCCACCTCAGACTTATACCACCGCCTACGCGCCCTTTAAGCCCAGTAATTCCGAACAACGCTTGCCACCTCTGTCTTACCGCGGCTGCTGGCACAGAGTTAGCCGTGGCTTATTCATAGGGTACCATCATTATTTTCCCCTACAAAAGGAGTTTACGACCCGAAGGCCTTCGTCCTCCACGCGGCGTCGCTGCATCAGGCTTTCGCCCATTGTGCAAAATTCCCCACTGCTGCCTCCCGTAGGAGTCTGGACCGTGTCTCAGTTCCAGTGTGGCCGTTCGTCCTCTCAGACCGGCTACCCGTCTCTGGCTTGGTAGGCCTTTACCCCACCAACTACCTGATAGGCCGCAGGCCCATCCCCAAGTGGATTGCTCCTTTTCCCACAAACATCCCAGTCCGTGGTCTTATGCGGTATTAGCCCAAGTTTCCCTGAGTTGCCCCCCGCTCGAGGGTAGGTTACCTACGTGTTACTCACCCGTCTGCCACTAAGTTATATCTGTATTGCTACAGACATAACCCCGTTCGACTTGCATGTGTTAAGCACGCCGCCAGCGTTCGTTCTGAGCCAGGATCAAACTCTCAAATGTTTTCCTGAATTTTCAAAAGCGAAGCTTTGTTACTGAAGCATCTTGTAGTTCATCACGCATGTATTTAGCAATTATCAAAGAGCGAGTAAGTAAAATAGCTCATAATGGAATCTTTTGTCAAGAGTACCGGGAAATCTTCGCTGCTCTATTCGTCCACTTCTATTTTTATAATGCCCTTATGTATAGCGAATTTCATCAGCTCGGAACGGTTGTGCAGAGACAGTTTTTCGAAAATATTGGACTGATGGGCTATAACGGTTTTTACGCTGATGCCCAGAAGGCTGGCCGCTTCTTTATGTGTATGCCCCTCGGCAAGCAGCTTTAATACCTGGTTTTCCCTGTCGCTAAGCTTCTCATAAGGGTCTTCAATAGCCTTTCCCCCGGTATTGAGATAACCTGATATCACTTCAGATGCAATGGATGAAGAAAGATAACCTTCCCCCCTGCTCGCAGCCCTTATCGCCGTCACCAGTTCGTTGCCGCCGGATTTCTTAAGCAGGTATCCCGTGACACCCGCTTTAAGAAACCGTGCAATGTATTCTTTGTCACTGTATTGAGTGAGGACAAGTATTTTGATTTCAGGCTGGGTCTTTTTGATCTCAACGGTTGCTTCCAGTCCGCCAAGCGAGGGCATCGAAATATCCATGAGCACGACATCCGGCCTGTGCTTTTTGCATTTATCTATCGCTTCAAGTCCGTCACAGGCTTCGGCTATAACTTCTATGTCATCATGCATTCTGAGAAAAGCGGCAATGCCCTCCCTCACCAGGGCATGATCATCCGCAATGAGAACGGTTATCTTATTCATAATCACCTCCCGTCTGGGCGATCGGCACACAAATGGAAAGACGGGTGCCTTCGCCGGGAGCTGAATAGATCCCAAACTTTGCATCAAACAGCCCTGCCCTCTCTTTCATGCCCAGAACGCCCAGGCCTCTCGTGCTTTCAGGAGAGGCCCGAAGCACTTCATTCAATTCGAAGCCCTTTCCGTCGTCCTCGACAGTTACGCTTACTTCACGTCTGTTCGCTTCGAGCGTCACAAAAACGGTCCGGGCCTGGGCATGGCGGGCAATATTAATGACCGCCTCCTGCGTAATCAGAAAAAGGAGCCTCTCGATTTTTGGGGGAAATCTTTTGTCATTGGGACAGTTCATTTCAAGCTTGTATACAACCCCCTTTGCCTTCAGATGCCTGTCAAGGAGCCATACGATGGCCGCTTCAAGTCCGAAGTCATCAAGCACTGTCGGTCTCAGATTCTGGATCACGTTATGCATGTCGTCCATTGTCTTAAGAACGATGGCCCGCAGCTCATCGCATCGCTGAATGTTGAAGCTCTCGGGCCTCGCCTTATATATATCCAGGTTAATCAGGAGCGCCGAAATATCCTGCAGTGCCTCATCATGGAGCGCCCGCGCTATACGCTTACGTTCTTCCTCCTCGGTCGAAATTACTTTTTTAAGCAGGCTCTCTACCTTTTTCTGGCTCTTACGGATTTGTTCCGTCCTCTCGGCCACACGGTGCTCAAGTTCCAGATTCTGCCCCTGAATGCGCTCTAATGAAGCAGCAAGCTCTATTCGCATAGTTTCAAAACTCTTGCTCAATTGCAAAACTTCATCGCTGCCCAAATCACCAACCTCCTTCGACAGATCGCCGGAAGCGATCCTGTTGGTTTCCGCTATAAGGGCTTTAAGCGGCCTGACAATGCTTGTGCTCGCCCCTATAGCAAAAAGCAGGGACGTGGCAATAAACGCCGCCACGATAAAGAAAAAATTCCGCGCCAAGCTCGTTGCAGGCGCAAAGGCTGTTTTTTCTTCTTGTCCCACGACGACCCCCCACGGCGCTGTTTTGAGGGGAACAAATGCAAGGATGTCCTTTATCGTTTCGCCGCCTTTTGTTCCGGGAAGGACATGGCTGTAGGGCCTGATCCCCGATTGAGCACGCCTTATCATCGCGGCCAGCGTCCCGCCATTGTCATCGTGACTCAGGATGCGTGCCGGATAATCCGAAGCCACCACGATCTCATTACTGTCGATTATTTCTATGTAGCTGTTTTTTTCTATTTTCATACGCTCCAGAAGAGCACTGATGAATGGGTTGGTGGGGCTGAGCATCCCGCCCGCAACACCGACAACTGTGTCCCGCCGGTCCTTTAAGGGCACCATCATGAACAATACCTGTTTTTTTATAGGATCAATGGTGTATACATTGGATATGACCGGTTTCCCCTCGCTCAACACCTGATTTACATAATTTATATATGAAAGGTTTTCTGTATAAACATCACGCGCGGGATAAGTAAGAAGGGTGTTGCCCTGCCTGTCCAGGAGAAAGACGCCGTCCGTGAACAGCGAATATTTGTAGGCCGTCTCAAGCGCCTTTCGCGCAGGCTCCCAATTACTATAGGTAATATCTATCTTTCCCGACAGGGAAATGTCCATGAGCCTGTTGAGATTTGTCTGCAGGCAGACATCGATATAATCTGCTATTATTCTGGCCAGCATCAACCGGTCATCCATTGAGCGCCTGATGCTGTCACGGACGGTTAGATAGCTGATAACTCCGAGAGTCACCGAAATGATGACAACATTAAGTATAATGGCAACAAGAATTTTCTTTCTCATTCAACAAGATACTTTTCTTTAACCTTACCTCATTAATCACCGCCTGTCAAGTCGATGGGGATGCCGTGTAGCGAGTTGATAAACTGTCCGTATCTGTAGCACATAAACTGTCCGGGTGGTATATGGATAGCAAGGGGGGCTATCCATGAAACGTTCGGCGGTGTTGCAGGAGGTACGGAAAATGAGATTTGAAGAAGGTTATGAGGGCTGGAAGAGTGGACGGCTAACGCAGGAGGAAGCGGCGATGCTCCTTGGTGTCTGTGACAGGACATTTCGGCGATATCTGCTGAGGTATGCGGATAAAGGGATGGAGGGACTTATAGATAAGCGTTTAGGACAAATATCGCATCTGCGAGCACCAGTTGACGAAGTGATGGCGCTATCGGATCTTTATAGAGGACGTTATTATGGTTTCAACGTCAAGCATTTTTTTAGCTGGTATCGCCGAGTTCATCAAGGAAACAGGAGCTACACATGGGTCAAAAACACCCTCCAGGAAAAGGGATTGGTACCGAAAGGGGCACTGAAAGGGGCACACAGGAAAAGAAGGGTCAGGGCTCCCTATATCGGCATGATGCTTCATCAGGATGGTTCCCGGCACCAGTGGGTTCCCGGCAAATTATGGGATTTGATCGTGACGATGGATGATGCCAGCAGTGAACACTACTCGATGTTTTTTGTTAAGGAAGAAGGCACACAAAGCAGCTTTCTGGGTGTAAAAGAGGTTATAGAGCAACACGGGTTGTTTGCTTCGTTGTATACGGATCGCGGAAGTCACTATTGGCATACACCGGAGGCTGGAGGGAAAGTGGACAAATCAAGTCTTACCCAGTTTGGTCGTGCAATGAGCCAACTGGGGATTAAGATGATCCCTGCGTATTCTCCTGAAGCCAGGGGCCGTTCTGAGCGAGCCTTCAGTACCCATCAAGATCGGCTGGTCAAGGAGCTTGCGATGGCGGGCATCACTGGGATGAAGCAGGCCAATGATTATCTTGCCAGTACATATATGCCGGCCCATAATGCCGAGTTCGCCGTTATCCCTCAAGAACCAGAGAGCGTGTTCGTGACTTGGGCAGGCACTGCCTTGGAAGACATCCTATGCGAACAGTATGACCGCACCGTCGGCAATGACAACTGTGTAAAGTTCGATGGACTAAAACTTCAGATCCCGCCAAATCAATATCGTTGCCATTACGTCAGGGTCCAGGTAAGCGTTCATCGTTATCCCGACGGTAGACTTGCTATCTTTCATGGACCGAGAAAACTGGCTGCCTATAACTCTAAAGGAAAGGAGATTGCAATTTGCTCACATGCAGCGGCATAAGCCTTAATAAAACTGAAATCGGTGGACTGCCATGTTCCATGCGCAGCCACCCTGCAGAACCGGACAGTTTATTTGCTCTAAAACCGGACAACTCTATTTGTTGACAACAGTCGATGGGGATGCCGTGTAGCGAGTTGATAAACTGTCCGTATCTGTAGCACATAAACTGTCCGGGTGGTATATGGATAGCAAGGGGGGCTATCCATGAAACGTTCGGCGGTGTTGCAGGAGGTACGGAAAATGAGATTTGAAGAAGGTTATGAGGGCTGGAAGAGTGGACGGCTAACGCAGGAGGAAGCGGCGATGCTCCTTGGTGTCTGTGACAGGACATTTCGGCGATATCTGCTGAGGTATGCGGATAAAGGGATGGAGGGACTTATAGATAAGCGTTTAGGACAAATATCGCATCTGCGAGCACCAGTTGACGAAGTGATGGCGCTATCGGATCTTTATAGAGGACGTTATTATGGTTTCAACGTCAAGCATTTTTTTAGCTGGTATCGCCGAGTTCATCAAGGAAACAGGAGCTACACATGGGTCAAAAACACCCTCCAGGAAAAGGGATTGGTACCGAAAGGGGCACTGAAAGGGGCACACAGGAAAAGAAGGGTCAGGGCTCCCTATATCGGCATGATGCTTCATCAGGATGGTTCCCGGCACCAGTGGGTTCCCGGCAAATTATGGGATTTGATCGTGACGATGGATGATGCCAGCAGTGAACACTACTCGATGTTTTTTGTTAAGGAAGAAGGCACACAAAGCAGCTTTCTGGGTGTAAAAGAGGTTATAGAGCAACACGGGTTGTTTGCTTCGTTGTATACGGATCGCGGAAGTCACTATTGGCATACACCGGAGGCTGGAGGGAAAGTGGACAAATCAAGTCTTACCCAGTTTGGTCGTGCAATGAGCCAACTGGGGATTAAGATGATCCCTGCGTATTCTCCTGAAGCCAGGGGCCGTTCTGAGCGAGCCTTCAGTACCCATCAAGATCGGCTGGTCAAGGAGCTTGCGATGGCGGGCATCACTGGGATGAAGCAGGCCAATGATTATCTTGCCAGTACATATATGCCGGCCCATAATGCCGAGTTCGCCGTTATCCCTCAAGAACCAGAGAGCGTGTTCGTGACTTGGGCAGGCACTGCCTTGGAAGACATCCTATGCGAACAGTATGACCGCACCGTCGGCAATGACAACTGTGTAAAGTTCGATGGACTAAAACTTCAGATCCCGCCAAATCAATATCGTTGCCATTACGTCAGGGTCCAGGTAAGCGTTCATCGTTATCCCGACGGTAGACTTGCTATCTTTCATGGACCGAGAAAACTGGCTGCCTATAACTCTAAAGGAAAGGAGATTGCAATTTGCTCACATGCAGCGGCATAAGCCTTAATAAAACTGAAATCGGTGGACTGCCATGTTCCATGCGCAGCCACCCTGCAGAACCGGACAGTTTATTTGCTCTAAAACCGGACAACTCTATTTGTTGACAACACTGTTCCGGCAACATACTGAGAATACTTAGCAATTTAAGATAACTAAATGTGGTAAAGGGAGTAATTGACACCTTGTCACATCCAAATTCAAGAGTAGGAGGCGATATCGAGAAGGGTCCCCTGAGAATTGCGGGTTGCAACAAAGCGTCTTCACCGTGTTGGGGGTGTTCCTATTAAAGTAGCAATCCGGGCTGCTTAGTGCAGGCCTAATGGTTAGAGCTGCGACATGCAACATCACAGAATGCAAGAGTGGTACTGCTGCGAGGATTAGAAATGGTTATTGCTGTGGCGAAATGTCCGCAGTGAGGTGTTGTCGGGTGAAGATGAGAGGCAAGAGTTCTTCCTGAAATAAGTGTATTCCTATTATGATATAATTTTGAAGAGCGATTCTCAAGCGGGGGACTTGATGCAGTTTAAGGCAGGCTTTATAAAGACGTTCTGGAAGAGGAGGGGGTAATGATCCACGTTAAGATATCCGGCAAACTTATGTATGAGTGGACATGCCCGAGTTGCGGAGAAAAGCGGAGCAGCATGTACGAATTTTCCGGCCAGGATAAAGGTATTGAAACACTGATATGTTTTGGCTGCAACACTGCCATTACAAGGCATGAAAAACATGACATCTGGGGCGATCATGAGGAATGGGAACTGGCCGAAGGACAACAAGGTAGGCGAAGAAGCTACGAGGATTAAAAAGTGCCCATCTATAACTGTCATTTGGCCCAAAGCTCCTTCCTGAAACCAATGCGAGTTTCGATTTTCTGAATATGTTTCTTTCCGTTTTAATTCCTCAGAATCGGGTAATCAGAAATTGCGTTAAATGTTTCCCGAAGTATACGTTTTAAAAATTAGTTTCCCGCTGTGGTATCCTAATTACTAATGGAGTATTTTAAAGATCATTTAGATGTTGTCTTTTTCGTCTACGGGCTCTCTTTTTTTGTAATGGGAGTTTTCATTCTGACCCAGAAAAGAAAAGAGAGTAAATATCCTCTTGCGGGTATTATGTGGTTACTTGCCACATTTGGGATCACTCATGGTATAAACGAATTCCTCGACATGTGGAGAATAATTAAAGGGGAGCTTCCCGCTTTGGCGGCCGTTAGTTTTTGTTGTCTTATGATTTCTTTCCTTTTCCTTTTTAACTTCGGCTTACAACTTCTAAGAATTGCTGTAACAAAACATCCCCTGATGCAAAGAAAATTTGCCTTTTTGCTGGAATGGGGCCTCTTTATTGCTGTAATACTGTTTATGTTTATTCAAAGTATGGAAGCCGTAGGTTTTTTTAAGACAAGCGGAGTTTTAGTAAGGGTTTTTATTGGTTTTCCAGGCTGTATACTCACGGGCCTGGGATTTCTGTTTTATTATAAGTTTGGGGAAAAAGATCTGGAAGCTTTAAAGGTAAAACGATATTTTATTTCAGGTGGTGTGGTTTTTATTGCATATGGTGTTTTAAGCGGTCTTATAGTTGATAAAGTCAATTTATTCCCTTCTACCTATTTAAATGCAGATTTATTTTTATCGGTTGTGCGGATTCCGGTACAGCTTTTTCGGGCCGTATGCGCTCTGCTTATAGCCTTTTCAGTAGGCAAAATCCTCAGAATTTTTGATGCTGAGGTTGCCAATAAACTCAATCGTACTTACGAATTTACCAGGGCAATTCTTGACAACATGCGTGATTCCATCTCGATTATTAATGTTAGTGATTTTACTTTAGTGGATGTTAACATTGCCTTTATGAAGGAGTACGGGATTAAAGAAAAGTCACAGGTCATAGGCAAGGCCTGTTATGAAGTTACACATCGCAGATCCGATGTATGCTCCCCTCCCGATAATAAATGTCCTCTTATAGATGCCGTAAAATACGGGGCACATACTTCCATAGAACATCTGCATTATGACATGACCGGTGAGAAAAAATATGTCGAGGTTACAGCATCCCCGATAAGAAACGAAAAGGGCGAGATTGTGCAGGTTGTCCATACCTCCAGAGACTTCGCCGCACGAAAGCAGATGGAAGATAAATTATACAAAATGTCGATTACAGATGAACTTACAGGGCTTGTAAATCGTCGGGGATTCTATACACTTTGTGAACAGCAACTAAAACTGGCTAAGCGGCAGAACACTGGAATTTATCTGCTTTATGCCGACCTGGATAATCTGAAACAAATTAATGATGCATACGGTCATCAAGAGGGTGATGTGGCCATAATCGGAGCTGCCTCTATTATTAAGGAATGCTTCCGTGCCGCAGACATTATTGCCCGCATAGGGGGTGATGAGTTTGTAGTGATTCCTATAGGAACTTCGGAAAGCCATGTTGAGAAAATAATTGCGCGTTTCGTGAAACACATTGAGAACTACAATGAAAGAATTAAGCGGGCCTACAAGCTTTCCTTAAGTGCCGGAACAGCCTACTACGATCCATCAAATCCATGTTCGATCGACGAACTTTTAGCTATGGCTGATAAATCCATGTATGAGAATAAAAGAAATAAATTAAGGCCATAGTGCTTGGTGCCGGATCACGATAACTGCTATCTATAATACTGACTTGTACACATTATTGACCTATACTCTTCAATAGCTCGCCGGAACTTTTTACAATAACCAGTTTGTCGAGATTTTTCAGAGAGCGCTCGTGAGCATCTTTATCCATTGAAGAGACGCAATCTGAGATCACCACCGGATAGAATCCCCTGTTTGACGCATCGCGCGCCGATGACTCGATTCCAAACTCGGTCGCTATGCCCGTGAATATCAGGGTGGTGATACCCCTGTTTCTCATCATGTTCTCGAAATTTGTCCCAATGAATATGCTTGCCGTGGGTTTATCCAGAATAACATCGCCTGCGACAGGCTTTACGTCATCAGGTATCTCCCTTTCCTTTGAGCCAGGGGCCATGAAATTGGGCAGTTTGGCAACCTCCCTGATATTAAAGCGTTTCATCATGGAATAGATATACCATGACGACTGGAACCCTTTAGGGGCAGGAGTTATGAGGGTGTATGCTACGGGCATCTTTCCTCTCACGCCCTCAATCAGGCCTTTCAGGCTGCTTATAAACTCTTCTTTATTGAAAATCCTGTCCACAAGTCCTGCTTGAACATCCCAGACAACAAGACAAGAATGCCCGGGGGCGACTATTTCCGTCAGGTCCTCAAAGATCGTGATTCCATTTGCATTATTCATTAATCATTGTCTCCTTTCTTCCTGGAACCTTGACCCTTCAAAGTTTACCATTATATCGTATACAACACAATTTGGAACAACCGACATAGGTGAATAATGATATAATCGAAAAATGAAACTTCCGGCAAGGGCTGACGGTAAAATTGCATTCCTCTGGGATGAGTCATTTCTCTGGGGGCTGATGGCTTACAAGGCATTGAAGGCCGCCGGCCTGCCCTTTGAGCTGGTCCGTTCCGAAGATATCAAAAAAGGTATTCTTGAGGAATGCAAACTCCTTTTTGTCCCGGGCGGGTGGGCCTCAAACAAAATTAAGACGCTTGGCGCTGATGGAACTGCCAAAATAAAAGAATTTGTCGGCAGCGGCGGCAATTACCTCGGCTTTTGCGGCGGGGCCGGGCTTGCGACACTCGACGGAATCGGCCTGCTGAACATCAGCAGAAAACCCACAAAAGAGCGGGTCCCGAGTTTCAGCGGCAGAATAGGTCTGAATCTGTCCGGACACCGCATGTGGCAGGGCATTACAGAGCCGGTATTCCACGCATGGTGGCCCTCACAGTTTTTGCCTGACAGAAACGACACCCGCATACTCGCAACCTATGGCCGCGCCTTCGCCGACTCATTCAGTTCTGATCTCAATGTGGGGGACACGGCGCGCTATGGCAATTGGCCTGATAAGGAAAAGCTCTATCGCATCAATCTCAACCCGGACCGCCTGCTTAATGGTCCCGCAGTTGTCGAAGGGACCTATAGAAAGGGGAAGGTACTGCTCTCGTTGATCCATTTCGATACCCCGGGTGATGCAAACGGCGCTGTTGTGCTGAGGAATCTATGGCGCTATCTGGCTGGAGAGGAAGGGTATGATAACGACCGGCGTGTCACCGCGTCCAAGCTGCGGGGGAGACTTCCGAACTCGTTGCCGAACTCGAATCAGCAGTCGATGAGGTAATTGCTCTCGGCCGAGCGCAATTTTCTCTGGTTCTGGAGAAACCCGATGCTATTGCAGTGGCGGCGAGGTGTCAGAGGGCTCGAATATTGTACTTTGTACGTGCTGATAAAAGAAATTTCGGAACTCATAAGATGCAGCGACGCTGATCCGTCGCTCATTACTGATTACGCATTGCGGATTAAAGAGTTGCTTGTCCCGTTTGTTGAAAAGGCGATGCATCTCCTTATTCTCGAAAGGCATGCAATGCAGAATGGACATATCACTTATGATAAATGTGACGACCCCGAAATCCGGAAAATAAGGACCGAACTCTTTTCCAGCTCGAAAAGCCACGGCGGGATGTTTAAGGAGCTTATCGATAAAATTGATACGCTTCTGTATGCATTGCTTTAATCCGGAGGATATAGTATTTACGCCGCCTGTTATAAATTATTGGCATAACCATATAAGATATTGTTATTGCAGACAATTTTCTATTGACAATTCCATAGGCTTACTGGTATAAAGAAACCTTCGCCTTTCATATAATACATTATTAATTATTTTTCAGCGATGGTATTAAAGTCTGCTTGCCAGACTGAAAAACTATTGAGGAGGTGTGAGCATGAAATTAGGTGTTTTTTTAAGTGACTACTGTGCAGGATGCTGATGTCCTTGACAGGCTGACCGCCGACAAGCTCGGCATAATTCTTGTCGGCAATGGCGTTTACAATGCTGCTGTTAAGGAAAACGGCAAAGCATCTTCAGTTCTCGATAAAAAGGCTACATTTTATGTGCTGTCTGAGGACCTTGAAAGCAGGGGATTCAGCGCCGCTAACATCGACAGCCGCGTAAAGGTGGTAACTTACGGCGATGTTGTCGACCTTATTTTTAATGACTATGAAAAAATAATATGGATATAATTTATAAAAGGAGACGAGTATGGGAAAATTAACAATAGGCAGCTTTTCATCACTGGTCGGCTCCCTGTCACTCGATTTTGCGGTCAAGCTTTCGGAGGCGGCCATACAAAAGGGGCACAAGGTTGATTTATGGATATCCGGAAATGCGACGATGCTTTCCAAAAAGGGGCAGAAGGCATTTAAGGATTATTCACCTTGCAAAAAAAGTTCAGGAACTCGTCGCCACCGGCAATTTCCAGATAACCGCCTGCGAGGCGTGTGCCGAGGCCAGAGGCTATAAAAAAGAGGACACATTGGAAGGCGTTCAAAGGCACAGCATGGATTGGTATCTTGCAAGCTCTTTCAGCGCTGACAGGGTCCTTCATATAGGAGGAGATTAATATGGCGACTAAAGAAACTGGGATTTGTTGTCAGGACTCTCCCTTATAAAATTGAAGGCTCACGGCTTGCAATGACCCATGCGATTTCGAGCCAAACCGTAGAAATATACCTGGAGGACGGAGATAATGTTGAACCGGTAGTCTGCTTTATCGGCGACGGCGTACTCAATTGCCTTAAGAGCCATCAGGCCATGAAGAATTACGGCATCACCAGCCTGGAACAGCATATAAAAAACTCCCTTTTGCTGGACCTTAATGTGTTGATATGCAAAGAGGATGTCGACAAATTCGGCATTAAGGAAGACGCCCTGATAATGGATGCAGAAGATATCGGGGGGGAGACAAAAGCAAAGATTGTTCCTTACAGTGAAATCCAGAAGGCGATGGAATCGGTAGACCATCTTCTCTTCTGCTAATAACCATTAAAACAGGAGGATTATAAAAATGGCTGACTTAAAGATCACAAACACCTACGGAAACACTGGACGTTTTAGGGAGGGTCTGTCCCTATCCTCTGGTATTGACGAAAAAACAACTCGAAAAAATAGGTTCAGGCGGAATCCTCAAAATCCTGTGTGACGCCCCTGCTTCTGCCGAGGATTCCCTCCCGCAGATTTGCCGAAAAACAGGGATTCGCGATCGAAGTGGTAAAGCTGGAAGACAAAGGCTATTGGGAAATATTTATCCAGAAGAAATAATACTGCGACCTAGTACCGCATAAAAAGGAGCGGCACTCAATACGAGTGCCCGGCTCCTTTTTATTGCAGTCCTGAATCGGAAGGATGCTTACATTTCGGTTATGGTAATCGCGGATGTCGGGCACACGCCGAGGCAGCTCTCACAAAATACGCATTCACCTGTCTGGTAAGGATCAGACTTCGCGTCAACCATTCTAAAAACACCCTGCGGGCAGACATTCACGCACTCTTCGCAGCCTTCGCAGTTACTCTACATTGACAGAAACCATATACATTACAGCCACACCTCCCGGTTTTTAAATATTTTAAAATGTCTCGGCGTGAAAAATCAAATACAAGAGGAGCCGGGCAACGGCCCCGCTCCTCCTGGCACTGTTTATAAGGTGGGCAAAATGATCAAGCTGATTTAGTCAACCGGCCATTCTTAATGATGGGACACCTCTACTCCGCCGGCCTCAACTTCTTCCTTTACTGAAACAGCGACCTTATAAAGCACGGTAAGGATAAGAGCGCCTATCGCATATACTCCTAATGTTATAAGCAGTTCAGGCGCTGTTGGCGAATACTCAACAACCCGCCCAAAAGGATTGGGGACAAATCCGCCAACCACCAGGCCCATTCCCTTATCGATCCAGGATCGCCATGAATACCGCAATGAGCGCAAAAGGCAGAATGCCCTCATTTTTACGCGTATTAGGGTTCAGCAGCAATACAAGTGCCCACAAACGCAAGCCCAGTAGCGGTCCACATAAATGGTACAAGTCTTGTATGGCCTTCGAGGCCGACAAAGAGATATTTAATTGGGGCCATATGTTCGGGGATATTGCTGTAAAATGCGGTAAACACTTCCAGCAGGAAGAAGAACACGTTGACGGACATTGCATAAGTCACTATTTTTGCCAGCGACTGAATTGCCTCTTTCCCCGGATCAAACTTGCTGACCTTCCTGACAATTAAAGGCGAGCAGGACAAGAAGGGCCGGGCCTGCGGCAAATGCTGAAGAAAGGAACCGCGCCGCCATTATAGCGGTAAGCCAGAGTTCTCTTCCGGGCAGACCGGCATAGAGAAAAGCTGTGACCGTGTGAATGCTGACCGCCCATGGCACTGAAAGATAGATAAGCGGTTTTACCCATGCCGGCGGCGCCACCTCCTTGCGCTCCGCACCCAGCGTGGTCCATCCTATGACCAGATTGAGCGTAAGGTAGCCAAGCAGGACGATCATGTCCCAGAACATGACCGAGTTAGGCGTCGGGTGCAGCATAACGTTCATGACCCTCATAGGCTGCCCCAGATCAACAAAAATAAACAGTATGCACATCATGACCGAAGAGATTGCCAGAAACTCTCCGAGGATAACTATCCTTCCGAATTTCTTGTAATTATGCAGGTAGTATGGTATGACCAGCATCACTGCTGATGCGGCCACGCCGACCAGGAAAGTAAACTGGGCAATATAGAAACCCCAGCTGACGTCCCTGCTCAGTCCGGTTATGCCCAAACCATAGTTGAACTGCATTAGATAGGCATATAAAGCCCACGCCAATTATCCCAAGCAATAAAAATATCCAGCCCCAGTAGCTTTTCCCACCGGTAAGCGCCTTCTCAAGCATTTTCGTTCCCTCCTATGATGTAGTAAATGCTGGGCTGAGTTCCGAGTTCCGGCCTTCTCCTGATCGTGTATAGTTTGCCGATAAGTTGTCTCACCTCGGAATTCGGGTCTTCCAGGTCACCGAACAAAATGCCGCCTCTTGATTCTTCGACACACGCCGGTTTGAGTCCCTTGGCAAGCCGTTCATAGCAGAAAGTGCACTTTTCAACCACACCCTTGGTGCGGGTCGGGAATTCGGGATTAAGCTCCTTTATAAAAGGCTGTCCGTTTTCGTCCTTGCCGCGGGGGTCTCTGAAATTGAAACTCCTCGAACCGTAAGGACAGGCTGCCATGCAAAACCTGCAGCCGATGCAGCGGTGCATATCCATCATGACTATGCCGTCTTGTCTTTTGAATGTAGCTTTGGTTGGACACACCCTTACGCATGGAGGGTGGGCGCAGTGGTTACAGAAGAACAACAAAGGGCTTCTCCTTCGTCCGCCTCGGTCATATATGGTCTTCCTGGCCCAGGAACGCATGCTCAAAGGTATCTTTCCATATCCATTTTATCTCGTCCTTGGGGTTGCCGTAATCAGGGACATTATGGATGCTGTGGCAGGCATGTATGACCCTCTTGAAGTCGTCTTCAGTCTTGAACTTGCTCATATCAATGACAAAGCCCCAGCGTTTTGCTTTTAATGCATCCGGTCCGGCCTGAAACTCGGAAGCTTCCACATCATCGTCATGGCCCATACTGTTAACTGCTGTTGCGGCGCCTATGCCCAGTACAGTCGAAAATCCAGCCAGTTTTAGAAATTGTCTTCTGTCCATGCTCATAACTTGTTCTCCTTCGGTACGAAATGACAATCCCAGCAGTAAGGCTTCACCGCCATGTAATTATGGCAGGTGTCGCAAAACTCTTTCTTGTTCGAATGGCAATGCATGCAGGTATTCTGGAGGCTGATGTTGTATCGTGTTCCGTCGAACCCCACATACACCCTGTTGCCGGCGCGAACTGCCGAATCCCTCCAGTTGTTCAGCAGCTGCATATGCTCGGCTTTCATAAACTCCTTGGACTCAACGCAATGCTTTACCGCCATCTGCTGAATGACCGGGGTGTCGATTTTAGGTTCGGGCTTCAGAATCTTTGTTCCCGAGTTATAGACAAAGGGGAACGCTATTATTGCTGACAAAGACAAGAAGTCCTGGTATTATTTTCCCGCTATTATACATTTTAGCTTACCTCCTCGTTGCCTTCTTTTCCGGGAAGGGGCTCGAGCCGTATATCGAGAGTCCTCTCTTTTTCGCCCTTCATGACCAGGGCGTTGGCGACAAGCTCGTGGGTCCCCGCAACACCTACGCCTGGCACCCAATAGTCCATGGAAGCCGAAAGGGTCGCCCTGTCGATCGCGCAGACGTTGGCGAGCATATTTACTCCATATTTCTCATGCACATGTTTCACTGCGTTTGCCCTCGGGAATCCGCCTCTCATGCGCAGTTCCATATTCTCAGAGGCGTTCAGCCCTGTGCCGCTTCCACAGCAGAAGGTTTTCTCCCTGATAGTATTTTCAGGCATCTCATAAAAATGGTTGCAGACGTTATTGATCACATACCGCGGCTCCTCAAGAAGTCCCATGCCGCGCGAGGTATTGCATGAGTCATGGAAGGTCACTTTCAGGTGATCATTTCTGCTCTTGTCAAGCTTAAGCTTGCCGTTTTTGATAAGGTCGGCAGTAAATTCGATAATGTGCACCATCTTCGTTGCTTTTGCATTGTCGAACTTTGTGCCGGTTATGGGAGAAACCGGCGCCTCCAGAAAATCCGCCGGACCGTTCCATGTGTCCATGTACTGGTGGATCACTCTCCACATATGCCCGCACTCTCCGCCGAGGATCCACTTTACGCCAAGGCGTTTTGCTTCGGCATACATTTTGGAATTAAGTCTTTTCGCCATTTCGTTCGTAGTGAAGAAGCCGAAATTGCCGCCCTCCGAGGCATAAGTGCTCCAGGTGTAGTCAAGCCCGAGTTCATGAAACAGCATCAGATAGCCCATCGCAGTATACGTGCCGGGGTTAGCAAAGAGGTCGCCGGAAGGGGTAACAAAAAGTATTTCAGCTCCCTTCCGGTTGAAGCTCGGCTCTATTTTAATGCCGGTAACTGTTTCTATATCATCCACGAAAAGTTCGATGCTCGATTTTATTGTATGCGGCTCGAGGCCGAGGTGATTGCCTTTCATATAGCAGGCGGCAACGGGGCCTGCTATCCAGCCGATATTAAGCCCCAACAGATTGAGAAGCTCCCTGCCCATCATGGTGATTTCAGCCTGGTCAATACCGTAAGGGCAGAAAACAGAGCAGCGGCGGCATTCGGTGCACTGGTAGAAATAATACCACCACTCTTTCAGCACATTTACAGTAAGGTCACGCGCACCCGCGATCTTTTTCAATATTTTTCCGGCAAGGGTAAAGTTGCCGCGGTAGACCGACCGCATTAATTCGGCCCTGAGCACGGGCATGTTCTTAGGGTCCCCTGAGCCTATATAGAAGTGGCATTTGTCGGCACAGGCGCCGCAGCGGACACATATGTCCATGAACAGACTGAAGGACCGATATTTTTTCAGAAGGGCCTGCATTCCTTCGAGTATTGTCTTCTCCCAGTTCGCAGGGAGCTTCCAATCCTCATCAGCAGGCCGCCACTCGTGCGTATTGGGGAAGCCGACTGTTTCAAGGTCCTTGATTTTGGCCGGATGGCAAAACATATGCTCTTTTATCTCCACAGGCGTATCCATCCATTCCTTCTGAGGAGGCATAAGATTTATTTTCGACAACTCATTGGGTTTTGTTGTAAATTTCGCCATGTCTACTCCTTATCGACCGGTATTTCAGCCATTTTCATTTTCTCCCTGAAATCATTTTCATATTCCTCATAGGTATGGATATGCACAGGGTAATTCCATGGGTTCACGTGTCTTACCATGCGGCTGTTATTGATCATGTTTCTTGTCGGGCTGAGAAAAACCCCCGCCATATGCACAAGTTTGCTGAAGGGGAAATAGGCAAACAGGACACTGATAAGGAAAAGGTGTATGTAGAACATAACGCCGATCCCCTTGGGGATGACCGGATTGAAGCTGACGAGTCCCAGTGCCAGTTCCTTAACACTGATAAGAGGGACCTTTGTAAAGTAACGCATCATGACGCCGGTGCCGGCGATGCCGAGAATGAGGAAAAGAGGGAAAGTAGTCGGCTGCAAGAGAGATATAGCGCACCTGGGGGATAGTCAATCTTCTTATGACGAGATAGGTTACCGAAGCTAAAATCACGACATCGGTCATGTAGAGCAGGGGAACGCCTATTTGCAGAAAACTATCGAGACTTTCGATGCCATGAATAATGAAAGGCACATTGAAAGAGAAAAACCTGAAATGCCTGACGAGTATTATAAGGAAAGACCAGTGGAACGACAGTCCGGCAAGCCAGAGCCATTTATCGGAGCCGTAAGCGAGCTTCGGCCCATCCCTCAGTTCAGTCTTGACATTCCTGAAAAGAGACCGGAAACAGAAAACTTCCAGCGCCATCCGGCCGATGACCCCGAGCATGGTCGAAGGATTTTCGAGTTTGCTCTGCTTGATCCAGGGGAATGATTTCTGCTGTCCGCATGTGGTCGGTATGCGAAACGGCACCGGAGAGCTTGCCCATTTCACTACGCGATAAATTATCCCCGCAACGAAAATCGCCAGGGCTGCATAGGGTATAATGACCCCAAACAGGAACTGCAAATTAGCAAACTGCACGCCTGCAACAACAAGCAAAATCAGTGTTATTACTGCGAAAAAAGGGAATAGGGTTTTCATTTTGCTACCTCTTTATGGTTTTGGTTTAGCACTGCTGTTCTCCCTGATAGCCGGTTCCGGCTCCTCCCCGGGGATTTCGCATATCATATGGGCCTTTTGAAGGAGCCTGTAGGTCATATTCCTCGTTTCATTTGATTTCAGTTCATATATCTTTTCACGACATTTTATGAAACTGTCGAAGGCACGGAGGGCAATGGCATCGATCTTCGATTCGAGTTCCACCAACTCCTCAGCTATGGAGGGGTCATGCGCGGTCTGTCCGGCTGTTTCTCTTATGATGCCTTTTAACAGGAGGATAAAGACGAGCGCACGGGAGGGCGGACCCTCCTGCACGGCCCGGATCCGTATAATGCTGTCGAGAAAGGAAGCGGCTTTTTCAGCATCAACTCCGCGAAGCAGGCCGTCAAAAATGGCTTCTGTCCCCTGCGCAATCGTGTAGCCTACTGGATTTGCAAACTGGTCTGGTTGATTTTTTAGGAAAATAGAAGTACCGGAAGGGTATGACTCTACGATAACATCAAGCCACCTTTTCAAGATGGCAGGTCTCTTCTCTGACAAGAGATCTATAAGATTCATTTCCTCCCCATACGGCGTGCAATATGTAAGTAGGAGGCAAAACCCATGCCTCCTACTTTTTTGTTATTTTTTTCGCGAACGCGTGCAGTGCCGGGTTATACACAACCTGTCGGCTTCGGTAGTCCTGCATATCTGCAAGCCTGCTTTGCCGGCCCGTCAGGGAACAGTTCGTAAAGATATTTTGTGTTGCCTTTTTCCGGTCCCATGACCTTCCCGATTTCCTTCACAAGTATCTTTATCATGGGAGCTATCTGGTATTTCTGATAATAATCTCTCAGGAAGTTTATAATTTCCCAGTGGGACTCTGAAAGATCAATGCCGTCACCTTTTGACATGAAGGTCGCTATGTCCTTGTTCCATGCCTCCAGATCAACCATGTAGCCATCCTCATCCACCTCAAACTGCTTTCCTCCGACTTCAATATTAGGCATAATGTTCTCCTCCTTCCTTGATGTAATTTATTACAACTTGAACCTATTTGCTAATTTAAATATTATATTACCTAAAACAATTGTAAGTATGACTAAAGAAGGTAATATAGAACAGGTAGTCAGGTCAAATAAAATTATCTTATAGCTTTATTTTATCGTTTTATTCAACACTTCGCCTGCGATTTCACCGACGGTACTTGCAAGCAAGTCGCCATCTTTATAGAAAGGCACCGGGCCGCTATCGCTTAAAAGTTTTGAGATCTGATCGGTGCCCCCTGCATTTAATATTTTTGGCAGCATGCCCATGACCCAGACTGCATAACCCCTGACGGCCGCGTCTTTATCTTCCAGCAGTTCAGGCAGGTCCTGCATGATGAATCCGACCATGTCGGGACGCATTATGGCAATCCGCCCCATTGCCCATATAATGCCGGCCCGGAACATCTCTTCGTCCTTGAAAGACCAGAGTATAGGGACAATGTCATTGAATGCATCAGGGTCACCGGCAACGATCTCGCCGAGCATTTCTGCCGCGCTCCAGCCAATGCCGCCGGATTCTTCTCCCATGGACCATAAAAGCCGTCTTACGGTGTCGCGCAGGATATCCATCTTCTCCTTCGAAAATGTCCGTGAAATAACGCCGATAGCCTCAATGGCCCTCCAGCTTGTCACATCTTGTTTGTCATATGACAATGATATGAGCTGCCTTATAATACCTTTGTCCTGCCAGGCCATGTCCGCCACCTCATCATAAGCACGCAGTTTAAGCAGCTCTTTTATTTTGTCCTTCACATTTATTTTGCCCTCTTCGGTGATTGCCCTGCCCCTGTAGTCCCCGGCATCCGGTGCAGTCCGGGCCGGCACGGGACTTTCAGGCTGCCGGCCTTTCAGCTTAACAAAAACAAGCCTTCCTGACAGGCTTCTGAGGCCTTTTGAGTACAACCTCTGATGGCTTTTCTCATCGTATTCCATGTCAGAAGTCTCGTAATCAACATTCATATCCATCCCATTGATCTGCCAGCCGCCCTTTGCCAGGGCAAGGGCCTCTGTGTATGCTTCACCGGTATTATGGCCCGTCGGGTCGCACACGTATACTGCGCCGCATTCACATGCTCCGCCGGTCACACTGCCGAACTCGGTTTTAATTTCAGCCGGACGGTTGATAATACGCCCGCAGTAAGGGCATTCCGGAGTGTATTTAATCATTTATTAACTTTTCGAGTTTCACGATTCACGTTTCACGGTACTCCTGTACTTCACCGCACAATTAATAAGCCCGGATGCCCACTCAGGAGAGCCGAGGGCATGTACATGTGTATACGTCCCGAGGACATTATTGTAGCAAATGCCGTCCCTTTTGTCTTTTATTCCTCTGCCCCGCTGCATCGAAAATGCCGAATGCTGCAATGCCTCCTCCGCAATCCCTGTTACCGCCGAATAATGGAATTCATGCCCGTGCAGCAATGTTCCGGGCGGATAGAAAGGGTTTGGCCTGTCGACCTCCGCAATGGTGTAACCATGCGCCTGAGGTTTCTTCTTCATGTCAAAGGTAATAGGAAGTACTCCTGCCATAGGGTATTTTTCACCTTCCACGCTAAGGCTTTCACCTAAAAACATCAACCCACCGCACTCCGCATAAACAGGCAGCCCTCTTTCAGCCATGTCCCGAACGGAATTTCTGAATCCGGTATTCCCGGCGAGCCGTAGGGCATTGGTCTCCGGGAAACCTCCCCCGATGTACAGAGCATCAACGTCCGGGAGCCGGACATCGGTCAATGCATTTATATCTACGATCTCAGCGCCTCTTATTTCGAGCTCCTCAAGGTTTTCAGGGTAATAAAACTGAAACGCCGAGTCGCGGACAACGCCTATTTTTACAATCACCCCTTGCACCCCTGACCGCAGACTTCGTATTTCCGGAGTGTTCAAGGGCTCTGCCGCCATCGCAATCCTGGTTATTGCATCAATGTCGAGATACTTGCCCGCTATTTCTTCGGCAAGCGCAATGACCTTTACAGTGTCAGGATGCTCCTGGTATGGAATGAGTCCCATGTGCCGCTCGGGGATATCACCGGCAGCAAGCCTCGGTATTACTCCAAGCACCGGCAGCGAGCAATATTTGTTTATAGATTCCCGAACAATGCGCTCATGTCTCTCTCCAGCCACCTGGTTCAGCACAACTCCTTTTATCGCCACCTCATTGTCAAGCTGCATGCACCCGAGCACCACCGCGGCAGCAGTCCTCGTCATCTTGGTGCAATCGATTACGAGTACCACGGGGGCGCGAAGGAGTTTGGACAGTTCTGCCGTGCTATAGGAACCTCCGGAATCCATTCCGTCATACAGCCCCCTGTTGCCCTCAATGACCGCAATGTCACCACGCGCATGGGAGACAAAGGAATTTATTATCGTTTCTCCCGAAAGAAAAAAGGGATCGAGATTATAGCATGGCTTCTGAGCGGAGACCGAAAGCCAGCCGGCATCAATGTAATCAGGCCCCTTTTTAAAAGGGACCACCTTCAGCCCCCTTTGAGACCTCAGTCCGGCTATTATGGCGAGCGAGAGCATCGTCTTGCCGCTGCCGCCCCTTACTCCTGCAATAACCAGTCGCGGGTAAGCGTTCATTGTCTGTTATTATAACTTATCCCACATTATTCATAAATTTATACGAGGAGCAGGCGGGACATGGCGCTGAGCGGACTTTGACAGCCTAAGTGACACCAAGGAAGGTGACACAGGCTGTCATAGCCTCGGAGCAAGGCCGGATGCCTTGCGAGAATGAGCGAAGCACTGTGGCCTGACTGCTCCTCGTATAAATTTATGAATTGAAGCACAAAGCAAAAAAGGCAGAGCCGCCTATCTCCTGGTTCTGATAGAAAGCAGCCTGCCTTTCCTGACTAAACGCTATTTTAATTGCTTACTGCTGAGGAGGTATCTCTACAAAGCTTCCGCCAAAATAAGTATAAATAAGTTTTCCATCATCTACGAGAACTTTCAGCGCGGCCTTTACCTCATCCCTCGTTACACCCGCTTCCGCCGAGACTGTTTTCTGGATGTCGCTTGATTTCAACTTCTTTTTTCCTGTCGATTTCTCAACCAGCTCGTAAATCTTTTTCATGACTTCTTCTTTTTCCATAGCGCACCTCTCCTTTAGTTAAAGTAGCCGGTACTTAAAACCCGGCAGCAGAGAGGCATAATTTTCTGCCCCTCTGCATACCGGGCGCATATCCTTTACCTGGTATTATATAAAACTACCATTTAAAAGTAGCCGCTGTTCTAAATGTCTCCCTCGCAATTGTAAAGTCATCAATATGCTGGAAGGTGAACGGTAATCCGGTGACTTTGAAGAACTTCTCCCATCCTATTCTCTCAATCCACTCGCCGACTCTTTCATGCTTCTTTGCATCCGCAACATACGCATCGAGAATCCCCCTTACTGCCTTGGTGACTTCAGGCCACCTCGGAGGATTGTTCTTGATGAAAGGGATAGCCAGTTTCGAGAACTTCGGGTTGCTCCTCAGGTTCCCGATCTTTCCGCCGACCACGATGGCTACACCGTCGAATTCGGGGTTGTGGATTTCTATCGGGGGACACACGGTAAAGCAGTTGCCGCAATACATGCATTTGTCCTCTTTGATCTTCACGCTCTTTTTTGACGGCTCAGGACTGATAGCGCCGGTCGGGCATGCCCCTATGGTAGAAGGTATTTCGCACATGTTCTTGACTTTTTCATCGTTGACTACCGGAACTTTCCGGTGAATTGCAACAACAGCAATGTCAGAACAGTGGACAGCGCCGCACATGTTCACGCAGCAGGCGACAGCCAGTCTCACCTTGTTCGGCAAGGATTTGGTTGTGAAATAATCGGCAAACTCGTCCATAAGGGATTTGACGATACCCGAGGCATCAGATGCCGCCGAGTGGCAGTGGACCCATCCCTGTGTATGGACGACATTGCTTATCCTGGGGCCGATGCCGCCAGTCATGTACTTTTTAGTTGTCAGTTCCTTCTGGAGCGGCTCGATATTCTTTTCATCCGAAACCAGGAACTCAACATTGTTCCGCGTAGTAAACCTGATATAGCCGCCGCAGTATTTTTCCGCCATTGCAGCAAAATCTCTTATGGTAGTGGTGCTTAAAAGCCTTGGGGAAGCGACCCTTACCGACCAAATCTTATCGCCGGTGTTTGATACATGCACCATCAATCCCGGGCTCAATACTTCATGGTATTTCCAGTTTCCGTAGCTTTTCTGGATAACGGGCGGCAAAAAGTCCTTATAGTGAGGCGGTCCTATATCGGTCCTTCTTTGTGGCAATGCCATAATATTTTCCTCCTTTGTTGTTATGTATATATTAAGTATATTTTATTTCTGCAAATCTGCTTCGGTCCAGAAGAAGAACGGGTCTCTCCTGGGCTCTTTCACCTGTTGAGGAACAGGGTCCAAACCGATAAACTCAAGGAACTCCCGCATGCCTTTCCTGATAATGAGCTCTCCTATTCTCTCCCTGTTTTTGCCGAACTCATCCCAGAATTCCCACATCTTCCTAATAAGGTCTTTGAATTCGGTGTAAGGAGGTTCCATTTTTATAAACGGAACGATTACCCACGAGAGCGTCGCACCTATAACAAAGGGGGCCTTGCTGCCGATGAGGATGGTGGCGCCCTTTTCGCCGGTTGTTTTCAAAGCCTTTGTCATCTTGGCAATGCAGTGCATACAGCGTACACAGTCGGCATCTTTGATCTTTAACTCCTTGCCGTCATAGCTCATGCACTTGCTGGGGCACATGTTAACGATCTCTTCCTGTACGTTCATGCCGCCCTTTGCATACGCGGCAACTTCTTTCTGGTCGACTGCGATAGAGCCTTTCCATGTTCCGATGATGGAACAGTCTGCGCGGGCAATAGAAGCTATGCAATCTACGGCGCAGCCGGCAGTTTTAAACTTGAACTTGTATGGGAATGCAGGCCGGTGCATCTCATCCTGCCATTCCTGGGTGATCGCGTAATTGATGTCAAGCGTATCGATATTTGCCCATTCGCAGCGTGCCGGTCCTACACAGCAGCTCGGCGTTCTCAATGCTGAGCCGGAACCGCCCAAATCCCAACCGCGTGACGAGAATTCAGCGAAAATCGGCTCAAGGTTTTCCGTATTGGTGCCAAGAAGCACCAGGTCGCCGGTTGAACCGTGCATATTGGTGAGGCCGCTTCCGTACTTGTCCCAGATATCGCACATTTCATTCAAAAACTTCGAGGTGTAGAAAAATGCTGATGTGGAATTGATTCTGACCGTGTGAAAATTAGCGACATTCGGGAATTCCTCCGGAAGTGATGAGTATCTGCCGATAACGCCGCCTCCGTATCCGCGTACGCCGACGATCCCTCCGTGCTTCCAGTAGCCGCGCCTGTCCCTGTATGACTTTTCGAGCTGTCCAAGCTCGTCGGCAGCCATATCGTTCTTTACAGCAGCCTTCTTGATTTCTGTCACGAAGCTTGGAAAAGGACCTTTTTCAAGCTCGTCCAACAGTGGGGTCTGATACTTCTTTGGCATAGAAACCTCCTCTTTTTTGAGTTTTATGCAACGTGGTTTGACTTAAACATTGTTATTGTCAAATTGGTACTTGTATAAACTGCATAAGACGAACGATACAGGCTAATATACTAATAGAGTAATCGTCAAATAAAAAAAATTAATTCAAATATTAGCGATTTTTTTGACTTGACCCTTTTATTAAAATCGCCGTAGAATAAAAGGTTATGAGGGTCAAACAGATAGAACTTGTCGGCTTTAAATCTTTTTCTGATAAAACAGTGCTCAGGCTCCACGATGGCGTTACCTGTATTGTGGGACCAAACGGATGCGGTAAAAGCAATGTCGTTGATGCGTTCAAGTGGGTACTTGGGGAACAAAGCGTCAAAAGCCTGCGCGGCGAAAAAATGGAAGAAGTTATTTTCCAGGGCTCGTCCACCTCAAAACAGAAAGGCATGGCAGAGGTCACCATGCAAGTCTATTTTTCCGGAAAACCGGTCTCCGAAAACAATAACGGAAGCACGTCGGATACAAACGCTCCCCTGGATGAGTCCTCTGTTTCACGCAGGCTCTACCGTTCGGGGGAAAGCGAATACCTGATCAATAAAAGCCAATGCAGGCTCAAGGATGTTAAAGACATTTTCCTCGACACCGGACTTGACGTCAAGAGTTACTCGATACTGGACCAGGGAAGGGTCACGGAAATAATCAACACCAAGCCGCAGGACAGGAGATTTCTGATAGAAGAGGTCGCCGGCGTGATGAAATACAAGGTGAGGAAAACCGAAGCGCTCTCAAAACTCGAATCTTCCAAACAGAACTTGCAGCGTATCAATGATATCGTATACGAGGTCAAACGCCAGATAAACAGTCTTGACCGGCAGGTAAAAAAGGCGGAGCGCTACAAACGCCTTAATGGTGAACTTTCAAGCATAGAACTGCGGATTGCAAAAAGAGAATACGTGCGTCTGAGCGGTATTATGCAGGAACTTTCGGTCGAAATTGAAAAATTAAAAGAAACCGATTCATTAAAGAGGAGCGCGCTCTCCACACTCGAAAACCAGCTCGAAGCAAAGAGGCTGGAACTGGCAGGTAAAGAAAAGGCGCTTGCCGACCTCGAAAATTTTCTTTACAGCAAAGAGAGGGAGATTTCCGAAGCTGAGAAGCATGTCGCCATATTAAAGACGGCAATAGACAACAGAAGAGCTGATATAGCACGGCTTTCCGCCCAGCAGAGCGATTTTGACAGGAAAAATGAAGACCTTATCGCAAAACTCGGCAGTTTTGATGCGGATATAAGCGCTTTTTCATCCGGCATGTCCGGACTGACCGATGAACTCGGAGAAAAAAGGGAAACCCTCTTGTCGATTGAGCTCGCTATCGGGGACAAAGAGTCCGGGGTGGAAGAGAAAAGAAAGGAACTGTTCAGGGTTTCAGAGATTGTCAGCCAAAAGAGGAACGAGCTGCACAAGCTCCAGTCGTCTTTTGAAACATTGCAGTACCGCGAATCGGCATCGGCAAAGGACTTTGAAGCGGTCAGAAGCGGTATTGCAGCATCTGAAGAATTGATCAGTGATGGGGAGGAGCATATCACTGCTCTTAAACACAGGCTTTCGGCTGTGCAGTCGGAAAGAGATGCCCTAAGGGTTGAAGCTGAGGACCTGAACAGGGATATTGAAACTAAAAAAAGCATGCTCGCATCGGAACGCGAGGCCCTGGCTTCAAATATGGCGCGCGTCGGCTCGTTAAAAGAACTCGCTTTTGACAAGTCGCTCATGGATGTGCTGACAGAAGCTGTGCCTGCTGCCAGGCGGACTGCCCTTGCCGGAGAAGGACAATCGGGGCTCTCAGCCGATTGCCCGGTGCTCTCCGATATTATAAGTACCGAAAAAGAATACGAAAAAGCTATAGAGGCAGCGCTCTCTGAAAGGATAAACTCGATCCTACTGAAAAACGTTGACGATATACTGGCCGCAACAGCGGTAATTAAAGAAAGGAACCTGGCCAGAACAGCCCTCCTCTACACGGGGTTCAGCTTTGGGCCTTCAGCGCCCGGTGATGAAGGTACCATTTGACGGCATCATCGGGAAGGCTTCTGATTTTATAAGGTTTGAGAACAGCGAGCTGCGGGTACCTGCAGGCAGGATACTTGAAAATACGCTTATAGCAAGGGACCTTCAGAGCGCTATTACGTACAGAAATCAAAATGCGTCCCGGCATTATGCTCTGGTTACACTTGATGGTGAAGTCATTGACAGGGACGGAGTAATCCTTGCCGGGCAGGGGAAGGACATCCTGAAGAGGAAGAGAGAGATAAAAGAACTCAATGCAGCGGTCCTGAAGCAGCAAGCGCTTATCAATACACTTGAAAACGACTTGTCAGTTGCAACAGGCACACTGTCTGAGAAAAATGGACTGCTGACAAATGCGGGAAGCACTCTCATCGCTGTCGAAAAGGAACTGTCGGTGGCAGAACATTCCCTGAAAAGCCTCTATGAGGAAGCTGAAAGAAAGCAAAGGAAATTTTCATTTCTGAATTCTGAAATCGCCACGATAACCGGAGAAAAAGAATCATTAGAGACACTGATTGCCTCAAAATCGGAAGAAATCGGCCTTTCTGAAAAAGAGAGGGATGCTGTTAACGAAACTATAGCCGCGCTGCAAGACTCCATTGGATCAGTAAGGACGGCATATGAGGCGGCGAGGTCCGAGGTGACCGATCTGCAGCTTGCTATTACTTCACATAGGGAGAAGATGGAGTCCCTGCAGCGGGAGAAAGCAAGTGTTTCCGGTGCCTTGAAAGAGCTTGAGCTGAGCAGGCAAGCAGCGTTTAGGGAGGCGGATGAGGCGGCGCAGAGACTTTCGACTGCATCTTCTGAACTGCAGGGACATGAAGAAGCTATAAAGACTCTGGTTATCGGGGCCGATGCTATGCGCAGGGACAGGGCATCGCAAAAAGAAGCGATAGATACCGAAAGCCAGACACTTGTCGCAGAGAGCAACTCCCTTAAGAAATATACGCTTCGAAATCGACGCCATATCCTCGCAGCTGGCCGATGCAAATGCAAAGGCTATTGAAAACAGGCTCAGGGCAGAGAATATCGAAAGCTCAATTGCTCATAAATACGGTGTTGCAATAAAGGACGAGGAAATTGTTACAGAGGGATTTGACCTTGCGGAAGATGAAGAGCAGGTCAATCAGCTCAGTGAGAAAATACGCGATCTGGGGCCTGTAAACCTCGGCACTATTGAAGAATACGAAGAACTCAAAAACCGTTATGACTTCCTGACAAAGCAGCAGCAGGATTTGACCCTTTCGATTGCGGAACTGGAAGAGGCCATAAGCAGGATCAATGCCTCGACAAGAAGAAAGCTGCGGGAGGCATATGATGCACTCAGGGCAAAATTCTCCGAGGTTTTCCAGACACTTTTCGGAGGGGGCAGGGCGGATATGGTCCTCACCGACGAGGAAAACATATTGGAGTCCGGTATCGAGATTATAGCTCAGCCGCCAGGTAAAAAGCTCCAGAACCTGAACCTGCTTTCCGGCGGAGAGAAAGCCCTCACCTCTCTGTCGCTCCTCTTTGCGGGTTTCCTGATAAAACCCAGTCCACTTTGCATTCTTGATGAAGTGGATGCTCCCCTTGATGAGTCAAATACCGTGCGGTTTGCACAGACGATCAAGGGACTTTCAAAAGACACGCAATTTATTATCATTACCCATAACAGGTCCACCATGGAAGTTGCAGACTACATTTATGGCATCACCATGGAAGAACCCGGCGTGTCAAAGGCTCTTTCCCTCCAATTCGCTGAAATCGAAAACAAGCAGTAAATTAAGGAAAGGAGCGGCAGGGGCAGGCTGTTTTTCGGAGCGCTGAAACTGCTTTCATTGCCAAGAGACAATTCGTCATAGTAGCCATGTCCATACCCATTCTCAGTTGGGGCTCGGCGTTACTCGCCCCTGTTGGAGCAGCCCCGTGCATCGCTCCAATAAACAGCCTGCCCCTGCCGCTCCAATAATTTGATTTTATAAAATAAACAGCAGGAGAAGCTTTCTCCTGTTTTCCTTGCCGAAATAAATGTTTACAATAAGCCTGCTATAAGCTATACTTAATCAGTTGGCTTTTAAAGTTAAGTAACCCCGGAGACTTTAAAAGAAAGGGTCCGGGTTTTTTATTTTAGTTGAAAGGAGATATGAAATGGGCAAAAAACTTTACGTTGGAAATATTTCTTTTAAGACAACACAGGATGAACTTAAAGAACTCTTCGAGAAAACAGGAGAGGTTGAAACAGCCACTATCATAACCGATTTCCATACAGGACGGTCCAAGGGTTTTGGCTTTGTCGAGATGGCAACGGAAGAGGATGCAAAAAAAGCGATCGAGTCAATCAACGGCACTGTATTCATGGAAAAAACGCTCTCTGTAGCCGAGGCAAAACCGCAGACGCCCAAAGGGAACAAAGGTGGTTTCGGAGCCAGAAGAGGCGGAGGCGGAGGCGGCTTTGGTGGAGGCGCAGGAAGCAGGGGGCCGGGAAGAGGAAGGAGGTAACTTGCAGGTAAATGTTAGTGGAAACGATGTAGAAAAGGCACTTAAAGACCTGAAGCGCAGGCTGCAGAGAGACGGCCTTTTCAAGGAAATAAAGAAAAGAAGTTTTTACCTGAAGCCATCTAAAAAATTGAAACAGAAGCAAAGAGAAGCAAGGAGAAAACGCCTGAAGGCGATGCGGTTCAAAGCCCCTGCAAAAGTCAAGGCAAGGAGTCAGCACAGTTAAGCGGCCGGCTGAATTTGCAGAACAACTGCCTAATTAGTATAATTTTTATATATTATGAGAGACGCCTCGCTTATTCCCGGTATAGAAATCTCCACAGAAAAAGAAGATCGCATATGTTACAGTTTTGATTCGTCAAATTCAGAAGCTATCCTGCCGCATGCTGTTGCCTGGCCTGTCAATACTGACCAGCTCATTAAGATAGTAAAATTTGCCGATGCAAACAACCATTCCATCATAGCCCGCGGCGCCGGCACCGGCATGGCCGGCGCATCCGTGCCGGCAACCAACAGTATTGTCATCAGCTTTGAGAAAATGCGGAAATTACTCGATGTCGATACGAAGAATATGACAGTAACCGTCGAGCCCGGCATTATAAATGGAAAACTGCAGAAGGAGCTTGAGTATCTGGGTTTCTTTTATCCGCCCGATCCTGCCAGCCTCAACAACTGTACCATCGGCGGCAATGTGGCAACCAATGCGGGCGGCCCGAGGGCGATTAAATACGGCGTAACCCGCGATTATGTCATGGGTATCGAGGCGGTAATGCCTGACGGCACTTTAATTGCTACGGGAGGTAAAACGCATAAACGGGTGGTCGGCTACGATCTCAGGAACCTGCTTATAGGGTCCGAAGGCACGCTCGCGATGTCCACAAAAATCCGACTCAGGATGCTCCCGCTTCCTGAGGATTTAATGACACTTCTCGTTCTTTTCAACAGCCTGGAGTCTTCAGGCATTGCTGTTTCAAAAATCGTCACCTCGAAGATCATTCCCCGGACTATGGAACTGCTCGACAAATCGGCCATTGAGGCGATTGAAAGTTATAAGCCTATCGGTCTCCCTACCGATGTCGAGGCATTGCTTCTTGTTGAACTTGACGGCTATCCGGCGACCATCAGGAAAGAGGGCGAACGCGTTGTAGATATTTGCAGAGGGCTCGGGGGGGAAGTCATTGTTGCAGAGGACGCTATGGCAACCGAGAGGCTGTGGGAGGCGAGGAGAGCGATCTCTCCCGCACTTTATCATATCAAGCCGACGAAAATCAGCGAGGACATAGTTGTGCCGAGAGATAAAGTCCCTCTTATGCTTATGGAGTTGAGCAGTATATCAGAACGCAGCGGGATAAAAATAATAAGCTTCGGCCATGCGGGAGATGGAAATCTGCACGTCAATATTATGGTCGACAGAAATGATGAGGAAGAATATAGCCGGGGCCTTAAGCTTGTGTCGAAAATATTCGAAAGCACCCTTAAGCTCGGTGGGTCCTTATCCGGAGAGCACG
Source organism: Nitrospirota bacterium (assembly GCA_963784135.1). GTDB lineage: Bacteria > Nitrospirota > Thermodesulfovibrionia > Thermodesulfovibrionales > Dissulfurispiraceae > JADFXI01. The sequence goes on along the minus strand of CAWAQG010000008.1, from coordinate 1,721 downwards.
GCATAGGCCTGACAAAGGCGCCCTATTTCGGCATGGAAGTCAAGAAACGTGAAACAGAACTCATGAAAGGGATAAAAGCTGTATTTGACCCGCGGGGGCTTATGAACCCTGGTAAGATATTCGGGTAACCCGCATAATAAAAATCAATTTAGCTGACCCTGGCGATCAATGGTCAGCCAAGGTCCCTATCTCCTGTTCGGCGCGGCGCTCATTGATGGACTCCCTTTTTCTGTGGTATTCTGCAATTATGCTGAAAAAAACCTTTTCCTTAAGCTCGTTACCCCTGAACTGCAAAATCAGCGGCCTGGTGCTGCTGTTGTTTTTGTGCAGCATCTGGATGCTGACTTTTTTTATTTCAAATCGGCTGGAACAAGAAATGACCTCCCAACTGGAAGCCCAGCAGTTCTCAATAGCATCGTACATCGCCGAAAACATTGAAGGCCATGTCAAGCTGCGTATTAATTCACTGGCGGCAATTGCAGAAAGAATCACCCCGGAACTTATATCCAACCCCGGCAAACTAAGGGAGTTCTTACATGACAGATTTTTGTATGCAGCCTTGTTTCAAACAGGGGTCGAAGTGGTTTCCACGAAGGGTGTAGGGATCGCTGACTACCCTGCATTGCCGGGGCGGGCAGGCGGGATGCACGCGGACCTCGATTTTGTCAGGACGGTGGTCGCCACAGGAAAGCCGGCAGTTGGGAAGCCACGGACAGGCCGGTTCTCCGACAAGCGCGTCATCCCATTTGCCGTTCCCGTCCTGGACCCCTCAGGCACGGTCGTCGCCGTGCTGGCGGGCTATGCGTCAGTGTCCGATCCGGCGCTGCTCGGGTCGATAGAGAAGTCCGAATACAAGGCCTTCCCTGACAGGGTCGTTGTGGTATCTCCCAAATATCGCATTCATATCACCGGGAGTGATCCGACCCGGATAATGACCCCAACGCCAAAAACCGGCATTAATCCCTTGTTTGATCGATTTATGTCTGGGTTTGAAGGCTCAGGAATCACCGTTAATTCAAGGGGTATCAGAATACTCATATCTGCCAAGCAGATACCTACTCCGGGCTGGTTTGTCCGTGTGGAACTCCCGACAGATATTGCATTTGCGCCGGTTCGATCAATGAAAAACTGGGCATATTCCTTAGCATTTGGAATGTCACTGCTAAGTTCTTTCTTTGCGTGGCTTATTATCAGGCAAGCACTGCGTCCGCTCTATGCCGCAAGCAAACTAATAAATGATATGACCGAGGAACGGGTGCCGCTGCAGGATATACCCGTTACTCAGTATGATGAAGTCGGTCAGTTGCTCGCCAGTTTCAATGTGCACCTTAATTACCGCAAACAGATGGAGGAGGCGCTGCGCCAAAGTCGGGAACAACTCGACCTTGCTTTAATCTCATCGAAAATGGCTGTTTTTGAATGGGATATTGTCAAGAATAAGCGCACCTGGAGTGATGGTGTTCATCGCCTGTTGGGGACCAACCCGGAGGCCTTCACTGGAGCAGCCGATGAGTTTTTCCAAATAATCCATCCGGAAGACCGCAGTACCGTACAAGCGGCCCTTGACAGAGCTGTCGAAACAACCGGCCAGTACGAGACAGAATACCGAGCGGTCTGGCCGGATGGCAGCATTCACCACATTATGGCGAGGGGAAAAATTCATCGTGACAGCACGGGCCAGGCTGTTCAGATGACAGGTGTTTGCTGGGACGTCACTGGTA
>CAWAQG010000007.1:0-42749 GCA_963784135.1 Nitrospirota bacterium | reverse complement strand
GGAAGTATTCCTCTTCACGACTCTTATCAGTGAGACGGGCATACCGACGGGTCATCTCTATGTCGTGATGACCCATCAGCACTTGCAGACATTCTATGCGCATGCCGGCATTGAGCAGTTCACTTGCAAAGGTATGCCGAAGACTGTGGATTGTGTAGCCTTTGTGTTGGAGCCCTGTTTCCCCCAAATATCGTGTAAAGATATTCCGGGCCGTAGTGTAGCATATGCTTCCCCTCAAGCCGTGAAAGAGATATTCTTTTGTCTTATCTCTCTTGCCCATCCACAGCTTTAAGGCCATCAGAACATCGTCGCTCAGATAGACAACTCGCCCAAGACAGTTCTTTTCGCCCTCATAGATGTTTATCTTCCTATCGCGGACATCAATATCTATCATCTTCACACCGAGAACTTCACCAATCCGCATGCCTGTTCGTAAGAGCACGAGGATTAGCGCACGGTCACGAGTCTCTTTAATGGCGCCAAGAAGTGTTCTAATATCGTCCGGGGCAATTGCCCTCGGCAGGAATTCGGGAACACTCAGTTTGATTTTGCGCTTGAGTATACGTGTGTCAATGAGATCCTGGTCGATCAGAAACCGCAGAAAAGCCCACAGACTATGAAGCCTTGTCCTGACTGTTGTGACTTTGAGCCCTCGATCCTGCTCGTGTTCAACAAAGGCCTCAATATCTCCGCTGACAACATCTTGGATTTGGCTCTTGCCTAAGCTGGCATACAAAGCAAGAAACGAACTAACGGCGTGATAGCTACCTTGAAGGGTGCTTGGTTTGAGGTTCATTCTTCCCTTGTGGCGTATGTAGCTCTCGAAATGCTCCTTGCCGGGAAGCTCCAATTTGGATATTTTTTTAAGAACGCGATCGATAGGAGTGTCTGGTTCTTTAGGAGAGACTGCTGCACTGTGAAAATTTAGTGCTGCTATTTCACTGATGATTGCTCTGAGAACTGTACCTGCCTGGGTCATTGCTCCTCCTTTTTCTCATTGAAAAAGCAGGATTAATGATGACCCTTAGCGCCTCTAAGAATCAATCCATTTTGTTACGTATAGCAGCCACTACTGAACGTTTTGACTATGAGATATACTGTAACACTTGCTGGTCGTAACATTTATCTGTGACACAACTAAAAGTGGCAGAGCATTTTTGTCGAGTAATTCTTAATGATTTCACCTGGAAGCAGGGCAAGCGAACATATATTTCAGATCGGCAAACAACTTTCGGTTTAAAGCCTGTACTAAGCTTTAGTATGTTCCTCAATGGCAGCTTTCAATTCGTCAATCCCGTAAGGCTTAACCAAAAAAGCAGCGGATATGACCGTCTGCGCCCTCTGGTATAACTCCCCGTGGCTATAGCCGGTGGTAAAAATGACCGGAATCTGAAACTGTTCGTCAATCTGTCTTGCCGTATCAATTCCGTCCATGTTGCCTTGTATACTTATGTCCATAAGAATTACGTCAGGCTTGTCTTTTTCGGCGATTTCAAGCGCCTGCTCGCTCGAGGATGCCGGACCGAGCACTTCGTAACCCCATATTCTCATCAACATTTCCGTGGACAGGAACTGAACATAATCATCCTCAACTATCAATATCCTGCCTTTTTTCATTGCCTCAAATCCTCTGCTGATATCCCGGTTCCCGGAAGGCGATGGTGAAAACCGTTTCAGGCTTTGTTGTTATCTCTATGTTACCACGCAATTGGCTGGTTATTAATCCATTGATCAATCTTAACCCAAGGGTCTCAACTTTGGCAAAATCGAAGCCGGCTGGAAAGCCTATCCCGTTATCACTGTAAACAAGTTGAATTTCTTTTCCCGAAGAAACAAGCCCTTTTATACTGATTTGGCCCTCTCTGCCATCAATAAATGCGTACTTCAGGGAATTGGTCATGAGCTCATTTAAAATTAGCCCGCAGGGAATAAGCGTATCAATGGACAGCGTGAAGTCCTCAATATCCAGTCTCAGCGATAATTTGTCCTTGTTAATTTTGTGGCCGCTTATCAGGGTATTTGCCAGATCACTAACATAGTCTTTCAGGCTGACGTTGGACAAATCTTTTGATTTGTAAAGCCTTTCATGGACCAAGGACATCGACATGATTCTGTCCTGAATATCCCGGAACATTTGAATTGCGATTCCGTCACCATCAAGGTATGTCGTCTGGAGGTTAATGAGGCTCGAAATTGTATTCATATTATTTTTTGTCCTGTGATACAGCTCACGCAGCAGCGTCTCCCGCTCCATGATTGTCTTCCTGAGATGCTCCTCCGCTTGCTTGCGTTCGGTGATGTCGAGGACGGCGCCAACGGTACGTACCGGATGTCGTGCGCCGCCCTCGCCCTCAAAGAAGGTTTGGGACCGTGCCATCAGCCAGCGTAAGATCCCGTCCCGGCGTATGATACGGTGCTCAACGTCCCACACTCCGTCACCAGCCGGGTCGTGTGCTCGCCGGACAGCCGCCGAAATGCTCTCGATATCCTCGGCGTGTACGATATTGAGGAAATCCGGCAACGTTACCACTTCATCAGTACCCCACCCGTGGATTTCCCTTTGCCGCTGCGACCAGTAAATAGAGTCGCTTAAGTGGTCGTGATCGAATATGCCGATCTGAGAAACGCGAAAGGCCTGACGTAATCGCTCCTCGCTTGCTTGCAACGCCTCTTCCGCATTCTTGCGTTCGGTGATGTCCTCCAGTATCCAGATGGAGCCTTTGCCTATCGCCGACTGGTCAATGGCCTTTCCGGAAATACTGCACCAGAATAAAAAGCTGTCCCTCCTTTTCATCAACCGTTCGGAATAGTAAGTGCCGCCTACTGTAAGCACCGGATACGCCTCGCTGGCAAGTTGCTCATAGCTTTCGCGCGATGGATAAAACAGTTCCGTCGTCAGTCCGGTGATTTCGCTTTTCCGGTATCCGAACATTTGTTCCATCTTGCTGTTGATCCAGACAAACCGCCTGTCCTTCAAAAATGATATGCCTACGAGTGCGTTTTCGAGGATCGCGTTCTGTTCCATTGTTTTTTGCGTCAACGCATCTTCCCTTATGGCTATCTGGCTGAGAAGGGATTCTTTTTCTTTCAGAGACTGCTTTATCAGTTCTTCGGCCAGCTTGCGCTCGGTGATGTCCTGGTTGATAGATATACAGACTTTTCCATGTTGCGGATGTTCATATGGTGTAATATTCTTATTGCACCAGAATGTGGTTCCGTCTTTTCTTATACTCAGCACCTCACCCTGCCAGATCCCATTGGCACTGAGACCCTGAAAAATTTTCTCTGATATTTCTTCAGGGCTTTTTTCACAGGGTGCATTAACTATGCTGACACGTTTTCCGACAAGTTCCCCGGAATCATACCCGAACATACGATCAACTTGCTGATTCGTATAAACAATTCGCCAGTCTCCAGTACGAATCATAAAAACCCCTTCTGCCATATTTTGCAATATTTCGCTATGCAGTCTGAGTTCTGACTCCGCCCGCTTGCGCTCGCTTATATCCCGGATAATGCTGAAAAAGACCTTCCTCCCCTGAAACTCCATAAGACGGGCATTTATCTCCACCGACATAGGGGTACCGTCCTTTCTCAAGTGTGCGGATTCGCACTTGCACCACCCGTATTTTTGCAGGTGCTCCATGCGATCGGGTATTTTATCCGCAAAATCAGGGTGGTCTAATTGGGATATGTGCATTGAGAGCATTTCAGCCTTCGTGTAGCCGAGACGCTCATAGGCGGTCTTGTTGACGTCGATGAAATTACCGTCCATATCGATGATAAAGAGTGCATCGATAGCAGATTCAAAAAGTGTCCGGAATTTTTCCTCGCTCTGCCGCAGGGCCGCCTCGACCAACTTACGTTCGGTGATGTCGCGGGCGACCCCAACCAGCCCCAGAAGGTAGCCCTTAGTGTCGTAAATAGGGGACTTGACGACATCAAGAAATCTTAGTTCGCCTTTTTTGTCTGTATAGCTCTCGTCCGACCGACTTGGGCCGCCGGCCTTCAACGCTTCCGAGTCGCTCTTCCTGCATGCTTCCGCCAGGTCAAGCGGTGACAGTTCATAATCACTTTTGCCAACAAACTCTTCTTGTCTAAAGCCTATGGATTCCTCCATTGCCTTGTTGACCAGCAAAAAACGACCCTCCGAATCCTTGAAAAACACTTGGTCGGGAATAGCGTGTATCAGGGTTTGGAGCATGCTGTTTCTCTCCCTTAGCGTCTCTTCCATTCGCACGCGCTCGCCTATCTCATGCTCCAATTCCTCATTCGCCATGCCGAGCTCAAAAGTACGATCCTCAACCTTTTGTTCCAGTTCATCATGGGACTTTCGTAGAGCAACTTCAGCTTGTTTGATCTCAGTAAGGTCCTCAACTACTTCCAGGAACCGACAGATAGATCCACTGTCGTCCGTTTGAGGAATCGAAGTAACCTTGATAAACTTATCTCGCAGCATTCTCTTTATTACAGTGGGCTTATTGCTTCTTACAGCCTCTTCAATCCCGCAAAAACTGCAGATTTTCTCCTTGCCTGTTTTATCGTGAACATTGGCATATTCTCCAACTGTCTCATAACAGGGCCTGCCGATTATGTTTTCCTGCGGAATCCCAATGAAATCCCAATATGCCCTATTCCCGTATATTATTCTGTAGTCACGGTCGAGACATGCAACAGAAAAAGGCAGATTGTAAAATATTTGATTCAATTCAGTTGCAGACAATTTGCCTATGCGCATTCGGCACTCTCACCTCTAATTAAAGCTATAACAAACATACTGTACCATAAGAATAATAATTAAGAAAACAACTTAGTCTGTCACGCAAAATTCTTCGCATGTTTGCACTGTTCATAAAGAATAATGCCGAACAAGTGACCTGTTGTTCCGGAAAAAAGCCACCATGAGCTTATCGTTGACTTCTTGCTGCTATACGTAACAAAATGGATTGATTCTTAGAGGCGCTAAGGGTCATCATTAATCCTGCTTTTTCAATGAGAAAAAGGAGGAGCAATGACCCAGGCAGGTACAGTTCTCAGAGCAATCATCAGTGAAATAGCAGCACTAAATTTTCACAGTGCAGCAGTCTCTCCTAAAGAACCAGACACTCCTATCGATCGCGTTCTTAAAAAAATATCCAAATTGGAGCTTCCCGGCAAGGAGCATTTCGAGAGCTACATACGCCACAAGGGAAGAATGAACCTCAAACCAAGCACCCTTCAAGGTAGCTATCACGCCGTTAGTTCGTTTCTTGCTTTGTATGCCAGCTTAGGCAAGAGCCAAATCCAAGATGTTGTCAGCGGAGATATTGAGGCCTTTGTTGAACACGAGCAGGATCGAGGGCTCAAAGTCACAACAGTCAGGACAAGGCTTCATAGTCTGTGGGCTTTTCTGCGGTTTCTGATCGACCAGGATCTCATTGACACACGTATACTCAAGCGCAAAATCAAACTGAGTGTTCCCGAATTCCTGCCGAGGGCAATTGCCCCGGACGATATTAGAACACTTCTTGGCGCCATTAAAGAGACTCGTGACCGTGCGCTAATCCTCGTGCTCTTACGAACAGGCATGCGGATTGGTGAAGTTCTCGGTGTGAAGATGATAGATATTGATGTCCGCGATAGGAAGATAAACATCTATGAGGGCGAAAAGAACTGTCTTGGGCGAGTTGTCTATCTGAGCGACGATGTTCTGATGGCCTTAAAGCTGTGGATGGGCAAGAGAGATAAGACAAAAGAATATCTCTTTCACGGCTTGAGGGGAAGCATATGCTACACTACGGCCCGGAATATCTTTACACGATATTTGGGGGAAACAGGGCTCCAACACAAAGGCTACACAATCCACAGTCTTCGGCATACCTTTGCAAGTGAACTGCTCAATGCCGGCATGCGCATAGAATGTCTGCAAGTGCTGATGGGTCATCACGACATAGAGATGACCCGTCGGTATGCCCGTCTCACTGATAAGAGTCGTGAAGAGGAATACTTCCTAGTGTCCTGTCCCTAACAGTTCTTTACATTTAGCAACTTTGGCAAGAATAGTGTCTGCGTCCTTGGTCCAAGTAAATATTTTAGGGTTCTCATTATGTGTCTCTATAAAATCTCTGATAGCTTTTTCCAATTCTTTGACACTCGTAAAAATCCCGCGCCTCACTCTCTTTGTCGTCAATTCACTAAAAAATCTCTCCACCATATTCAGCCATGACGATGACGTTGGAGTAAAATGCATCGTAAACCGAGGGTGTTTTTTCAACCACCTCTGTACTCGTGCCGTCTTATGCGCTCCATAATTATCTGCGATCAAGTGAAGATCGAGAGACGGCGGTGTTTCCTGATCTATTTTATTGAGAAATTTTAAAAACTCTTCCTGGCGATGCTTCTGCATACATGCACTGATGACCGTTCCATCAATAAGATTTAAAGCGGCAAACAACGTCGTCGTTCCATGTCGCTTATAGTCATGTGTCATCGTCCCGGCATGGCCTTTTTTTATCGGTAGGCCAGGTTGCGTTCTATCCAGTGCCTGTATCTGGCTCTTTTCGTCTACGCTGAGCACTAAAGCTTTTTCCGGCGGATTGAGATATAACCCCACAATGTCCTTTACCTTCTCAACAAAATGCAAATCGTTGCTTATTTTAAATGTCTTCACCAGATGCGGCTTCAGATTGTATTTCTTCCATATCCTCTGTACCGCCATTCGTGATACCTGTTGGTTGTCCGCCATTGTTCTAACGCTCCAATGGGTAGCGGCAGAGGGTACGGTATGAAGCGTTGCTTCCACAATAGCCTTCTCTTTGTCTTCTGACAACTTTGGAATCCGGCCTGAACGAGGAGCGTCTTTCAGCAGTGCCCCTAAACCTCCTTCCTGATACCTTTTTACCCATAGGCCGACTGATACCCGCGACGTATCAAATTGTTCAGCTATATCTTCCTGTTTAAGCCCTTCCATCTTGCTCAGCACTATCTTTGCCCGTAAGACCACCTTCTGCGCTGTGTTTCGACTACGGGCAAGTCGTTCAACTTTTTTTCGCTCTTCTTCTGTGTGTGGTATAGGCTTTGTTGTCCTCATGTAGAAAGGATAACATACCCTGACCTATTATGTAAAGCTAATTATGGGACACTACACTAGCTATGGAAATCATCGAGCAAGGAGGCATAGATGGGACTTACTGATCTGATCAGCAAGTATCGGAGATTCTTGAAGAGAAGGAACTGTTCAGCTCACACAGTAAAAAACTATATGAATATGCTCGCTCACTTCAGTGAATGGCTGCAAGTTCCTATAGAAGAGGCGACCATCAAGGAAACAGACGCCTATATGGACCATCTATTGAGACATAGAAAAAAACCAAAGACCATCAACTGTCATTTCAGCTGCATTCATGCTTTTTACGACTATCTGATCGAAGATGAGCGAATGTCTCTTATCAATCCGGTAAGAAAGAATTACAGATTGCGTCTCCCCAGGCCACTGCCCAAACATCTGAGGGACGAACAGGTAGTAACACTCTTCAAAGGAATTAACGACACCAGAGATCGGGCTATGTTCACGCTGATGCTCAGATGCGGTTTGCGTGTTGAGGAGCTTTCACGACTGACAGTAGATGCGATAGAGTATCGCCGCAGGCAGCTTTATGTCTTCAATGGAAAGGGCAGCAAGGACAGGGTTGTCTATCTGAGCGAGGATGCTCTGATTGCCTTACAAACGTATATGCAGAAACGAAAATTCTCTAAAGAGAAAAGAGTGTTCTTAGTACGGAAGGGGCCACTGAGAGGGAAGCCGATATCGGTGCGCGGTATTCAAAAGAGAATAGAATACTATTCCCGGAAGACCGGGATACAGGTATCCTGTCATCACTTGAGGCACACGATGGCAACGCAGTTATTAAATGCAGATGCTGCTCTCGTGACGATTCAGGATCTGCTGGGCCACAGCAAGATTACCACAACCCAGTGCTACTGCAGGGTTTCCAATCTTAAAGTGCAGCGGGATTACTACAAGGCAATTAACTTGGTCTTGCAGAGAACTCTGCCAATAAGCGAAAATGTCTTTGAAAAAGGTAAAATAGGGATAACGGATAGCCATAGTAACTAATTGAAACCATAAGAAAAAGCAGATCATGTTACGTATAGGTGGCTGTACATGTTAAAATCTGGACTTTCAAAAAACGTTTGTTTCGGGATAAAAGACGCAAACGATTTTTAACGCATATTTGTGGAAATAAACACCTTCGACGAGGTGTCCGTGGTATCAGTTTGTCGGTGCTATACTGCCTGAAGTGCGAAGTCTTTGTCGCAGCTGCTATCCCTCGAAGTATCGCGGTGTTACTTTCTTGCGCCCGGCTACACGCTGATAGACTTCGTCGGGATATCCGAGGGCAATAACTGCATGAATTCCCTCTTCTAACGGAATTCCTATAGACTGCCGGATCGAAGGGTCTTTCTTCATCGCTGCGACAGCATATCCGATGAGACAAGAGCCGAGTCCCATGCTGTGGGCCGCGAGCAGAATATTCTGTGTCGCTAACAAAGCGTCTTCAGCGGGACAGCTTGCTCCGGGTTTAGATCCAATAATAATGGCAGCCGTGCTACCGTGAAACAGACGGTCTCTGCCTGCTCCGCGCCATTCTTTAAGAGCCTCCTTCACCTTCCGGTAATAACCGCGGTAATATGCATCGAGTTCTCCTTTTCCTGTCAGCTTGAGGAACAAACGAAGCATGGTCTTCTCTGCAGTTGTGTTTAATCGCCCGAAATAGGACGCGATGTATTCTGCAAAGGATGTCACCGCCTTTCTCGTTGGCAAAATGGTGAAAGTCCAGGACTGACAGTTGGTCCCAGACGGTGCAGTAATACCGATTTTTATCAGGTCCTCAAGCATCGCCCTGTCTACGGGCTGGTCAGTGAAGCAACGGCAGGACCGGCGAGAGGCCATAAGCTGTACCAAAACTGATGTGCTGTATTTTCCGGGGGGAAGCCACTGTTTCTCGCTGATGAAAGTTTTATACCGCGACATCTCTTCATCAATGGCAATAACACGAATCGCCTCTTGGGGACATACTGCCTCGCAATGTCCGCAAGAGATCGACTCCTCTCCTGAGACAGCCGCCTTTCCTTCTATCAGTGAGATAGTGCCTGTCGGGCAGACGGTGACGCATAACCCGCAGCCGTTGCAAAGTTCGCTATCAATGTCTATCCTGTTTTCTTCCATTACCGTTATTACCCTACCCCACAATCCCCCTAATGTCTTCAACCGACACAGGCTTCCTGAGGCAATATGCCGCTCCAAAATCTTTGGCTGCCTGCAGATTATCGATATAGTCAGTCTCGACGCCCGATATCGCTACAATCTTTATTCCCGGGAATTCCCTTTGAAGATCCATTATTACCTGAAGCCCATTGTCTCCAGGCATGTAAATATCGGTAATAACTATGTCGGTAGGATTTTTACGGAATGAATTTATGCCTTCCCGGCCATCGGACGCTTCGCAAACTTCGCAATTCAGACTTTCTAAAATATGCCTGAGAGCACTTCTTGTCTGTATATCGTCGTCAATGATAAGAACTCTCTTGGCCAAGGCCGCTCCCGTTCACAGAAAAATGGAACAAAAAAAATAACAGAGGCATCTGTTATAACAAATCCTTGCCAAAAAAACAATTACCCGAAAAGGAGAGCACACCCAATAAAGCCATTTTGAGGCACTCTGCGGGATTTTGAGGAATTGTGCTATAATAGTCGAGACATTGAAGATATTGGAATATCCCTTATTTTCAATACCTTGGAGAGGTGTCCGAGTGGCCGAAGGAGCACGACTGGAAATCGTGTATGGGGTTAAACTCATCGAGGGTTCGACTCCCTCCCTCTCCGTTTGTTTTTTAAAGGGTTTTTTGAACATAAAATAGACCCACTGAACTAAGACGCAACAAAAACCATCTTAAAATGCTTCAAAAATGTTCGTCCGCCGTTCCGGGTTTTCACACATTCTACTATCATCCACTGTCCCACACAATAGCAAAAGTGAGGGGACTCTGAGTTGCAGAGGCCACTCGCCTTCAGAAAGAAGGAGCCCTCAGGCGTGAAAGTGAACAACAAGACCATCATTGGGAACCTGCCTCAATTGCGTGCGAGTCTCCGCGGAACAGACCTGGCACAAAAATGCGCTGTCTGCGAGCCTCCGCTGCGATCTGAATTGTTCAGCAGCGATCAGATGGAGCAGCACGGCAAGTCCCTCGCGGCCTTACATAAATTAAGCCCGGAATATGCCCCGGATCAGCTGCTGGCGCGACTGGCCGACAATGAAGGCATCCTGACCGGGACCCGTAGCTTGCTGATTGAGGCAATTACGACTGGTCGCAGGATTACGCCGGCTGGCGAATGGTTGCTCGATAACTTCTACCTGATCGAAGAACAGATCCGTACGGCCAGGAGACATCTGCCGAAGGGATACAGCCGCGAGCTACCCCGCTTGCTGGACGGACTTTCGGCCGGGCTTCCGCGCGTGTATGACATCGCTTTGGAGACGATCTCTCACAGCGATGGCCGGATAGATTCACAAAGTCTAAGCAGGTTAGTTGCAGCTTACCAGACAGTCGCCGTCCTGAAGTTGGGAGAATTGTGGGCAATCCCAATTATGCTGCGGCTCGCGTTGATCGAGAATCTCCGGCGCGTCGGGGCGCGGATGGCTGCCGACAGGCTCGACCGAAACCAGGCTGATTATTGGGCGGACCGGATTACCGAGGTCGCCGGAAAGGACCCAAAGAGTCTGATATTGGCCATAGCGGACATGGCGCGGTCGAACCCGCCGCTGAAGAGCGCTTTTGTCGCGGAATTTGCCCGCCGGCTTCAGGGTCAGGGCCCCGCCTTGGCAATGCCGCTCACATGGATTGAACAACGACTTTCCGAACTCAGTCTGACGATCGACCATTTGGTGCAGTCGGAGAACCAGCAACAAGCGGCTGATCAGGTCTCGATGAGCAACAGCATCGGCAGCCTTCGTTTCCTTGGCACGATGGATTGGCGGGAGTTCGTCGAGACGATGAGTGTTGTCGAACAGACCTTGCGTGAGGATACCGGTGGTACATACGGCAGAATGGATTTCTCTACACGTGACCGTTACCGTCACGTGGTGGAGAAAATGGCGAAGAGCGGCCGGCTGTCAGAAGGCGCAGTGGCAGCCGAAGCTGTACGGCTCGCGCATAAGAGCGCGGCCAATAATAACAGCACCCGCGGTGGCGATGACCGCACGGCCCACGTGGGCTATTATCTGATCGACAAGGGATTGCCGCAGCTTGAAGAGCTGGCACATGTACGATTGTCTGTCTTCGGGGCCCTTCGGAAAATGAGTTCCCGGTTTCCTTTGCTCCTCTATCTGGGCGCGATCACGCTCATGACGGCGATTTTCACCGGGGGGTTGCTGGCTAAGGCGCATACTGACGGCTTACCTCTTTGGCTGCTCGCGACGACCGGTATACTCTCAGCGCTGTGTGCAAGCCAGCTCGGGCTTGCAATGGTGAACTGGTTTGCAACATTGCTGGTAATTCCTCAGCCACTGCCGAGAATGGACTTTTCCAAAGGTATTCCGCCTGAATCAAGGACACTCACCATTGTCCCGACTATGCTCACAAACGCCCATGGGATCGAGGACCTGATTGAGGCGCTGGAAGTCAGGTTCCTCGCAAATCGCGACGATAACCTGCTCTTCGGCCTGCTGACTGATTTTCAGGATGCTGCAGAGGAAACACAGCCGGAGGACGAACCGCTGTTATTGCTTGCCCGGCAGAGAGTCGAGGGACTGAATGAAAAATACCGGAACACAAAAGGCGATACTTTTTTCCTTTTTCACCGCCCCCGCCGATGGAATGACCGGGACGGGGTCTGGATGGGTTATGAGCGCAAGCGGGGAAAACTGGCTGCATTGAATGCCTTATTGCGCGGCAGGGAAAATGACGGGACGCATGATATCGAAGGAAACCGCTTTTCGCTCATCGTCGGTAATACGGAAATCCTATCGACCGTAAAGTACGTGATCACGCTTGACACGGATACTCAGTTGCCGCGAGATGCGGCGCGGCAGTTTGTGGGAGCCATGGCGCACCCTCTAAACCGTGCGTATTACGACGAAAGCTCTCAGCGAATCGTTGACGGGTACGGCATCCTTCAGCCGCGTGTCGCCGTGAGCCTGCCCGGCACAAACCGTTCGCGGTATGCCCGCCTTTACGGGAGTGATCCCGGCATCGACCCATACACGCGCGCCGTCTCGGATGTCTACCAGGATATCTTCCATGAAGGCTCTTTTATCGGCAAGGGGATCTATGATGTCGCCGCATTCGAGCTGGCGCTGGGCGGACGTTTCCCCGAAAACCGGATCCTCAGCCACGATCTTATCGAAGGGTGTTACGCACGCTCCGGTTTGTTGAGTGATGCAATGGTGTACGAGGAGTATCCAACCCGCTACAGCGCGGACGTGAGCCGCCGGCACCGCTGGATTCGCGGGGACTGGCAGCTTGTGCGCTGGCTTTTGCCGGTTATCCCTGGTCCCGGCCCCGACGTTCGGCGACAAAAGAATCCTCTCTCGCTGCTGTCCCGCTGGAAGCTCTTTGACAACCTTCGGCGCAGCCTCGTGCCTTCGGCATTGACTCTTCTCTTACTGATGGGTTGGACAGTCCTGTCATCGCCATGGTTCTGGACCTTGTCGGTGCTCGGGATCATTTTTATTCCTTCTTTGATATCCTCTCTCCTGGATCTGCTTAGGAAGACGGACGATGTGCATTTTGTGCAGCATCTCGCTGCCGTGGGACGCTCCACAGCCAGGCGTCTTATTCAGGGTGTCTTCACGCTTGCATGTCTTCCGTACGAGGCGTTTTTCAGTCTGGATGCTATTGTGCGCACTGCCTGGAGAATGCTGGTCGCGCACAAGCGACTCCTCGAATGGAGTCCTTCGGGTGACCCGGATAAAAATACCCGCAGTTCACGTATGGGCGGTCTCGCCGGTGTCAGCCGGACGATGTGGTTCGCTCCCTTTCTTGCCGTAGCAGCGATAATCTACCAGGCGCTTTTTAATCCCGCTGTTTTAGCAGCGGCTGCTCCCATACTGTTGCTCTGGTTTGCCTCACCCATTATCGCGTGGGGGATCAGCCGTCCGCTTGCCCGCGACAAAGCAAGACTGAGACCCGACCAGACCGTCTTCCTCCAAAAGCTTTCCCGAAAGACCTGGGCCTTCTTCGAGACATTCGTCGGTCCTGCAGAAAACTGGCTGCCACCTGACAACTATCAGGACCACCCTGCTCCAGCCGTTGCGCATCGCACGTCTCCGACGAACATGGGACTTGCGCTGCTGGCGAATTTGGCCGCCCACGACTTCGGCTACATTTCCACGCTGCAACTCATCGAACGAACAACGAATACCCTCTTCACAATGGAAGCACTGGAGCGCTATCGGGGCCACTTCTACAATTGGTACGACACACAATCTCTGATGCCGCTGCCGCCCAAATACGTTTCGACCGTGGACAGCGGGAACCTTGCAGCCCATCTGCTTACCTTGAGGCAGGGTCTGCTCGCCCTCCCCGAGCGGAAGATCCTGGGCCCGCGAATGTTTGACGGGCTCCGCGACACTTTCATGATTCTCCTGGACACGGCGGCCGAAGCACGGTACGAAGGAGACATCTCTGCATTGCTCGCTAAACTGGAGAAGGATCTGGAATCCGCTTGCAATTTCAAACCCACTGCGCTCGCCGCTGCGCGTCTCTGTCTTGAGCAACTTGCAAAACACGCAGAAAAGGCGCTTTCGATAATCGATGGGTCAGGTCTCGGTCCGGAGAATCAGGCCGCATGTTGGGCGCGCGCTTTCGACACGCAATGCCGGGCCGCACTCGATGAGCTGACGCTTTTCACCCCTTCCACGGTTCGCAGCACTGATGAGATACCGACGCTGCGCGAAGTGGCAGGCATTGGAAGCGATATTGCCGTAGAGACAATTACGGCCATCGAAAAGCTCGTGTTGCAAACCGCCGAACTCAGCCGCATGCAGTATGACTTCCTGTTCGACAGGGCGAGTCATTTACTGGCCATCGGGTACAACGTTGACAGTCGCAGGCGGGACACGAGTTACTACGACCTGCTGGCTTCGGAAGCGAGGCTCTGCAGTTTTGTGGCGATCGCTCAGGGACAATTACCGCAGGAGAGCTGGTTTGCCCTGGGCCGCCTGCTCACTAATGTAGGCGGAGAGCCAATCCTTGTCTCCTGGAGCGGTTCGATGTTCGAATACCTCATGCCGCTCCTGGTAATGCCGACGCACGAGCGTACGCTGCTCGATGAGACCTGTAAAGCTGCGGTGGCCAGGCAGATCGAGTATGGGAGGAAACGAGGGGTACCCTGGGGCATTTCCGAATCCGGCTACAACATGATCGACGCTCATCTCAATTACCAATACCGCGCCTTCGGCGTACCCGGCCTTGGACTCAAACGCGGGCTTGCCGACGACCTTGTCATTGCGCCCTATGCCTCGGCACTTGCGCTGATGGTGGCTCCCGAGGAGGCGTGCATGAATATGCAGCGGCTCGCGGCGGAAGGATGCGAGGGAAAATTCGGTTTCTATGAAGCGGTCGATTACACTCCATCGCGTCTGCCTCGCAGACAATCGAGCGCCGTGGTCAGGTCATTTATGGCGCATCATGTGGGCATGAGCTTTCTCTCCCTGGCCTATCTGCTTTTGGACCGTCCGATGCAGAAACGATTTGAGTCTGACCCCTTGTTCCAGGCAACCACTCTTTTGCTCCAGGAGCGGGTGCCGAGGGCCACGACATTCTATTCGCAGACTGCCGACCTCTCTGAATCACATACGGCTTCCGCAGGCGCGGAGACCTCCATGCGTTTTTTCAGCAGTCCGGACACGCCGTTTCCCCAGGTGCAGTTGCTGTCCAACGGCAGATACCACGTGATGATCACGAACGCCGGAGGCGGGTACAGCCGCTGGAAGGACATCGCAGTCACGCGCTGGCGTGAAGACACAACACGCGACAATTGGGGCACTTTTTGTTATATACGTGAAGTGGCGAGCGGGGAGTTCTGGTCGACAGCATATCAGCCGGCGCTCAAACGCCCGAAGAATTATGAGGCTATTTTCTCTGAAGGGAGGGCAGAGTTTCGCTGCCTGGACCACGACTTTGACACACATACCGAAATCGCTGTCTCACCCGAGGATGATATTGACCTGCGCAGGATCACCATCACCAACCGCGGCAGAACACGCAGAGAGATCGAGGTCACGAGTTACGCGGAGGTCGTCCTTGCACCGCCTGCTGCAGACGAACTGCATCCGGCGTTCAGTAATCTTTTTGTTCAGACGGAGATCATCGACCACAAGCGGGCAATTCTCTGCACCCGCCGTCCCCGCTCCCTCGATGAGAACTCGCCCTGGATGTTTCATCTGATGGCTGTCCACGGGGCGGAAACCGGCGAAGTTTCCTATGAGACCGACCGCATGCTGTTTATCGGTCGCGGAAAAACCGTTGCCAACCCGCAGGCCCTGAGTAACACCGCTGCGCTTTCCGGCAGCGAGGGCCCGGTGCTCGATCCGATCGTCGCTATTCGGTATCTCATAACCCTTGATCCGGAAAAATCGGCAACAATAAATATTGTCACCGGCATCGGTGAAACCCGGGACCTCTGTATGGGTCTTGTCGAAAAATACCAGGACCGGCATCTCGCAGATCGTGTATTCGATCTTGCATGGACACACAGTCAGGTACTCCTGAGGCAGATCAATGCCACAGAGGCCGATGCGCAGCTCTATGCCGGCCTTGCCGGCTCCGTCATCTACGCCAACCCTTCGCTGCGCGCCGAACCGGGCGTTATCATCAGGAACCGCCGCGGGCAATCCGGCCTGTGGGGCTACTCCATTTCCGGTGACCTCCCGATAGTGCTGCTACAGATTGAAGATCCCGCCAACATAGACCTGGTAAGCCAACTCGTACAGGCCCACGCATACTGGCGTCTCAAAGGACTGGCGGTGGACCTCGTGATCTGGAACGAAGATCACGCTGGTTACCGGCAGCTTCTTCAGGATCAGATTATGGCGCTCATTGCCGCAGGTATCGAAACGAATGTGATAGAAAGGCCTGGCGGCATATTTGTAAGGCCTGTGGACCAGATATCGGGCGAGGACCGCATACTGCTCCAGGCAGTCAGTCACGCCGTCATCACCGACAGTCTTGGCCCGCTCGAGGACCAGATCAACCGTCGCAGTATCGTGCCACTCATAGTACCGCGCCTTACGCAGACCCGGGGCCACCGTGCAGCATCCTCGACTGCCCCGGCAATTACTCGCAGCGATCTGCTGTTCTTCAACGGACTCGGAGGATTCACCCCCGATGGCCGCGAGTACATCATTACGACCACACACGGACAGGTGACTCCGGCTCCATGGGTGAATGTAATTGCGAACCCGCACTTCGGGACGGTTATTTCAGAGAGCGGCTCTGCTTACACCTGGAGCGAGAATGCCCATGAGTTCCGCCTCACTCCCTGGTACAACGACCCTGTAAGCGATTCCTGCGGAGAAGCTTTTTACCTCCGCGATGAAGAGAGCGGTCTTTTCTGGTCCCCTTCGCCGTCGCCTGTCCGTGGGGCGATGCATTACGTAAGCCGCCACGGATTCGGTTACACTGTTTTTGAACACACGGAAGACGGCATCACTTCAGAGATGTGGGTTTACGTAGCAATGGATGCAGCGGTCAAATTGACAGTATTAAAGGTGAAAAACAAATCGGGCCGGTCCCGCCGGCTCTCAGCAACCGGTTATGTGGAATGGGTTCTTGGAGACCTGCGGCCGAAAACGGCGATGCATGTGAGCACAGAAATCGACCCAAAAACCGGCGCGCTTTTCGGGCGGAACCCGTACAACACGGAGTTTGCCGACCGGACCGCGTTTTTCGATGTGGATGAGGTGGGCCGGACTGTGAGCGGCGACCGTGCGGAGTTCCTTGGCCGTAACGGAACGCTCCGGAACCCGGACGCGATGACCCGTGCGCGGCTTTCCGGAAGGGTAGGGGCTGGTCTGGACCCTTGCGGCGCTATCCATGTTCCCTTCGATCTGGCAGACGGACAAGAGCGCGAGATTATCTTCAGACTCGGTATGGGACGAGACTCTTATGACGCCGGCCAGCTGGTGCGCCGTTTCCGGGGATCTGCCGCTGCGCGCGGAGCGCTCGAGAAGGTCTGGCAGCACTGGAACCACACCCTCGGCGCAGTGCAGGTGGAAACACCGGACCAGTCCGTCAATGTGCTGGCCAACGGCTGGCTCTTATACCAAACTCTGGCATGTCGTCTTTGGGCACGGTCCGGATACTACCAGCCCGGGGGCGCCTTCGGCTTCCGCGACCAGTTGCAGGACGTGATGGCGCTTATCCACTCTGAGCCCCGGCTTTTGCGTGAGCACCTCCTCCTCTGCGCGGCCCATCAGTTCAGGGAGGGAGACGTCCAGCATTGGTGGCATCCCCCGACCGGACGCGGCGTGCGTACACACTGCTCGGACGACTTTCTCTGGCTGCCCCTGGCTGTGTGCCGCTACGTTCTGATTACCGGAGATACGGGGGTGTTGGATGAAACTGTCCGCTTCATAGAGGGCCGCCCGGTAAACAAAGACGAGGACTCGTATTACGATCTTCCCCGCCCGTCTGAAGAAACGGCGAGTTTGTACGATCACTGCGTACGGGCCATTCTAAGGGGCGTCAGCCGCGGCGAGCACGGTTTGCCGCTCATCGGCTCGGGTGATTGGAACGACGGAATGAACATGGTGGGCAAAGACGGCAAGGGTGAAAGCGTTTGGCTGGGATTCTTCCTATATAAAGTGCTTGTAGAGTTCTGTGAGATCGCGCATCTGAAAGGTGATCTGTCATTTGTCGAACGCTGCCGGGAGGAAGCTGCTCAACTGCGCAGGAATATCGAAGAGAATGGCTGGGATGGCGAATGGTATCTGCGCGCGTACTTTGACGACGGCTCACCACTGGGTTCGGCGAATAATCCCGAATGCCGGATTGATTCCATCGCCGCAAAGCTGGTCTGTTCTCTCCGGCGCCGGAGATGCCGAACGTTCACACATGGCGATGGAAGCAGTAGATAAGCTTCTCGTCCGACGGGACCATGGCCTGGTCCAGCTCCTGGACCCGCCGTTCGATAAATCGGATATGAACCCCGGCTACATCAAGGGATACGTCCCGGGCGTAAGGGAGAATGGAGGGCAATACACCCATGCGGCTATCTGGGCCGCGATGGCCTTCGCTGCGTTGGGCGACAGCAGTCGCGCGTGGGAACTTCTTACGATGATCAACCCGGTAACCCATGGTGGATCTCCGGAGAAGATCGCAACCTACAAGGTAGAACCGTATGTTGTCGCGGCAGACGTATATGCGACCTCACCGCACATTGGCCGCGGTGGATGGACGTGGTACACGGGATCGGCCGGCTGGATGTACAGGCTTATACTGGAATCGCTGATCGGGCTGCGGCTTGAAACAGACAAGCTGCATTTCGAGCCTTGCATGCCAGGGGAGTGGGGGTCGTTCAAGATGCATTACCGCTACAGGGAAACCGTCTACCATATCACCGTGCTGCAAACTAACAACGGCAGCGCGGGTGTGATCGTTGATGGCGTCGAGCAGCCTGATAAGGCAATTCCACTCTTTGACGACCATCTGGAACATTCGGTTGAGGTGAGAATACCTGTCTGAGGAGAGGGCTCTCTGCTTGACGCAGAGTGCCCTCAGTTCCTTATTGTTTAACTACCGTGATCGCCTTGGGACCCTTCGGGCCTTTTTCGGTATCAAAGCTGACTCTGTCACCCTCGGCAAGGGATTTAAATCCCGCGCCCTGGATGGACGAGTGGTGTACAAAGACATCCTGACCGTCTTCGCCTGTTATAAAGCCGAAGCCTTTTGAGTCATTGAACCACTTTACTGTTCCATTAACCATTGTGTTTACCTCCTCGCATAAAAAGTAAAGTATCAGAATTCCCGGTGCATCAAAATAAAATAGCCACGGAGCTAAAAGTCCCCGTGGCAATCGATAGTGTGCGTTAACTAACCTCTGAACCTTCTACCAATATAATGGCATCAATATGAATAGAATAGCAAGGAATAGTTTTGCAACAGGAACTTTCCGTTCTTTAGCAACCATCCGCAGATGCTTCAGATACAACCGCTCAACCTTGCTTCTAGCCCAGGGAGTCTTTCTCAGAAATGTCAGACTGGATTTCATGCTCGGGTTGCTGTGAAAGCACCGGATATTGATGATGCTGCCCATTTCCTCCCAGCCGTAGTGGTCTACCAGATCGGTCAGCATCTTTTCCAGAGTAATGCCGTGCAGCGGATTGTTCGGTTGCGTTTCAGTCATATCAGCACCTGATGTCATTGTATCTCTTTCCCCGCATAATTGCATGAATGAGCTCGTCCAGCCGCTGCATAAAGAGGGAGCGGTCCCTCGGTTCAAAAGGCGGAGGACCACCGGTTATGGTGCCCATGTCGCGCAGAAATGCCATAAACTCCCGGTTTGCCAATGCATCGCCGATAGAGTCTTCGCTGTACACCCGCCCCTTGGGATCAAGAACCTTGGCGCCCTTTTTCAGGCAGCGCGCTGCCAGCGGAATATCCGCGGTAACCGCGATATCGGTTTCAGTGATGTGCGTTGCAATCCAATCATCAGCAGCATCGAACCCGTCATGCACGATAATGAGTTCAATGAATTCGTCCGGAGGTATCTGCATCGATGAGTTGGACACAAGATATACCTTCAGTCCATGCCGCCGGGCAACCCGGAATATCTCGTTTTTCACCGGACAGGCGTCTGCGTCTATGTATAACTTGATCACAGCGATTCTTTTTTTCTTCCTCCTCGCACTTACAAAGAATTAAGAATGAGCCTCAGAATCATTTGCCATTCCTTCACCATATAGTATACCGGAGGTGAGTTCTATTCTACCTCATGCGATGTTAAGCAGATGTCCCAACCGTGGTCGGCAACGATGACCGGCATTTTCATAATATTCTTAGTCGCTAAAGAAAAGATAAAGGTTACAATGGGGGCCGGGAATTACAGCGTGAGGTGCGTGGTCTTCATCACAAAACCAGGCAGCAAAAAAGCATTATGTGTTAGAATAATTTCTACCGAAATATTGTTTTTCCATAGCCGGGGGCTGGCCCTGCGCAGCAGGCAAGTGTGAACTCCGCCAGGTCCGGAAGGAAGCACCGGTAAGCATTCTGTCTGGGTGCCGCAGCAAGCCGGCCCTATAAGCGCTATAAATATTTTTCGGCGCCGGTCCCCGGGTATGGAAAAACATGTATACAAAAATTAGGTTTTACGAGACCGTTTGTGAGGTTTTATGTCATACCTGGTTTTAGCAAGGAAGTGGAGACCGCAAACTTTCGATGATTTGACCGGCCAGGAACCCGTTGCTCATATTTTAAGAAACGCCCTTGCTCACAATAAAGTAGCGCATGCCTATATCTTTTCAGGACCCAGGGGGGTCGGCAAGACTACGACTGCCCGGATACTGGCAAAGGCGTTGAACTGCGAAAGCGGCCCGACATCAGACCCCTGTGGAAAGTGTCCATCATGCCTTGATGTTGCTGACGGCTCTTCAATCGATGTTTCTGAAATCGATGGGGCCTCGAACACCGGCGTAGACAATATAAGAGACCTCAGGGAAAAAGTCCGCTACGCGCCGTCGGCGGGCCGGTATAAAGTATATATCATTGATGAGGCGCATATGCTTTCCACCTCAGCCTTCAATGCCCTTTTGAAAACGCTTGAGGAACCTCCGCCCCATGTTATCTTTGTGCTTGCAACCACCGAGCCCAAAAAAATTCCAGCAACAGTGCTCTCCCGCTGCCAGCATCTTCCATTCTCAAGAATGAGCGGCCATAAGATCAAGGAAAGGCTTAAGACAATTGCCGATGCGGAAGGTATAACAATCGCCTCGTCTCCGCTTGAGATGATCGCGCGTGCCGCTGACGGAAGCATGAGAGATGCCCTGACGCTCCTTGATCAGTTAACTTCATTCTCCGACGATATATCCGCTTCCGACGTGAAGGACCTCCTTGGCATAACCGATGCGCAAACCCTCGCAGGACTTGCTGCTTCGGTCATCGAAGGCAATAGTAAAGAGATTATCACACTAATCGCGGCGCTTACGGATACAGGCACTGACCTGAAGCCTTTCACGAGAGACCTCCTGCAATTCATCAGAAATCTTCTGGTATCAAAAATAACCGGGGATACAGCCGGCATTCTTGATCTCGGCGAGGAAGAAGCGAGGGCCATGGCCGCTATCAGGGACACTGTCAGTGAAGAATATCTCGCCTTGATACTTTCAGAACTTATCAAGGCCGAACCAGGCATCAGAAATGCTTTTTATCCGCGCATCGCGCTCGAAATGACACTTATCAAGTTGAGTATGCTCAATCGCTTCAAATCCATAAACGAAGCATTGCAGGCACTGCAAGGCCCGAATTCTCCTGTCCCTCAGAAGCATGCCTCTCCGCAAATGGCCGCTGCCGGAGCGCAGCGTTGCGCCGGAGCCGGGGGGCCTCCTGAAAATACGGCAGTAAAGGTTATGGAGGGCGTGTCCCTCTCCGCCGGCTGGGACGCCATGGTCGAGAAAGTTGACGCAGTGAATCACCCTCTTGCCAGCAAGCTTAGAGAGGGTGATGTTGCATTTGGGGCCAATACGGTAAAAATTGTTTTTACCGGAGGCTGCGCAGTGCATGCGGAGTCCGTCGGAGAAAATCTGCCGCTTATAAAAAAATTGCTGGGTGACCTCTGCGGCATGGGCATAGAAGTTTCGATTGAAACCGCCGCATCGTCAGCAGTGAGCAAGAAGGACCTCAAAGAGAGAGCGCTTCAGGATCCTATCGTCCAGGACGCTCTTGAACTGTTTGAAGGAAGGATTGTAGATGTGCTGCCGATAAACAATAAGGGAGGAAACAATGTCTAAGAAAATGCTTGGCGACATAATGCGCGAGGCCCAGAAGCTGCAGGGCGAGATGCAGCGAATGCAGGAGGAGGCAAAAAAGCGGACTGTTGAGGCCACTTCAGGCGGCGGCATGATAACCGTAACGGCAAATGGCGGGGGAGAGCTTGTCTCCATAAAAATAGAAAAGGATGTGGTCAACCCCGACGATGTTGAGATGCTTCAGGATTTGATACTTGCCGCAACAAACGAAGCATTGCGAAGAGCACAGCAGATGGTGAACGAGGACATGTCGAAACTCACTATGGGCCTGCAGCTGCCCGGCATGGGCGGCCTGGGTAATCTATTCGGAAAATAGCTTGACACAGGGGATAATCGAAAATCTTGTCTCACAGCTTACCAAATTGCCGGGCATTGGAAGGAAGAGTGCCCAGCGGCTGGCATTCTTTATACTGACTATGCCCGCTGCCGAGGCAAAAGGCATTGCCGATGCGATCACCGACGTTAAGGACAACGCCCGGTTCTGTTCAATTTGCTTCAATATCACTGCCCTCGACCCCTGTGAAATATGCAGCGACTCTTCCCGGGACAGGAGCAGAATTTGTGTTGTTGAGGAGCCGAGCAATATACTTGCCATAGAGCGGACAAAAAGCTACCATGGCCTTTATCATGTACTGCTCGGCGCTCTCTCGCCGCTGGACGGAATCACGCCGGACAGGCTGAAGATACGGGAACTTGCCGCAAGAATACAATCCGGGGGCGTTCAGGAAATAATTCTGGCCACCAATCCGAACACAAAAGGCGAAATGACGGCACAATATATTACTGAAATACTCAAGCAGTCCGGTGTAAACATTTCAAGGATCGCCTACGGGCTGCCTATAGGCAGCGATATAGAATTCGCGGATGAAGTAACTCTGGCAAAAGCGCTGGAAGGAAGACGGGCGCTGTAAAATCACGGCTGTTGCACCTGGCGCCTGCTACCCGATGCCCAGAGCCTCTCGGGTAATACGTTCCGCTGCTTCAAAAATGGCCTTCTTGCCTTCTATAGTACGCGCTTCTATGTAAAATCTGACCTTGGGCTCTGTTCCGGACGGCCTTATCATCAGCCATGAGCCGTCATCAAAAACAACCTTCGTACCGTCTACCGTTATCAAGTCCATGACTGTCCTGGTTTCGCCGCCGATTTGCGTGACCGTTCCCTTCTTATATCGCTCCTTTATTACCGAGAGCTTCCGGACCAGCGGCCCTCCTACCAATGAACGGTCAACAGCGATACCCGAACGGTCGGGATAAAAGTGCCCGAACTCGTTCATCAGTTCATTAAGGTAAGCGCTCAAATTCTTGCCCGTGACCGCCATCATCTCTATGGCGAGGAGCAGTCCGAACAGCGCATCTTTTTCCAGGGTATTATTGATAACCGGATATGCCGTCGGATTCTTCAAAAGCAACTATCGCTCTTTCTTCGGCATTCTGAAGCAAATAGGGTCTGAAATTTTTAAATCCTACCTTTGTCTCTCTCACCGGAATACCGAGTTTTTCCGCGATGGCATTTACGAAATTGCTTGTGCCCACCGACTTTGCAGCAACGCCCCGTATCCCTTTATATACATGCAAAAAGTGCAGGGCCATTGCGCCGAAGTAATTCATAGGTATTTGCATCGACCCGTCGCTGAATCTGATACGGTCGCCATCGGGGTCCATAATCACGCCCAATTTCAAATGCAGTGCCGCATCTCCCTCAAAACGCGTTCCACTCCTTCCATATTTTTCTCCGAGGGTTCAGGGGCAATACCCCCGAAAAGCACATTATCTTCCGTCCTCAGGTAAACAATCCTGCTGCTGGGGCCGAGTATCTTTTCCATGCGGCCCCGTGTAGCGCCATGCACATTGTCAATACAGATGGTACAGTCAACTCTTTTTATAAAATCACGGATCCTCTCGATATCCAGTGTTTTACGCCCGGTAATAAAAGACAGGTAAAGGCCTGTAAGGTCCACGCTGCTCCACCTGTCCGGCCTTTATCGATGGAAGTATCGCTCCCTGCCCGCATCATTCTGTTGGCGATCTCTTCTATTTTTGAGGTAATCTCAGAACCCGCAGGTCCTCCGTCGGAAGGATTGAATTTGAAGCCTGCGTAATTGGCGGGATTATGAGACGGCGTCAGATTGATCGAGCATGCGGCATGCAGCATTTCAATCCCCGCTGAGAATTCAGGCGTCGTAGCCTCCCCCGCATACCATGTCCTGATCCCTTCCTTCTGAAGGTACCCGAGGACTTCCATGGCGAATTCAGGACCGAGGAGCCTGTTATCGTGCCCCACAATGATCCCGCGGTTCCTCACCTCATCAAAATTCCTCACTCCCAGGGCCTGCATGACCGGCCCCCCGCCGTTTTTGAACATCTCTATTATTGCCGATGTGACGATACGCACATTGTTGAATGTAAAGTCGCTGCCTATTTCCCCTCTCCATCCCGAAGTGCCGAAAACAATTTTTGCAGGACGTGTGTTCTCTCCTGCAAACCGTTCAACAGCAGCAAGCAATTCGCCCTTTCCGGAGACGGACTTCGACAGCAGTTCTTTCCAGCATGCCGCCGCATCAGATATGTATGTGCCATGGCTCCCCCCATATAAAAACCGTAAAGCTGTTGACCGGCAAAAACATGCAGTAAATTTCTTACGCTCTTTTTAATGACAACTATATTCAACAACTTGTCCGGAACATAAATTACTTTTTTGATTTCATTTCCCGTGAATATACTTGCTGAACTTCACGTCATTGATTACAAGCTCAAACAAATTGTCCTGAGACATCCCCTTTTCAACTTCAACAGTGCCCCGCAATTTACCGTTCACCTGGACTGCTATGGTCACAGTCTCCTCGGTTATCAGGTTGCTGTCATATTCAGGCCATTCCTGGTCGCATTACGCCCGCCTCTTTACTTATAGTCATTTCCCACATTTCAGAGGTCATGTGCGGAGCAAAAGGATACAGAAGGACACAAAGCACTTCAAACATTTTCTTCGGAATTGCGGCCATTGCCGAAATTTCATTGGTATAAGACATTATTTCAGATACCGCTGTGTTGAAACGCATTTTCTCAATTCTTTCAGAAACATTCTTGATTGTTTTATGCATGAGCCTGAGGTCCTTTTCATCAGGTGAAATACCTGCGTCAATTTTTTCCATGCTGCTCCAGACCCGGTTCAAAAACCTGGAAATACCGACAAGGCCATCCGTATTCCACATCACTGCCAGATCGAAGGCGCCGATAAACATAAGATATACCCTGAATACATCAGCGCCAAATTCATTGGCTATATCATCCGGATTTACGACATTGCCGCGCGATTTCGACATCTTTTCGCCATCCGACCCCAGGATCATGCCGTGCGAGGTCCGTTTTTTGTATGGCTCCTTACATGGCACAAGACCTTCATCATACAAAAATTTATGCCAGAACCTGGAGTATAACAAGTGCAAAGTTGTGTGCTCCATCCCCCCGTTATACCAGTCAACCGGCAACCAATAATCAAGATTTTCCCTGGAGGCAAACTCTCCATTATTATCAGGATCAATATACCTGAGAAAGTACCAGGATGAACCGGCCCACTGGGGCATTGTGTCAGTTTCCCGCTTCGCAGGTGCCGCCGCACTTCGGGCATTTGGTATTGACCCAATCGGTCAGTCCCTCCAGCACGGATTTCCCGTCTTCCCCGGATATAAAGGATTTTACTTCAGGAAGCAGAACAGGCAATTCATCTTCCGGCACAGGGACCCACCCGCATTTTTCACACTGGACCATTGGAATTACTTCACCCCAGTATCTTTGGCGTGAAAAAACCCAGTCCCTCAACTTGTAATTTATCTTGCTATTGCCGATTTTATGCGCCGGAAAGCCAGTCAACGATTTTCTCTTTCGCTTTTTGCACAGACAGACCATCCAGGAAATCGGAATTAATTAACTGGCCGTCTCCTTCATATGCCTCGACTGATATATCGCCGCCGGATATGACCTCCTTAATGGGAAGTTGATATTTTTTTGCAAACTCGTAATCTCTCTTGATCATGGGCGGGCACAGCCATAATAGCGCCGGTCCCATAGCCCATAAGCACATAATCCGACACCCAAACTGGAATTTCTTGTTTAGTCGCAGGATTTAAGGCAGCTGACTCCCTCCAGTATCACCCCGGTCTTTTCCTTTGCAAGGTCCATCCTTTCGAGGTCTGACTTGTGTGTGGCCTGTTCACGATAATTATTTACTTCCTCACTATTGCTTATCAGTCTCATCAGTTCTTCCATCAGCGGATGTTCCGGGGAAAGCACCAAATAAGTTGCTCCGAAAATCGTATCCGGCCTCGTAGTAAATACTCTTTATGCTGGCATTTGGCATTCACAGGAAAATCGATCTCTGCACCGTAGCTTTTGCCTATCCAGTTAATTTGCTGGGTTTTGATCTTCTCGAGATAATCAACTTCTTCCAGATCGCTGATCAATCTGTCGGCATATTCAGTAATTTTCAACATCCACTGATTTTTATTTTTCTTGATAACAGGAGAACCGCATCGTTCACATGTGCCATTAATCACTTCTTCATTTGCAAGACCGACTTTGCAGGAAGCACACCAGTTAATAGGTATATCCGCCTTATAAGCCAGCCCTCTTTTAAATAAACGCAAAAAAATCCATTGGGTCCATTTATAGTAACCGGGGTCAGTTGTGTTGATCTCGCGGTCCCAGTCAAAAGAGAACCCCAGCATCTTTAACTGTCTTTTAAAGTTCGCAATATTTCTTCTTTGTCGATTCGCGCGGATGCACTCCATGTTTAATGGCAAAATTTTCCGCAGGAAGACCAAAGGCGTCCCACCCGATGGGAAACAGGACATTATGTCCCTCCATGCGTCTTTTCCTTGCAATAATATCCATTGCGGTAAAGCTTCTGGGGTGCCCTACATGAAGTCCTTCCGCAGAAGGATAGGGGAATTCAATTAACACATAATATTTAGGCTTACTGCTGTTATCGGAAGCACTGAACGCCTTATTTTGAAGCCAAATGTTTTGCCATTTATTTTCTATTTCTTTAAAAGGATAAGACATTTATTTAATCCCCCATATAAGTCAGAGTAAAACAGGTAGAGAGTAAGACAGGTAAAAGTTTTGGTTCTGTACCTTTACCTTTCCCTTTCAGCTGCCTCACTTCTGCACTTTTATTCGGTCCGGACAAGGCGAAACCCGTCATTGCTGTCACGGTAGTCTGGAATGATCGAGAGGCGCTTCTCTGTACGCGTGTATCCGGCGCCATTGAACCAGGACCCGCCGCGCAACACGCGGTTCGTGCCGGTGTCCGGCCCTGCAGGATTGTCCTTAGGGCTGTTTTTATAATAGTTTTGATCATACAAATCCTGACACCACTCCCATACATTGCCGCTCATGTCGTACAATCCCACCCCATTGGGCTTCCTGTGTCCTACAGGATGGGTCTTTTCGCCTGAATTGACATCAAACCACGCATATTCCCCGAGCTCCGCTTCGCTGCTCGTGCCCGCCCACTTCTCTTTCTTTCCGCCGCTCCTCGCCGCATACTCCCACTCCGCCTCTGTAGGTAAACGATAATTCTTTCCTATCTTCTGCTTTAACTTCTCTATAAATACCTGGGTATCATTCCAGCTTATATTTTCAACAGGACAATCATCTCCGCACTGATCGAATTCTGAAGGATTATCGCCCATAATCTCTTTCCACTGCCCCTGTGTGACATCATACTTCCCCATGTAAAAATCATTGACGCATACTTCATGGACAGGTCTCTCATCAGCGTAACCGTCCCCGAAACTGTCACCCATCCGGTAACATCCGCCTTTGACCAGGACGAATTCCATATTATCGGCTGATGCCTCTCCCCCGTCCTTTGCCGGCTTTGATAGATGTCATTGTCATTGACTTCCGGTTGTTCTTCTCAACTTCCTTTTCACCCATTAATCTTTTTAATCACCCTTTTGCTTGACCCTATCAGTTCATCAACTTCGCATTTGCACTTGTCTTCAGAAATCCGCTCTATATTGCCGGTATTAACATTTATAAGCGACAATGACAGATAATATGTCTTGCCGACCATGTTGATAGAACCGATGATGACTTTTCCAACGCCTAAAAGCCGGCCCGGCCTCGACCAGACCTGTACATTGACCGGAAACACAGTCAGACATCTGGAACATCTGCTTACCCAATTTCTGGTTCATGTCTCCCCTGTTAATCACTTTATATTTACCGGAGCTACAATCTCACGCCGTATGCTTTCTGAAAGGGGCACGCGAAATATTATTATCCACGTTCTGGGTTGTCAGGTCAAATACCGCAATGTAGTTGTCCCTGAGCTCTTTCTTCTGCGCCGGCTTCCCGGCTGCCAGTCGAGGCAACGGTAAAAACAAGCATGGGCATAAGAAACAAACTAATTGATAAACATTATGGTTTTCATACGTATAAAAATACTATATCCAAATGAAACAAATCAAGGTCATTTGCCTGCCACTCTCCGGCCCCACTCGTATGCCTTTTGAAGTATTGCCTCCTCATCTCCCGTGATCAGCGCCCTGCCCCGGATGACCGGCCTGCCGTCAATCATGACATCTTCTATATCCGAAGCCATTGCCGCATAGACGATAAGGGAATAAAGGTCATAGGCCGGCGTCAGATGAGGGCTTCGCATGTTCAGGGTGATTATGTCAGCACGCTTTCCGGGTTGAATGCTCCCTATCTGATCTGCCAAGACCCAGCGCCTCCGGCGCCCCAGCGCGTTGCCATAAGCAGGGCCGTTTTCGAGTCGACAACAGTAGGATCGTTTGCCGCCGCTTTGTGGACCTTTGCAGCTGTAGCCATTTCACTAAGGATATTCAGGTCATTGTTGCTCGCTGCCCCGTCAGTGCCAAGAGACACTTTCACTCCGGCGGCAAGCATTTTAGGAACAGGAGCAATACCTGATGCGAGTTTGAGGTTGCTCTCGATGCAGTGTGAAACTGCAACACCCCTTCGGCAAGGAGGTCTATTTCCCGGTCATCCAACCATACGCAATGGGCGGCAAGCAGTCTGTCACTGAGAAGCCGATGCTTTCGAGGTACTCGACCGGCCTTTTGCCATAGCGCTGCAGTAAGTTCGGCGACCTCCCATGCCGTTTCAGACAGATGTATGGTGGTCAGAACTCCCTCCGGTCTGCCAGCTCTTTCACTCGCTCTAATGTTTGCGTGCCGCAGGCATAAGCAGAATGGGGAGCTATGCAGGGAGTTATCAGGGAATCTCCCTTCCATGAAGTCAATGAAACGATCGGCATTGCCGAGATACTCGTCAACAGTCTTCGCAGTCATGGTAGGAAAGTCGAGAACACCCACACCCAGAAGCGCACGCATGCCGAGCTGCTTCGATGCCCTGGCAGCGCTATCGCCGAAAAAATACATATCATTATAGGTAGTTATCCCTGACTTCAGCATCTCCAGGCAGGCGAGCAGCACGGCATCATACACGAATTCAGCGCTCAGCAGCCTGTTTTCAGCAGGCCATATATGTTTTTCCAGCCAGTCCTTCAACGGAAGATCGTCCGCAAGCCCTCTAAAATACACCATTGCCGCATGAGTATGGGTATTGATAAATCCGGGCAGCACCAGCCTGCCCTGCCCCCCAATACTATGTGCCGCTGAATATTTCTTGAGGATATTCTCTGCAGCGTCAACATCTGCGATCACGCCGTCTTTACCGCTACCGCTCCGTCATGAACAATGTCCAGACGGTCGTTCATCGTCAGTATATGCTCTCCATGTATAATGTAATCGACTTGTTCCATATTTTTTAATACCCGTTACGCATAGTCCGTCATACCCGCGGAGGCGGGTATCCATAGAGTCTTTGAATAAGAATGGATTCCCGCCTACTACCTCGGAATGACAGGTTCCGTTGTATTATCTTATTATAGAAAAGAGTCGTAAACACAAAAACCGCAATGCTTATATAGCCGTTCATATTGAAAAAAGCCATATCCAGCCTGCTCAGGTCCCCGGCTTTCACCAGCGAATGTTCGTATATAAGAAGTCCTGCAATACCACCAACCCGATCCAGTAAATGATATTCAGACCAAATATAACGCCGGTGCGGCCAACAGAAGCCATGTAGTCGAAATGAAACAGTCTTTGACAGAACAAGTGACCTTTCTTACGCCGAACCTCTGTGGAATCGAATGAAGCCCGTATCCGCGGTCAAACTCGATGTCCTGCAGCGCATAGAGCACATCGAACCCGGCAAGCCAGAAAACAACGGCAATGCCAAGGGGCAGTATCTCTGTATTAAGAGTCCCCCTTACAGCAATCCATGCCCCCAGAGGCGCTGCGGCAATAGCGATGCCGAGAACAAAATGCGCCATCCAGGTAAAACGCTTGGTATAGGAGTAAAGCACCAGGACCAGAATTGCCACAGGAGAAAGCTTAAAACAGAGTGGATTAAGACGGTAAGCTGCAAAGATCATGAGTGCAAAAGCAACAGCGGTAAAGATCGACGCATCGAACACTCTTATCTTACCCGAAGGTATCTCCCTGCCCGCAGTCCTGGGGTTTGCCGCATCAATTTTTCTGTCAATAATCCTGTTCAGTCCCATGGCGCCGGAGCGGGCCCCGACCATGGCGGCAGTAATCCAGAAAAGCTTTTCAACATGGGGCACACGCTGCTGCCAGCATGGCCCCTGTAAAAGCAAAAGGCAGCGCAAATACCGAGTGTGAGAACTTTATCATTCGTCAAAAAAAGGACTGCCTTATTTCTTCACCATTTCCACAAATTTTATGATAGCATACCTAAGAAGGCAAAAGACGAAGTGCTATGGTGGAACTTTTTGCGAGTAACAGAGCTGAAATATAAAACGTCATTCCCGCTGCAGGCGGGAATCCAATTTACTCACATGTCAAGTTTCACTACTAGGAATAAATGGATTCCCGCCTGCGCGGGAATGAACGGTTTCCAGGGAAGTCCGAAAACTGTTTTGGGTGCAATGACGGACTAAAGAACCCCAAAAAATTGGGTAACTCTTGCGTTATGTCTTTCTTGACAAAGGCCAAAAACTATGTTAAGAATTCCTCATCCTGAAAAACAAAAGCAAACGGTAATGGATAATAAGGGCTCGCGAATAAATAATTCGTTGTTGATTTTTTTGTCTTTAAACTATAGCCTATACACGACCCATACCTATAATCTGTAACTGTATTATTCGAGGAGGGACTATGATGAACCCGGACGATCTCAAGTATCACAAAGAGCACACATGGGTAAAGGCTATCGGGGAAGAAGGCCACGATAGGCATTACCGATTATGCGCAGGACGCGCTGGGAGATATCGTATACATTGACCTGCCGGAAGTGGAGTCCTCTGCGGAAGCAGGGTACCGAAATCGCAGAAATCGAGTCGACAAAAGCAACGTCATCGGTAATCACACCCATTAGCGGAACTGTTATAGAAGTCAATGAAAAACTTGCGGATTCGCCGGAGATCATAAACGAAGACCCTTACGGCAAAGGATGGGTCGCAATAATCGAAATGGATGATGTTTCTGAACTCGATGAACTTATGGATAGCGGAGATTACGACAAGTATATCGAAGAGGAAGCCAAGTGAAATTGACGATCATCGGGTGCAGGGCCTGGAGGATATGTCGCAGCTTTAAAAGCTGCCGGCTCGGCGCGCAGGTCACCATCATAGAAGACACGGAAGTAGGAGGGACATGCCTCAACTGGGGCTGTATTCCTACCAAATCATTAGTTGCCTCTGTCGAAGCGCTTCAGAAAGCAAAACGACTCGATGAATACGGAATAGATGTCCGGGGAGAGATACACCCTAACCTCTCCAAAATGATGGAGAGGAAAGACAAGATAGTTGCGACACAGGTAAGGGGGATCAGGGCACTCTTCAAAAGCTGGGGGATAACACTTATTGAAGGCAGGGGAATGATTCTCACTCCTGAAAAAGTTGAAGTACGGAAAAAAGACGGCCCGACAGAGATAATTGAGACAGATAAAATAATAATCGCCACAGGCTCGCGTCCCGCGCGTTGCCCATGTTTCCTATTGATGGGGAATACATCCTTTCAAGCGACCACGCAGTAGCAATAAAATCCATACCGAAAAGCCTGATCATTATCGGCGCAGGGGTCATCGGCTGTGAATTCGCCTGCATATTCGGGGAACTCGGAACAGAAATAACCATGGTAGAGATGATGCCGGGGGCCCTCCCTGCAGAGGACCACGAAATATCGGCATTGCTTGAAAGAGAATTTAAAAAGAAAAAAATCAAATTGCTGACCGGCGTCAAGGTAGACAGGGTCGAGAGCAATGCGATAACGGGGTTCATGTATATCTTAATAGCGGTGAGGAACTCGTTGCCGAGAAGCTTCTTGTATCCATAGGGAGAGCACTGAATGTTGAAAATATCGGGCTGGAGGCTGCTGGGCATCCTGAAAGGCCCCCGCGGTGAAATAGCTGGTAAATGACAGAATGGAGACGAACATAGGCGGCATTTACGCAATAGGAGATGTTACCGGAGGCCCGCTCCTTGCCCATGTGGCTTCACAGGAAGGGATGGTGGCTGCCTGCAATGCCTGCGGCATAGATACAAGGATGGATTATTCCGTGGTGCCTGCAGGCATCTTTACTTCTCCGGAAATAGGATCTGTCGGTCTTAGAGAACACCAGGCGGCTGAAAAGGGAATAAACGTTAAAGTGGGGCGCTTTCAGTTCAGAATGCTGGGCAAGGCCCATGCCATAGGAGAGATAACCGGTATGGTCAAAATCCTTGCCGACGCCGGTTCAGGCAAAGTTTTCGGAGTGCATATTATCGGCCCCCATGCATCAGATCTTGTCCATGAAGGAGCTCTTGCCATGCAGGCCGGCCTGACTGCGGCAGCATAGCCGGTATGGTCCATTCCCATCCCTACCCTCTCAGAATGCATAATGGAAGCTGCTGCGGACGTGAATGGCGAAGCAATACACACATTAGAAACGGGCGATAGGCAATAGGTCAATGGGCCATACGGCAAAAAAATTTTGGAGTCTTTCTTAACTTAATGGCTAAACGACTTAAAAGGAGGAGGTTCTGTTATGGGTGAGATTCTGGACATACTTGCTGCAGAGGTGATTGATTCAAGAGGCAACCCTACCGTGGCAGTCGATGTGCTGCTTGACAGCGGCGCTACAGGCGGCGCAATTGTCCCTTCGGGCGCATCTACCGGCCAGAGGGAGGCCCTCGAGCTGAGAGATGGCGACAAAAAAAGGTATCAAGGTAAAGGGGTACTCAAGGCTGTCAGGAATATAATGGAAAAGATAGCGCCGCAACTTATAGGTCTTGAATCGCTGGACCAGGGCCTTATCGATATGGCCATGATAGAACTCGATGGCACCGAAAATAAATCGAAACTCGGCGCCAATGCTATCCTTGGGGTATCCATGGCCACATGCCGCGCGTCAGCGAATGAACTGGGACTTCCGCTCTATCAATATATCGGCGGATGCAATGCAAAGGAACTCCCTGTCCCCATGATGAATATAATCAACGGCGGTTCACACGCGGACAATAATCTGGATATTCAGGAGTTTATGATTATGCCCGCGGGTTTTGATACATTTGCTGCAGCACTAAGAGCGGGCGTTGAGATATTCCATTCCCTGAAGTCCCTTCTGAAGAAGAAAGGCCACAATACCGCGGTCGGTGACGAGGGTGGTTTTGCGCCGAATCTAAATTCAAACGAAGAGGCACTTTCAATAATCATGCAGGCGATAAAAGAAAGCGGATATACGCCGGGCAAAGATGTCTTTCTCGCGCTCGATGTCGCCTCATCGGAATTATTTGATAAGGGCAAATACACTCTTGAAGGGAAAAAAGTATCATCCGATGAACTGACGGCATATTACGAGAAACTGGTGAAAAAATACCCTATCCTTTCTATCGAAGACGGCATGGCTGAAAACGACTGGGAGGGCTGGAAACGCCATACAAAGAGTCTCGGCGGGAAAATACAGCTGGTCGGCGATGATATTTTTGTTACCAATACAAAAATCTTAAAAGACGGCATTGCCAAAGGGATCGCAAACTCAGTCCTCATAAAGCTGAACCAAATAGGAACTGTTACTGAAACTCTCGATGCCATCGAAATGGCGAAAAAAGCACGCTACACCGCAGTAATCTCTCACCGTTCAGGAGAGACGGAAGATACCACTATCGCAGATCTTGCCGTGGCCTGCAATACCGGTTTTATCAAAACAGGTTCTTTGTCGAGGACCGAAAGGACCGCAAAATACAACCGGCTGCTCGGTATTGAACAAGAACTGGGCAAGGCGGCACAATTTAAAGGACTGCGCACTTTTTACAATGTTGCTTCCATAGGCCGGGCTTAGGGCGGAGCGACGGGGAATATGTTGTCAACAAATAGAGTTGTCCGGTTTTAGAGCAAATAAACTGTCCGGTTCTGCAGGGTGGCTGCGCATGGAACATGGCAGGCCACCGATGTCAGTTTTATTGAGTCTCATGCCGCTGCATGTGAGCACTTTGCAATCTCCTTTCCTTTAGGGTCAAAGACCGCCAGTTTTCTCGGTCCATGGAATATAGCAAGGCCACCATCCGGATAACGATGGACGCGAACTTCGACCTTAACGTAGTGGCAGCGATATTGATTTGGCGGGATCTGAAGTTTTAGCCCATCGAACTTTACACAGTTGTCGTTGCCTACGGTGCGGTCATACTGTTCGCATAGGATGTCTTCCAAGGCAGTGCCTGCCCAAGTCACGAACACGCTCTGTGGTTCCTGCGGGACAACAGTGAACTCGGCATTATGGGCTGGCATATAAGTACTGGCAAGATAATCATTGGCCTGCTTCATCTCAGTAATGCCCGCCATTGCAAGCTCCTTGACGAGGCGGTCTTGATGAGTTTCGAAGGCTCGCTCAGAACGACCCCTGGCCTCAGGAGAATACGCAGCAATCATCTTAATTCCAAGTTGGCTCATTGCACGACCGAACTGGGTAAGATTTGATTTGTCCACCTTCCCTCCGGCCTCCGGTGTATGCCAGTAGTGACTTCCACGATCCGTATACAACGAAGCAAACAATCCGTGTTGCTCAATAACTTCTTTTACCCCTTGAAAGCTGCTTTGAGTGCCTTCCTCCTGCACAAAAAACATCGAGTAGTGTTCACTCGTGGCATCATCCATAGTTACGATTAGATCCCAGTATTTTCCTTCAACCCACTGATGTTTGGAACCATCCTGGTGCAGCATCATACCGGTATAAGGTGCCCTTGTACGCTTTTTCCTGTGTGTACCTTTCTGTGCTGCCTTCGGGACCAATCCCTTTTCCTGAAGGGTGTTCTTGACCCATGTGTAGCTTCTGGTCCCTTGATAAGCACGCCGGTACCAGCTATAAAAATGTTTGACATTGAAACCACAAAAGCGATTGCTATAAAGATCCGATAGTGCGACTACTTCATCAACAGGCGCACGTTTATGAGATATTTGCCCTAAACGCTTATCTATAAGGCCCTCCAGGCCCGTATCTTCATACCTCAACATATATCTTCTAAATGTCCTATCGCACACACCCAGAAGCGTTGCTGCTTCTTCCTGCGTTAATCGACCTCGTATCCAACCCTCATAGCTTTCTTCAAATCTCATCTTCCGTACCTCCTGCAACACTGCCGAACGTTTCATGGATAGCCCCCTTGCTATCCATATATTTTATCCGGACAGTTTATGTGCTACAGATACGGACAGTTTATCTGCTCGCCACACGGAGCGACGGGGAATATTGATTTTATGCCATCGGAATGATAACATAACCCATATCACCATATAAAGCGGGTTGAGTTATGAGAGGCAGAATACAGCCGAGGAATCTAAGGCAGCAGGTCACCTTTGAGCGGAGGAGAAGAAACATCGTATTCTTCACCATCGTTACCCTCGCCTTCTTTTACATGGTCATAACGCTGGTATTGGGCAACATGGGGTTCCTTAAATACGCCGCGCTTACAAAAACAGAAAACAGGCTGGCTTCTGAAATAAGTACGATTGAGAAGGATAACCAGGCGTTAAAGACTCGCGTCGGCGCACTCAAGAATGATGATTTTTATATAGAAAAATACGCGCGCGAGGAATACGGTCTGGCAAAGCCCGGCGAATATATCTTCCAGTTCAAAGACGATGGCCGGTAAGCCTCTTTCCGTTGCCTTCCTCTGGCACATGCATCAGCCTTATTACAAAGATCCCTTTACCGGCGTCTACAGGCTCCCATGGGTGCGCTTGCATGGGGTCAAAGACTACCTGGATATGGCGGCAATCCTTTCCGATTTTCCCGATATCCGTCAAACTTTTAACCTTGTGCCGTCGTTGCTGGAGCAGCTTGTTGATTACACCGATAACAATGCGACAGATACCTATCTTGAGTTGTCCTTGAAGAGTCCCTCGGACCTTACCGAAGCAGAGAGGCAGTTTATCATCGAAAACTTTTTTTACGCAAATTGGGACACCATGATAAAACCCCTTCCCCGCTACTATGAGTTGCTCATTAAAAGAGGGGTCAGATTTACAAAAAGCGATATTGAGCGTGCCTCCCGGTATTTTGATGACCGTGACATCAGGGACCTCCAGGTGCTGTTCAACCTTGCATGGATTGACCCCATGTTCAGGAACGAGAGCGACCCGTTTCTGCATGGGCTGGTTGAAAAAGAAAAAGATTTCACCGAAGAAGAAAAAAAGCTTCTTATCGGGAAGCAAATGGCAATTTTAGGGAAAATAATCCCTGAGTATAAAAGAATGAGTGACAGCGGCCAGATCGAACTTTCGGTGACTCCCTTCTATCACCCTATACTCCCCCTGCTGTGGGACACTAACAGCGCCAGGATCGGAATGCCCCAGGTGACCCTTCCCAAAAACCGCTTCTCCCATCCGGAAGATGCGGTCAGGCAGATCGAAATGGCAATCGGCTATTTTGAACGCCTTTTCGGGAAAAAGCCTGCCGGCATGTGGCCCTCCGAGGGCTCGGTCAGCGAAGATGTCGTCAGGGCAATAAGCAATGCAGGTATAAAGTGGACCGCAACAGATGAAGAAGTGCTCGCCCGGTCACTGCATAGATCTTTCAGAAGTCCCGAAGGGCTTCTCACTGATGCATCCACTCTTTACAGGATGCATCAGTTCAGCGGCGTATCCATGCTCTTCAGGGACCATAAACTATCGGACCTAATAGGCTTTACCTATTCCGGCTGGAAAGCCGAAAAAGCGGTTGAGGACTTTATAGGCAAGCTTGCCGAGATTCGCAACACACTCCCGCGAGACAGGGCCTACATAGTGCCGGTAATCCTCGACGGGGAGAACGCCTGGGAATACTTTGCCAATGACGGTCATGATTTCCTCGCGGCCCTCTACCACGCCCTGAGCAGCGATGACCGTTTCAAGGCAGTAACTATTTCTGATTTTATCAGGGAAAACGGGGCGGGCGAGCCGCTCCAGCGCCTGCATGCCGGATCATGGATAAACGCGAACTTCGGTATCTGGATCGGCCATGAGGAGGACAACATGGCATGGGATTATCTTTCGCAGACAAGAAATGATCTCGAAATGTTCGCCGCTGCGAATCCCGGCAAGGACCTCTCCGAAGCCTGGACCTGTATCTACGCTGCCGAAGGCAGTGACTGGAACTGGTGGTATGGAGACGAACACACCACCGAGACTCAGGAAGACTTTGATGAACTATTCCGAAGCTATTTGATGAAGGTGTATAAACTTATTGGAAAGGACATCCCGCCTCAGCTGCATGTGCCTATACTCATGGAAGACAGGAGCATTGAGCCGGTCACGCAGGCACGCGGCTTTATAAAGCCCAGGATAGACGGGTATGTAACCAGTTACTATGAATGGAACCAGGCCGCTTTTATGGATGTCAAGCGTTCAGGCGGCAGCATGCATAAATCAGATAGCGTTATCGCATCTGTACATTACGGCTTTAATAAGGACAATTTTTATCTTCGTATCGACCCGAAACTCCCGTTTCCCGAAATGCGGGAAAAAATCATTATCCGTATAAATATCGTTAAGCCTTTTGTCTTTAAGATTATTTTTGATGCCCGGAAGGACCAGAACAACGCGGCGCTTTACGAACAGGTACTTGAAGACTGGAAGGAAATAAAAACACTCGGGGATGTTGCTGCCCGGGACATATTTGAACTTGGGGTTTTGTTCTCAGACCTTAAAGCTGAAGAAAATGACGAAATGCAGTTTTCCGTGGAAATAATGCGGGATGGGGAAGAAGTTGAACGATGTCCATGGCGGGGGCATATTACAGTTACCGTTCCTTCACCCTATTACGAAACGCTCATGTGGTATTAGGGGCCCGCAATCTGCCGCCTGTCAAGATTCACTCCCTTCCGGCTGTTCTGTTATATTTGGCACAATGGTGTGGAGTAGAAAAGGAATTAAATAATTTTACCCTTGACTCTGGACCAATCGCTGTATCATATTATTATTGTCACTCAAAGGTGATATTATATGGAAAATGAAGTTTATAAACATGGGAATTCGTGTGCGCAGGATATCGATTATCTTGTATTTTCAGTTAAAGACTATATTCTTGCATTGCCGTATTTCGACATCATTCAGATTGTAGACTCTCCAGCCTGTACCTCTGTGCCAAACATGCCCAAATATCTTAGAGGTGTAATTGATTTAATGGGTGAAGCTGTGCCATTAATTGACACAAGAATTAAGTTGTCTATTCAATCAAGACAAGAAGACGTAACTGAGTTTGTGAAAACATTCATGATGAGAAAACAAGATCATCTGAATTGGATAGATAAATTAAAAAGTGCAGTGGACAATGATAAGGAGATATTAGTAGAAAAGAATCCACATAAGTGTGCTTTTGGTAAATGGTACGATACCTATAAGCCTAACACGTTGGCGTTAGCTTCTTATATGACGCTGTTTGATGCACCTCACAAGGCGATACACAACCTGGCAGTTCAGGCTGAGGAACTGGTACAGTCGGGGCAAAAAGAACAGGCAAAATTATTAATTCACACGGCAGAAAAGAAAGAGTTAATAAACTTGATAAAACTTTTTGACGGCTTTGAGGAACAGATGAGGCAAAGTTACCTGGAATACGCTATTGTCGTTGTCCATAATGGCCTGAAATATGCTCTATCGGCCGATTCGTTAAAATATTTTGAAAAAATGGATGAAATTGTTAATAACGTTCCTTCGTTACTAAACATCGATGGAAAAATGATCCATGGTATTGGTAGAAAAAAGAATGGAGATTTAACAGAAGACATAATGATTCTTAATCTGTCGTATTTTTTAGATTTGGAGAGCTGATCCGGAAAAAAGTAGTTATCATATCCTTCTATAAAAAGGAGTAAATGAGATAATATCATGGCGTCAATGCGAAATTGCCAACCAGGCGCTGGACTGGCCCAAACCCAGCCGGTCAGCTCTCAGTTGTCTCATTTTGATTTCTTTTAATAATCTTTAGAATTGTCGTAATACTTCTGGTGAGTAGTAGGGTGCACCAAACAAAGGCATGGTGCACGGTGCGGGGGAAAACGTGGAGCCTTGCCTTGTTAACAGCTTCTGTAGCCTCTTCCCTTGCCACATAGATACAATCGGTTAATCTTACACACTCTATATTTTGACAAATTTTTTTTGTGATGTATCTGATATACGTTACGGAGGTGAACATATGTCCGCGCTTAAAAGAACGCAAATGTATTTTCCGGAAAATACGCTCAGAAAATTAAAAAGACAAATATCTCTCCGACAAAAACAGATGAACCTTTTTGTCGATACCTCATCATGGCCTGCACTCCATGCACCTGCTCCTCGATCTTTTTAAAGATTTTGCCCGGAAAAAAGGCATTGCCGGCAATACCTATATTGTCGGAGGCGCGGTGCGTGATATGCTCTCGGGCCTTGACACAAAAGACATAGACCTTGTGGTCCCGGGGGATGCCCTCGAAATCTCCAGAGAGTTCGCACAGGTTTCAGGCGGCTCGTTCGTCCTCCTCGACAGCAAGTTTGCTATCGCTCGGGTGGTGAAAGGCCCGTTCTTCCTGGACATATCGGCCATGAGAGGAGATTCGATTACCGCCGACCTGGCAGACCGTGACATAACCATAAATGCCATGGCCCAGCCCCTGTGTGAATGGCAGTCAACAGTCCATGTAATTGATCCTTTTGGCGGTCGGAAAGATCTTCAGTCCAGGGTCATCAGGATGGTTTCTGAGAGAAATCTTGTCAGCGACCCGCTTCGGATACTGCGAATCTACCGGTTTTCGGCTGCACTGCATGCCCTTATCGAAATAGACACACGTCGCGCCCTCAACCCGCATAGGGCGTTGCTCAACAATGTCGCTATAGAGAGAATAGCCGAAGAATTGCGTCATATGATGGCGCTCGGGGATTCATATGAAAGCATGAAAGACATGGAAGAAGACAACATTATGCCCGTGCTGTTTCCGGAATTTCCGCCACCCCCCGGCATCAGCATAAAAAGGGGCCTTGCTTGCTACGGGCGGTGCGAGGCCCTTCTTGGCGACCCTGCCCACTATTTTCCTCTTCATGAAAAGCGCATCTCTGCCTACTTTGAAATTCCAGCGAGGCTGATATGCCTTAAACTGACCGCCTTTTTTTCAGGAGAGGCATATGCGCTGGAAGCCGCATTACGGCTGAAAATGTCAAAAAGAGAAGCTGCACTTATTTCCTCGATCTCGTCGGGATGCGAAAACATTCTATCGCTCTGCGACGTTGACGCAGACAGATCCAAAATACTGAGATTTTTGAAAAACGCCCGGGACGATGTCTATCCGATGGTAATCCTGGCCGTTGCAGCCGGGCGGCCCCATCAGGGACCTTCCGTATCTTCCGCTCATCGGACACTTGAACCGGAAGATAGGGTGCTCTCTTTTTGCAACAAAGTCCTTTCGCTATATATTGATGAGGTCTTGCCCCGGATGGGCATCCTCAGAATGATTACCGGTGACGACCTTATAAGGGAATTCGACCTCCCCCCTTCCCCCAAGTTCAAACTCATATTGTCCGAATTGGAAGATGATATTATAGAGGGCAAGGTCAACACAAAGGATGAGGCGCTGAAAACCGTGAGAGGTATCCTTGCAAGAGGTGTATGACGGTTACCTGGTCCGCTCCCACCGCATGGCTTTATCATACTCCCTGAAAAGCCGTTCCCGCTCTCTGAAAGCCCGCGTGTGTACAGAGCGCCTGCCGTCCTTTTCCCCTATACCTATCGCCGCATGCAGCATTTCATGGTAAACGACAAATTCAATATAATAGTCAGGCACCGTGTTCTTATCAAGTACCGGGTTAATCCGTATGATATTGGTATGACTACAGTAGCTGCCCAATGTCCGTTTCCGCACTGCTTTCCCCGATGTCCCGGTGCCCCAGGTTATGACGGAAGCAAGCTTTGAGTCGAAATACTCCCCGTTAAGCCGTTCATATATTGCACGCAGATCATAACACTTGCCCTGCGTCCTTACAGAAAAATATCGCGGCGGCTTCCGCCTGACCATACTGCTCATTTTATTCAGAAAGGCCCTGAACCTTGTCATGCTTCCACTGCCGTGCTTAATAAATAAAGCGATTTCTTTGAGCGTGCCTTCGTCGGCGCATAGAAACATCCGATGCAGTCTTACACAAGACACGTTCCCTTTTTGTCTGATAGAAAGCATACTGGTTGAATTATCGGTCAACACGAGCGTAACAGACCTCCCGGAGGCCTTTTCAAAAGTACGAACAAGAAACCCCGGATCATGTTCGAAAGGAAAAAAAAGTTGGGCCGGACCGGCGCTCATTCCGCTATTTTCCATGTTATTAAATATACCATGAACTCCTATTCAGACGGTACAGCCCGGGACATGAGGGGGACTAAGGGCTCCGGAGATACATGAATTGCGCTCCTGAAAGCATCGAAAACCCCTCATCGCTGTCCTTGACTGCAGGTGACATTGATATTTGTGCTCAAGGGTAGTATTATCTCTTGAGCTGCTCTGCCTGTAATAAGCTTACTGAAGAACAGTGGGGGGGTGACTTTTCATGCTGTCTGCAAGCCTGACATTAGACTCTCTGCAGCAACAATCTCCTATTTTAGACCTGTCTGCTGATTCTATTATCATTCACGATCTCGCCGGCAATATAATCTTTGCCAACAAGTCGGCCTATGAATCCCGGGGATATATGAAGGAAGAAATGTCCGGCATGAAGTTGTCCAGAATTTTAGCTCCGGAGCAGACCGGGATTTCCA
This sequence comes from Nitrospirota bacterium, assembly GCA_963784135.1. Lineage (GTDB taxonomy): Bacteria > Nitrospirota > Thermodesulfovibrionia > Thermodesulfovibrionales > Dissulfurispiraceae > JADFXI01. The sequence goes on along the minus strand of CAWAQG010000007.1, from coordinate 462 downwards.
CTCAAAAAATAGCCGAGATATTCAAAACGGGGGAATTGCGTTTTGAATCCGTTCATTTAAGAAAAGACAATTCGGTTTTCCCTGTTGAGACACATGTCAAATTAATCGAAATTGAAGGCAACAAATACTGCTGCAGCGTCATACGTGATATCACCAAGCGCAAACAGGCTGAAGAGGCGCTGCTGCAAAGTGAGGCTCGCTACCGGCGCATTACCGAGGGGCTCACAGATTACCAGTATACCGTGCGTATTGAAAACGGTCGCGCTGTTGAGACGAAACACAGTCCGGCCTGTTTAGCGGTAACCGGGTATACGGCAGAGGAGTTTGCTGCCGATCCGTATCTCTGGATTCGCATGGTAGCGCCGGAGGACCGCGAACTGATAATAAAGCGCGTGGAACAGATTCTCGAGGGGAATGATATCATGCCTATCGAGCATCGAATAGTACGCAAAGACGGCATTG
>CAWAQG010000006.1:0-141015 GCA_963784135.1 Nitrospirota bacterium | reverse complement strand
TTATTCTCAAGGTATTGCCTGGCCTGGAATACTGCCTGGTAATCACGGGTCGTGGCCAAACGATAGGAGCGCCCCTGCTGGCCAGGCGTAATGGTAGCCACTGCCAGGAGCTGCGCCCCGCCCCGGCGCTGGCACTGCTCATCAAAGATCATATCAGCCCCGCCCCGCTGGGCCGTCAATTGCGCCCCACCCGGTCCGGGGAGAGCACCGAACCGCAGGCGAGACAGCGGGCCTTGGCCCGGGACACCGTACCCGCCGGCACCTCTTTGTCGGCCTTGGGTTCAAAATTGTCAAAAACCACCTGGGCGGCCCTTTGTCCGCCTTAATCACCCGGTAGCGTAACGCCTTCTTGCGGTTGGCCTTTTTGCACAGCCAGAAACTCCGCATCAGGGGGATCTCGGCGCCGCAGTGTGGGGCTTCGCACCCACCGTCCGGCCCAGATATAGGCGATGGGCCGGGCGCCGTCCGGGTCCGGTGGATAGAAGGGGGCCAGCTCCCGCTCCGCCGCCGACTTGATCTCCGCCCCCACCCGGCGCAGTTCCTGGGCCAGGGCCGCCCCATGCCGGGGAATGTCCTCAAGCATCACCTTGAGGATAAGGCAGGCCACAGGATTGAGGTCGATGGCAAAGGCCTCGCAGCCCAGGCGCAGGGCCTCCAGGGGGATGGAGCCGCCCCCGGCGAAGGGGTCCACCACGAGGGCGTCTCTTCCGGGTGGGCCGCTTGGATCAACCCCCGGGCCGTGGTGAGATAGACTTCCGCCGTAGAATTGTCCCAGTTGGCAAAATCGGCGATGAAATCCAGTAAGGCCTTGCGGAGATAGTCGTCGGCGCTCCCTTTCTTGTCCCCGGGTTTCCCGGCCAACTCCCGAGGGGTGCCGGGCACCTGGCTCAGGAGTTGCCGGGCTTTTACTTTGAACTCCGGGGGACAGAGGGGCTCACCCGGGTCCGGCAGCAGGAGCCCCATGAGCACCGCCCGGCAGGCCGCCAGAGGCCGCCTGGCCCACCATAAGTGCAAAGTGGAAGGATGGCCGTGACGGATGGACTTCTCCCGGGCCGCCTGGACGCTCACCCGGGCGATGGGAAAGTCTACCTCAATGAGCCGTTTGCAGTCGCGGGGGATCATAGTTTTTCGGAGGTTTTACGGGTGCGCCCATATTTATGAGCGGCCAAGATCTTATTAAGGTTTTGTGCCATGGCTACGGCCATATTTTATGGACAATGTCCAAAAACTATATTTCCGCCCATATTTATGGGCGATATCAGAGTATTTTATCAACCCGCTCATATTCCGAGCCTTTGCCAGCGTGTTATGGCCATGGCCATATATATGGACAATTAGCCAAAAATTTCCGGCTTTAGGAAGACGGTCCATACCAGGTGCCTTTAAACTTCCCATGCCGCCTTAGCTTGCTACCGTTAACCAACTTTTCCAAAAGGTATTTGGCTTGAACGGACCCGAGGCGGCACAATTCCGCTACCTCCCGCCGGGTGATGCGCCCATGCTTCTCCACATATTGGATCACCATATTCTCCTGCTGGAGCGGTTCAAAGCCGCGGGTGCGGATATAGGCGGCCTTTTCTCCCAATTGGCGGTAAGTAGCGGCTGATAGATGATAGGCTCTCCCTCTGCCTTCGCCACGGGCCTCTACGAGGCCGACCTCCACCAGGCTTTTAGGCGGCGTGGGCCTCCAATTCACCTTTCTGGATAGTGTGGACCGCCTCGGAAGTGGTGAGGCGGCGGTCTGCGAAGAGTCGGTTGAGCAACAGGAGATCATCCAGTTTCAAAGGGCGGCCAGCCTGGCCTTGTTCCACCAACACTTGAACAAAGTTGAGGTTGGCCTGGCCGCCGGGCAGGACCAAAACCACGTCGGTGTCGGTGCTGCGTTCATAGGAAGGAGCGGGCCGGCCATTCCGGAGTTGTTCATAGAAGATGGTGTCAATGCCCCGTCCCGTCCGCTCGACGATGCCTGCCCGCCTGAAGGCGTCGGCCAGCAATGGGTTGCGGGGCCGGGGGGAGTCACCAAGATATTGTCCAGGCGCACCCCTTCGGGAAATCCGCCGGGATTGGAGATTTCGATGCGGTCCTCATACCACTGGACATAGACGGCTCCCAGGCGGGTGTAATCCCGGTGGATCAGGGCGTTGGCCAACCCTTCTCGAAAGGCCTGCTCCGGGTAGTCGGGAATTCCGACTCGCAAGAATCCTACCATCAATTCGGCTTCGCGATGGCGGGGCGGAACCGAGCGGCGAGCTCGTCCATAACGCGAAAGAGCGGCCAAGGGAAAAACTCATTCACCTCCACTTGCAGCCCGGAAAGAACTTGAAAGGCCACTTCGTGAGCGGTGAGGAAACGCTTGAGGGCGTCAGGCTTGCCGAATAGCAATAGCGCCAACACCTTGACGGCAGTCACCTGGTGATTGGCATCCACAGCCCCCAGGGCCTTGGCCAGCTCCACATCGGGAAGTTCCAGAAGAGCCGCGTCTCCCTGCCCTCGGCTTTCCCTAATCATTCTTCGGAGTTGTTCAAACTCCAAGGGACCTAGGTCCTCCCACTGGGCCTCCGGAATGGGGAGCGCAGAATAGTCCCGTATACCAACATCTGCCTGGCGAGCATGCATCTCCGAGAAGTGGAAAGGCACACACTCGGGGCGCCCGCGGCCGCCGATGGTGCGGCGCAAATATTTACCATCCGAAGTGCCGACGGGTATGGGGAATGGCGGCACTTGGATAACCAGCACGGTTTTATCCTCCAGGTTAACCAAATCCACCTGGCAGGAGAGCGGAGGGCGGGTGCGGTTGGCTATGAGCGCCTGCACCCGAAGGGGATCAGTGTGTTGACCGTGGCGAGGCTTGGCGCCAGTGATCCGGCCATCATCTTCTACGCCGATAAGGAACCAGCCCATGCCGTTACTGGGACGATTTGCCAGGCAGACCACTGCATCAATAAGGTCTGCATCAGACAACCGCCTTTGCGATTCACCCTTAAATTCTACCGCCAGGCTTTCCCCGCCTGCGATGAGTTCGCGTAATCTTTCAGGAGTCATGTTGGCTTTCTATATGGAGTTTCTTTTTCCCGTAACTCCATGGGCTGAGTAATGGCGTCAACCGTGAGCCGGTAATGGTCCACCTTTCTCACTTCATGCCATTCCAGGCGGGCCGGGTCAGGGATAGGGGGCTGAATCGTAGGATTAATGTCGCAGTCGGTAACGATATAGAGCCAATAAACGTCCCGCCGGTCTTCGGCTACCCTTTTTTCGTTAGGGGTGAGGCTGATGGTGCCGGTGTGTCCGCCGATACCCTTCACTTCGATAAGCCGGAGTTCGCCGGTGTCCAGGTGCAGACTGCGCAAGTCATAGCCCAGATTTTGTTCGTGTACGTCGGTAACCTTACAACCCCGGCTATCTTCATAACCCGTGACCGCCGACATGGCCCGGGATTCGGTTTCCCGATCGCACACCAGGTTGGAAATCTCCGGCGCCTGCCGCTCCGGGTGGGGGAGCACCAGGGCCACGGCCAGGCGTTCAATACCCTGTAGGGACAGGGCCCGCTGCCGGCTGATCTCTTGAAGCCGCCGGTCCCGGCGTTGCTGCAATTCCAGGAGCTTTTGAGATTCGATCTCAATCAAGCCCTCCGCCGCCGGGTCCCCCTGGTCCGGGCAGTATTTGCCGCCCCAAAATCTCATCCCGTTTGCGGATCAACTCCTCAAAGCAGAGGCTCACATGGCGTCCACGATCTCCAGGTCCTGGCGCCGCTCGGCCTCCACCTCGGCCAGGAAGGCCTGCAAGGCCTGGGTGAAGAAGAAAGCCCGGGACTGTTCATCATCCAAGGGGACCTCGGGAATTGCTGAGGGAAACTCCTCGGGGAGGTTGAGGTCCAGCAGGTAGGTGGGTTCCCGTAAGCGGCGTCCCCCAGCCAGGGTGGATTCAACTAGGAAAAGCCGCTGGTGGAGGGTGGCGCCGGCGCCGTCGGCCACGGAGGCAGTGAAAAGTTCCAGCAAGGAAGGCTCTTCCCGCTGCAATTCATAGAAGAGGACACCCCGGCGGAAGTGGGACCTGGTTTCCTCTTCGGTATGGCGGCGCACCACCTCAAACAGGGGATGACCTGGGGTGATCCACTCAAAACGGGGGTCGGCTTCACTGACGCTGCGCTCAAAGGTAATGCGGTCATAGCTTCGGGCCAGGGGGAGGAGACGCCACTCCCGGCCCTGGGCCAGTTGATGTAGGAAGGCGGGGAGCCGCCCCACCCGGAAGGACATGTCGTGGCCCCTTAACGCCCTGACCTCCAGCCCCAGGTGGTCCACGGCTTCTTTGAAAAAGCGGTGGATGGTTTCTGGGACGATGCGCCGCTCCCGGGCCATCTTATCAGTTCTGAGAAATTCTCCGCCGGCATCGGCCTGCTGAAGAGAAATCCCTGCACCTCGTCACACCCGGCAAAGCGGAGGAAGGAGAACTGCTCCTGCGTCTCCACTCCCTCGGCGATGACCCTCAACCTCATCTTGTGCGCCATTGCCGTTACCGCACTGATGATGGTCCTGTCATCAGGATCTCCCGCGATGTCCCGGATAAAGGATTTGTCTATCTTAAGGCATTCGACAGGCAGCCGCTTCAGATAATTCAGGGATGAATACCCGGTGCCGAAATCATCTATGTAGATACTTATACCCATCTCCGATAATTCCTTCAGCCGCTCAGCCGTGCGCTCGATGTTGTGCATCGCAACGCTCTCGGTGATCTCAAGACTCAGGCAGTCCGGGAGCACGCCGGTTTCATCGAAAATCTGCGATATCTTATAGACCAGTTGGGGGCTCTGAAGCTGCCGTGCAGACAGGTTTACAGTAACACACGCGGGCAAACCGGCATCCTGCCACAATTTAACTTGTTTACAGACAGTCCGGAGCACCCATTCATCAATAGATGCAACAAATCCTGTTTCTTCAGCCAGTGGAATGAATTGCGCTGCGTCAAGCAGTCCCATCTCCGGGTGGTTCCAGCGCACCAGGGCCTCGGCGCCTACAATATCTTTGGTTTTAATATCAATCTGGGGCTGATAGTGCACGGCCAGTTCGCCGCGCTCAACTGTATGCATCAGCAGGTTATTCATCCGCATGCGCTCAATGGTCCGGACGTTAATCTCCGCGTCATAGAACTGATAGTTGTTCCTGCCCTCTTTTTTGGCATGGTACATGGCTATATCCGCATAGCTCAGCAGTGTATTGATTTCTTCGCTGTCATCTGGATAGATGCTGATGCCTATGCTGGTCGACATGTGGAATTCGTGTTTGGCAATCATAAAGGTCTTCCGGAAGCATTCCACAATCTTTCGCGCAATATCCGCAATGACCTCCACATGGTCAATATCGGCAAGTATAATATTGAACTCATCGCCGCCTATGCGCGCAATTGTATCGCATTCCCTGACAGTCGATTTGAGTCGGACGGCCACCTCTTTGAGAAGCTCATCGCCGGTCTCGTGTCCCATAGTGTCATTGATGTCCTTGAACCTGTCGAGGTCCAGAAAAAAAATGGCCATCTTCTTATCGCGCCTGTGTGCCTGCGCAAGTTCGTGAGTGAGGAGGCTGGTGAAAAGGCGTCTGTTAGGAAGGCCGGTGAGTGCGTCGTGGTACGCCAAATGCTTTATTTCCTCGTCCATCTTCTTGAGATTATCATAGAGACTGGCGTTCTCGAGAGCTGCCGAGACCGCTGTCGAGAGCTTTTTGGCGAAATCCACGTACATTTCGGTATATGCGCACCTGCGGGCGAGGCGGTAAAAGCATATCGAACCGATGACCTCATCCTTGACGATCAGAGGAGCGCTCATTACACAAAAAATACCAAAACGGCTGACAAAATCGGTATCAATGCGATCGTCAGTAGCAGGGTCATTGAATGCTACGGCTTCCCTCCTTGACGCAGCATAATGAATATGCTTTGCCTCGTCTGGCGTTAAGTGCAGGCCGACAAACTCGCCGGGCATATTGTACACATACTTCATGAAAACATGGTCAGCCTGAAACAATCCTATCGAAGAACCGTCAGATCCTGTCAGGCGGGCCGCCTCGGCAACAACTCTCTGCATTATTTCATCCGCATCAAGGGTGGAATTTATAAGAGAGTTTATTGTATTAAGAGCGTCGCTCAATTCCTTGGCTTTTCTGATGGTCTCTTCCGCCTGCTTTCGGTTTATCGCATATGTGATTGAGCGATAAAGCATATCGCTGTCAATTCTCCCTTTTAACAGGTAATCCTGCGCTCCCATTGATATCGCTCTTGCCGCCAGTTCATCATCCTCCATCCCGGTGAAAACGATGACCGGCAGTTCCCGCTTTTTATCATTGATTTCTGCCAAAGCATTGACCCCAAAGCTGTCGGGCAGTCCGAGGTCCAAAAGGACCACATCGAACATCTCTTCTTCAAGCAGCTTTAATCCCTCCGAAAGCCGTTCGGCCCTCCTAAGGCTGCATTTCCGTCCACAACTGTACATCATTTCCCGGATTAATTCAGCATCGCCATCGCTGTCCTCAATGAGCAGGACATTAAGGCCGGACGTTTTCATCATGAACTCCTTTACCCCTGGAAGTCTGTCCGCCCTTCATAAAGGGCCTGGTCTTATCAACATGATTTCTCTACTATAACTATGCACGAAGGCCCGAAGTAATAAAAGAGGGTCAAATCTGATTTTATAGTAGGCGACTGTCTTACAATCAACATCTGTTGTCAACAAATAGAGTTGTCCGGTTTTAGAGCAAATAAACTGTCCGGTTCTGCAGGGTGGCTGCGCATGGAACATGGCAGGCCACCGATGTCAGTTTTATTGAGTCTCATGCCGCTGCATGTGAGCACTTTGCAATCTCCTTTCCTTTAGGGTCAAAGACCGCCAGTTTTCTCGGTCCATGGAATATAGCAAGGCCACCATCCGGATAACGATGGACGCGAACTTCGACCTTAACGTAGTGGCAGCGATATTGATTTGGCGGGATCTGAAGTTTTAGCCCATCGAACTTTACACAGTTGTCGTTGCCTACGGTGCGGTCATACTGTTCGCATAGGATGTCTTCCAAGGCAGTGCCTGCCCAAGTCACGAATACGCTCTGTGGTTCCTGCGGGACAACAGTGAACTCGGCATTATGGGCTGGCATATAAGTACTGGCAAGATAATCATTGGCCTGCTTCATCTCAGTAATGCCCGCCATTGCAAGCTCCTTGACGAGGCGGTCTTGATGAGTTTCGAAGGCTCGCTCAGAACGACCCCTGGCCTCAGGAGAATACGCAGCAATCATCTTAATTCCAAGTTGGCTCATTGCACGACCGAACTGGGTAAGATTTGATTTGTCCACTTTCCCTCCGGCCTCAGGTGTATGCCAGTAGTGACTTCCACGATCCGTATACAACGAAGCAAACAATCCGTGTTGCTCAATAACTTCTTTTACCCCTTGAAAGCTGCTTTGAGTGCCTTCCTCCTGCACAAAAAACATCGAGTAGTGTTCACTCGTGGCATCATCCATAGTTACGATTAGATCCCAGTATTTTCCTTCAACCCACTGATGTTTGGAACCATCCTGGTGCAGCATCATACCGGTATAAGGTGCCCTTGTACGCTTTTTCCTGTGTGTACCTTTCTGTGCTGCCTTCGGTACCAATCCCTTTTCCTGGAGGGTGTTCTTGACCCATGTGTAGCTTCTGGTCCCTTGATAAGCACGCCGGTACCAGCTATAAAAATGTTTGACATTGAAACCACAAAAGCGATTGCTATAAAGATCCGATAGTGCGACTACTTCATCAACAGGCGCACGTTTATGAGATATTTGCCCTAAACGCTTATCTATAAGGCCCTCCAGGCCCGTATCTTCATACCTCAACATATATCTTCTAAATGTCCTATCGCACACACCCAGAAGCGTTGCTGCTTCTTCCTGCGTTAATCGACCTCGTATCCAACCCTCATAGCTTTCTTCAAATCTCATCTTCCGTACCTCCTGCAACACTGCCGAACGTTTCATGGATAGCCCCCTTGCTATCCATATATTTTATCCGGACAGTTTATGTGCTACAGATACGGACAGTTTATCTGCTCGCCACAGTCTTACAATCAACATCTGTGTTCTCTGCGTTAATTATGATAGAATAATACATATTATGGACAAGGAAGCGCTTGCTAAAACCGGGGGCGGCATAGAGAGTTCAAAGCTGATCGAAGACCACTGGCATAATAGTTTTGATGTAATTACCGACATGGTTTCGCTGCACGACGCCGGCCATAAGATCCTGAAAGTGAATAAGGCTTTTACAGATGCCCTCCATTTGGACCGCGAAGATATTATTGGGAAGCAGTGCTGCGAAATTATACATAAGACAAAAGAGCCTATCCATAATTGTCCCTGCAAACATGCTCTGGAATTGAAAAAAACGGTAATAAGGGAAATTTATGAGCCTGTTCTGGATTTGCATCTGGAAGTCACCGCATATCCGGTATTTGACGAAAAAAATAATCTTAAAGGGATGCTCCATTTCATGAAAAACATCACAGAGCGCAAGCTGGCTGAGGAAGCCCTGAGTCACAGTGAAAAAAGGCATCAGGTAATCTTTGACCAGTTTATGAAAAACATCACAGAGCGCAGGCAGGTTGAAGAATCCCTGCGCAAAGAAAGAAAGGCCTTGCGTGATATCGCGTCATCTCTTGCTGAAGGCATTTATGTCATGAATAAGGAAGGGAACGTTATCTTCATGAATCCTGAGGCAGAACGTCTTTTAGGGTGGACAATGTCGGAATTGAGCAATAGAAATATCCATGATAGCGTTCACTGCATGAAAACAGACGGCTCTCCTTTACCCTTTAAAGAATGCTGGATGTATAAGGTGATCGAAAACGGCGTCCGCTTTGTCTCTTCGGACGAGGTTTTTGTGCGAAAAGATGGAACGGTCTTCCCTGTATCGGTCACTTGCAGTCCCGTCATTGAGGACGGTCAGGCAATTGGTTCGGTCACGGCCTTCAGAGACATTACGGGCCGGAAAAATATCGAGAAGGAAAGAGAAAATCTTATTTTTGAGCTGTCGATAGCGAATAAGGAATTGGAAAGGGAAATTGCCGAGCGCAGGAATGCCGAGGAGCATCTGCGGCAGAGCGAAGAGCGCTTCCGGCTTGCCATGCTGGGCGCCACAGACGGTCTCTGGGACCGGGATTTGCGGACTGATGAAATATATTATTCTCCCCGATGGAAATCAATGCTGGGCTACGCCGATGAGGAACTGCCAAACCATATCGATACCTGGAAAAGCCTGCTGCACCCCGACGATAGGGAAACCACCCTGGCCCTTGTACGCGACTTCGCCGAGGGACGCGCCGACAAATACGAAGTTGAATTCCGCCTGCGTCATAAAGACGGCCATTATGTTGATATCCTTTCGCGCGGCTCACTTCTCAGTGATGCCGGGGGTAAGGCATTGCGATTGGTGGGTACGCACGTTGACATCACCTACCGCAAGCAGGCTGAAGAGCAGTTGCGCATAACGCACGAACAACTGGAACTGCGCGTCCTTGCAAGGACATTGGAGCTGAACAGGTCCAATGAACAATTACGCAATCTCGCAGCCCATTTGCAATCTGTCAGAGAAGAAGAGAGAATGAAAATTGCCCGTGAGATACACGATGAACTTGGACAGGCGCTCAGCGCCCAGAAGATGGAATTAAGCTGGTTTCGCGAGCAATACGGAGACCATAAGCCCATATTCGACAAGGCCGGGGCCATGTTGAATGCGCTTAATGAAACCATCCGCTCTATCAGGCGCATCTGCACCGAGTTGAGGCCCTCGATATTGGATGATTTTGGTCTTCTTGACGCAATGCAGTGGCATGCGGCTGAATTTCAGAAGAGGACACGGATTGAATGCGCCGTTGACTCTGTGCCGGAGCATATTGAGCTGGACAAAGAGCGGAGCACGGCGCTTTTCAGAATTTTCCAGGAGGCGCTGACAAACGTCCTTAAGCATGCAAGGGCGACAAAGGTAGCGGCAAGATTGACAAAAGGTGATAACGATATAACTTTGGATGTTATCGATAACGGCAAAGGCTTAACAGATGAACAGCTTTCGAAGCCTCAAGCCTTCGGCCTTATAGTGATGCGTGAACGCGTTTATCCCTGGGGAGGCAGGGTGGAGATAACAGGTTATAAAAATAAAGGCACTATAGTTAAGGTCAGCATTCCGGATTCGGCCCCCCCTCAGAAAAAGAAACAAAGCAATTTGCATCAATAAATCACTTCTGTAAGAATATACTAACGCACCGGCATCAGACGAATTATCACATTCTTTTCGGCGATTTCTTACAAAAATATCAGATTCAGGCTGATTATTCATTTTGCCCCTGTAGTATAGAGTTGAAAACAACTGCTTCATAATCTTCGGTCAACTGGAAGGGGTGATGGATATGAACCGTAATATGTTAACAAATATTGTCTCTATCCTGAGTGAATCGCCGCTTTACAGGACTTTGCCGCGCCATGAGAAGCGCTTTCTGATTCGGGGGCTGGTTGAAAACTACTCGTTTCTTGGCGATGAAGAAGAAGACGAAATAGTCGGCTATGAGTCAGGCGGGGGAGATTACTCAAAAACGGGTGAAATAACTTAGATATCCCGATATTCTCCTTCACAGATATCTATCTCATTCGTAACTCGGTCCAATCTTCATGCTTTTACCGAATCTCAAGTTTTTTCAACTTGTCAGGTGTGTCGGACAAATGTTCTGCAACTAAATCTGATTTGCAGGCATGATTATCCTCACTACTGTGCCTTCATTTTTCTTGCCTGTGACCGTCACTCTTCCGCCCCAGGGATAAACCCGCTCGCGCATCCCCAGAAGACCATATGATTGAAGCTTTGAAAGTTGTTTATCTTCTATTCCTATGCCGTTATCCATGATTTCCAATATTATATCGTTATTATCGTGTGTCAGTTTTGCTGTTGTCTTTGTCGCCCTGGCATGCTTGTAGACGTTTGCCAGCGCTTCCTGGAAGATCCTGAAAATTGCCGTACAGCGGTCTTTATCAATCTCAATATTTTCAGGGCCGATATTGACCATGCATTCAATCCCTGTTCGCTTCTGAAATTCATCAGCCTGCCACTGCATTGCGTCAAAAAGACCAAAATCATCCAATATCGAGGGCCTCAACTCGGTGCAGATATGCCTGACCGTCTTGATTGTTGCATTTACCGTCCGCAACATGAATTCTGTCTTGTCGCAAAGCGGCTTGTGGTCAGCATATTTGTCGTTCAGCCAGCTTAAATCTATCTTCAAAGCTGTCAACACCTGACCAAGCTCATCATGAATTTCACGGGCGATATTCTTTCTTTCTTCTTCTCTGGCGCGCTGCAAGTGTAAGGCAAAGCCCCGCTCCTGTACGAATTCCTGCTCAAGTTGTTCTTCTTTCACGGCGCCTGCATGCTTCATGACTGTCTCCTTTCGCATTGACCTGACCATTTTAAGCCTGTCCGGACTTTATTGCCTTGAGAGACCCTAATACATATAGGTAGTATGCTTCACTCCCGGCTTCCTCTCTCTATAGAGTTCAAATTTTAAACCGCAGGCTCCGGTCCAAATATCAGCCGAAAGCGGATATTTTTGTAGGAAATCATGCAAATAAAATATCAGTGTTTGTCCCATAAGCAAGCGCACGCCCTGTTCACGCAACTAAACAGGCGGACACTTTCCATATTTGCAGGAATTTTGACGTTCGGTAAGGCAGGCCCGGCTTTTCTGTGCGGAGAAACTGAAAGACCTTGTCAGGAAAGGTCAGCCTTCTGCACCAGGTGAATTGTAAAGACGGATTACCTTTCCCGTCTCACGATTCACGTTCTTTCAGATTTGTGCTGGATCCGGACGTATTAGTGTTCAGGTTTCCCTCGGCGAGCCAGGAACCGTTCACCAGGATAAAGTGCATGGTTTGAGTAGTCCCCGATTTATTTGTCGTAAAGTTGACAGCGGCAGTGCCGGCAACGGGATTAAGGGCAAGTATGGACAGACCATTCAGCGTCAGTCCGATATTTGTGGAATTTGACGTCAGGGCACTAAGGAAAATACTCAGATTCTGGCCGTTATTAAGGAAAGTGGCTGCATTAAAAAGATTGAGCAGCGTAGGATTTGTGGCCGAAGGGATGCTCGTGGCAAACAACCCGGACAAGGTGCTAAAAAAATTGATTATCGACGTGATGTCAGAGACCGACTGCGCAGTGGCAGATGCGTTGGAAAAACTATTGGTATAGGTTTGAGTGGCAAAATTTACGTCAACAGTCTGCTGATTCGTTACGTTGGTGATAGTCGCGGAATTCGTGGATGAGTTGACAGTAACAGTCAGTAAATCTATCACCGCATCAAGCCCGGTATTGTTCGTTTGGAAAAAGGTCCGCAGAAGGTCAGTGCCTGAAGAAACTCCTGCTCCGGACAGAATCGGCTGCAGCACTGCTTGCAGTTTGACCTGCTGGGCATTCAGGTTATCTGCCGTCAGATTGGAGAAGTTGCCGCTGCTGTATAAGTTCGCGGATATTTCGCCTGCGACATTGGAAATGATCAAGTCGGTGAGCGGCGTAATATTTATATTGCCCCCGATGTCCGCCTGCGTAGCGCCGGAGAATAGTTGGGTCGATACTCCGGCAATAGTGCCGTCGGCCATGAGAACGAATGGCGCTGTCATGCCGGTCACGTCAATTGTGTATTGGCCGCTCACGCCGATTGTTGTGCTGCTTGTCGCTCCCCTGCTGTCTTTAATGGTAACATTGCCGGTTAGCGGCCATCCGGCAGCAGCAACACCGGAAATAGTCGTGGGCTGTGCCGGAGTTGAAGTGGAGCCGGCTTTACCGCCGCCACCGCCGCAACCTGCAATAATCATAAATACAGGTAACAACACCGCCAAACTGAACAAAATTTCTCTTTTCCCGGGCTTCATTCCATTTCCTCTCAAGGCCTTACCGTATAGTTTGTGTTTATCACAGAACCTCAGACTTGTCAAATCAAATAATCGCGGGGTATGAGCGCAAGGCTTTCGGCCCATTAGGGAGCGCGGGCCGTTTTTTATTTTATCGCACAAGTTCATAAACCTCACCACGATCAGCTCTTATACCTCCTGCTTTTTTGCCTTTTCCTGAATTTTGATCAATAATATCCCGGACAATATCCAGTATTTGTGCCTTGTCATCAGAACTGATACCGGCGATTTCAGAACAGAGACAAAACCCTTCTCCGCTAAAAAAGTCCATGCAGCCTGATCTTTCTTCATCAATCCACAAATCTTCCATTGACTGAAACAATATTGCTTCCGCAAGTCCTTTAATCTGCGCACTCTGTGATTTCTTCTTAACGCCGGTCCTAATAGTTCCATCGGTTTTGAAATTATTTGTCATGGCACTCCTCCTTGTTAAATAAATTGAACTCTTGACCGGCTTGAAATAAACATTATCAACCTGCCCTTTGTCTATGAACTATTTGTAGTTTAAAACACCAGGACGCCTTATGGAGCCGGTGCGCGTCCTATCTTTCTATAGGAGATAGACTTAAAAACAGATCAGGTTTTGTCCTGCAAGATTGATGAGCGCCGCAAACCCGGACAAAAAAACTACCGGCAGACTAAAATCAGCCCTTTCCCCTAATGGCAGTGCTTACCATGTTATTATGATTAATGCACGTCGGGCGCATAATGCGTTTTTGCTCATCGATTGGAATTGTCCATTTGCTTTGCCTACCGTTGCTTTTCGCCGGCTGTACTTCTTCAAACCGCATCGACGGCTTTTTTTATTACCGGCTGAATGCCAATCCCTCAACTCTTGACCCGGCCCTGATAACCGATGTAGCAGGCGCCTCAGTCGCGGCAAAGCTTTTTAACGGCCTTGTCAGGCTGGACGACCATATGTCCGTATCACCTGATATCGCCGAACGGTGGCAAATATCACGGGATGGGCTAAGGTACATATTTTTTCTTAAACGGGATGTGCGGTTCTCCAATGAACGCGAGGTCAAGGCCCGGGATTTCAAGGCATCATTTGAGAGGGTCCTGAATCCCGCGACAAAGTCGCCTAATGTCTGGGTCTTCGATAAAGTTGAGGGCGCGGAGGCTTATCGGAAAGGCCGGGCCGGAGCTGTTGCCGGATTCCGGCTTATAGATGATTATACCTTCGAAATAAAACTTAAAAGGCCGTTCTCGCCGTTTCTCAATATACTGACGACAACGCCGGCGTATGTTGTGCCCGCAGATGGATTCAGCCGCCCTGGACATGATAATCTGACCGGAGCCTCCGGGGCCGGCGGCACCGGACCTTTCAGACTGAAGTCATGGATGGCTGACAGGGAACTGGTACTGGAGAGAAAAGAAGACTACTTTGACGGACGCGCAAAAGTCAGAGGTATTGTTTATAAGATAATACCCGAGGATTTAACGGCGGTCACTGAATTCGAGCTCGGCAATCTTGATGTCATCTCCCTGTCGGCGCCTGCATACTCCAAATTCAGGGACGATAAAAAATGGAGCAGCCGGATCATTTCAATAAAAGGGCTTAATACTTACTATCTCGGCATGAATACAGCGAGACCTCCTTTTGACAACGTGAATATAAGGAAGGCCGTTGCATGTGCCATCGACACAAGAAAAATCCTGAGAACATTTTACGAGGGAAGGGGAAGACCGGCTGCGGGCCCTGTTCCCGACCTCCTGAGGACATGGAAAATTAATGCGGCCCTTTACGAAGGCTGGAGATATGATCCCCTGAATGCAAGAGAGATCATAAAGAGCGCGGGTTTGTCGGGAATACGCGTGCACCTTTATATAACAGCTGATCAGGATGTGGTGGATCTTGCTGAAATTATTCAGTCCTATCTTTCAAGTGCCGGGATTGAAGTGGTGATCAGACAGCTTGAGTGGAACGCCTTCAAAGAGGCGGTAAACAAGGGAGAACCTGAACTGTTCTGGCTCAGCTGGTGGGCCGATTATCCCGATCCCGAGGACTTCCTCTTTCCCCTGTTCCATTCCTCAAACATCGGGCCCGCTGGAAATAAGACCCGGTATTGCAATAAAACAGTGGATGCTCTCATTGAACGGGGACAGTTTTCTCTTAATGAGACCGACAGAAATAATTTTTACAGGCAGGCCGAGGAATTGATAATAAAGGATGTCCCCTCGGTATTTTTCTGGCACAGAACTGAGTATCTCGTAAAGCAGCCGTGGGTTGACGGGTATAAAGTCTACCCGATCTATACAATGGACAAAGGCACGGAAATTGTTCTTGCCGGGCAATCCGGTGGATAGCATGGGCTTAATAGTGATATTATAACAGGCAGGGATTGTGATCACACGGTACATTATTAAAAGGCTTATACTTTTGGTCCCGCTCCTGATGGGTATAACGTTCGTTTCATTTGCTCTTCTCAGGGCGCTTCCCGGCGACATAGCGCTGAGTCTTGCGGGTGAACGTGCCAGTCAGGAAACCATAGAGAGCATTAGAAAAGAGATCGGCGTTGACAAAGGCGCCCTGCAGCAGTACGCAGGCTATCTTAAGATGCTTATGCGCGGCGACTTTGGCAGGTCCTAATTATACCGACAGAGATGTCCTGGCGGATATCGCCCTGAAATTCCCGAATACCCTGGAACTTGCCTTTGCCGCGATGGCGATAGCGATACCTCTCGGTATCATAATGGGTTATGCAGCGGCCTACAAAAGCGGGGGGCCGGCCCAAAAAATCATCGACGGTCTTTCACTCGCAGGCCTGAGCATTCCTGTTTTCTGGAGCGCAATTATTATTATGATTATATTCAGCTTCGGGTTGAAGCTGTTCCCTCCCTCAGGCACAGGGAATATCAGATTTCTCATACTCCCAGCATGCACTCTCGCAATACCCGCTGCGGCAACGCTGGTAAGAGTGACAAGGACATCCGTTGCCGAGGTGCTCGGCATGCCTTTCATTACAACAGCCATAGCAAAAGGGTTGCCCTTGCGGAGGATACATATACACCACGTCCTGAAAAATGCGGTAATTCCGATCGTCACTATAATAGGCCTCGATTTCGGAAGCTATCTGAACGGAGCTGTGGTCACTGAAACCATTTTTGGGTGGGACGGCATCGGAAGATTTACAATGGAAGGGATAATCAAGAGGGACTACCCTGTTATAATGGGCTGTATCATAGCCGGCACGGTGGTCTTTGTCATTGTCAATCTCTTCATCGATGTGCTCTATCATTATCTCGATCCAAGGATAAGGTTGCATGGAAAAGAGAAGTAGCGGGATAGTGCTGCCGCTGTTCTTCGTCGTATTCCTTTTTGCGCTCTCCGTACTCTTTCCACTGCTTCCCTTCCATGCTCCGGACAAGATAAACCTGGATTCTATAAGCCAGGCGCCCGGCATGGAGCACCCGTTCGGGACAGACAGCAAAGGCAGAGATATCTTTGCACGAGTCATTTACGGAAGCAAGATATCTATAGGCGTTGCCGTTGCCGCCGCTTTTGTTTCTGCCGTTGTCGGCTTTGGAGTGGGCCTGACCGCCGGTTATTTCGGCGGCGCTTTTGACACGGTTGCGATGTCGATCGTGGACTTTGTCATGTCTTTTCCATCGCTTTTGCTCGCTATCGCAATAACTGTGGTGCTTCCTCCCGGTATTTATACGGTCATGATCGCTTTGGCAGCAGTGGGCTGGACATCATTTGCGCGGCTGATACGGGGCCGGATATTGACGTTAAAGGACATGGCATTTGTGGATGCGGCGCGGGCGGTAGGATGCAGTGATATAAGAATTATGTTTTTGCACCTTGCGCCGCTTTGCTTTCAGCTGGCGCTCGTTTTAACAGGCATTAAGCTGGGAGGGTTCCTGATTACCGAGGCCACTCTGAGTTTTCTTGGCCTGGGCGCCCAGCCTCCGACAGCGACATGGGGTTCAATGATCAGCGCAAACAGGACCTACGTTCTCAATGCGCCATGGATGGTTTTGTACCCGGGAATCGCGCTGTCGTTAACGGCCTTCTGCTTTAATCTGCTCGGCGAGTCTTTGAAAAGGAGATACGGGCTGAAAGAATACAGTATGTGACCAAATTTATCTTTCTCTTAGCTTTTCCTCTTCTTCCTGTTCAGTTTTGCATTCTATGCACATTGTTGTTACGGGCCTGGCCTCAAGACGCTTGAGATTTATCTCCTCTCCGCAAGCCTCACAAATGCCGTAGGTGCCGTTATCAATTTTCTCTATTGCCTCATCGATTTTCGCAAGGAGTTTTCTTTCCCTGCCTTTCAGCTTAAGCATAAAATTCCTGTCTATTTCAGCCGATGCCTGATCACCCAGTTCAGGGAAAATGGTCTCATCCGGCAACGTAGTAAGTGCAAGCCCTGCCTCAGATATCAGATCTTCTCGCTGCCGGTTCAGCTTCTTTCGTATCTCCTTAAGCTTCCTTTCACGCAAAGATATATCCTTTGGTGTCTTTATCTTTCCTTTCTCTTTCATGCTCCATCCTCTTTGTCTCAAAAAATATAAACAACCTAAAATAGTCCAATAAGAATAACAGAAAGATCGGCGTGGAGTCAACGACTGCTCACTTTTAACTGACCTCAATCATTTGAAAATACTTGACAATTAGGGAATGAAGTAATATAAAATTATACAACGTATCGTCCTGCTCGGGAAGAAGACGGTGTCCATCCCGGTAGTGAATATGAAATGTGAGGGAAGACAATGACAAAAGCTGACATTGTAAATT
This sequence comes from Nitrospirota bacterium, assembly GCA_963784135.1. Lineage (GTDB taxonomy): Bacteria > Nitrospirota > Thermodesulfovibrionia > Thermodesulfovibrionales > Dissulfurispiraceae > JADFXI01. The sequence continues at coordinate 123,303 of CAWAQG010000006.1, read as the reverse complement.
TTGTGTTTGAGAAGGTAGGACTTCCGAGAAACGAGGCGCAAAATATAGTGGAAGTTGTTTTCGATTCTATTAAACAGACGCTTATAGCAGGGGAATCCATTAAGGTCTCAGGTTTTGGGACATTTAATGTTCGAAAGAAAAACTCTCGCATAGGGAGAAATCCTAAGACAAAGGAAGAGGTGGAGATCACCCCGCGCAAGGTCGTAACTTTTAAGTCGAGCGATCAGCTAAAAGAGGCTATTGAAAAACAGTAGCCTGATTTCAGAGGATGTTGTTGAAAACAATCGCAGTGTGCTGATAATGCAGGATACGTATAAATCACCCCAGCCGCTCAAGCTTTTTCCGGAAAAACTATTTTATAAAATAGGAGAGGTCAGCAGGGTTGTAGGTGTTGAATCGTATGTGCTGCGTTACTGGGAGACAGAGTTCTCCTTTCTTAATCCGCGGAAGAGCAAGTCGGGGCAAAGGATCTATGCAAAAAACGATGTCGATCTTATACTGCAGATCAAACGCCTTTTGTATGAAGAAAAGTATACGATTGACGGTGTCAGGCGCAAGCTCGGAAGTGATGCGGAACAGCAAAGTCCGGTAAACTGCCCGGCAGACCCCGGAGTGGCCGCTGAAGCTGCTTCAGACGCTGAGAACATCCTCGCTATGGTAAAATCGAGGCTTAAAGAAATACTCCATCATCATTTCGGGGCGTAGCGCAGCCTGGATAGCGCACTCGCTTGGGGTGCGAGAGGTCGACCGTTCGAATCGGTTCGCCCCGATTCTTTTTCCTTTGTTTTTCAATAGTTAGTGAAGGCTGTTTTCCCCGACTCCACCTTCACTCCACCCTCCGGCCAAAAGAAAGCCCACGCCACTGTGCTTTCATTCTGTTATAATTCCTTCATAAAGGAGGGTGGCCGATGAACGCATATAAGTTTTCAGTGATAGTCGAAAAAGACAAAGATGGCTATTTTGCCTTCTGCCCAGAACTTCAGGGTTGCTACACGCAGGGCGATACTTACGAAGATGTTCTGGAAAATATCAGAGATGCTATTCACCTTCATATTGAAGACAGAATTGAAAGCGGTGAAGAAATCCCGCAGGCAGATTCAGTTAATCTTACCTTGATGGAAATAGCAGTATGAGTGAAAAACTGCCGACGCAGTGATTACGGTTTTGGAAAGGGCAGGCTTTTATCTTTCGCGACAGAGTGGCAGCCATAAAATATATAAAAACAAAGAACGCAGGCGGGCAACTGTTCCTTATCATTCAGGGAAAGTGCTCCATCCAAAAGTTTTGGAGAGTATTCTCCGAGATACTGATCTGACAGTAGAGAAATTCAAGGAACTCTTGAAATAACTTTTCACGGGAATCTCCATGAACTGGGGCTCACAAAGGGGTATGAAAGCACCCAAAAGGTCGTCATTCCCGCAGTGTTTAAGCGGGAATCCATTCTTCTCAAAATGGATACCAGCCTTAGCGGGTATGGACTGCCTGCTTATCCCGCCGGATTCTTTCCTTCACCCTTTTTAGCCCATAAACCTATATAAATCAATATAAGTATAACCGTTCGAATCGGTTCGCCCCGATAATTTTCCCCTTGTTTTTCAATCCTAATTTCATTCAAAGAAGCCCAAAGAGGGTGTGGTAAGGTGTGGTGGATTGTCCTTTACACCAAGTCTGGAGATATTACTTCAACGGGCGAATGCGAATCTTACCTTCGCTTGCTATAATAAAATGGTTTAATATCCGTTCGGGCTTCAGGGATAAAATTGCTTCTAACGCTTTGATTTTTAGGGACGGCAGTTCTTGAATAAAGCGAAACAGTATAACTCCTTGTGACGGCATCTTCTGCCGGAAGACAAGAAAACCGAAGTCTTTATCATTCGTGATGACAATCCTCTCTTCCCTGAAAGCATGCTCCAGCAGAAAATCATCTTCCCTGCCGGAAAATCCTTCTTTTGAAGCAACAATAATATCATGCCCATTATCCTTGAGATAGCAGACAACGGAATTCCCGACATTTTCATCTATCAGGAATTTCATGGGGGTATCTATTTTGCGAGGATGGGATAGACTTCTTCTTCTTCGACCAGTTTCTCAACATAGAGAAGAGCGGCCCGTATATCAGGCTTTTTGATGGATGGATATTCTTTCAAGATGTCTTTATCCTGCCATCCCTGAGCAATTAATTTTATAATCAACTCAACCGGGATACGTGTGCCGCGAATAACAGGCTTGCCGAGCAATATTTTCGGGTTTATTTCTATTCTCTTCTGATAGTCTTCCATAACACACCTCCTGACTTAATAGCATTATACCATAGCCGGAAAGATGCTCACGCAGCGTGGCTGCTGAAGAAAAAACAATAAAAAATAATTGCAATAAAAATTTGCATTCCTGTTTTTTTATGATAACGTGCCTCCGATAACATGAACTCCTTCAGTTCCGTGTCGCATAAAGTGACTTATTGACGGGAATAAGAGGTCTGCTCTTGCTGCCGCGCTCGTTTTTCTGGAACTGAACGACATCAGTCTTAACGATCCTGAAGACAGGCTCTGTGAAGCCATGATGTCGATTGCCTCAGGCAATCTTGACAAGGCAGGATTAGCTGTTATTCTGAGAAAGCTGCAGGTATCCGCTCTTTAGCCAATAACCCCGGCAGGGTCGTATTAGGTGAATACAAAATCATCGTCTCTCTTGCCTTCAAAATGCTCCATAAGCAATTGCTTTCACCAAAACATAACAATCTTGTAACAGTAGTTTAACAATCATCAAGTATAGTACGTATGACAATTTATTTGTCATCAAAAGATAGCTGCATCAGGAGGTTTTTCCCCATGAAACAGTTAATAACAGTTGTCTTGCTATTTATCCTCATTATTGCAGTGTCCGGGGCCGGTGCGCAAGATACAAAAAGCTTTGATGGAATAATTCGCATTGGCGGTTCAACAACTCTGCTTCCCGTCATTGCCGATGCAGCAACGCAATTTATGGAGAAATACAAGACGTGGGACAAGGTTGACCACTCTCTGCCTTCAGTGCCCGTAATTATCTACGTTACCGGAGGCGGCTCGGGCTTCGGCGTAAGATCTGTTATAGATGGGACCAATCAAATCGGCATGTCTTCCCGGGACATAGAGGCTAAAGAGAAGGCGCAGCTCGGCAACCACAAGGAGATTTTGATAAGCAAGGATTGCATTGCCTTTGCTGTTAATAAAAAAAATCCTCTGGCCAAACTGAACAACCTCACGAAAGAGGACGTTGCCCGCATCTTTTCAGGCGAGGCAAAGACGTTCCATGATGTCGATGCCTCCCTTCCAGGCAAGCCGATCCTTGTCCAAATGCGTGATGCGGCCGGAGGTTCCACCGAGATACTGCAGAACTATATACTGAAAGAAAAGACATTCACTACCTCAGCTGTCCAGGTGCCTTCGCAGGGCGTAAATCTGAAGAAACTTGAAACAAATACAAGCGCTGTCGGTTACATTTCGTCGGTACTCGCCCTTGAGAACCCCCAGCTCAAAGTCCTTAAATTTGAAGGTGTGGCGCCAACAAACGAAAACGTCATTAACGGCAAATACCGTCTCACCAGGCCGTTACTCCTGCTGGTAAATGGCACGCCTGATATAGCAGCACAGAAGTTCGTCGATTATATGCTCAACGAAGGTCAGAAAATAGTCGTGGAACATGGATACGTGCCGCTGAAAACGGTAAAAAAATGAAGGGCGACGGTATCGCGCGCACTCTCTGTCTTTTTTGCCTGCTTGCAGGCGTCCTATTTCTCCTCCTGATGTTTGCTTACGTTGTAAAGGAGTCTTCCATCGGCAGTTTTTTCGGGGCCGGCTTTTTGAACTTTCTCCTGAAGGACCCCTGGTTGCCTTTGGCAACGCCTCCTTCTTTCGGCATAGTCCACGCTTTACTTTCCACTGTCCTGGTTACCGGACTGAGTCTCGCCTTGGCTATACCACTTGGAATCGGGATCGGGCTTTTTATCGCCGAAGTTGCACCCGTCCAAGTGGGCCGGATGTTGCAGCCGGCTCTCGAAATACTTGCCGGCATACCGGCTGTTGTCTACGGCTTTTTTGGATATGTAACGCTGGTGAAGAACTTCGAGAAATGGTTCGATATGCCCACCGGCGAGTGCATACTTGCGGCAGGCCTTGTCCTCGGCTTAATGGTACTCCCCTTTATTGCGAGCACGGCTGCAGAATCCTTCAGAAGCGTTGCACGGGAACTCAGAAACACGGCTTACTCGTTGGGGGTCACCCGTTTTTATGCAGTTCGCAGGATTGTAATCAAAAAAGCCCTTCCAGGTCTCTTCGCAGCAGTGGCGCTCGGCCTTGCGCGGGCACTTGGCGAGACACTTGCCGTGCTGATGCTGGCAGGGAATTCCGTGGCAGTGCCGCATTCCCTTCTTGATCGCGGCCAGCCAATTACAGCGCTCCTTGCCACTGAATTAGGTGAAACAGCGTTGCAATCGGACAAATACCATGCTCTTTACACCTCCGGCTTGTTTCTCATGGCGCTTGTCCTTCTGATCAACATGGTCATTTGGTATTTGAAGAGCAGGATTCTGGAGCGTGCCCATGCATGATACTGCTCTATCAGCTTCCATCGCATCCCGTATTCCAAAAGCTTATATACGCTCATGTTTCAGTAATGCTATGTTCGAAGCGCTCTTATGGATATGCGGCTTCGCCGCTTTTCTGCTTCCTGTTGCCATCATAGGGTACCTGATAGCAGAGGGTCTACACAGCATCTCATGGTCTTTTATCACCGACTATCCCAAGGGAGAGCCGCTCGGCACAGACGGCGGCATTATGCCTGCCATTGAGGGTTCAGTCGCACTGGCCGCCGTTGGCCTGGCAGGGGCTTTCCCCCTTGCTATTGGAGGGGGCATTTACCTGGCGGAGTATGGCCGTGGACAACGGATTTCTTCTGTTATGCGTTTTCTCGTGGAAAACCTGGCGGCAATACCTGCTATCATTTACGGCCTCTTCGGGTATGCATTCTTGGTAGTTTTTCTCAAGTTTGGGGTATCATTAATCGCCGGGGGGATAGTCCTTGCTCTCATCATGTTTCCAATAATTCTGATTTCGGTGCAGGAAGCGCTCCGTGCCGTTGATGACATCTATCGTGAATCAGGGCTTTGCCTGGGAGTATCGAGGGCATATATCATACGCAGAATACTGTTGCCGCGAGCGTGGCCGCGAATCGTGGCCGGTGTGGTCCTTGCGGTGGGGCACGCGGTCGGTTCGGCGGCCCCTGTTCTGTTCACAGCAAGCGTTTATTTTTCAAAGGGGGGACTCAGGCTGCGGGAGCCGGTCATGACTCTCCCGACCCACCTTTACAACCTTGTCTCGGAGGCGGTCTCGTTTGAGCAGGCGTACGGTACCGCCCTTGTTCTTATAATGGGTCTCCTGCTGTTTAATACAAGCGCCTTGCTGCTGCGCAGGCTGGGTGGTAGTGCCGCGAAATGAATAATGCGCTCTCGATGAAATTGCCGGGCGAGACCATGTCTGTAACCGTTAATATGGACCCGGAGCCATACTGCGTGCCGGACCAGAAGCTTGTTTTCGACGTGCAGGACCTCCATGTCGCCATTAATGGAAAGACCGCTCTTGCCGGAGTGGGCATTTCAGCACGGGCAAACGCGGTGTCGGCAGTGATCGGCCCTTCGGGCTCCGGGAAATCAACGCTGCTGAAGGTAATGAATCGCACGCTTGAATTAACGCCGGGTGCAAAAATACTTAAAGGTGAAATCCGCTTCAAGGGAGAGTGCCTGTATGGACGAGATATTGATTCGCAGCTTGTGCGCAAGAGAATCTGCATGGTCCACCAGAAACCTGTGGCCTTCCCTATGTCCATCAAGGAGAATATCCTGTTCGGCATACGTTTTCACCAACTCTGGAACGGACGTTCCGGAGAGGAGATCGTCGAGACATACCTTGAACGTGCGGGGCTGTGGAATGAAGTAAAGGACCGCATCCATGAACCGGCATCCAGGCTATCAACGGGGCAACTGCAGAGACTTTGTATTGCCAGGGCACTGGCCAATGATCCTGAAGCCCTGCTTATGGATGAACCGTGCTCTGCGCTTGACCCGCTCTCCACGGCAAAAATAGAGGAGCTGATCCTTGGCATCAAGCAGGAACTGCCGGTGATAATTGTTACTCATAACCTCGCTCAGGCGCGCCGCATCGCCGACCGTTCCCTTTTTATCAGCGAAGGCATCTCTCTTGAAGATGGACCAACGGAACAGCTTTTCACCGACCCCCGGAACGAGCGGGTACGGGATTTCATCACCGGGAGGATAGGATAATAGTGAACAACAGTATGCAACGTACCGTGATATGCATGGTAGACGGTTTTGGATACGATTATTTTGAAGCAAGCCCTTTGCCTGTAGTGAAACGCATGGCTCGCGAGGGCTTCCAGAAAAAAGGAAGGGCCATCTTCCCCACCCTCACAAACGCCAACAATATCTCTATAATATGCGCCTCTTGGCCGGAAAAACATGGGGTCACTACGAACTGTTATTTCGATGAGGCCTCGAATACAGCGCGCTTTCTTGAAGATACTGACTTTGTTCTCGCGCCAACCATATTTGAGAGATTTCGCTCAAAGGGAGTCAGTTCTGCCCTTCTGACCTGTAAGGAGAAGACCCTGAAACTGGTGGGTGGACATACTGATTTCTCTGTGGCTGCCGAAGCACCGTCACCCGATGTGGCGGCCCGTTACGGGACTCCGCCTCCCATGTACAGCGCGGAGGTAAACTACTGGCTTTGGACGATTGCTCTCGACATTCTCAGAAACCGGCCCGATATAAGGCTCATTTACATACATACGACAGACTACCCCATGCACAAGTGGGCGACGCAGGACCCTCGGTCCCTTGAACATTTGGCCAGGCTCGATGAATTGCTGGGCGCCGCATCCAATGCCGCCCCTGACGCCCTCTTTCTAATAACAGCCGATCACGGTATGAACCCTAAGAAGAAATGTATAGACCTGCTGAAAACATGCGCTCTCAACTCTGTACATCTCCGGTTTGCGGTCTCTCCCGTTGCCGACCGTTTGACTGAACATCATCGCGGCTTTGGCGGAGTCTCGTATGTTTACGTCCGTTCAAATGAAGAACTCGCTGCCGCACGTTCGTTTCTTGCAAAATTGCCGGGTGTGGACAGTGTACTTACGCGGCATGAGGCGGCCGGCCTCTATCACCTCATGCCTGAAAGGGTTGGGGACCTCGTAGTCCTGGCCGATAAGGAGACTGTTTTTGGCGACCTGCAAGAGACCGAAGAAGAATTAGCCGCGGGATACCGGAACCATGGTTCCCTTTATGAGGAGGACATTCCGCTTATCGCGTACGGATATACCGGTAAAGGGCCGTCGCAGGACGAGATGCAGATGAATTTTGACCTGACACGGTGGCTCTGTAACACTTATTTGTAAAGGAGGCATTCATATTACAACCATAAAGACCCCACAACGACTTATTGTGGCACTGATTGACGGGCTCGGAGTTGATTATCTCGCCGGGAACCCGATGCCTGCGCTGAAAGCAATGGGGCGTGACGGATTCTATAAAGCAGTAAAAGCGGTAGCCCCTACCGTTACAAATGTCAATAATGTTTCTGTTTGCTGCGGCGCGTGGCCCGATGAGCACGGCATATCGGCCAACTCTTACTTTGACGCAGCATTAGGACAAGCTGTATACATGAACTCGGCCGATATGATCCGCTCGGACACTCTATTCCAGCGTGCTCGCAAAAAGGGAATCGGCGGCGCCCTTCTGACCTGCAAGAAAAAGACAGTAGAACTTTTCCATAAGGAAACGATGCTTGCAGTGGCTGCGGAAGCTGCCTCCCCTGAAATAATTCAGCGTTACGGCACTCCTCCCGACATCTATTCCGCAGAGATCAACTACTGGCTGTGGACAGTGGCCATAGATATTCTGAAAACATGGCCGGAGATCGGGGTCCTCTATGTGCATACGACTGATTACCCCATGCATCGCTGGGCCCCGGAGGAGAGCGAGTCCTTGACCCACTTGTCACGGCTCGACTCCCTTATTGCAGAGGCGAAGGCCTCCGCTCCGGATGCCGCTTTCTTTGCTGCTGCCGACCACGGCATGAACCGAAAAAAGCGCTGCTGGGACATAGCTCGCGTCTGTGCGTCACGAGGCGTGCCGCTCCGCTTTGCCCTGTCGCCTGAGCGCGACTACTATATCGTGCATCACCGGAACTTCGCCGGCTCCTGCTGGCTATGGCTGCAGGATCCGGTGGACAGAGGCGCGGTGGAAACAATCTGCCGAAGTCTCGAAGGGGTGGAAAACGTTATTACAAGGGACGAAGCAATGCGCAACTTCAGACTCCCGGGCGATTATATCGGCGACCTGATGGTTTTCGGCGACAGGGAAACGGTATTCGGAGAGATGGAGACTGAGTTTGAAAACCTGCCTCCTGCCTATCGGGCCCATGGCTCGTTATACGAGTCCGATGTGCCCCTGCTGATCCACGGCTGGGACGGTGCTCTTCCGGAAAGCGACTACTTCACCCATAATCTTCACCTGACACGCTTTCTCTTTTGATTTGAAGATGCAAGCCGGACCGGCAAGGGTGTTTCCGGTAATTGTTGGGCCCGTCTGAACGATTAAGACGAATCAATCCACCTTAATTTTCTGCCCAGGGCAAACGCACTATGTACCAAAAAGACGAAATTTTCGTCATGCCCGAAGGTATTAATCGGGCATCCAGAAACAAAAGACCTGGATTCCCGCTTACAGACTGCGGGAATGACGACATTGAAGCAGCTATTTTTGACTTTATGGTAATAGTGCAGTTCTTTATATGCCTGAAAAACACATAGTGCGTTCGCCCTGATTTTCTGCCTTGATAATTCCCTGTTCACGTGTTATTCTGATTAATGCCAAAAGAAAAAATTCCTGTCAGTTTCGGGAGACTGGTCCGCAAACAATTCAGTTTGAAATCGTTCGTCTGCATAGTAGTTCTGATCGCATCCATTATCAGTTTTGATGCGGCTTACCTGATCGTGTCCTCCAGCTACCAGCGCTCTTTTCTCAAGAACGAAGATGAAGTTTCGGATGCCATATCCCAGCAGGTCCTCAACTCGATGCTCCAGCTTATGGAAAAGGGCTGGTCAAGGCCGGAGCTGGAGAAGTTTTTGGACTCGCTAAACGGCAGGCGCGCAAAGTTTCCCTATAAAGTGGATATGTTCAGGGGCGAGGCTGTTGAAAAAGATTACGGGAAGATAGAAGAGTCAGAGCCGGGCCAAAATGTCAGGGACGTATTTAGAACGGGAGACCTCATAACATTCAAGCATGAAACACTGCTTTTTAATATTTATCCGATTAAGGCCGCTGAAAGATGCCTGAAATGCCACGCCCATGCAAAAAGCGGAGATGTATTAGGCGTTATCAGGGTAGAGCAGGACATGGGGCCTGTGATAGTTGAAGTAAAAAAGAAGTTCGCCTCGCTTTTTCTCATACTTACCCCGCTTCCCTTTATCATGGCCGGATTGATAGCCCTTTTCGTAAATGCCAGGATAAAGCGTTCCACAAGCTTTTTACATGAGAGGGTCAACAGTGTAAACAGAATTAAAGATTTAACGACCCTGTCGCTGGATGACTCCGGTTCGGGATTTGCAGAATTCAATCAGGTATTGGATGAGGTCAGAGGTCTTGTTGAAAAGATGAAAACAGTGGCTGTTGACAGGGACATACTCGAGTTCGAGATAAGGGTCCTGGAGAAGTTCATCATAACCTCTGAGGTGGTAAGAGACTGGAAAGAACATGTCACCAATATCCTGCTCGAAATAAACAAGGTCATGAACGCTTATGCTCTTTTTTCGATCTTCCAGGTCGGTGAAGAGATATACGACCTTGAGATATTCTGGAGGAACACGCCTGCCGACAAAACCAAGGAAAGTTTTGAGAGCATTGTAAGAAAAAAACTTAGAGACGGCGTAACTTTTAATATTGCCGGAATCAATATAGTCCATAATATAGCCGACCCGTCCAGGTCCCTCACTGAACTGGAGGAAAAAGATATAGACCTCCAGACAAAATCTCTTATTCTCGAAACACCCCGGATAGGAGGCGTGGTGGGAATAGGCGTACAATCTGAAATGGCGTCGGACAGTATCCGTTCCCTTGTAATAGACGGTATCCTGACCACTCTGTTGAATGTAATAGGCTCGATTAAAGCGATATACAAATATACCAAGGACCTTGAGTTCTACGCTACCCGGGACCCTCTCACAAATCTTTATAACCAGAGGGTATTCTGGGAATTGCTGGGGTACGAGATAGGCAGGGCGGAGCGAAACGTATATAAATTCAGCCTGCTCGTTATAGACCTCGATAATTTCAAAACTATAAACGACTCTTACGGGCACATCGTCGGTGACAGTTTTTTATCAGAGTTCGCTTTGAAAATAAAGGAATCGTTAAGACTGGGGGACATACTCGCCCGATACGGAGGCGATGAGTTTGTTGTGGTCCTTCCGGAAGCAGATGAAGGGCAGGCGTTCATGGTTGCAAACAGGGCCATGGACAACATTCAGAATCTGTCCCTTTCCGCTCCGGACGGCACGCATGTTAAAGCTACGGTGTCGATAGGTCTTGCCGTTTTTCCCGACCATGCGGAAAATGCGAGGGATTTGTTTATATTCGCCGACAATATGATGTATAAGGCCAAAACCACCGGCAAAAACAGGATAGTCGTGCCGACCCAGGAGGATATTTTAGATGTTTTCAAGACCCTCGGAGAGAAAACATTGATAGTTTCCAACGCAATAGAAGACAAGAAGATAGTGCCTTATTTCCAGCCTGTAATAAACTCAGTCACAGGCGCTGTAGAATGCCATGAGGTTTTCTGCAGGATAGAGACTGACAAAGGGGTACTTACTGCAGGAGAATTTATTGATATTGCCGAAAGAATCGGCGCTGTCGGCAAGCTCGATCTTATTCTCATAGAAAAGGTCTTCGCATTGATTAGAGAAGAGGACTATAAGGGATACATTTTTATTAACCTTTCGTCTAAATCTCTGATAGTGGCGGAGTTTTTATCTACTATTGTAAAACTCGCCAGGCAATATGAAATAGACAAAAGCAAAATTGTCTTCGAGACAACTGAAAAGGACACATTAAAAAATATAACCTTGCTCGAAAAGTTTATTGACAACCTCAAGTTTGAAGGATTCAAGTTCGCCATTGATGACTTCGGCTCCGGCTTTTCCTGTTTCTATTATGTAAAAAGGTTCCCTTTGGACTTTGTCAAGATATCCGGTGAATTTATAAGAAGCATGCTCAGGAGCCACAAGGATTTGGCCATTGTGAAGACCATGACAATGCTGGCAACGGAATTCAATATCAGGACAATTGCGGAACATGTTGAGAACAAAGATATCCTCGATTCTGTCAAAAAACTGGGTATAGATTATGCTCAGGGAGTTTACATCGGGTCGCCTTCGCCTGAATTAACCAAAGTCCCATGAGACTATAGACCTAAATATGACACCGGAGGAAAAACTACTATCAGTTGGGCTCGGGCTTTCCGAAGCGCCCAGGCCGCTCGGCTCCTATGTCCCCTGCGTCCGCGCCGGCAACCTCCTCTTCCTAAGCGGCATGCTTCCTCTCAGGGCCGGCAAGCTGACACGGACCGGAAAGGTCGGGGAATCGGTGTCTCTGGCCGAAGCACAAGAAGATGCCAGGCAGGTAGTGATCAACGCATTTGCCGTCATTAAAAAGCATACGGGAAGTCTTGATACCATCAGGCAATGCATAAAGGTAAACGGCTATGTGGCATCCTCCGCTGATTTTACCGAACAGCCTGAAGTTTTAAATGCGGCATCAGACTTTCTATTTGAAATCCTGGGGGAAGCCGGCAGACATGCAAGAGCGGCTGTGGGCGTTCCGGTCCTCCCCTTGAATGCTCCTGTCGAAATAGATTTTATCTTTGAGCTGCATCCTGCGACTTAGTGCAGCAAAGACAAAGCCGATGCATACTCTTCCCATAGCCGTTCTTTCATGGTATCGGACTTTATAAAATCCCAGGGCAGTATTTCCCCGAAATCCCTCTTCCTGAAGAGATAAAAATCCATATCTGTTCCGGTTTCAGAACACGCCTTTTTCATATCATCGGTCTTCGACATGGCTTCAATGACCTTGAATACCCTGCGGTCTCCTCTCGCAAACAAGCCCTGCAGGTGCGCATATTTGGGCACATCATGAAAGACTTTTACGTTTCCCTCATCCATGAGCGCTTTTTTGATAAACTTAAGCTTTTCCTTTACGGCGCCAAGGGGTTCCATGACATGCCACTGAAAGGGCGTGAGCGGCTTTGGCACAAAAGTACTGATACTCAATACGAGAGTGCCTCTCTTCGAGGTGCGCCTGATTTTTCTTGCCAGATCCGCAATCCCTGAAATATCTTCCTGCGTTTCCGTGGGCAGCCCTATCATGAAGTAAAGTCTGAGATTTTCCACACCCGCTTCGAGAATGCGCGCCGACGTATCGAGTATGTCGCTCTCGCTGACTTTTTTATCTATTACCTTGCGCATTCGTGCGGTCCCCGCCTCCGGCGCGATTGAGATACTTTTATGCCCTTTGAGGAGTTCCACCAGTTCCACGCTTTTCGCACAGGCGCGCAAAGAAGTGATCGAGAAAGCGACACCCCGGACACCCAGCACCTCTTTTATATGTGCGTAATCGGTTAAAGACGGTCCTATCAGTCCTATTTTGCCGGTGTATTGTTTAGCATGCGCGATTTCATCCTTAACAGCACCAAGCTCTTTCTTTCTCAGCGGGCGATACATATGCCCGACAAGACAGAACCTGCAACTCCACGGGCATCCGCGCATGGCCTCTATAAGATACATATTGGAAAATTCAGATTCCGCACTGACAATAGCGGTAGTGACGGACGCCGATGAGAGTCCTCCCAAATGCCGTCTCATCACTGTTGCCGGGGCATCATGCAACGGAATTCTTCCGGCAAGCGTGCCGTCATTATGATACTGCACGGAGTAGTAATCAGGCACGTAGACGCCCTCAATAGAAAGGGCCGTTTTTTTTGCCGCGTCCCTGACCTGAGCTGTCTGCATTGCCGCCTTATATTTTTCGAGAAACTCATTCAGAGACTCCTCCGCATCTCCGATAAACATAACATCAAATACCGGAGCAACAGGTTCCGGATTAAATGAGGGGCAAACGCCGCCGGCGATCAGCAGCGGGTGGAAGCGGTCTCGCCTGGACGACAGGAACGGTATTTTTGCAGAGTCCAGAATCCTGAGTATATTTGGGTAGTCATTTTCGAAGGGAATGGAAAAAGCCGCTATATCAAATGTAGCAACGGGCCTTTTAGATTCAAGGGAAAAAAGCGGAGTTCCACTTCTTGTATAAAGCTCCAGGTCCTCTTCGTCAGGCAGAAAGGCCCGCTCGCAGACTACATCATCTCTCGCGTTAAGCAGGCCGTAAACACCCTGAAAACCGAGATTGGCCATACCGACCCTGTATGTGTTAGGGTAGATCAGGCATATGGATATCCTTCCGCCGGGGTCTTTAAAAACAGTGCCCTGCTCGCCGGAAAGCAACGCATCAGCTTTTTCTATAAGTGCGCGGTTCACGGCAATATTAATCCCGGCATGCGGGTTATATCTTCTTCCTCAAAAACGTCGGGATATCGAAAACATCTTCAGCAGGAAACACAGAATTATTTATTAATTCAGACTGCTCTTTGCTGTCCGGCCCCAAATGTCCCTGCCCGCCTGAAGCAGTCGGCTCATTTGCCAAAGGAAGGATTGTGGGATTATCGGCAGGTTTTTTTAGTCCCTGGCCGGAAATTTCGACGACAGACACTTCCGGCTCTTTGGGATATTGATATTCCTCCACATATTCTTTTGAGGTAATACCGATGTTTTTTGACAATATTCTCTCGGAGCCTCTCAGGCAGACGGGATCTTTTTTCGGCGTCCACTTCCTGATCTGCGGTAATTCCGCCTTTTCAACCCTGTCTTCAAGACCTGTGGCGATTACAGTGACCTGCACCCCGTTTTCCATATCGGGATTTATGACCGCGCCAAGAATAATATTCGCCTCATCATGAGATGAATCATGGATCAGCGATGCGGCCTCCTGGACAGAGTCGAGTGACATGGACAGACCGCCGGTAATATTGATCAGAATACCTTTTGCCCCTTCAATTGATGATTCTTCCAGGAGAGGGTTGGAGATCGCCTTTTTGGCGGCATCGAATGCCCCTCTTTCGCCTTCTCCGTTGCCCATCCCGATTACCGCCCTGCCGGCTTTTTGCATTATCGCCTTTACGTCGGCAAAATCAAGATTGATAAGACCTGGAACAAGTATCAAATCGGAAATCCCCTGTATCGCCTGCCTGAGGACATCATTGGCAATTGAGAAGGATTTCAGCAGGGGGGTGCCTTTTTCAACTACCAGATGTATCCTGTCATTGGGAATGACGATAAGCGTATCAACGCACTTTTTAAGCTCTCTTATGCCTTCCTCTCCATTGATAGCGCGCTTCCTGCCCTCGTAGTAAAAAGGCCTGGTCACGACGCCGACGGTGAGGATCCCCTGCTCCTGAGCAAGATTGGCAATAACCGGAGCAGCACCGGTGCCGGTGCCTCCGCCCATCCCGGCGGTAATAAATATCATATCTGCGCCTTCGATCACGCTCATGAGGGAATCATTGTCATCGAGGGCCGCCTGCCTGCCTATAACAGGGTTTGACCCGGCCCCCAGACCTTTTGTCAGCGATTCCCCGATCTGAATTTTTACAGGGGCCAGGGACGCCTCAAGGTGCTGTTTGTCCGTATTGACAGCAACGAATTCTATACCGAAGATGTCGGCGGACACCATACTGTTTATAGCATTCCCTCCGCCTCCGCCGACACCGATTACCTTTATTTTCGCAACCAGCCTGCTCACTTCATCCAATTGAAACATAACGGCCTCCCATTTTCATTTTCCTCTTACAATTTTCCTGAACCAACCGGTCATTCTCGCAACAATCTTATTAAAGACATTAGAAGAGAACATCGGGCCTTCGACCGGCATTAATGATTCTGCGCCGTATACCACAAGTCCTATACCCGTTGCATATATCGGGGTATTGAATTCTCCCTTCAGCCCCTGGATGCCCGCATGTTCGCCATCGTGCCCCTGGTCCTCGTGGACAGCCCGCATCGGGTACCCGATCCTGACCGGCATGGAAAGAATGGCCTCTGCCATCCTGTCGAAACCTGAAAGCAGCGAAGAACCGCCGGTGAGCACGGCCCCTGAAACAGCAACGCCGCTCCCCTGAAACGCCTGCAGCTCCTGGCTGATAAGTTCAAGGAGTTCTTCGCTCCTCGGCTGCAGTATTTCAGAAATATATTTTCTGGGAATTGTCCTCACCTGGCCGTCAATAGCAACAACATCCACCTCAGTCATGTCGTTCATTTCCGATGAAGGCACCACCGCAGCCACGGCCCCATATTTCTTCTTTATCCTCTCAGCCTCGGGAAAGGGCACTCTCAAGCCGACAGAAATATCATTGGTGAAATGATTGCCCCCGATGCCCAGCACCGCCGTATGCCTGAGCCATCCGTCCTTGTAAAGGGCTATATCAGTGGTGCCTCCCCCGATATCCACAAGCATCACGCCCATGTCGCGCTCATAGGAAGTAAGCGTTGCCTCTGCCGACGCAAGCGGCTGCAAGACAATATCAACAACCTCAAGCCCCGCCCGTTCGCAGCATTTCAGAAGGTTTTGCACTGAAGTGACCGCTCCGGTAATAATGTATACCTTTACTTCAAGCCTGACGCCGGCCATCCCGACAGGATCTTTTATCCCGTCCTGTCCGTCGAGGATAAAATCGGTTGGAAGCACATGGAGTATTTCCCTGTCGAGAGGGACGTATACCGCGCTGGCTGAATCTATTGCCCTCTCCACATCATCATGGGTCACTTCTTTTCCCTTGATCCCTACTGCGCCATAGCTGTTGAAACTCTTTATATGGCTCCCGGCAATACCGACATACACCTCCCGCACGATCGTTCCGGTCATTTCTTCAATCTCGGCAACTGCCTTCTTTATTGAGTTTGCGGTGACTTCAATATCAATCACAACACCTTTTTTAAGCCCGTTTGAAGGGTGGCTGCTGACCGCAAGCACTGCGATACCCTCTTCACTTACTTCGCCCATAATAGAACATATCTTTGTCGTTCCCGCATCGAGTCCGACTATAATATTGCCGCCGTTAGTTCTTTTTCTTCTTTCCATCATGCTCCGCCTCTGTTGTCTCGCCGCCCCCGGTCTCCTGCTGTGCCGGTTTAACAATAATTTTATTGGCAAACCTGAGATCTATATACTCAACAGTCATGTTTCTCTTCTGTATCTCATCCCTCACAAACGCAAGTCTCTCGAGTTTCTTTTCAAAGTCTCCCATGCCGACCTTGATCATTACTTTATCGAGTTTCAAGGTAATATCTTCGGGTTTCTGTCCCGTAATTTCAACATTCCCGTTATATGATACCACTCTTTTATCATAAAGTACCCCTGCAAGACTGACCGCCCCGGCATAGGTTTCACTGTCCCTGACAGGGTCAATGCCCTTTATCACAGGCAGAAGCAATATAGAGCCTTCTTTCATCTGTTCGAGCACGATACCCTCCCTGTCTATCAAAAAAGGTTTATCAGCCAAGCTCAGCAATGCAACCGGCAGGCGTTCCGTTACCTTAATAAGTACCTTGCCCGATAATTCTTTCCTGACCACGGCGTCCTTGATCCACGGAGACTGCTTAAGACTCCCGTAAATGTCTCTGCCGGAAACACCAAAAAGCTCGCTGTTTTTTCTGATCTTACATAGCGAGTTCAACTCTTCATTCTTAAGATGGCGGTTTCCTACGAAGGCTATTTCTGTCACATGCAGAAAGTGCCTTATGAGCGAAAAAAAAGCAAGGCACAGCACGGCGGCGAGCAGGGGAGGAATAATCAGATAATAGAACCGCTTCTTTTCTTTCTTCCTCTGTAATGTCCTGATATTCCGTCTTGCCATTTCCCTTAAATCCCCCCTTCCCCTTTGATATAGAGGGACGCGCGGGGATTTTGCAATCGTCTATTCATCCCCGTAAAGTGACAATGCAAGTATTTTCTCAATAAGGTCCGGGAACCCTATTTCAGCAAGCCTGGCTATTTTAGGCAAAAGACTCGTTTCGGTCATTCCCGGTATTGTATTGACCTCGAGCAGAAAGGGATTATTCAATTCGTCCAATATAAAATCAACCCGCGTCGCTCCACTGCACCCAAGCGCATTATGGGCCTGTAAGGCCGCTGCTTTAAGAATATCATAGGCTGAAGGACCTATTTCAGGCGGCAATATATAGTTTGTAAGACCAGGGGTATATTTTGCCTCATACGTATAAAACTCCCTTAAGGGTCTCACTTCCACGCCGCCCAGCACCATCTGCCCGAGAATTCCGATCTGTATCTCTTTCCCTTTTATATAGCGCTCGACAAGGACCCTCTCCCCATAAGAAAATGCTTCCTTTAATGCCGCTGCCAGCTCGCCCTCGCCCCTCACCAAACTGACACCGAAGCTCGATCCTTCAGTTGCGGGCTTGACTACCCACGGCAGAGGGAAATCTACAGCGGCAGTGACCACCTCAATGTTGGTCCTTCCACGATTTTCGACCTGGTTTCTCCTCACCACAATGAACGGAGCGACGGGAATCCCATGGGAAAGAAACACCTTCTTTGAGGTCTCTTTGTCCATAGCCAATGCAGAGGCAAGGATACCCGAGCCTGTATAAGGTATACCCATAACCTCTAACATGCCCTGGATCGCCCCGTTTTCACCTTGTCCTCCATGGAGCACGACAAAAGCTATTTCCACACCCTCTTCCCTGACGGCCTGATAAACATTGTCAGACACATCAATGAAAACCGCATCATAGCCCAAATCCATTAGTGCCTTGTAAACAGCATTGCCGCTTTTAAGAGAGACATCCCTTTCCGCGGACGTGCCGCCTGCAAGGACCCCTATGCGTTTTTCAGTTATCATTTATTGTTACTCCCCGACATATTGTTGTTAACTCAAATAATGCCATTAAGAACATGCCATGTTCTTAATGGCATACACAGGTACATTATAAAATTTTTCTGTTACTTTACGCTATAAAACAGATTGTCAGGTGCATTTTCCGAACGGGCCGTGCCGGCCATTACGATTCACTCCTGTCAAGAGGCCTGGGGTCACCCATCAACAAGCTATTCTCGCAGCTATACCAGGGCAAACGCACTATGCGCCGGAAAGCCGAAATTTTCGTCATGCCCGAAGTTCTTAATCGGGCATCCAGACACAAATAACCTGGATTCCCGCTAACTGACTGCGGGAATGACGACTTATAAGCCGTAATGTTGGAGTTTATGGCAATATTGCAGTTAGTTTTTACTCGAAAAACACATAGTGCGTTTGCCCTGGCAGCTATACCTTTTCACATTGAATGCTATATAATTTCATTTTATAATTTCTTTACTGTCAAAAGAAGGAGGAATCGACGATGACGAAAATCATTGCATGCATCATGATGATAATTATGATCTTGTCCTCTGCCGCAGTTTTTGCGGAGGACACGCACAAGGAAGAGGAAACCATATTTGATGTAATAGCTGTAAGGCCTTTGGGCTTCCTTACGCTTTCCATAGGCACAGCGTTTTTTATAGTTGCCCTGCCTTTCGGTGTTGTCAGCGGCAGTACCGGTAAGGCTGCAAAAGCTCTGGTTGCCGATCCGTTCAATTATACTTTTACCAGGCCCCTCGGGGACTTTAACAATTCCGACCCAAATATGGACGGGCAAAACAACAAAGATAAGAACAGTACGGAGTAGTATAAAGCAGTTGACAGCCGGATTAAAATATGCGTTTGCTTCTGCCGTAAATCTTTAGTCCCGGTACTTGCCTGATTTTGCGGACTTGCAGGGTTGATTTTGCGTTTCCTTCACGCCGCGCCTCGCATTCCCTTCAGGATTTCGTCTCCCATTTTATAGACATCACCGGCCCCGAGTGTGAGAAGCACATCGCCCGGACTTAGTTCACAGACAATCGCCTCGACCATTTCCTTCCGTCCGGCTTCATAATGCATTGCACCGCCGGCGGCCTTTCTCATATTTTTCAAGAGAACTTCCGCAGTGATTCCCTGTATCGGCTGTTCCCCGGCAGGATAGATATCCATAAGATAGAGCCTGTCCACATCTGTGAAACTCACGGCAAACTCGTCCATCAAGTCCCTCGTCCTCGTAAACCTGTGGGGCTGAAATAAAACAATAAGCCTGTTATGCGCAAAGCATTCACGGGCGGCCTTCAGCGTAGCGGCTATTTCCGATGGATGGTGCCCGTAATCATCATAAACTCTTACTCCCTTCGCCTCTCCCTTAAACTCGAACCTGCGGTGTATACCGCTGAATTTCCTGAGAGCTTCTGAAATTCTGTCAACAGGAATTTGCAATTCCACGGCGGTGGCTATTGCAGCAAGACTGTTCAAAACATTGTGCCGGCCCGGGATGGGTATGGTGAAACTCCCCAGAGAGAGCCCGCGCATCACAGGCTCAAAACTCATCCTTGTCCCTTCGTTCCTGATATTACGGGCAAATATGTCCGCACTGTCGCTGAGGCCGTATGTCAGCGTCTTCCGTTCGATATATGGGATGATTTCTCTTGTATATCTGTTCTCCGAGCAAACGACGGCGATTCCGTAGAATGGTATCTTGTTGATGAAAGCCAAAAAAGCCGACTTCAAAGTTTCAATATCCTTAAAGAAGTCCATATGTTCCCTGTCAATGTTGGTAATGACCGCTATCGTCGGGTTAAGCTTTAGAAATGAACCGTCGCTTTCATCCGCTTCGGCAACTATATAATCACCCTGTCCGAGCTTAGCATTGCTGCCGATAGCATTAAGCTTCCCACCTATGACCACTGTCGGGTCGAGCCCTCCCTCGCCGAGCGTTGTGGCAATAAGTGATGTCGTGGTTGTCTTGCCGTGCGCCCCTGCTACCAGTATGCCGTATTTAAGCCTTCCCAGTTCGGCAAGCATTTCAGCACGGGGAATGACAGGGATATATCTCTGTTTTGCCTCAACCACCTCAGGATTGACCGGCGAGACAGCCGAAGATATTACCACTACATGAGCATGGTCTATATTTTCACCGGCGTGTCCTATGTATACCTTTATCCCAAGGTTTTTCAACCTGTTCGTTGTCTCAGTCTCCCTGAGATCAGAGCCTGTCACCTCGTAGCCAAGATTGTGCAGCACCTCGGCAATTCCGCTCATCCCAACGCCGCCGATGCCTACAAAATGAACAACCCTGTATTTATTAAACATATGGTCCCTCCATAATGCAGGCAATAGGCAATGGGCTAAAGGCTATAGGGTTAAAGACAAAAAACATAGAATAAAACACAGGGTTTCTTTTTTTATTTTTTGTTTCTTATTTAGCCTATTGCCCATTGCCTATCGCCTATTGCCTGTATTTTTTTTTATCAGGCTCAGTGCGATATCAACGACTTTTTCAGCGGCATCGGTCCTGCCAAACGCCGCAGAGGCGTTCTGCATTTCACGGCGTGCATGTTCGTCGCCGTAAAGCTCCCTGATACAATCCGCCAGCACCTCACCGGTTAATGACTTGTCCAGTAACATCCTCGCAGCACCCATGTCCTCAAGTTTTCTTGCATTGTATTCCTGATGGTTGGATGCAGCATACGGGTAAGGAATTAAGAGCGCCGGTTTTCCTATGGCCGTTATTTCAGCCAACGTTGTCGCCCCTGCCCTGCAGATAATCATGTCGGCAACAGTGTATGCCTCTGCCATCTGGTATATAAAAGGCACCACAATGCCCTTAAATCCAAGTCTTCTGTATGCCTCCGTTACCTTCTGATGGTCCTTTTCCCCGGTTTGATGAAGGAACTGAATATTTTGCCTTAAATCCAGCAAGTAATTCAATGCATCTATAATGGAGTTGTTTATGCTGCTCGCGCCGAGGCTCCCGCCCGAAATAAAAACAGTAAACATCTTTTTATCAAGCGGGAAGAATTCATCAGCTTTCAGCTCGTCTTTATGCATTATATGTTTCCTTACAGGATTTCCGGTCAAAAAGGTCTTTTCAGCAGGGAAATAACCGATACTTTCCTGATATGTCACAGCAACGGCGTCGACGAATCTCCCCAGAAATTTATTTGCAAAACCAGGCACCGAATTCTGTTCCAGTATCATGGTCGGTATGCCTTTAAGGTGGGCCGCCAGCAGCATCCCGACCGATGAGTAACCACCGACACCGACAACAAGAGACGGCCTTGACAGCCTGATAATACGGTAGGAATCAAAAATCGACAGGAGAAAAACAGCAAGCGCTTTCACTTGCCTGAAAAAAGATTTTCCGACAAACCCTTCAGCCCTGACAAATTTTATCGTATAGCCTTCCCGTGGAATTACACGCGCCTCTATTCCATGAACAGTCCCGACAAAGAGTATATCTCCCGCAAGGCCTCTCCCCCTGAACTCTTCCGCTACCGCAATCCCCGGAAAGAGATGCCCTCCGGTCCCGCCGCCGGCAATGACAACTTTCATCGACGCGGTCCGCCCCGCAACCCCAATAACCGCCGCGTTCCGGAGGTCCGCCGGTTCTCACGGCTGTGCCAATATCCTCTCTGCCACTGATATCTGCTGCTGCCGGCCTGGCTTCTGTTAAGCGACGGTCCGGTTTCGGTATCAGTACCAGGAGACTGCCGGCGGACGGGGAGCTTGTCACGCTCTGCTTCAGCCCCCTGGCGATGGTTCCTCGAAACGTTCAGCAGCAAGCCGACGGCCGTCATATTTGTAAAGAGCGATGAACCGCCGTAGCTTATAAACGGCAGCGGCAGCCCCTTTGTCGGAAGCATGCCGGTGACCACCGCAAAATTAAAGATGGCCTGGATGGCTATCATGATGGACAAACCATAGGCAAGGTAATATTGGAAGGGTTCGGCTGCCTTCCGTGCAATTGAAATGCCCTTCAGAAAGAATATGAAGAACAGAAGCGCAACCAGAGCGGCCCCTATAAAGCCCAGTTCTTCTCCTATCATTGAGAAAATAAAATCTGTATGCACTTCGGGCAGAAAAAAAAGTTTTTGTTTGCCTTCGCCGAGTCCGACACCGGTAAGTCCGCCGCTTCCCAGCGCAATAAACGACTGCACAAGCTGGAACCCGCCTCCCTGCGGGTCCTTCCATGGGTCAAGGAACGCAGCGACCCTCTTCCAGCGATATGGCTCCAACATGAGTTTAGCGACAACAGGGATGACCAATATCCCGAGTGAAAAGAGATAGCGCAGTCTTATACCCGAAAGAAACAACATGGACATGGTCAACAGGCCAAGGCTCATCGCGGCTCCGAAATCAGGCTGTTTCAGGAAAACAACCTGGAATGCTCCCATGATAAGTATGGGGACAAGAAACGAACCGAATTTTTCCTTGCTGTACTGCGCCCTGCTCATGTAATACGACAAGAACAACACCACGCACAATTTTACCAGTTCAGAGGGTTGAAAGGTGGATGGCCAAATCCTTATCCACCTCCTGGCCCCGCCGGCAGTGATGCCGAATTTCGTAAAAACCATAAGCAAACAAACAAGCGATATAACAAGCAGGGGGACCGCCATTTTCCGCACAAGACTGAGCGGCATTTTAAAGGCCATAAACATGGCAATCAACCCCAGACCCATTGTCAAGAGCTGTTTTTTGATAAAACCGAACTGGCTGAGCGTTACACCTTTTTTATGGTACTTCTCAATCAGGTCAGGAGAAATCACAGAAGTGGAACTATAGACTGCAGTCAAACCGACCAGTATCAGCAGGACTACGACAAACAGGAGCCACCGGTCATATGACTGTTTCATAAATTTCCCACAAGTTCCTTGAACTGTCTTCCCCTGTGTTCAAAATCTCTGAACATATCGAAGCTGGCACAAGCCGGAGAAAGCAGCACGACATCTCCGGGCGATGCAAGTTCCTTCGCCTTCGCAACCGCTTCCCCCAGACTATTTCCCATAAATATCTCTGTGCTGTCGCCCACAGCCTTTCTGATTTTGTCTCTTGCCTCGCCGATAAGCACAAGCGCTTTAACTTTGTCTCTGATAAAAGGCCTCAACCCGGTAAAATCTCCGTCCTTGTCCCTTCCTCCGGCAATAAGTACAATAGGCCGATTAAAGCTTTCGAGTGATTTTACGACCGCGCCGACATTAGTCCCCTTCGAATCGTTAATAAACGTAACTCCGTCCATGTCGCGCACAAATTCAAGCCTGTGTTCCAGGCCGGGGAATTCCGCCAGGGCATCGGCAACGGCTCCTGGACCGCATCCGGCCAGCAGCGCCATTACCGATGCCGCCATAGCATTTTCGATATTATGCACGCCCCTTATCTTAAAAGCGGACGGATGCAGGGTGAAGGCAGATAATCCGGGCAAGCTGAAATAAATAACTCCATCTTTATAATAGGCGCCCGTAATCTCTTTCTTTCTGCTGAAGTAAAAGATCCGGGGCCCCCTGTGATTTCTTTCTTTATGCGGCAAATTACTCCCTGTCCTTTTCACTATCTCCACTGTCATAGGGTCATCCGCGTTCAGTACGATAAAGTCTTGCTGGTCCTGATTCAGGAAAATTCTGCACTTTGAGTCGATGTAATGCGACATGGAGGCATAGCGGTCCAGGTGGTCCGGCGTTATATTGAGGATTGCCGCGCCCCTGGGTTTGAAGGCATGTGCCGTATTGAGTTGAAAACTGGACACTTCAGCCACAATAAATTGAGGGAATTGCATTGAACGGCCATTAATTTCCAGCAGCGCATGGGTCAGGGAATTCCCGATGTTGCCGCCCATAAGCGTCGAAAAACCTCCCCTCTTCAGCATCGCATCCAACAGGGAGGTGGTAGTTGATTTTCCATTGGTGCCGGTTATGGCAAGAAACGCTGTTTTATGACTGAAGGCTGACTGATAGGCAAGCTCCAACTCGCCGATTATCGCGGCGCCTCTTTCCGAAGCGGCCTTCAATGGCGCAATAGAAAGCGGTACCCCGGGGCTGACTACAATAAGGTCTGCCGTCTCGAATAATTCCGCAGGATGGCCGCCCAGGGAATACCGTATGCCGGGCTGCAGCTCCTCAAGATATGGTCCCAGTTCTTCAGATTTTTTTTTATCAGTTACAGTGACCAATGCGCCAAGCTTATGAAGCAGGTTGGCGGCGCCAACCCCGCTCCTCGCAAGACCGACAACAATAACCTTCTTGCCCTTCACATCCATTGCCGTTCTTCCAAAACTGTAAGGGGAGATATTATGACAGATTTCTTACCGATAATTTCTTGCCTTTTTTCGCCACTTTTACCTGGCCGCCTCTTCTCTTCTTAAGGCCTTTCCGGGCTGTTCTTGTCCTGTGCCTCTGCGCAGACAACCGCTCCCCTCTCCTTGTCCTGTGCCGGGCGATCCTGTGTCTCTTATGGGCCGCGCCGCTTTTATATGCAGCGAGCACTACCGGACTATCTTCGGCGCTGCTGAAATAAATCACCGGTTCGGATTTCTGAGTAATTACATTATAGCCGCGCTCGAGGAGTACTTGTGAATCGTGCCAGAGGTCATCCCTTACCGATTCACCCAAAACTGCGCTAATCAGCATATTGCCGCCCTTTTGTGCGGCGCAGACAAAGCAATGACGGGCCGCGCGGGTATAGCCGGTCTTTCCCCCGAGGAGATCGTCGTCCATCCAAAGGAGCTGGTCGGTGCTTTTTACAAAGATGCGCCTTCCCTCAGTGGAATAAATGTCCTTTGTCCTCGTATTGATTATTTCCTTTATCAAGGGATACTGAAGCGCAGCCTTCATCACTTTGGCGAGATCAAAAGCAGTTATGTGCTGGCCGGGGCCGGGCAGTCCGGATGCATTGATAAACCGGGTATTGTCGGCGCCCAGGCCGGCGACCTTCTCATTCATTAAAGCGGCAAACCGTTCTTCAGACCCCGCTGTCGCTTCCGCCAGGGCCACAGCAGCCCCATTGACAGACCTCATCAGGGCAAGGTACAGGATGTCCCTCACTTTAAACCGCTCGCCGGCCCTCAGATGAGGAGTAACAGAAGGGGTATCAGCCGCATTCTCGCTTACAGTAAGAACGGCATCAGGGCTTATATTGTCTATGACAACCATAGCGGTGACAAGCTTGGTCGTACTGGCCGGAGGAAGTTTCCAGTTCGGATTTTTGGCATATAAAATCTTTTCGGTAGCGCCGTCAATCACCACTGCCGCGCGCGCTCCGACCTCCTCGGCATATGCATTATGCCGCGCATGCCTCCCGGCAAACAGCAGGAAAAAAAGAACAAAAAATAAGTGGACTGTTAACAATCTTTTCATTTCTATCACCTCAATTTTAATGTTGCGAGGCTAAATAAAGCAAGGATTATCCCAATAATCCAGAATCTCACAATGACCTTTGGTTCCTGCCAACCCTTCAGTTCGAAATGGTGATGCAGGGGGGCCATTTTAAAAATCCGCTTGCCGGTAAGCTTGAACGACAGTACCTGCATGACAACCGAGATCGTTTCTATAACGAAAATACCGCCGACTACGGCCAGCACGATTTCATTTTTAGTGACCACTGCAACGGTCCCCAATGCGCCGCCAAGCCCGAGAGAGCCCACATCTCCCATAAAGACTTCGGCGGGGTATGAATTGAACCACAGGAAGCCGAGGGCCGCCCCCGCCATCGCACCGCAAAATACCGTCAACTCCCCAATCCCCGGCAGGTACAACACCTGCAGGTACCTGGCAAAGAGCGCATGGCCCGAAACATACACAAGCGCGACGTTGGCAAGCGCGGCAATGGCAACAAGCCCGATGGCAAGACCGTCTATGCCATCGGTAAGATTCACGGCATTGGAAGCTCCCACAATGACGAAAACTGAAAAAGGGATGTAAAAGAAACCAAGATCAAAAAGCCACTTCTTGAAAAAAGGGATGCTGAGCACCGTGTTGTAAGGGTCGTGGGGGTTCATATAGAGGAAAATACCGATGACAAGGGCGATCAGTACCTGTGCCCCGAATTTATACCATGCACGCAATCCCTGCGGATTTCTTTTTACCGCTTTGAGATAATCATCGATAAAGCCGATGGCCCCAAAGCCGAGCAGGGCTATTGATAATACCCATGTATAGACATTTCTGAAATTGCCCCAAAGGAGAACGGCCGTCATAATGGACAGGACAATGATAATGCCTCCCATAGTCGGCGTGCCTGCCTTGGCAAGATGAGTTTTCGGCCCATTGGACCGTATCTGCTGAGTAATGCTGATTTGCTTAAGCCGGCGGATTATTTTCGGCGCTATAAGTAGTGTTATGATAAGCGATGTCAGTGATGCCAGCGAGGTCCTGAAGGTTATATAGCGGAATACATTCAGCGGACTAAAATAATTATGGAGACTGTATAGCAGTTCGTAAAGCATTAATTCTCTCCCTTTTTATTTTTGCATCCCGGCTGTTTCCGAGGTGTTGCCCGGCACAACAAACGCCAGCGCCTCTTCCATCTTCATCCCGCGTGATCCTTTTATTAAAACAACATCCCCTTTCCTAACGAGCTTTTCAAGCTCCAAGGCTGCGTCCTTGGCATTTCCTGCGGCCACGCCCTTTTTCTGAAATCCCTCTACCGTCAACGACATCATCGGGCCGACACCTATCAGGATGTCTACAGGCAGCCCGGAAAGCCACCTGCCCAGCTTCATATGCGCCTCCGTGCTGTAAGTTCCGAGTTCCAGCATATCGCCGAGCACGGCAATGGCCCTCCTGCGTCCATGCCCTTCCTTTGCGCGCCTCACAAGCTCTTTGATCGATTCTTCCATAGATGAGGGATTGGCATTATAAGCGTCATTGATATATGTCACGTCCCCGCGCACTAAAACTTCTGATCTCATAGGCAAGCCGTTAAAAGATTCCAGGCCCTTTTTGATGTCCTCGGGCGTAAAACCCATTTCATACGCCGTAGCAGCCGCAGCAAGCGAATTATATATATTATAGCGTCCGGGAAGACTGGACTCAATAACGATACGGCCGCTGCCGGTGCAGAGGACAAATCTCGCCGCACTGTCGGCAAGCTCTATCTCCTCCGCCCTTATGTCGGCGGCCCCGGACTCGATGCCAAAGGTCATGCTCCTGCCCTTAAATCTATCTTCAATGCCTTCCATAAGGAATGTGTCATCGGCATTTATAATCAATTTTCTCACACTGGACAATAATTCGAGTTCAGCATCACGCACAGCGGCCAATGAGCCGAACCCTTCAAGATGCTCTTGCCCGATGTTGGTAATCACGCCTGTTTCCGGCAGCCCTATAGCGCAAAGCTCCTTTATGTCGCCGGGTTTATTGGTACCCATTTCGAGCACCATGACCCCTGTATCCTCCTGCACTTTAGTCATCGAAAGCGGCATGCCTATATGGTTGTTGAGATTGCCTGACGTCTTAAGCACATTCAGCTTTACTCCCAGAACTGATGCTATGAGTTCCTTGGTAGTTGTCTTGCCGTTGCTGCCGACAACGCCGATAACGCTGCCGCCGAATTGTTTTCGAATAGAGTGCGCTATAGCGTGCAAAGCAAAGAGCGTATCATCAACAAGTATTGTGCTTTTGCCGGCAGCTTGCCGGACAGGTCTGCCGCGGCTGATAATGGCCCCTGCTCCTGTTTTGAGTGCATCCTGAACAAAATCATGGCCGTCAAAGCGGTCTCCTTTTAAGGCCAGAAACAATTCCCCTTGCCTGATAGTTCTTGAGTCGATGGAAAGGCCTGCGAAAAAAATGTCTTCCGAAAACTGCGCCGCTGTCCGGGGTCCTGCAGTGTCCTCCGTGATGATTGACCCTCCGGTTGCCTCGAGTATATGCCTGGCGCTCAGCATCATTTGACCTCTACGCTCCTTCCTGTTGCGGAAGCAGCCGATCATATTTATTGCCTGTCAGCATGAGCATTCTCTCTTGTTTTGCTGGTGAGTATAAAGACCTGCAAACGTACTCCCCCCTCCGAAAGCGGGTCTGGTGATTGTCCTCCTTATGGCATTTTCAAGAGCGGTCCTGTCGCTGAAACTATGGCGGAGGCCCTGTATCTCCTGATACTCTTCATGGCCTTTGCCGGCCACCAGCACAATGTCTCCCGACGAAGCCAGCTCTACTGCCATACTGATAGCAACGTTCCGGTCGGGTATCACGATATAACTATCGCCTTTTATCCCCTTTTCAATATCTTTTATGATTGTCTTGGGGTCCTCGTTCCTCGGATTGTCCGAGGTAATAATGACAAAATCGCTCAACCTGGAGGCGATTTCTCCCATTTTCGAACGTTTGCCCTTGTCCCTGTTGCCTCCGCACCCGAGAACAGTAATTATCTTGCCTTTTTCTTTTTCCTGCTCCTGTCTCTTTGGCATAGCGAACTGCCGCCTTTTTTCTTTCATGATTTTTTCAGTTTTCCCGACAAAGCGGTATGCCTCCAGTAATTGACGGGCTGTCATCAACAGTCGCTCGAGCGCATCTTCGGTATGCGCATAATCCACTACAGCAAGAAAGTCCTGTCCCATATCAACTTTCTCAAACCTTCCTTTTACCAATCCGGCCATGGCAATTCCCTCCTTTATGACTTTAATAGGCACCTTAAGAGCTAACGCCGCGCAGAGTGCGGCAAGCATGTTGTATACATTTATCCGACCTACCATTTGAGACGAAATTTCTGTCTCAACTCCCCCCAACCGGGTCCTGAATGAAGTTCCCTCAAATGACGCCTTTATGTCAAAGGCCGTGACATCCGCCTCTTTATTGTCAAGAGCATAGGTCATCACCTTGACTGACTGCTTCCGGCCCCTTAATATCCGGGCAAGCTGCATCCCGTAAACATCATCGATATTAATGACCGCGATACCATCATCACTCAGAAGTTCAGTGAAGAGACGTTCTTTTGCCTTGAAATATTCTTCCATAGTAGGATGGAAATCCAGATGGTCCCTCGTAAGGTTCGTGAACACTGCAACCCTGAAGCTGGTATAATCCGCCCTTTTCAGCGCAAGGGCATGCGATGAGACCTCAGAAATAACAAAGCCGCATCCGGCTTCCCTCATCTCCCGGAGGAGGCACTGGAAATCAGGGGCTTCCGGCGTGGTATGGCGGGCCTCATAGACCGCATCTTTAATCAAATAATTTATAGTACCTATAATCCCGACATCTTCTCCCCAACATTGCAGTATGGACCTGATAATATATGATGTCGTAGTTTTGCCGTTTGTGCCTGTGATTCCTATCACAGTTATCTCCCCGGAGGGCCGCCCGTAAAAGCGATGCGCAACACGGGCAAGGGCATCCCTGGCATCAGCAACACGTAACCAGGTGACTTCAGGATATTTTTTCTCCAACAGCACATACGGGCCGGCAGGCATAGGGCCTTTATGCTCGTACATCACGGCAACCGCCCCTTTTTTAATCGCATCCTCCATGAAATTCCCGCCGTCTGATTTCTCACCCCGTACCGCGACAAAGAGTTCTCCTCCCTTGACCATTCTGGAATCGTATACAACGCCGGAGATCTCCCTCGCGGCATCACCGATTACCTCAAAATCATGATCGATTACATCACTTATTTTTATTGTCATTCTTTTCATCTGCGACCCATTGCCTCTTGCCCATTGCCCATTGCCTATCTTTTTGATACAAGCAGCAGTCGTTTCTCCGCCGAGTCGTCTCTCGGCACGCTTAAATACGAAAGCGCTTCATTTGCGATCTGCTTAAAGACAGGTCCCGCCACCAGTCCGCCGTATATGGAGCCCTGCGGCTCCTGAATCACTACTATCATTGCAATCCTCGGGTCGTCAGCCGGTACAAAGCCGACGAAAGAGCTTACGTACTTATCTTTCGAATATCTTTTGGTTTTAGGGTCCATCAGTTGTGCCGTGCCGGTTTTGCCGGCAACTTCGTTGCCGTCAATTGCCGCGCCTGTTGCAGTCCCTCCTTCCTCTGTAACGGTCTTTAAAATATTTTTAAAAGTCTTGACCGTTCTCTCCGAAATGATCCTCTGCGACTCATTGGCAGCCTTATAAATGACGGCCCCGGCAGGAGAACTGATTGCCGAGACAACGTGAGGCCTGACAAGAAATCCTCCATTGGCGATTACTGAATATGCCCTCAGCACCTGCAAGGGCGTCACGGCGACCTCCTGGCCGATTGAGATAGCCCCTATGGAAGTCCCGGACCATCGCTCAGGCGGTCGTATCCACCCTGAGGCTTCCCCTCCAAGATCAAAATCTGTTTTTTCGCCGAAACCAAATTTCCTGATATAGCTGTATATCTTCTCCCTCCCGAGATTCAGTCCGATCTTGATCGTCCCGACATTCGACGATTTCTGAATGACCTCTTTGAACGTAAGGACGCCGTGCCTCTCTGCATCCCTTATTTTTTTGCCCCCTATTTCTATATACCCGGCGCTGCAGTCAAATCGTGTATCGGGGTTGACAATCCCCTCTTCAAGAGCAGCCGTGCCGACAACTATCTTAAATGTGGAGCCCGGCTCATAGCAGTCCGTAACGGCCCTGTTTCTCCTCTTTGCCGCCGTAACCTCTGCAGGGTTATTCAGGTCATAGGTAGGTCTGCTCGCCATCGCAAGCACTTCACCTGTATGCGGGTCCATCATGATCACCGTGGCCGAAGCCGCCTTCCACTGCGCTACCGCCTCCTCGAGACTCTTCTCTACTATATATTGCAAACCCTCATCTATGGTCAGAATGATGTTGTTGCCTTTAATTTCTTTGCTCATGCCGTCTGAAAGCGCATTCCCCCTGGCGTCCCTGAGTACCGATATCCGTTCACCTACCGCGGAGAGATATTTGTCATAGGACTTCTCGACACCTTCCAGGCCGTTGTTGTCGACCCCGACAAACCCGATAATATGTGAGGCAAGGCTTCCCTCCGGATAAAACCTCTTGATCTCGGGCACGAAACCGATACCTCCCAATTTCATGTCCCTTATGCGCTGCGTCTCATCGAGACTGACTTTTCTTTCGATCCAGTTAAACCTGTTGTTTGCCGACAGGCGGGTGAGGATAACATCAGGTTTATTATTGATTGTCCGCGACAGGGCGGCGGCGACCCGGTCAGGCGACGCTATCTCGGCAGGGTCACAATAGATTGATTCCGTATCAAGATTGATTGCAAGCTCTCTTCCCTTCCTGTCTAAAATAATACCCCGCCTGACAGGGACAATCTCTTTCCTGATCTGCTGGTCCCTTGCCTTGTCGAGAAACCACTGATGATTCAGGAGCATGATATCGGCAAGCCGGAAAATGACGGCAACGAAGCTGAATGTTATTATGGTGTTTACCATAATGGCCCTTTTCTTCATAATCACACTCTGCCGCTCCTCCTACTGCGCCTTATCACCGACTGTCAACGATGCCTTGTAAATATCACTTTTCCCGGAGGACTTCACATAAACCACCCTGACCCTGTCAGGAAATTCAAAACCGGTCCCGTTGGATGCAACGTTCTGCAACCTCCCGATATGGAGGAGATTCGCCTGTTCAGCTGCAAGCAACTTCTTCTCCTTCATAAGTTCCGACCTCTTCTTTTCGAGATTGCTCAGCGAATATTCAAGCGAAACCACGCTCGACCGGAGCCATACTATCCCGAAAACCATGAAAAGCAGCAGCAGCAGCGATACGGGTTTCAGCAAGGCGATAAACCAGTTTTTTTTCCTGCGCCTCATACTCTCTCCGCCCCTCTTAGTTTCGCGCTCCTCGAGGAAGGGTTCCCGCGCACTTCACCAGATGAAGGCGCAACAGGCTTTTTGGTCAATATCTTCAGCAGGCCGGCTCGGCTGTTGTCCCTGATAAAATTTTTTACAATCCTGTCCTCCAGGGAGTGATATGAAATTACCGCCATTCTGCCGCCCGGCTTAAGAAGGGAGAGTGCAGCGGAAAGTCCCTGCTTAAGCTCATCCAGTTCTCTGTTGACCTCTATCCTCAAGGCCTGGAATGTCCTCGTGGCCGGATGCATCTTTCCTCTTTTGCCATAAATCCCCGCTATGAAATCCGCGAGTTCAATGCATGTATCAAAAGACGTTTTCTTCCGTTGGGCAACAATGGCCTTCGCTATTTTTGCCGCAAATGGTTCCTCGCCGTATTCCTGCAGTATCCTACGCAGTTCCTTTTCCTGATACCTGTTGACCACTTCCCATGCGGTAAGGCGCTGCGAGGCGTCCATCCGCATATCGAGTCTTTCAGGGGATGAAAAACTGAAGCCGCGGGAGTAGTCCTTTAACTGAAGCATTGAGACGCCGAGATCGAAGAGGAACCCATCGGCCTCTCTTATATTCAGGTCAGCGAGTATCCCCTTCATTTCAGAAAAGTTTCCCTTGCAAAGGTGAGCGCGGCCATTGCCGAGCAATTCGCGGGAGCGCTGCAACGCGCTGTCGTCCCGGTCTACTCCGACAAGTACCCCGCCGGCGCCGATTTTCGAAAGTATTTCGCGTGCATGACCGCCAAGGCCTGCCGTGGCGTCTACGTAAATACCATTTTCCCTGACATTAAGCATCTCCATCGTTTCCCTCAGCAAGACCGGAATGTGGTCCATTCCGTTCAGGCCCTAAAGTCCGTAGCCGGCAAGTACCGTCTCAAAGGCCTTTGCGTCAACCTTCTTCGGATCGGTTACCGCATCCCACTCGGCTTTGTCCCATATTTCCATCTTGTCCAGCTGTCCCACTATCACAACCTCACTATGTATGCCTGCATCCTCTCTGTGTGAAACAGGGATAAGCACTCTGCCCTGTTTGTCAATCTCACACTCAAGGACTGAAGCGATGACCCTTCTCAGAAAATACTTGACTGCCTCTTCCATCTTGGGCAATGTCCGTATTTTTTCTTCCAGCCTGTTCCACTCTTCCAGCGGATAAATATGGAGACACTTGTCAAAAGCGGCATTGGTGATATATAGTTTTGAATTATTGTACTTTTTAAAAATAATGTCGCGGAGAGGAGCAGGGATGATAATTCTCCCTTTTGGGTCTAATGCATAATAATATTTCCCCAGAAATGAAGACATCTTTTCACTCCCCTCCACTTTCTACCACAATTTACCACCAATAATATGTATTATTTATCGTGATTGTCAAGAGAAAAATTAATTCTTTTACAAAAAAACCATATTATGTGGTTTTTTTGTCCAGCAGATACAATATATTGTGCATGGGGTCGCGTAAAAAGTGATGTTTTCAGAGAAATTGAAGGCACTTGAAAAAGATGTACTGTTACGGCAGATTAAAGACAGAGAAGCCGCAATGATGCCGAACATAAGCATTGACGGCGCCGGGTATATAAATTTCGCCTCTAATGATTATCTTGGCCTCGCATGCGCGGCTTCGCTCAGAGCTGCCGCTGCACATGCCATCGCCGAATTCGGCTTCGGCGCGGGCGCCTCACGGCTCCTGGCAGGCGGAACACAGATACATAACACACTTGAAAAGGCTGTTGCAGCATTCAAGGAAACAGAAGCGGCATTGGTTTTTAATTCCGGCTACATCGCGAATATCAGCGCACTGCCGTCTATCGCCGGGGAAGGCGATGTCATTTTCAGCGACGAGCTTAATCACGCAAGTCTTATCGACGCCTGCAGGCTGAGCAGGGCGCAAAAGGCAATCTACAGACACCGCGATACCGCCCATTTAAGCATGCTTATGCAGACGGCCAAAGGCGACAAAAAAATAGTCGTTACCGACAGCATATTCAGCATGGATGGCGATATCGCTCCCTTACGGGAGATAACGGCTCTCTGCAAAGAACACGGTGCGCTCCTGTATATGGATGACGCCCACGCTACAGGGGTCCTGGGGAATGGCCGGGGAGCATTGGCCCATTTTGGCATACGACCCGAGCCGTGGATAATAC
Source organism: Nitrospirota bacterium (assembly GCA_963784135.1). Taxonomy (GTDB): domain Bacteria; phylum Nitrospirota; class Thermodesulfovibrionia; order Thermodesulfovibrionales; family Dissulfurispiraceae; genus JADFXI01. Next base: position 89,328 of record CAWAQG010000006.1, on the reverse strand, counting down.
AGATGGGGACTTTTTCGAAGGCGTTGGGTTCTTACGGCGCATTCATTGCCGCTGAAAAAGACATAATCGACTGGCTCGTCAATACCGCAAGGGGATTGATATATTCCACAGCCCTGCCTGCGTGCGTTGCTGCAGCTTCATTAGAGGCGCTGCAGCTTGTGCAGTCAGGGCCGGCATTGATAAGCAGGCTGTGGCAGAACCGCGAGATGCTTTTCAAAGGTCTTCAGTCATTAGGATTGAACACGCTGTGCAGTGAAACGCCTATAATCCCGATAGTAGTAGGCGACGTAAAAAAGACTATGGATATTTCCGGAGCATTGCAGAAACACCGCGTTTATTGCCCCGCAATAAGACCGCCGACAGTAAATCAGCCGCGTATAAGGGCCACCGTAACGGCTGCGCACAGTGAAGAGGATATCGCCGCGCTGCTCGGTGCGCTGGAGAAGGTACTTTAATAACATGGCATGTTCTTAAATGTTTGCCAAATAGCAGTGTTTCTGTTATATTTTCTCCTATGACGCCTTCCGCAGGTTATATTTTAGTTGCAGGCGCAGGGAGTTGGGGAACTACACTGGCTGCCATGCTTGCCGACAAAGGTTTCGACGTTCTGCTTTGGGCGCACGAAAAAAAAATAGTTGAGCAGATCAACAATGACAAAACAAATGATGTATACCTCCCGGGCATAAAACTGCCTTTCGACCTCAGGGCCACCCATAATCTTGCCGATGCCGCCGCTCCGGCCCGTTATATTATTAATGCTGTGCCGACCCAGTACATACGGTCGGTCTTCCTTCCCCTTAAAACACACCTGAACTCTGAGTCCGTGATTGTCAGCGTGTCAAAAGGGATTGAGATCGGGACTCTTCTGACCCCTTCCCGGATACTGAAAGAGGTCCTCGGCAGGCCTGTCTCAGTCCTGTCCGGACCGAGTTTCGCAAAGGAAGTCATAGCGAGGAAGCCCACCGCAGTCACTCTTGCAGCCGAAGACAAAAAAACAGGACTGCTCCTGCAGGAACTTTTTAATACAGACCACTTCAGAGTATACACCCATGACGATATCATAGGTGTTGAATTCGGCGGGGCATTGAAAAACGTCGTCGCCATCGCCTCAGGCATCTGCGACGGCATGGGACTCGGCTATAATGCAAGGGCGGCGCTTATCACGAGGGGCCTCTCCGAAATAGCCCGCCTCGGCATCCGCATGAATGCCCAGAAAATGACATTTTCCGGGCTCAGCGGTCTGGGGGACCTCGTGCTCACATGCACCGGCGCGCTCTCAAGGAATTACACAGTCGGCTTCAAACTCGGCCAGGGGATGAAACTGACCGACATAACCGGACAGATGCCTCAAATTGCCGAGGGAGTGGCCACAGCTCTTTCGGCACATGAGCTCTCGAAAAAACAGGAAGTGGATATGCCTATAACAAGGCAGGTGTATTTGACGCTTTATGAAGACAAACCTCCTTCGGAAGCACTGAGCGATCTAATGAACCGCTCTCTTAAAATGGAATTCCATGGTTACTGAAAAGTGGACAGTAAGTTACTGAAGACGCTTCTTCATGATGTCAAAACCGGAAGGATACCCATCGGCAAGGCGCTTGATGCCCTTAAACACCTCCCTTATGAGGAACTGGATTTTGCAAAGGTCGATCATCACCGGTCTCTGCGGAGCGTCGTTCCAGAGGTCATTTTCGCCCAGAATAAAAAAACCGGAGATGTTGTCGCCATCGCCCATGCGATGCTGAAAAAGAGCGGCCGTTTTCTCATCACAAGAGCGCGGCAGGAGATTTACGATGCAATAGATGTGAAAGCAGCCAGGTTCTATCCCGTGTCCGGCATAATTTCATGCGGGAAAAAATTGCCTCTGAAAGGCCATGTACTAATCGTTTCCGCCGGAACATCGGACATCCCTGTTGCGGAAGAAGCAGAAGTGACCGCTTCCTTTCTGGGCAGCAGGACCGAAAGAATTTTTGACGTCGGCGTTGCGGGAATTCACCGTGTCCTCAGTTTCAGGGACCGCATTGCGCAAGCTCGCGTGATTATAGTTGTTGCAGGCATGGAAGGGGCGCTGCCTTCGGTAGTCGGAGGGCTGACAGACAGGCCGGTCGTGGCGGTGCCCACCTCTGTCGGCTACGGCACAAGCCTCGGCGGGCTTACCGCCCTCTTTGCTATGCTTAATTCATGTGTACCGGGCGTGGCGGTGGTCAATATCGACAATGGATTCGGCGCAGGCTGCCTGGCACACAAAATCAATTTACACTGACGAGTTCTCCAATTGAAAAACAGGACTGTTTTGTGTTATGTTTCCGTACTTAATCTGAAAATTGCCGCTTTCTTAAGGGGGTACAAGCTATGGAAACAAGACTCTTCTCGGCTTTAATCCTTCCATGATATTCCTTATGCTAAGCAGTCCAGCGTTGGGACAAGACGATGCCTCTTCCCCCGGGGAGATGCAGGTGGCGTCGAGTTCCGAAACTGAACAAGAGCTCCTCATGTTTTGGGAAAAGAAAGACCTCTATGTCCAGACAGCCACGAGATATGAAAAGCCCATCTCGCAGACGGCTGAAAATATAACGGTAATCACTGCAAAAGATATCGAGGAGATGAATGCCCACACCGTCGACGAAGTCTTGAACAGGGTGACAGGTATCTTCGTAGATTTTCAGGGCGGGGATTTCGGCAGCACTTCCTTACTGCATATCCAGAATTCCCAATCCGACCAGGGGAGGCATGTCCTTGTGGTGGTCGACGGCATCCCGTGGAACACCCTTGCAAGCGGCAATGCTATTACTACCAATATTCCTGTCGGGATAATAGAGCGGATAGAGGTCATCCAGGGCCCCGCATCATCCGCCTGGGGGTCATCCCTCGGAGGCGTGATAAATATAATCACCAAGGCGGCAGGCAGCGAAGCCGCGCCCTCCGGGACTGTCAGCGCATCTTACGGCACGAGGAACAGCCAGGATTATAAGGGCGAGATATTCGGCAAGGCAGGGGGCGTGGGGTATTACCTGTTCGCCGGCCGCGAGAGGTCTGATGGATTACGAGACAACAGAAATTTTGAGAATAACAGTTTTTATGCAAAGGTCAGCGTACCTCTTTCAGGTGATGTGAAGGTTGGCTTGAATGTCGGCTATAGTGACCCGCGCTCAAACTTCGGGGATTTCCCGAGCGGCGACATAAAAGGCATCGGGAATATCGGAACGCTTTTTGGCTCAGCCTCTATCGATGCTGCTATAACAAAGGAACTCAGTCTGAAGGCGTCGCTGTATTCACTTCACCAGAAGGATGACTTGGGTGATAGTCTCCTCGGTCTCGGGACCTACGGCGAGAGCGGTGCGGGCGCGCCCTTTTTGCGCAGCATTTTCGACGAGAAGAGCTATGGCGGGGATGCGAGGCTTATCTGGCAGCATGGCATGCATACTGCTGTCCTCGGTCTCGATATGAGCCATGGCAGCCTGCGTCAGACGCTCGATGCAGGGCCTGTCCTCCAGTCTTTCGGGCTGCCGGCTTCGGACGTGACAAGCCCGTCCGTCGACAAGTGGGCGCTATATGCAAATGATACGATGTCGATTGATAGACTTTCCATTACCCCGGGGATAAGGTTCGACCATGACAGCATCACGGGCTCCTTCTTAAGCCCAAGTTTCGGCGCGACATATAAATTGGCTGAAAAGACCCTTCTCAGGGCGTCTGTGGCAAGAGGGTTCAGTGCTCCGCCTCTCGCCTGGACATCAGGCGGGGTCCTTTTGACCGATCCGAATCCGTCCCTGAAGCCAGAGAAGGTTTGGTCCTATCAAGCCGGCGTTGAATCTTCCGTGACCGACTACCTATGGTTGAAGGCCACTCTCTTCCAGTATAGCCTTTCCGGCAATATACAAAAGGTTGGCGGGGCGCCTCCGCCCTGGTATAGATGGGAGGCCAATACGGGGGATATCGGCCGCCATGGATTTGAACTGGAGGCAGAAACAGCGCCGGTATATAATATGTCCCTTAAGGCGGGTGTGGCTTATGTGATGGTCATGCCGCAGGGCGCTGACCATACCGGAAACTATGAATATAATTTGTCGCTCAAATACGACGATAAAAAATCCTTTCGCGCAGAGCTGTTCGGCCACTATATATGGTGGGATATGCCGTCCGGTCAGGCCGCAAATTACAATGCCTTTGTCTGGGACCTCAATCTCGCCAAGAAAATATATTCCACACCAAAAACTGCTACCGAGATATTCATGACCGCGCATAATATCTTCAACGGCTCGCAGTACTCTTTTGGAGATCAGAAAAATCCGGGGAGATGGGTCGAGGCCGGCGTAAGGTTCAAATTTTAGACCGTAGTTAAGTAATGGTTTTTGTTTCCAATAAGTATTTACAATAATTGTGTTATTGTGGTAAATTATGCGAGTTTGTCTTTGACAACCCTGTTTTATTTAATTTTTAGAGGAGGAATCATGGAGAGAGCGGTAATAACAGTGCTGGATCTGGGTGTAGATATGGAAGAAATGGCGGGTCCTCTTGTGTGCTGCGCAGGTGCAGTTACACCTCTGGCATAGGGATATTTATTAAAATGGGGGGCTTGCGCCCCCCTCAATTAATTTATAACAAAAATTTGTAATTAATTCTTTCGGGCCGCATCCAACCATATGCAACTTTCCGGTTATATTAAGTCATACCCCTTTGAAGAAGAGCCTGGCTCTCTTGTCGTCTATTCAACCAGGAGGGCCTCGATGCTTCTCCTTAAAGAGGAGACAATCAGGGCCATAGAGAGAAATGCCCTGCATCCTGACGATGAAGCGCTGCTGGCGGGTCTTGGGATAATCGTTGCCGACAGGGAAGAGGAAAGACTGTCTGTAGTCGGCATGATAGACAGGCTGAATGCAAATAATACCGGGCTGAACATTACAGTTGTCATCAACCTCGACTGCAACTTCTCATGCATATACTGTTTCGAGGGGGACATGAAGGGGAAGCTCTACATGTCCGACGCGACGGCCTGCGAGCTCATCTCTTTTATCAAAGAAAAGTTTACACCGGATAAAAAAGCCCTCAACATCGATTTTTTCGGCGGAGAGCCTATGCTCAGCGCCGGACTTATCAAGGCCATCTCGCAGGAGCTGAAGTCTTTTGCAGAGGGCAGGGGCGCTGATTACACCTTCACCCTCGTTTCCAACGGCTCGCTTTTCAGGCGTAAAATTGTCGGGGAATTGTCCAGTCTCGGACTTACACGCGTAAAGATAACGCTCGACGGCCCCGCGGAGATACATAATCGCTACAGGCCCTTTAAATCGGGCGCGGGCAGCTTCGACACTATCATACGGAACATCAAGGACACCTGTGACATTGTGAAGATCGGCATAGGCGGCAATTTCGATCGGGAAAGTTATGAACGGTTCATACCCTTGCTCGATTATCTCGAAGAGGAAGGGCTTACCCCGGACAAAATATATAAGATAAAATTCGACGCTGTTATGAAGCGGCCCAAAGACGATACCTCTCCTGCCGATTATACCGACGGCTGCATGTCCATAAACGAGCCCTGGCTGTTGGAGGCGGGCGCAATGCTGCGGGATGAGGTGTTGAGGCGGGGATACGACACGCCGAAGATAATACCGACGCCGTGCATGGTGGAGATTACGAACGCGTATGTGGTGAATTATGACGGCGCTGTTTACAAGTGCCCTGCCTTTGTCGGCAAGCCGGGTTTTGAGATCGGGAACTTAAAAGACGGCTTAACGGACTACGGCTGCTCACACAAAGTCGGAATATACAGGAATGAAGAATGCGGCAGGTGCGAGTATCTTCCGCTTTGTTTCGGCGGCTGCAGGTACATGGCTTACATCAGGGACGGAAACATAAATAACATCGATTGCAAGCGGCCTTATTACGATGCTTCCCTCGGGACGCTGATCAAGCAGGACATCAGGCACAGAAAACTGTCAAAGGCGCGGTAGACTTGCACCCTTCCAATCTGAAAAGCCTCAGGGTATTTACCGTCTCGACCTCCATCTGGGGCATTGTGTATGGACTGATAGGCCCTTTTTATGCAGTCTATGTGGCCAAGCTGAGCGGCGGAATGGAGAAGCTGGGGCTTGCGTTCAGCATTATGATTCTCGTTCAGGCCGTCACTTCATTCTTTGTGGGACGCTATTCCGATAAACTCGGCAGAAAGCCGTTCCTTTTCCTTACCGCTTATATGGACGCGGCTATACTCCTGGCATTTACCTTTATAAGCGAAACATACCAGATATACATATTGCAGGCCCTTCTCGGCGTTACCAATGCAGTCGGCCTGACAATAAGGGAATCACTCCTCGGGGACCTCACGAAAAAGGAGAAGAGAGGAAGGCAGATCGGAAAGTTTAATGCGGTGGTAAGCGTTTTCTCGGCGGCAGGTCTGATCATCGGAGGATACATGACGAAATTTTACGGTTTGAAATCCATATTCTATCTCGGGTCAGCCGTAATCGTATGCTCTTCATTCCTGCTGTTTTTCATAAATGAGCCTGTGGAGGATTGAGCCCTATTTGCCTTTCCCCTCCAAATCCTGAATTCTTGCACTGAGCTGCTCAATCTCTAACATCTGTTCCTGAACAGCCCTGATCAGAACACCAACAATAGTGGGTGTATCAAAGCCGGTCCCATTGGCTGTAAGTCTATTGTCTATGGGATGGGTTTCATCATTCGCTATAAATCCAATCCTATCTGCCCTCGCATTGTTATCCTCATTGTATTTATACGTGACGACCTGAATGTTCTTTAGGAGATCGCTGGCACTCTCGGAAAACGGTTGTACTTTTTTCTTGTGCTCCTTGGTAGATACCATTGCACCACCGAAATAGTAATTGCCGTTGTCCAGTACATAAAACAGACTGCCGGAATTATTGTTTATTGCCGATATGACGGCATTTCCGCTGCTACCAGAGCCTGACTGGACACTTAGCCCGTATCCGTTTGCCGATGGATTCAATATCTGCGCAGCAACACCCGCATTCGCTGCTCCTGCATTAATATAGACAGTGCCGTTCACCTCCAGCTTATGTGTCGGACTCGTTGTCCCGATTCCCACATTGCCGCTCACAAGCATATCCCCATCTGCTGCAGACGCAGCAGACACGTAAAGCAATACTCCAAGTGTCACACATAAAATCAATCTCTTCATCACATTCCTCCTAGTATCTTCAGTCGTATTTTCAAAAAATTACCACAGAGAGCACAGAGAAATACTCTGAGCACTCCGAAAGACCTTATGAAGCTTTTTGTATAAAAAGATTCCTACGTGCACTCTGTGGTAATTTTTTATCCTTTTTTATGAAACTTTTGACATTACCTCTTCATTACAATATATTCACATAGCCGTTTCCGCTTACCATGTCAACTGTATCTGGCCATTCCCGCCTTTGCCTGCAACATAACCCGATGCAGCCCATAACCCTGCTCCTCCACCACCATTTACGCCTGAATCAGCCTGAGAGGAACTTTCATAGCCGCTGCCGCCACTGCCATAACTGGCACCACCGCCTCCGCCGTATCCTCCACAGGCAGTAGTGTTGCTGTAACTGGTTCCGCCCAGGCCTGTAGAACACGTACTATAGGCAAAAGGCTCTCCTCCACCTCCTCCACCGTAGAGCATACCTCCGCCAGCAGATACTTGCTGACCGTTGCCTCCATTTGCGCTGGTAGTTCCTTCGGCTCCTCCGTTAGCCGTGTACGTTCCGTCTGTAGCGTTACCGCCAGTCCCGCCGTAGCCTTGTGCTGTACCGGGTTGGCCGCCATAAGCAATTAAAGTTCCAAACAATGTACTTCCGCCTGACACGCCTAGTGCGTTTTGAGATTGGCCGCCCAATCCCCCTGCTCCGACAGAGTAGTTTATGTTCTGTCCTGGGGTCACGGTAAGATTGTAGCCAACAATCGAGCCGGCTCCTCCCCCACCATCACCGTTAGATGATCCTGACTCGCCAGTGTAACCTCCAGCTCCTCCTCCCCACATGGTTACGGTAATCTGAGTAACTCCGGAAGGCACCGTAAATGTTCCGCTCTGTCCCGCCGTGTAGGTCTGAGACCCTGGGGACGACGATGAGCCAGATGTAAAGGTGGCCGAAACTGCACAGTTTCCTGTAATTGCTCCTGTCGTGTAAGTGCTGCCTGATAATGTCCCTCCGCAACCCGTCACCGATGAGGTGCTGTACCCACTACTTGGGGTTACTGTGAATGAGGCCGTGGAACCGCTGTTCACTGTCTGGGCTGTGTTGGGGCTTATGCTTCCGCCACTTCCCGCTGACGGAGTGACCGTGTAAGTGGTTGGCGACTGACCGCTCCATGTCAACTGTATCTGGCCATCGCCGCCTTTGCCTGATGCTACTGCGAGACCCGAAACACCACCACTTCCTTGCGTGCCGCTTCCCCCATCACCAGTTCCACCTACTCCATAACTACCCCCACCGCCGCCGCCCCAGCTGGTGCTGCCACCAGCACCGCCGGCAGATTCTCCATTTCCTCCAGCAGCCCATGCAAGAGACCCATAACCTCCGCCACCACCGCCGCCGTATAGTGTTCCACCGCCTGCACTTACTGTCTGACCACTAAAGCCTACGCCTGTGCCGGCATTATGAACTGCACCATTGCCTCCAGTTGCAGTATTAGTGCCATCTGTAGCATTTCCTCCAGTACCACCGTGGTCAGCATAGTAAGAACCAGCACCACCATATGCAATCAAAGGCCCAAAAGTGGTATTCCCCCCATTATTACCACTCGTATAATTAGTTGTAACTGAAGCACCACCGAAGCCAACTGAATAGGCTATTGAATTACCAGGAGTGACTGATAAATTATAATTAACCATGCTGCCGGCACCAGCACCACTTGATATGTTACTCCCCGAACTATCACGGTTTCCGCTACCTCCCCCTCCCCACATGGTTACGGTAATCTGAGTAACTCCGGAAGGCACCGTAAATGTTCCGCTCTGTCCCGCCGTGTAGGTCTGAGACCCTGGGGACGACGATGAGCCAGATGTAAAGGTGGCCGAAACTGCACAGTTTCCTGTAATTGCTCCTGTCGTGTAAGTGCTGCCTGATAATGTCCCTCCGCAACCCGTTACCGATGAGGTGCTGTACCCACTACTTGGGGTTACTGTGAATGAGGCCGTGGAACCGCTGTTCACTGTCTGGGCTGTGTTGGGGCTTATGCTTCCGCCACTTCCCGCTGACGGAGTGACCGTGTAAGTGGTTGAGGATGTAGAAGATGAAGTCGATATGCTCACATAGCCGCTTCCGCTATTGTATCCTGCTGTATAGATAACATTGGTACCGTTTGTCCAGCTACTGCCGCCACCGCCGCCTGCTCCGCCGCCGCCATCTCCAGCTGCGCCGTTTGCACTACCGCCACCACCAGCATAGTAGCCACCACCACCGCCTCCGCCTCCTGCGCCATAATCTCCACTGCCGCTTAGTGCTCCTCCGTTGCCCCCGGTGCTGCTATTCCCGCTCAACCCGGAACCATCGGCGGGATTCGGAGAGCTGACCCCGCCATTGCCTGCAGCACTTTGAGTACCGCCAATTCCACTTGTGCCGGCATATACGCCGCCTGCAGTAGCACCCTGTATGCCGTTTTGGTCACTGCTGCCGCCTGCTCCTCCGACACGGAAAGATGCGTAGCTTCCACCGCCACCACCGCCGCCGCCTGCGACAGCTAAAAGACTTCCATCTTGAGCAGCGATACTGCTGAATCCGCCTCCACCACCACCGTATCCTCCACCATTGCCGCCACCATTACCTCCGGTGCCGCCGCCGTTGTATCCGCCGGACTGGTCATTGCTTTCATCGCCAACCAGTATAACAAGGGTTTGGCCGGCAGTGACTGCCAATGTGGCTTGCACACGAGCGCCGTAGCCTCCGAGCCCCCCAAAAGTCCCGTCATACCCAGCTGCTCCTCCTTGTGATCCTTCCGCTCCCTGTACATCAACTGCGATCGAGGTAACTCCGCTGGGAACTGTCCATGTGTATGATCCGGGTGTAGTCCATGTCAGTGCACCGGGGGGGGCCGAGCTATGAGCCTCACGGCTGACGGGTGGTGTATAAACAGTAAAGGTCGAAGTGATGATCGCGTTTGTCAAAAACGCCCTTGTTATAAAAGCCGCCATTTGGTCCCTCGGCGTGATCTGAGTGGGATTGTAACTCCCCGCTACTGTGGTGATGTTGTCGTCTTTCAACTTCTGAACATATTTGAAAAATGGATCAGTAGAAGGCACATCGCCGAAGTAGGGAGGAGTCGATGTATAAGAGAAATTCTCGGTGTCTTGACCTGCTATCACTTGCAGTGCCCTGATAAGAAATGCAGCCATCTGGTCTCTGGTAACACCTGCTGAAGGACAGTAGTCGCCGTTTCCGCATCCGGTGGTGATGCTAAGCTCATACAACTTCTGGATATATGGGAAGAAATAGTCTGTTGCTGGAACGTCGCTGAAATAAGGTGTTTCCGTTGCACAATTTACCCCTCCATTGCAGATGAAGTTCTCGCCATACAATGCCCTTATGAGGAAGGCAGCCATCTGGTCTCTGGTAACATTTTCTGAAGGACAATAATCGCCGTTGCCACATCCTACGGTGATGCCCGCTTGGTAAATGGCTTCAATATCATCGAATGCCCAATAGCTGCTGGGGACATCTGAAAAGGTCCCTTCCGGCGTGGGCGGCTGTATAGTAAGAAGAGTGTCGGCTGTCAGTGTTGCCCCTAAATAGCTTGCTGATATGATCCAAGACGTATCACTACTTACCGCTGTTGTGTTTATTGTGAAGGTGTAACTCCTGGAATTTTCCGGTATTGTTACCGTGCCAATTTGATACACGATTCCCGTTGCAGTGTTGGTGCTCTGCAGTATCACTGCTGCCCCTCCGCTTGGCGCCGGTGTACTAAGCGTTACCGTTCCCTGCCATGCGTTACCGCCAGTGACACTAGTTTGATTAAGGGTCAACTGGAATAATGTCGGCGGGGGTGCCGAGCCTATAGCAAGGGTAGCACTCTGTGCTACCGCATCATAGGTTGCTGTTATCGTTACAGAAGTCGGATTGGATACTGGCGCCGTAGTAATCGTGAATGAGGCAAAGGTCTGTCCTGCCTCTACAATCACCGATGCCGGCACAGTTACCACTGAAGGATTGTTTGGAGGATTGTTGCTGATTAAGGTCACCAATGCTCCGCTCGATGCTGGTGCACTTAGCGTGATTGTCCCTTGCGATATACTGCCACCAACCACACTCGCCGGACTCAGGGCCAAGCCCGTTAAAGATGGGGCTGCAGTAAAGGTAGCTGAAATTGTATGATTAGCAGTTACATTACTGAAAGTGTAGCTGCTGACCGCACCCACTAATACGCCATCCACTGATACTCCTGCTATCTGATAACCCGCATTCGGGGTAATCGTGAATGAAACCGAAGAACCGCTGAGCACTGTCTGGACTGTGTTGGGGCTTATGCTGCCGCCTGCCCCTGCGGATGGAGTGACCGTATAGGACGAGGGTTGTGCCTGCGATGTGCTCATTGCCACCAGCTTTCCATTGAGATAAATATAATCCGCTATGAGTACGCCATTGCCGCCATCCTCTGAGAGCAGGCGGCCATCTTTGTCGTAATGATACACGACGGTATTCCCGCCGGATGATTTCGTGACTCGCATCCCATCTCCGTCGTAAGCAAAAGATACCCCGTTATAACTTGTCACATTGTGGAGCATGTCAATAGTCAAAGAAACCCCGTTCAGGGATTGTAAATCGCCACTGTTGTAATAGCTGAAAGTAGCTGCTTCCCCCCCGGACGTAGAAGTCAATCTGTTGCTCGAATAGCTATAACTGGTATTCACTCCTGCAACAGTCTTGAGCAATCTGTCGCCAACGGTATTGTAGCTTAAAGAGCCGGAACCCCATGAGCCATCGAACGTGTAAAGCCTGCTCAAATTATCATATGTCATTGTCTGGTTTAGGGAGGGATTGATATTATCAGTAATTGATGTCATGTTTCCCCTGGTGTCAGTATACCCGTATTGAACATTTGATACTGCAGATCCTGTAGTAATTTGAGAAGTAAGGTTTCTCGGTGTATACGACAACAACGTCGTCTGGCCGCTTGAGTCGGCAAAGCTGCCCGGAAGTCCAATACAGGGAGCAGTTGCACAGTAACTGACAGGTGTTATACTTCCGCCGAATCCGGTGACTGAGATGACCTGATTGTTGTTATTGTAGCCATAAGTTAGAGTTGTATCGGAAGGATATATGATGCTCGTGATATTATCATTGTCGTCATAGCCGTATGTAGTGGTGTAGGGCTGCGCAACGATTGTCTCGCTCTTAATTGTCAGACGGTTTGAAGGATCATAGGTATAATTTATAGAAGCAGCCGGGCTGTCCATTGATGTCCTATTGTTCGCGCCGTCATAGCCGAAGGTTAGGTTGTTGGATCCATAGGTTATCAATGTCAGCCTGTAGTTATTGTCATAGCCGTAATATACCTGGTTGCCGAGAGCATCCAACATCGAAGTCATATTGCCCACATTGTCCCTGCCATACGTGATGGTCCCTTTTTCGGGGCTGGATTCTGAGTTGAGAAAGTTTTTTGTTGTATCAAAGGAAAAAGTCCGTGATGTGCTGCCTTGTGTGCTATCAATTAGGCTTCCGAGTATATTGTAGCCATAAGTCGTTATAGCGCCGTTGGCATCAGTCACCTGCCCAAGCAATTTTTCGTCGGGATTGCCGAAGGCATCATAGTAAAGCTGCGTGCTATACGATGCCTCGTCTGTGACGGTAACGTCACTGCCGGAATACGCATAGCCGATTGAAGTGTTGTCCTGGTGAACTATCGATGTGGGTCTTCCAAAGTAGTCGTAATTTGTTGTGTCACCGATGTTCGACGATAAATAATCTTTCGGGCCATAACTTTGATATGTGATAGTGGTAGAGACGCCTCTAATGTCGCTCGTCCCCGAGGGCCGACCAAAGCCATCGTAATAGTAATCGGTATAATAATTCCCCCTTGTTTCGGTCTTAGTTGAACTGTCGGCTGCGTAAGTGTAATTCGTCGTGTTGCCGTAACCTGCAGGCGGGCTTATCGATGTCACCCTCAGAAGGCCATCATAGGTATATGATGTCGTATATCCTCTACCGTTAGTTTCGCTCGCTATTGTCCCGTTGCTGTTGATTGTCTTGTTTATAGTGGTCCCGGACTGGGGAGGTTGAATCTGCGATATTCTTCCATAGCTCCACTGATACAATGTTGTATTTCCATTTGCATCTGTCACACTATCGAGATTCCCATCACTATAGTATGAGTAATTGGTGTTTACCCCATAACTGGTGATGGAGGTAGGCAAGCCCGTATTTGTAGCGTAAGTGTGTCTGGTGTTAAAGGTACCCGTGAAACTGCCGGAGACCGTCTCGCTTGCAGGCTTTCCTTTCACTATGTTAAGGCTTGCATTAGTCCAATACGTTATAGCCGTAGTCCTTGACGCGTCGCCGCTTTCTGCTATTGTTCCTGGATTGCCGTAGCTATCGTAATTGCTGTAGGTTGTCGAATAGGTTTTGCCGTCTCGTGTTGTGGAACTGGATGAAAGCTCTGGAATAAACACACCGTTGTCATATACTTGGCCGCCTAAACCTGACCAGCCGGCATTTGCTTCTTCATTGGTAGAGATCTCTGTTCCTTGGGTCCAATTGAAGGCTTCCGTGAGAATTAAGGAATTGTTCAGATAGACCGTTTTGCTGATAGGGCGCCCTATTTTCCAGACGCTTCCGTAATCCCCTGCGCTATAGTTGTTGCCCCAGCCATTAAACGCATGCACCTCGCTTAGTCCGCCAGGTCCCGTAATAGTCGTATTATCCGATGTGCCTCCCGAGCTGTACTGATATGTCCAGGTCCCAGCAGGGATGTCCCTCCCCCCGGCCGTGCGCTGTGTAACCACCCTGAATTCCACATTGCTCATACCGGTATCAAAATAAACATTGCCATACCCGTAAGTTATAGTGCCGCCGCTCGGATAGGTAATTGTCTGCAAGTCATAGGTATTTGTGCTCGTATTATAGGAGTACGTCCAGGGATTTCCAGCGGGCACGCTAACCTGACTCAAAAACTTATTGGTAGGGGTGGTACTGTCCCAGCTCGATATGGTCAGGTAGGAATACTGAAAGGTACGACTGCCAACTGATATGGACGATAAAAGGCTATTCGAATACGAGAACTGAATAGTACGGCCAACGCTGTCGGTGATAGTATTAATATTTGAATTGCCATTCGTATCATGTTCATACGATATTGTTATCGTAGAGGTCCCCGCCGCATTTTGAATCTTTGTAACCTGAGCAACCTGAACACCATCATTGGTTGTATACCCTACATTGCCATCGCATTCAAATGTATACACGGTGCCGTCGGTAAGCGTAAGCGTCCATGTGCTGGTGGTGATTGCCTTATAAATCCAGAGGTCCTTGCTTATATATGTCGTTTGGTCATTTTTATTCATATACAGTATGTGCTGGGAGCCATCCGGCATCTCGACGACCGGGTTGTTCATAAGGAACTGGTTGCCGCTGCCGGTGCCAAGGGGATTTCGTACAATACCCATGTGCATAGACCAGCCGATGCCCAGCGGGCTCCTCTCATTGGCCGCAACAACTCCTGGAAATGAGGTATCCCGTCTCGACCATATGGCGCTGTTGTACCGTCTCATTAATGCGAGATCCAGACCGCCGTTGCCGGGAAGGAATATATCCGTATGAACCAGCGTTAGATAGCCGGAGAAGGGATCGACATATTCGTAGACCGAATTAGCAGAAGGGATCTGAGATAGCGAACTTCCCGCATAATAAAAAGGATCCTCCGAGGGGTCAGCGGCAATGAGCAATGAAGGCATAGAGAAAAAAATAAATAGAAAGGCGATTAAGACTGCTTTAGATGGTCGCATCATTGGAAGGTCTCCTCATTTATTGTCCGTATTACTTCCCAAAATATATATCCATGATACGCTTATATTTCTCTATATACTTATTTTCTGAAAACACTTGCGCAATCTTCTGTTTTTTTATAAAAATGGGATTTTTGAGCAATGCTATAACATCCACAACGTTGTCTGTATCTAATAGCGATAGAGAATCGAGAAAACATTTAGGGTTCATCGTAGCAAGTTTTTCAATTATCTCTCTTAAGTATTCGTTGAATTCAGCATTCTTGTTCTTGACATGTGCCAATTTCAGAAAAGCTGCCGTATCTGAAGTTGATTTACAACTAACTGCTTTTTTTTCAGCCTCCCTCAAAAGACTCCAAAAGTCAGAGTAATTGGTTGAATATAAGCTATCGAAATTATCTCTAAGACAATCCAAGGTGGCGTTTTTACCTACACACAAACCATTTCCATAACAGCAACCAGTAATACATAAATTAAAAACCAGAAAAAAACTGATTAGACTGAGACAGCCACCCGTCTTCATTTTGTCCATATATCACTCGTCCTTTTTCTCAGGTTGCCTATTAATTGTTACCGATCCTGTTTCGCCCTCTTGAAGTATGCTCCACACTTTCAGGGCCTGCTTTGGATCAATAGTTATACATCCAGCAGAACCACGATTAGTGCTACTATAACCACTGTGAATATTGATACCAGTGGCGTAATCTTGATTGTCTTGAGCTGGATTTGGTGCCAGCGTTGGGATTTCCCCGCCATTTTCAAGTCTAATTCCATTTGTAATGCCTTTATGGCCGGTTGAACTGTAAATTGCATCATATGCTCCTTCGGCTATGCCAGGACTAGGATTATTTGGGTTCGGCCATGTGCTACCGCGCACCTCAACAATCTTTCCATTATCACCGATAACTGTGATCTTAGCACCATATGTCGGCGCATTTCTTTGTCCTGTGTCAACAATTGATATTTCAAATAATCCTTGGGGATCAATATATCTATATGGATTATTCAGCGAATACGCATAAGCGTTCAGTTTCTGCGGATTTTCGAGCATTTTATAATTCGTCTTGCTTGTCCTTGGATCAACCGGCCCAACTATATCAGGAGAGATGAACCTCCCATTTTCGGGTTTCATGTACCGGGCACCGAAATAATAGAGCCCTGTCTCTATATCCTTTTCCTTGCCTACGAACTCAACATTATTCTGGATGTCCCCGGTTACCAATTGCTCCTGTCCGAATGGTTTGTAATCAGCACGCCATACAACATTCCCGTTAGAGTCAGTCATCGCTACCGGCGTCCCCACAGGGTCGGTATGGTAGAAATAGACCGTGTCACCTCCGAATACAGTTCCAGTCAAAAGAAAAAGCAGAAATATTAGAAAAATGGGTTTCTTCCAAAGTGAGCGGGTAAAATAATGACATATTTTATTGTAGAATGGCACTACTAAGCGTTTCATGCAAAGCCCCCTCTACTGGTTAGACCCGTGGTGTGGTTCAGCAAAAGCATTCAGACAAGGAATATCATACTTGAAAAGAACAGGATTTACTTTGGATTTCGTACAATATTTTTTAGATTTCGTACAATTTTAATGGATGTTAGCTGACTTGATCTGTTTTGGCGTGATCCCAACAAGCCTTTTAAATGCAAAAGAAAAGCTGCTTAAATCACTGTAGCCAAGCATTTGTGCTGTTTCAGTAATAGAAAGTCCCCGGTTACCGATAAGTTCCATCGCTTTCTTCATTTTTACGCGGCTGCTATAATTCTTAAAGGTGTTACCGGTAATAAGCTTGAAGTAATAGCAAAAATAAGACCTGCTCAGAAAAGCCATTTTGCAGGCATCGTCAAGATCAAATGGTGAGGCACAGTTGTTGATTAAATAATCCGTTACTCTTCATTATGCTCTCAAATATCCGCTGTGGAATATCCTGATTATTCCAGTTCAGATCGTTCTCGATTAATAAAGACAAGTGTTTTTCTGTAAAGATGTTTACCTCACCCTCCCCTACCCCTCCCATCAAGGGAGCGGTAGTTACCCACTTAAAGTGAAACCTGCAAGCAAGAACAATACCTGTTTTTAGCCATCTAAAATATGCTTAGAAAACAATGAGAAATTACGCCGGACTATTAAACAGCACAATAGTCCTTGTCAATGAAACTTGACAGGCATTGACCGTTAGCTAATAAAGATAAGTATAATCAATAAGTTGAAGGGGTATCGGCAAGGTGGCGTATTTGGCGACAGGGGCAACAAAAGTTGACGAATGGTTGACTTGAAGCCCTCGCAATGACCGGAGTTCCCGAAAAGTCGAAGTCTTTTGGGGTTTGAATAGCAAGGGGTTTCTGATACACTCCGATAGGCAATGGGACGAAGAAAAAGAAAATTCGCCCTTTTCGTATTGTAATTATTATGGCAGTGTTTATAATATATGTCTGATGAAAAATCGTATGAGTAGAAGAAACGTTTCGCTTGCGGCGCGGTGCTCGCTTTTTGCGGCGCTCTGCATTTCTCAGCTGCTTTTTCTCTTTTCGTCTGCGTCAGCCGCCGAGGTTTTGATTGTCGGCGATATCCAGTATAAGCCGGTAGCGGACGTTGTCGGAGAGATCAAGTCAACAGTGAAATTACCGTTGAAGGTATATTCAATGTCTGACATTAGGGAAAGACTGCTCTCGACGGTGGAACGGGAGGACGCCCGCATCGTCGTCGCGCTGGGGAAAGACGCTGTCGACGAGGCGCTTTTGCTGCCTCCGTCGGTAACAGTCATCTACGGTCTTGTCATCGCGCCTCCCAAAAAATCCAGGTCGAATATGACCGGCGTGTATATGTCCACGCCTGTAAGCGAATACGTCAATACGGTCAGGAAGTACCTGCCGGCGATAAAGAGGATCTCTGTTGTGGGGAGCCGGAATCTTATGAATACTCTTGACGGCAGGACCTATGCCCAGGTTGCGGCATATAATGTCGGCAGCTCGTCCGAGCTGGTGAATACGGTAAACAGTCTTGATGAGTCCCATGCGCTCCTTCTGCTCCCGGACGTTGCCTTGCTTACTTCCACGGTGATGGAAAATGTCTATCTGTTTTCATTCAGAAAGAACATACCGCTGCTCGGAATCTCGGAAGGGAATGTAAGGATGGGCTCACTTTTTGCGCTCGTATTCGATTCTTCAAGCATCGGACGGGAAATCGGAGAGAAGGTGATGGAGGCCCGGAACGGTGTGGATATGGAGGAGCTGCCGCCGGCCCCTCCGAAAGAATTCAATCTGTTCATCAATGCCAATACAGCAAGGAAAATGGGTATTGTTATCCCTGATGAGATGATAAGAAAGGCGAAAAGAATCTATCAATGATTACTGAAGACAATGATATAAAAGGGATGCGCAAGGACCAGCGGGGCGGCATGCACCCCAAATGGCTGAGCGCATTCTTCCAGCTGTCATTTAGAGGGAAGGCGGTCCTTTTCCTTGTCCCTACAATTGTAGTAATTTCGCTGGTCTACACTCTGGAAGCGATACATACCGAGAGGATAATACTCAGGAACGAGATAATCCAGAGAGGCGAGACAGTTTCCATCCTGGCCGCCAGGAACGCGGAACTCTCGATTCTCTCAGAAAACATTGAACAGCTTAAGCATTCGGCTGATACCCTTATGGAGATAAAGGATGTAGCCTTTGTTACTTTCTGCAAGAAGAATTTTGAGCCCTTGATCCATGAAGGCAAATACCATGCAACTGTGCCTTCTGTCGGGACGCCACCTGACATGGCAGTAACTTTTTCAGAGCAAAGTGATTTTTTTGAATTCCAGGTGCCGGTATTCGCCGTCAGGGCGAAAGAGGAGATGGATTTATTTCAGGACAAGCCTCCGGCGGCTCCTATGAAGGAACACATTGGGTGGGCGTTCATAGGCCTTTCAAAGGACGTAATGAGGAAGTCAGAAAATGAAATCATTGCAAGAGGGGGCACGCTGGCCGTACTGTTTACGTCTGTGGGTATTTTACTTGTCTATGGAGTCATAACTTTTGCCGCGCGGCCTCTGCAGGAACTTTTCAATGCGGTCAAAGAAATGAGAGAGGGCGAGTTTACAGAAGTGAGGGTAGTATCGGGCAGAAGCGAGATCGGCAAGCTCTCTGCGGAATTCAACAGGATGGGCCGCGCGATCAGGGAGAGGGAGGAAAGGCTTGTAGCCTCTGAAAGAAGGATACAGGCGCTGTTTGAGCGTGTGGAACACGCTATCTTCGGACTGGACCGTGATGGCGCAATAATAGTCGCAAACAAGAAATTCACCGATCTGTGCGGGGAGATAAAGGATTTCAGCTTTCTTTTCCCGGGTGACGACAGTCAACAATATTTCGAAAAAGCGTCCATGGGAGCGCTAAGGCAGGCCGAGACAGTGATCAGGGGCAGGGATGGAAATGAAATCGCAGTGATTATGTCGGTCTATCCGGATATTGACGAAAATGGCGGTGTTGCGGGATTTGACGGATATTTTGTAGATATTACCGAGAAAAAGAGGCTGGAAGAACTTCTGATACAGACCCAGAAGATGGAAAGTGTCGGTCTTCTGGCCGGAGGGATCGCCCACGACTTCAACAATATATTGACCGGTGTGCTGGGCTATTCTACATTGATGAAGGCCCTCGTGAAAGAGGACGACAAATTATACCGGTATGCGGAGGTGATAGAAAAATCCGCAATCAGGGCATCCAATCTGACCAAACAGCTCCTCGGCTTTGCGAGAAAGGGTAAATATAAATTAGACAGGCTCAGTGTAAACGACGTGGTGAAAGAACTCATCCTTTTCCTGCGGGAGACATTCGACCGGAACATAGCCATTAATTGCGATATGGGACCCAATCTACCGCCGGTCATGGGGGATTCAAACCAGCTTTATCAAGCCCTCCTGAATCTCTGCATAAATGCCCGTGATGCGATGATTGATGGGGGGAGGATTTATATAAAGACTGAATTCTATATGCTCATGGATGAGAAGTTGGTTGATTTCTTCAAAGTGCCGCCCGGCAAGTATATAAAGATTAGCGTTACGGATACGGGAATAGGCATGCAGCCTGAAGTAAAAAAGAGGATATTCGAACCTTTCTTTACTACTAAAGGTATCGGAAAGGGCACGGGTTGTTGTCAACAAATAGAGTTGTCCGGTTTTAGAGCAAATAAACTGTCCGGTTCTGCAGGGTGGCTGCGCATGGAACATGGCAGTCCACCGATTTCAGTTTTATTAAGGCTTATGCCGCTGCATGTGAGCAAATTGCAATCTCCTTTCCTTTAGAGTTATAGGCAGCCAGTTTTCTCGGTCCATGAAAGATAGCAAGTCTACCGTCGGGATAACGATGAACGCTTACCTGGACCCTGACGTAATGGCAACGATATTGATTTGGCGGGATCTGAAGTTTTAGTCCATCGAACTTTACACAGTTGTCATTGCCGACGGTGCGGTCATACTGTTCGCATAGGATGTCTTCCAAGGCAGTGCCTGCCCAAGTCACGAACACGCTCTCTGGTTCTTGAGGGATAACGGCGAACTCGGCATTATGGGCCGGCATATATGTACTGGCAAGATAATCATTGGCCTGCTTCATCCCAGTGATGCCCGCCATCGCAAGCTCCTTGACCAGCCGATCTTGATGGGTACTGAAGGCTCGCTCAGAACGGCCCCTGGCTTCAGGAGAATACGCAGGGATCATCTTAATCCCCAGTTGGCTCATTGCACGACCAAACTGGGTAAGACTTGATTTGTCCACTTTCCCTCCAGCCTCCGGTGTATGCCAATAGTGACTTCCGCGATCCGTATACAACGAAGCAAACAACCCGTGTTGCTCTATAACCTCTTTTACACCCAGAAAGCTGCTTTGTGTGCCTTCTTCCTTAACAAAAAACATCGAGTAGTGTTCACTGCTGGCATCATCCATCGTCACGATCAAATCCCATAATTTGCCGGGAACCCACTGGTGCCGGGAACCATCCTGATGAAGCATCATGCCGATATAGGGAGCCCTGACCCTTCTTTTCCTGTGTGCCCCTTTCAGTGCCCCTTTCGGTACCAATCCCTTTTCCTGGAGGGTGTTTTTGACCCATGTGTAGCTCCTGTTTCCTTGATGAACTCGGCGATACCAGCTAAAAAAATGCTTGACGTTGAAACCATAATAACGTCCTCTATAAAGATCCGATAGCGCCATCACTTCGTCAACTGGTGCTCGCAGATGCGATATTTGTCCTAAACGCTTATCTATAAGTCCCTCCATCCCTTTATCCGCATACCTCAGCAGATATCGCCGAAATGTCCTGTCACAGACACCAAGGAGCATCGCCGCTTCCTCCTGCGTTAGCCGTCCACTCTTCCAGCCCTCATAACCTTCTTCAAATCTCATTTTCCGTACCTCCTGCAACACCGCCGAACGTTTCATGGATAGCCCCCCTTGCTATCCATATACCACCCGGACAGTTTATGTGCTACAGATACGGACAGTTTATCAACTCGCTACATCGGAAAGGGCACGGGTTTGGGGCTCGCCATGGTATATGGTATCATAAAGAGTCACGGCGGCTATTTAAATGTCTATTCGGAGCCCGGGCTCGGCACAACTATGCGTCTTTACCTCCCTGTAGCGGATGGTATTATTGAGGAGAAAAGTATGGATGACATTGCGGACAAAAGAAAAAGTAAGGCAACTATACTTATTATTGATGATGAAGACATGGTCAGAGAATTGGGCAAGGACATTCTGGAAGCTTACGATTATAAGGTATACCTGGCCACTTCCGGTAATGAGGGCATCAGCATGTTCAACGAATACAGGGACAGCATCGACCTGGTGATGCTCGATATGATAATGCCGGGTAAAGGAGGAAAGCAGGTATTCAAAGAGCTGCGTTCCATTAAACCGGATGTGAAAGTGCTCATCTCCAGCGGTTATGGAGAGGACGAGTATTTCCAGGAGCTCTTCAAATCAGGGACTGTGGGGTTCCTCCAAAAGCCCTTTCAGCATATGGAACTGATCCACAAAATAGAAGAAGCTATGGAGTAGGGCAAACGCACTATGCTCAACGCGCTTTTATTACTGTGCGTCGGGAATAAAAAGGGCATTACCGTTCTTATCTTTGTAAGATGCGATAGCCTGTTGACCCTCTTTTGATATGACCCAATTTATAAATGTCATTGCCTCGCTGTATTTGACGTGCTTATGCTTCCGTGGATTCACCGCCATAACGCCGTATTGATTGAATAAGGCGGGGTCTCCCTCAAGCACAATAACCATATCGAGCCTGTCCTTATCTTTGACGGCAAGCCACGTGCCCCTGTCGGTAAGAGTGTAGGCGCGTTTTTCATTTGCTATCCTCTGGGTTTTTTCCATCCCCTGCCCCACGTCCAGATACCATTTCCCGCCTTTTGGATCGAGGCCCGCTTTCTTCCATATGGACAATTCCTTTGTATTCGTGCCTGAGTTGTCACCCCTCGACACAAAGGGGACCGATGAGCCGGCAATCCTCCTGAAAGCCTCTGCGGCTGATTTCAGGCTTCGTACTTTTGCGGGGTCATCCGGAGGTCCTATGATGACAAAATCATTGTACATAACGTCGTGGCGGTCTACAAAATATCCCTCTTCAACAGCTTTCAGCTCCTGCTCTTTTGCGTGTACAAAGACGACGTCGGCATCGCCTCTTTTCCCTATTTCAATGGCCGCGCCGGTGCCCACGGCAACAACGTCAACTTTAATCCCGCTTCTCTTCTCAAATAAGGGCAGAAGATAATCGTACAGTCCGGAGTTCTGCGTACTGGTTGTTGAGGCGCAGAGTATCTTTGTCCCGGCATGAACAATTCCGCCGGTGAACATGAGCGCCGACAAAAGCAACAAGAAAAAGACTTTCAGTTTCATCATATCATTCTCCTCCCGATCTCCAGAATAATGCTATATTATAACGCACCCACAATAAACATGACTCGACCCCCTGTTTTCTTTTATAATGCATTATATGTCGCCGCTACTGGAGGGACTCGGGAAAGCCCTTACCCTTATCGTCAGCTTCAACCCTGAACTGCTGGGAATTATACTCCTGTCTATCGCTGTTTC
This sequence comes from Nitrospirota bacterium, assembly GCA_963784135.1. Taxonomy (GTDB): domain Bacteria; phylum Nitrospirota; class Thermodesulfovibrionia; order Thermodesulfovibrionales; family Dissulfurispiraceae; genus JADFXI01. The sequence continues at coordinate 66,305 of CAWAQG010000006.1, read as the reverse complement.
CTTTACCGCCCTGTTCATTGCGACCGCTCTCGGCCTTCCCTTCGGCGCTTTAATAAGTCTCAAAAAGCTCCCGGCACGCGGGCTGCTTATCAGTCTTATGAACACGTTCATGGGGCTGCCGCCCGTGGTGGTTGGGCTTTTCTTGTATTTGCTGCTCTCCCGGAGCGGCCCCCTCGGTTTTATGGGGCTGCTCTACTCTCCCTCCGCCATGATAGTCGCACAGGCCATCCTTGCCTTTCCCATTGTAACGGCACTCTGCCATTCCGCCATTGTCAATGTAGACCCCCTTATCAGGCAAGCCTCGTTGACGCTCGGCGCAACCCCTTTACAGGTCACTGTTACCGTTATCAAAGAAGCGAGGTACGGGATAATGTCCGGCATCATTGCAGCCTTCGGAAGAGTAATGGCAGAGGTCGGAGCGATACTGATTGTGGGGGGAAATATTGCCGGGTACACGAGGGTCATGACCACCACCATAGCGCTCGAAACCGACAAGGGGAACTTTGAACTGGCGCTCGCGCTGGGCATCATCCTTCTGGCGCTCTCTTTGCTTATAAACAGCATGCTGCACGTAGTGCAAAAGAAAGGAGCAATATAATTACAAAGATGGGCCTTACCTTGCAAGTATCGGAACTGACAAAAAGTTATAACGGCGATACAGTGCTGGACCATTGCTCTTTCTTGTTCGATGGTGCGGGAACATATGTACTGACAGGACCCAACGGCTGCGGCAAATCAACTTTCCTCAGAATCTGCGCACTTATCGAGCAGCCTGACAGCGGTTCGGTCACTTTTTCTGCGGAAGGCCCAAAGCTCAAAGAGAATATAGATATGAAACGCAGGATGACCCTTGTGCTTCCCAAAGTCGGCATCTTTAACACAACGGTCATGAAGAATGCAGCTTACGGCTTGAGGATAAGGAATACCGACAAAGCCTCCATATTGGAAAAGACCCGGCGCGCTCTCGAATTCGTCGGTCTTGCGCACAAGAGTCATCAGAACGCCCTTACTCTATCGAGCGGTGAGACAAAAAGACTCGGCATTGCAAGAGCTCTCGTCATAGAGCCTGACATTCTCTTCCTTGATGAGCCCACGGCTTCGGTAGATACTAAAAACACAAAAATCATTGAGAGCATCCTCGGATCGCTTAAGTCGGGGAACAAATCCATTGTTGTAATAGCCACGCATGATAACGATCAGGTCAAACGCCTTGCCGACCGCTTGCTGGTCATGAAAGACGGGAGGATCAGATAAGCTTTTCTCCTGCCGCAAGGTCTTCCAGTTTCTTCCTGTTAATTATACTTATTTTGCGGCCCCGGACCTTGATAATATCCTGGCTGCTCATCTTGCCGAGAATGCGCGATATCGTTTCCGGAATTGTGCCGAGGAGGCCCGCAAGCTGGCCCTTCGTAATAGAAAGTTCGATTTCACCCGGACCTTTCTCGCTCCCGCCCAAATAAAGAATGTACGCTGCCAGTCTGGAAGGGACTTCTTTCAGCGAGAGCTCTTCCACAAGCAGAGTAAAGCGCCTCAGCCTTTTTGAAAGATCGGCAAGCATATTCATCGCAAGAGACGGGTCCGTCCTGATCAGTTCCAGAAAAAACGCCCTTGGAAAAAAGAAGAGCCTGCTCCTCTCTACTGTTTCGGCATGGGCAGGAAAGCGCCCGCCTGTAAACATGGGCACCTCTCCGAAAGATTCGCCGCGTGTCACAAAATGCAATATTTGTTCTTTCCCCTCTGAAGAAAGCTTGAAAATCTTGACCTGGCCGGAAATAACAACATAAAAACCCGAAGCCTCCTCCCCCTCGGAGAAAACGGTCTGTCCCTTCTGGAACGTCCGGTCTGAGGTAATATCCACCACTTCCTCAAGCTGCTCCCTGGGGAGGCCCTGGAAAAGAGTAATCCCGGCAATAAGATCAACAATATTCATGGAATATTGTATATTATAACCGTAAATGCATAAACAGGACGGAAAGAATAATTCTATTTTACAATGGACCTGAAACTTGCCCTTAAGATCATCCTTTACTTCCCCGGCACTTTTGCCCATGAGTTCGCTCACTGGGCCTGTGCGCTCCTCTTCGGCAGCGCTAAAGGCTTTAATATAATCCCCCGAAGAGAGGGGGACAATCTTATTTTCGGCAGTGTGAGTGCGGCGGTCAGGTATAAGGTTTTCTGGATATTTATAGGCGCTGCCCCGCTCGTCTGGTGGGTGGCGCTTTATATGCTCCTGAAGTATTACCTTATCATGCATGCAGTAATCGAGGCGCCAAAGGTTTATATTACTCTTTCTCTCGAACGGTTCGCCTCTCCTTCCCTGGCTGACCTGCTCTTCTTATGGCTGATAACCCAGCTGTTTTGGGCTGGAAGGCTGTCCATGCAGGATATAAAAATGTGTTTGGCCGGGCTGTTTTCTGTGTCCGGAGCGATATTGATCATGGCGGCAGGGGTAATTGCAAGTCTCATTCTTTGATTCAGAACGTGGCATGTCCTCTCTGTGCAAACTTAGGGTAAGCATAAAGTGAAATTCTTCCTTGGAGCAGCGGGCTCACAGAATCAGATTTCCCTCAGTGTGAAATACCGTTGTGGTTTTTAAGATTTAGTTTTGAATCCTTTGGTAGAATGCTTGAGAGCGTCAGCTATTCGCACCAGTTCATTGACTTGACACATCACATCTCCGGACATGCCCTCAAGGTCATGCGATATCGAAGATGACCTTTCAATATTACGCGCGACCTCTTCAGATGCTGCAGATTGTTCGTCCACAGCCGTGGCTATCTGCGTTATCTGGTCCCGCACACGAGGAGCCCGGCCCATGGTTGGAGTAATACCTCTTTCAAGTGCAGCAGCAAAAAAATAAAATGTGATGCCCGCATAGAGTCCCATGGCAAAAACAGACCACTGAACCAGCAAGCTCTGTTTTCTGATAACTGATCGATCAATTTTACTCATTTACTATTCGACCGGTGTTACTACCGCCATCACTACCAGTTTTTCACCTTTATTTGCCTCAAATCCATGTTGCACCATAGGGTCGCAGAGAATGCATGTTTTTTCTTCGGCCTCTATGCGCTCATCACCGACAGTAAACGTACCTTTCCCCTCGACACAGTACATAAGCAGCCTGAGCGGCGCCTTATGCGGATCGAGCTTTTGCCCTTTATCAAGACACATCAGGGCTATACGCATTTCAGGCTTGTCGGAAAGCATCTCCCTTGAAATCTTGTCAGGTTGAAATTTAATCAACTGCTTGAGATTGAGCACTTCCATAGTATCCTCCTGTTCTATAGTATTAGAATCTGTCGTTGTCACTTGCTGCTTGCCGCAGACTTCTCTGCCCTCAACTTTTGAGGATTGATAAAGGCATTAACAAATTTGATCGGTATATTATGGTTAACTATTCTGGTGCAGAAGGCACAAATCAATTCTTCCGGGTACGGATTCCTTATTCCCCTGCTTCCTGGGCAGCTCTCTTTCATAGTTATATCCTATCAGAAGACAATTTATCTGACTTTGACATAAGTCAAATAACATCGGGCCGTTGGGCCGCTCAGCCAATGGACCGAGTCAGATATGAAGAACGTGAACTCTCATATTCTCTCCTTTTTAGCCGGACTTATCAATTGGTAAAAAATACAATGACATTTTCGTGCGTAGAAGTTCCACAAGTTATTTTTTATGACAGGGGATACATCGCTCGTCGCCTATCATCTGGGCCTTCTGCCGTTCGGGTGTCTTTTCCAATCCCTGTCCGTGGCATTTAAAGCAATCTTTGAAGCCCACTTCCTCATGCATTCTGACCATCTTGGGGTCCTTGCTATGGCAAACGTTGCAGCTGGAGGCTTCTCGTCCGGCAGCAGCAATCGATGCAGCGATCAACAATATTAAAAGCAACAACGTTTTCATCGTCCTATTATGAGAGCTATTGCTCAATTTGTGTATGACCTGCATCATAACTTTTATCTAAGGATGAGTGTTAAAGTAACTTGTCCATGTACACGCCTCGGTACATTCCCCTCTTTTAACGAACGGATTTATTTGGACGTGATTTTTACGTGAGGCAGCGCGGGGGCGTTTATTTTTCACTTTGTTGATTTAAGTCAAGGACTGTCTCTGCACCCCCTGTTATAATAAAAACAGGGTAAGCGGTACGCCGGCGCCCGGTAAGGCAGATGGTAATGTTACTACACGAGGAGGAAGAGTACCATGGGGACAATGAGAAAGATTGTGGAGATCAACGAAGACCTTTGTAACGGCTGCGGGGAGTGTGTCCAGTCATGCGCAGAGGGTGCGCTTCAGATCATCAACGGCAAGGCCCGTCTGGTTTCGGAAATATATTGCGACGGGCTTGGCGCCTGTCTCAAAGAGTGCCCGCAGGGGGCCATAAAAATAACCGAGCGTGAAGCAGCAGCATTCGATGAGCACGCAACAGAACAGTATCTTAAGGAAAAAAACTCGAAACAGGAGACTGCCGGCAGTCTAAACTGCGGTTGCCCGTCCAGCCGGCTCCAGATGTTCGGCGGTTCGCCCTGCAGCGAAGCAAACAAGCCTGCTGCCCATATGAAAGACCAACCAGGTCCGACTTCAGAGCTTACACACTGGCCGGTGCAGATACGGCTGGTGCCTCCTACGGCCCCTTTCCTGAAAGGCGCAAATCTCCTTGTTGCAGCGGACTGCACTCCTGTGGCCTATCCGGACTTCCACGGGGATTTTCTGAAAGACAAAGTAATCATGCTGGGGTGTCCAAAGTTCGACAATGCGGACGAGTACATACAGAAGTTCGCCGATATTTTCAGAACAGCGGACATCACGAGCGTAACTGTCGTTATCATGGAGGTGCCCTGCTGCTCAAAACTGCCGGTAATCGTAGAGCGGGGCATGGCGATAGCTGGAAAACACATCCCTGTTGAAGAAGTCGTTATCAGTACGCGGGGATACGTTCTGGGCCGCAAGCAGGTCAGGGTTTAGGTTTGACCCGCCGTGCCTGGAAAAACTGCTTCAGCAAACCGGCGCACTCCTCGTGCATCACTCCTGAAACAACATCAACCTGATGATTCAGGCGGTTGTCGGACAACAGGTGATAGAGACTGTCTACGCCGCCACCCTTGCTGTCCTGGCAGCCGTATACAAGCCTGCCGAGACGGGCATTCACCATAGCTCCTGCACACATAATGCACGGTTCTTTTGTCACATAAAGCGTTGCATCGGAAAGCCGCCAATTCCTTATCTTACGGGCCCCGGACTTCAACACGGAAATCTCCGCGTGGGCGGTCGGATCAAAGGCAGCCTCTCTTTTGTTAAAAGACCTGGCAATTATACCGTTATCGATGACGAGCACTGCACCGACCGGGACCTCACCTTTTTTAAATGCCTTTTCCGCCTCCCTGACGGCACAGCTCATGAAGTCAGCGTCTGAAGCCATGAGGTCCATTGGGCAACACCTTCCCCCGACTTGCATGAGAGTTCAAATATTTTTATGGCCGGATTCAGGGACAGGCTATCATTTTTTATCTTATCAATATCGACATCGAGGAACGGACTCAGGTCTATTTTATTGATAATAAGTGCCGCTGACTCCTGGAACATAAGCGGATATTTCAAGGGTTTGTCGTGTCCCTCGGCGATACTGAGGACCATCACTTTCATGTCCTCACCTACCTGGAATTCAGCCGGACAGACAAGATTGCCCACATTCTCGATAACAAGGAGATTCAATTCATCGAGCGGCAGGTCGGGAATTACCTCACTGATCATGTTAGCGTCCAGATGGCACGCGCCGCCGGTATTTATCTGCACAACAGGTACCCCGAGACGGTTGATCCTGACTGCGTCATCAGTGCCTGTAATATCGCCCTCTATGACCCCGATCTTCAGTGTGCCCTTCAGCCCGGCAATAGTGGTTTCAAGAAGCGATGTCTTGCCGGCGCCCGGGGAACTCATAAGGTTGATCACGTATACCCCGGAGTCCGAAAAAATGCGCCTGTTTTCCCGGGCGATTCTCTCATTTGCATCGAGTATTTTTGAGGCAACTTTCAATTTCATTATCAATCGACCTCCAATTCTTTTATGTCCAGCTCACGACCCGCATGCAGGGTATAGGCGCTGCTGCCGCATTGCGGACAGCAGAGCACAAAGTTTTCAGATGTTGTAAAATCGACGCTGCACGCAGAACAATGGCCGGCAACAGGCACTTCTTCAATTGTAAGAGTGGCGCCGGACGCGATCGTTTCACTCTTAAGCGCATTAAAGGCAAAAAGCAATGCCTCTGGCATTACTCCAGAGGCATTGCCGATACACACTCTTACATTGTTTATTCTGGTATATCCATTCTTTTTGCATTCATCAGCAGCAATTTTCAGAAGGCTTTCAGCTATGGAAACTTCATGCATGCCTACTTTTGCACTTCTTTCTCGTATGCCTCTTTGCCGGCCTCAAAGGCTGCCGCAATTAAAGACTTCTTCTCATCGACAAAACTCTTCCCCTTCTCAACAGTAGACGTGACCTTTTCCTTTGCCTGGGCGACATACTCGCCGGCCTTTTCCTTCACGTCATCCGCAATATCCATTATTTTTTTCCGAGTCTCAGGTCCCGATTGGGGGGCAAGGAGCAGTGCCAGACCGGCCCCTACCATGCCGCCCAGGAGGAATGACAGCAAAACAGAACCTGAACTGAAACCTTCCTCATTTCTCATAGTATTACCTCCTTTCTTTCAACTGGTTTATTAAGACATTAATCGCGGTTTTTACCCCGGCTTTCACACCGAAAGCCTTTAATGACATTCCTTCGCCGATGTCGTTGAGAAGTCCGCTGAGCGCCTTCAGGTTAATTACTATATCATTGCCGGATTCGGCAATGTTGCGCGCCGCATCTGTAACGGCCCCGACATCATCGGTAATTCTCCGGACGCTCCTGAGAAATTGCTCTGTTTCAAGGAGAAGAGGATTCAGCCGCTCCTCGGTGCTCTTTAAAGAGCTGTTTAAAGCAGCGGCCGCTTTTTTCATCTCCAATATTGCATAGATAAGCAAGCCGATTGCAGTGAAAATGCCGAGTGCCAGTATGAAAAAACCGGCGCTTATTATTATGATCAACCATGTGTGGTCCGTCATCCACTTTCCTCCTTTTCACAAGTATATCACATTTAGCAGTCCATTTTAATGCCCTTACTGCTTACTGTTTGCTCCGTCAAGCTTTGTCTTACGGTAAACGTAAACTACTCTCTGAACAACCGTGATATGACTTAGCACAAACAGGACGAGAATAACCGGAAAAAGCCTTCCGGTCAGGCACCCTGCAGCCAAAAGTATTATGCGCTCGGGCCTCTCCATCAAACCCACATTGCAAACCACGCCAAGGCCTTCGGCACGCGCCCTGACATAACTGACCAGAAAAGCTCCGACCATGCTGCAAATAGTGAAGAATATCCCTATCAAATTGTCCTCTTTGAAGAAAAGCCATATGATGGCAAGGAAAAGAGCTGCATCTGCATACCGGTCAAGCGTAGAATCGAGCAGGGCCCCGAATTTAGTATCTTTTCCGTTCGTGCGCGCCACAACACCGTCAAGAAGGTCAAACGACCCGCCTATCAGGACCACGAGACCGCCCGCCCTGGTATTAAAAGGGACAAGCATGGCCGCTGCAATAGTGACGGCAAAACCGGTGAAGCTTAAAACGTTTGGGCTTATAGGTATTAGTCTGGCTATCGGCGCAAGCGGTTTATCCAGTAAATGTCCAAGCTTCGCGCTAATCAACTACCGCTCCCTGACCCCTGTAATAAATTCCTCTACCATACTCCCTGCTTCCTCGTCGGAGAATTGTTTATAAGGATGTTTCATAAAAGATGCTGCCGGTGAAAGCAGTACCCCCCCGACGCCCCTGTCTCTTGCAATCTTGCAGCACCGTATGGCATCGATGACAACTCCGGCACTATTGGGCGAATCTTCAACTGACAGGCGCAATTCCAGATTCACCGGAATATTTCCGAACCCCTCCCCCTCAATCCTGAGAAAGCAAACTTTGTTATCATTCATCCACGGCACATAATCAGAGGGGCCTATATGGATATCATCACTGTGCAGTTGGTGCGTTATTTGAGAGCAGACAGCCTCTGTTTTCGATATTTTTTTTGATTTAAGCCGGGCGTGGCTCCGCATATTAAGAAAATCGGTGTTGCCTCCGACGTTCAACTGATAGGTATGCGTTATTTTTACGCCTCTGTCCATAAATAGTTTCGCGAGGGCACGGTGGATGATTGTAGCTCCGACCTGCGACTTGACATCATCGCCGATCAGCGGGATGCCCTTTTTCTCAAACCTGCTGATCCATTCATCATCCGATGCAATAAATACAGGGATACAGTTTATAAAGGCAACGCCGGCCTCAAGGCAGGCATTTGCATAATAACGTGTCGCATCTTCCGAACCGACAGGCAGGTAATTAAGGAACAGTTCGGCGCCGCTCTCCCTGAGCACCTTGACTACATCACATGGCCTTTCCTCTGCTACAATGAATCTCCGGTCATCGGGATAATCAGTCATATGCGCCGCGACTCCATCAAGCACTTCGCCCATTTGCACTATTACCGCCTGTGAGGGTGAAGGACTGCTTATGCGGGGGCAAAATACTTTTGTACAATTCGGTTTGGCAAACATAGCCTCTTCAAGCGGCTTATGGACCTTTCTGGCATCCACATCAAAAGCTGCGGTTATAACAATATCTCCGGGCAGGTATCCGCCGAGATTATAATGCATGAGTCCCGGGGAATTGCCGGGCCCATCCTGTTTTATTGCCTTGTAGTATTCAATGCCCTGGATAAGAGAACTCGCACAGTTACCGATTCCGGCAATTGCAATTCGTATCCCGCCCATAGCGTCGTGTTTCTCCTTGGATCAGGTAATCTCAATGTGCCTGGGCAATGCCTCGGCACTTTTGGGAATGACGACATTCAGTATACCATCCCTGAGTGTCGCTTTTATCTCGTCCTTCTTAACGATGGCAGGCAAAGCAAATGACCGTGAAAAGGGGCCGTAATACCGTTCTATCTGACAGTAGCTTTTTCCTTCCCGCCGGGACTTCCGCTCGCCGCTGATCCTGAGGGTATTGTCCTCCACTATAATGTTAATATCTTCCTCCAGCACTTCGGGCAGTTCCGCCTTTACTACGAATGCTTCACCTGTTTCATAGATATCGACTGCAGGCACCCAAACCCCTGTTCCTGCATCGCCGAATCTTGAGGATTTAGGAGCGCCATGCTCAAAAAGCCTGTTTGCACGCTCCCTTAATACAAAAGTATCTTTAAAAGGGTCCCATTTTTTCATCTCCGATTTTCCCTCCTGTCCTCTGGTACGATTATAGATGATTTTGTTGTCAACAAATAGAGTTGTCCGGTTTTAGAGCAAATAAACTGTCCGGTTCTGCAGGGTGGCTGCGCATGGAACATGGCAGTCCACCGATTTCAGTTTTATTAAGGCTTATGCCGCTGCATGTGAGCAAATTGCAATCTCCTTTCCTTTAGAGTTATAGGCAGCCAGTTTTCTCGGTCCATGAAAGATAGCAAGTCTACCGTCGGGATAACGATGAACGCTTACCTGGACCCTGACGTAATGGCAACGATATTGATTTGGCGGGATCTGAAGTTTTAGTCCATCGAACTTTACACAGTTGTCATTGCCGACGGTGCGGTCATACTGTTCGCATAGGATGTCTTCCAAGGCAGTGCCTGCCCAAGTCACGAACACGCTCTCTGGTTCTTGAGGGATAACGGCGAACTCGGCATTATGGGCCGGCATATATGTACTGGCAAGATAATCATTGGCCTGCTTCATCCCAGTGATGCCCGCCATCGCAAGCTCCTTGACCAGCCGATCTTGATGGGTACTGAAGGCTCGCTCAGAACGGCCCCTGGCTTCAGGAGAATACGCAGGGATCATCTTAATCCCCAGTTGGCTCATTGCACGACCAAACTGGGTAAGACTTGATTTGTCCACTTTCCCTCCAGCCTCCGGTGTATGCCAATAGTGACTTCCGCGATCCGTATACAACGAAGCAAACAACCCGTGTTGCTCTATAACCTCTTTTACACCCAGAAAGCTGCTTTGTGTGCCTTCTTCCTTAACAAAAAACATCGAGTAGTGTTCACTGCTGGCATCATCCATCGTCACGATCAAATCCCATAATTTGCCGGGAACCCACTGGTGCCGGGAACCATCCTGATGAAGCATCATGCCGATATAGGGAGCCCTGACCCTTCTTTTCCTGTGTGCCCCTTTCAGTGCCCCTTTCGGTACCAATCCCTTTTCCTGGAGGGTGTTTTTGACCCATGTGTAGCTCCTGTTTCCTTGATGAACTCGGCGATACCAGCTAAAAAAATGCTTGACGTTGAAACCATAATAACGTCCTCTATAAAGATCCGATAGCGCCATCACTTCGTCAACTGGTGCTCGCAGATGCGATATTTGTCCTAAACGCTTATCTATAAGTCCCTCCATCCCTTTATCCGCATACCTCAGCAGATATCGCCGAAATGTCCTGTCACAGACACCAAGGAGCATCGCCGCTTCCTCCTGCGTTAGCCGTCCACTCTTCCAGCCCTCATAACCTTCTTCAAATCTCATTTTCCGTACCTCCTGCAACACCGCCGAACGTTTCATGGATAGCCCCCCTTGCTATCCATATACCACCCGGACAGTTTATGTGCTACAGATACGGACAGTTTATCAACTCGCTACACGATTATAGATGATTTTTATAAATTAAAGTATACAGTATATAATATCGGTCAGGCAAAGGCAAAAAAATTGACCTTTTGCAGTTTTGAATGATAATCTATCGAAAATCCCATGCACATCCCCGACGGTTATTTAAGCCCTCAAACTTATATTCCTTTATATGGAGTGTCCTTTGCTTTTTGGGCCATTTCACTGAAGAAGCTGAAAAAAGAACTCCCGGCCAAATACATTCCGTATCTCGCTATGGCAGCTGCATTCTCGTTCCTTATTATGATGTTCAATATTCCAATCCCCGGCGGGACAACGGGCCATGCCGTGGGAGCAGGAATTATCGCAACGCTTCTCGGCCCGTGGACTGCTGTCATTGCCGTATCCATGGTGCTGATAATTCAGGCCCTCGTCTTCGGCGATGGAGGGATTACAGCAATTGGAGCAAACTGTTTTAACATGGCTGTCGTAATACCGTTCGTATCATATTGGACATTTAAACTGGTGAAGGGAAATGCCGTATGCGGGCGCAGGATTTCGGCAGCGGCTTTCCTTTCCGGCTATTCGGGCTTGTCCGTTGCCTCAATAATGACCGCAGTTGAACTCGGCATCCAGCCCATTATTGCTCACTCCGCCGCCGGCAGGCCGCTTTATGCCCCATATCCGCTGTCAGTCGCAGTCCCCGCAATGGCGCTGGAATATCTTTTGCTGTTCGGCGTTGTAGAGGGGACGATCACCATGCTGCTCTTTAAATACTTCGTTAAACATGAACCCGGTTTAGTATATGCGCTAAGAAAAAACAGGGCTAAAATAAGCTGAATTTAAAATATTTCTTGGGGTGTGCCCTGACGTCCCTGGTCAGGTCCTTTAATTCACCCACTGCTTCCCTAAGTCCTGCAACAGTCTCTTTCAGTTGAGCGGCAAGCTCCCTGTCCTTGACAAGCGCCCCCGCAGTCCCCTCGCCTGAATCAATCTCGGAGAGCACGGTATCGAGCTTTTTGGATGCGCTGTTCAGGTTATCGTAAATATCGGGGCTCTCCGCAAGTCTCTTAAGCGTGCCGTTCCCCTCATTTATCGTCCTGCTGAATTTCTCCAGGGAGGACGAAGCTGCAAGCATATTGTTGTAAACAGACGGGTCCTTTATAAACATTTTCACGGAGCCATCAGATTCCTTGTACTCCTTTAATATCGCCAGGAGAGTTGTTGTGGATTTCTTTAAATTGTCATAGAGGGCGGGATCTTTCAGAAGCTTGGCGGCAGTCCCCTCGCTCTTCTCGAAGTGGTCCAGGATCATTCCGACTTTATCCACAAACTCGGTCACTTTTGCCACTGACACGGAACTGGCCTCAACGAGGTCCTTTATTTCCAGCTGCGCTGCGCCCTTAATAATAGCTCCGGGCTTTATCTGGCCGGCCTCAAGCGTGCCGCCGCTCAATTCTATGTATTTGTCACCGAGGAGCCCCTGGGTAATTACGTTTGCATATGAGTCGCTTCTTATATAAGGCAGCGCACTTTCCTTGATCGCCATCGTTACCAGCGTACCACATGCGGGATGAAGACTTATGTCTTTCACAAAACCTATTTCTATACCCGAGACCCATACCGGCGCATCCCGTCTGAGTCCCTTGACGTCCTTGATTTGCGCCTTGATGAGCACTTCCGAAGAAAACAAGTCCTGGACCCCCCCTGCAAAAAAGACCGATAAAAGCAATAATGCCAGAGCGATGCTGATGACCGTTCCGACCTTCAGCTTGGACCACATAAGTTGTTTTTTCATATCAAACATGGTGCGCCCCCTAACATACTCCCCGAAGTTCACTCATAAATATATGTATATCCGGAATCGATGCTTGCAGAAACATGTCTCTGCTCCCATCGAACACGACAGCCCCCTCTTTCAGAAACATAAACCGCCCTGCCACCCGCATCGCGTCATACACTTTATGTGTAACAATGATAAAGCCCTTTCCACTTTTCGACAGATCGATAATAAGCCTGCAGATAGTATCGGAGTTTACAGGATCAAGCCCGGAAGTGGGCTCATCGTAAAGAAACATTTCCGGGTCGCATACGGCGAGAGAGCGTGCGATAGCAACTCTCCTGTGCATGCCTCCGCTTAATTCGTCCGGCATAAGCTCGATTGCGTGTTCAACTCCCACGAGCCTCAATAGTTCCCGCACACAGCGGTCTATTTCATCCTCGGAAAGTTTCGTGTATTCCCGCAGGCAAAAAGCCACATTCTCCCTGACATTCAATGAATCAAAAAGCGCTCCCTCCTGGAAAACAATGCTGAACTTCATGCGCACATCCCTGAGTTCACTCTCAGCCTTATCGGTCAAATCTTTTCCATCGATAAAGATCCGCCCGGAATCGGGCCTCAAAAGACCGAGTATCAGTTTCAGTATTGTCGTCTTGCCTTCCCCGCTCCCGCCCAGAATAGCTACCCGCTCGCCGGAATCAATAGAGAAACTTATGTCCTTTAAAACTGTGCGCTTACCATATGAGAAACTTACACGCTCGAATATTATCATACCGAAAACCCCAGCACATAGAGCAACATTCTGGTAAGAGCGAAATCGGAGATGATGATCGATATGATCGACAGGACAACTGCGTTCGTAGTGGACTGCCTGAGGCCGGCTGCTCCGCCCATGGTCGTCAATCCGCTGTAACAGCTGATGCTCGCTATCAGGAACCCGAAAATAAAGGGTTTGACAGAGCCCGCTATAATATTCTCGAAAATCAGGACATCTCGAATGGATTTCCAGTAAACATAGCCGCTTTGGTTGCTCACAAATACAACAGTGTAATACGCGCCAAAGATAGAGAGCGCGTCACCGATAACAGTAAGTACCGGCAGCATAATTATTGCACTGATTAAACGCGGAGTCACCAGCTTCTTTATCGGGTCCACGCCGAATACCCTGAAAGAATCCACCTGGTGGCCGAGCACCATCGACCCCAATTCGGACGCCATGCCGGCCCCGACCCGTCCTGCAAAAACCAGGGCAGCCATAACCGGGCCAATCTCCCTGATGACCGTTATCCCGACTGCCTTGCCGGTATACATCCTGAGCCCCAGCCGGGAGAACTCGGCAGACAGTTGAAGAGAAAGCGCCATCCCTATAAAGATCGCCACAAGTACAATGATGGGAAAAGATCCTGCACCGGCGTAATCCATCTGTTCAATAACATCCCTGAAATAAAAAGGCCTCCTGACCACTCCTGCAAGTCCGCGTAAGGCGAGCAGATAATAATCCTGAAGGTCATTTATTATTTCTTTTGCTTCCATAACCTATAACCTATAACCCATAACCTATTGCCTATTGCCTATTGCCTATCTTTTGTTCTTTTCCACCGTCTGTGTATCCAGAGCCATTCCGTCGGGTGTTCTCTGATGTATTCATCAACATAACTGCTCAAGTGCTGCGTGTCCTCTTTCAGCGCGCTCTCAGACATTTCTTCGCGGTTTAACGGCGCCTCAGGGTATATAGTCATGACATGCCGCGTCCCTTCCCTGCTCATAAATACCGGGAGAACCGGAGCGCCGGTCTTCCTGGCAATAAGGGCAGGCATCTTGGTAGTCCAGGCGCCCCTGCCGAGAAAGTCTATAATGAAACCCTCCTCACGCAGAACTGCCTGGTCCATCAGGATACTTACCACGCCTCCCTTTTTCAAGCATGAAAGTATCGCTTTCAAGGCCCCCTTTTTATAGATAAGGCTGTTGCCGTACCGGGACCTTATCTTAGCAATCATAGCGTTGATATAAGGGTTATCCAGTGCCCGCGCCACTCCTGAGCCTGGTGATACCTTAACACCGAACGCCAGGGCCGTCAATTCCCAGTTGCCGCAGTGGCCGGTAACAATTATAATTCCCTTCCCTTTCGCTTTTGCGGCAATGTAATGATCTTCTCCCTTAACTACAACATTGTGAATCAGACTGTCACCCAAGCCATAATAAATCCTCACCACTTCTGTGAGGGACTTACCTAAATTGATAAAAGTTTCTCTCGCAATCTTTTCAGCCGGACCTGAAACCGGAAGCGCTCCTGACCGTACCGATTTCTCGATATTTTCGATCGCAATCCTGCGCCTTCCTGACCATGCATAAAAAAGCAAAAGGCCCAGGAATCCACCTGTTTTAAGAGCATATTTGCATGGAAGCACGGCGAAAGGGAAAGACAGCACAAGAACAATCACCGCTTCCAGAAGCCAGATGAGGCGTTTCATTAAGATGCTTATCAGTCCGGACCCTGATCACTTTCAGGCTTGAGAGCGGCCGTTTCATTGTCCGTCTCGCGTTCCCGCTCTTTCTTTTTCTCCATCGCCTCTGCAATTTCCCCAAGACGTTTCATTATGAGGTAATTGACAGTCCCTTCCGGATATGTACCGTCACTGCTCATTTCCCCGGCTTTCATCCCGGTCAGGATCTCCAGTCCCTCTTCAACCTTGTCAATGGGATATATAACGAACCTGCCGTCTTTCACCGCATCGACCACTTCCTGTCTAAGCATCAGGTTTTTAACGTTTCTCCTCGGGATTATCACGCCATGTCCGCCGTTCAGTCCCCTTAATTTACAGAGGTCAAAAAAACCTTCTATCTTCTCATTAACGCCGCCGATGGGCTGCACATCCCCGTTTTGGTCCATTGAGCCGGTCACGGCAAAGCCCTGCTTCAAAGGGACGCCTGCTATACTGCTGAGCAGAGCATAGAGTTCCGCGCAGGTGGCGCTGTCTCCCTCTATCATCTCATAGAGCTGCTCAAATGTGATGGAAGCGGAGAGGCTGATAGGCTTCCTGGCCGCATATTTGCTTCCAAGATAGCCGGATATTATCATAATCGCCTTTTCGTGGATCTTCCCGCTCATTTTCGTCTCACGCTCTATATTTACCACCCCCGCTTTCCCTATATAAGTAAGGGCGGTTATCCTCGAGGGCTTGCCGAAGGCATAATCACCCATGGAAAGCACCGCAAGCCCGTTCACCTGCCCGACCTTTTCTCCCGAGGTGTTGACGATCAGCGTGTCCTCCAGCGTGGCCTCCCTGATCCGCTCCTCAATCCTGTTGACCCTCAGCGTTTTCTCATCGATGGCCTTCACCACATGTTCGCCGAGGACCAGACCGCTGCCCATTTTTTTTGCCCAATAATGTGATTCGCGAATCAGGTCTGCTATATAGCTGAACTGCGTGGAAAGCTTCTCCTGATGTCCGGCGAGCCTTGATCCGTATTCAATGATCTTTGCCATGCCGCTCGGGTCGAAAGGTGTAAGTTTCTCCTCTTTCTGGCAGCCGGCAATAAAAAGAGCATATTTGCCCATGTTCTCTTTTGTTCTCAGCATTCTGTTGTCGAAATCCGCCTTGACTTTAAAGAGTTCCCTGTATTCATTGTCAAGGTTGTAAAGCAGATAGTAGACATAGGGGTTGCCGATAAAGATTACCTTTACGTTCAGCGGCAGCGGTTCCGGCTTCATGCCCGCGGTGCTCACCAACCGGTACTGCTCCCATACGTCCTCCATTTTGATCTCCTTCATCCTTAATGCCCGTTTCAGAGAGTCATAAGAGAAGATGTTCTTCAAAAGGTCTATAACATTTATCACGATATATCCATCGTTAGCTTTATGCAGCGATCCCGCCTTGATCAATGAAAAATCGGTTGACGCCATACCGTACTGCACCTTGTACTCCATTCTGCCGAAGAGGTTCAGGAAGGTGGGATTGCTCTCAAAAACAACAGGCGCCCCTTTGGTCTCGCCGTTATTTACGAACACATTCACCGCATATCTGACAAAAGACATCTCCTGCCTGGGCATGCTCATAAAAGGCAGCTGCGGGGTCTGCTCTTCAGCAGGCTTGAAATCGTCAAGATGAGCAAGGATATCTTCCTGCACCACGTTAAGGTATTCCGTTATCTTTTCGTGATTGGCGTATTTTTTCTTGAGGTCCTCGATAAGGTGTCCTACCGACCCCAGTGCAATCTCCCTTTCGAGCTTTGCAAGCATCTCCTTTACCAGCTTTTCCGCCTCCCGGACCGCCCTGACGACATCGTCCAGCTTCTCCTGCAATGCCTTGCCCGTCTCTTCAACCTTGCTCTTTGTCTTTTCATCCAGGGCGGCAAATTCTTCTTCTGTCAGCGGTTCGCCGCTCTTTTTTACGGGGACGATCATCAGACCCGACACTGATTTCCTTATGGCAAACCCCTTGGACTGCGCTTCTTCTTCCAGCCCGGCAAAGAGTGCCTTCTGTTTCTGCTGGAACTCTTCTATAATCCTGCCCCTCTGCTTTCCGTATTCCTTGGAATCAAATGCTTTGGGTATCTCATCCCTCAATACCTTTATAAGCTCACTCATGTCATTCTGAAAAAGCGCACCACTGCCGGGCTCAAGTGATATGGCAAGCGGATAATCAGGGTTCTTAAAGTTGTATACGTAGCACCAGTCAGGAGGTATCTTTTCATGTGCCGCACGCTCGGTCAAGAGTGTTTTGACCGTCCTCATCTTGCCGGTGCCGTCTTCGCCCATGGCAAAGATATTAAACCCCTCGCTGTTCAGACTGAGGCCGAAATCCAGGGCCTGCAGGGCCTTTTCCTGGCCGATAGTTCCGACAAGTTCCTCTAACTTCTCCGACGTGCCAAAATTGAAGGGCACAACATCACAGCACTTATAAAGTTCTTCAGGTTTTAGCGGTTCAGGCATAATAGTCTCCCCTCCATTAAAAATTAAAAAATGAGAACAAATAAATAAAAACGCTTTCCCGGACTTTTTTTTGCGCTACTTTGCCCTGGGATGATGCTCCTGGTATACTTTTTTAATTCTGTCGGATGACACCTTTGTATAAATCTGCGTCGTAGCTATATCAGAATGCCCGAGCATCTTCTGCACAGAACGCAGGTCGGCCCCGCCGTCCAGAAGGTGTGTCGCAAAAGAATGCCTGAGCATATGCGGCGTCAGTTTTAAATCAGCACTGCCGGCAAAGCTTTTCAGTGCCTGCCAGAACCTCTGCCTTGTCATAGGCTTCCCCCTGCCGGTCAGAAAAAGATAGGGAGACTGCCTGCCATTGAGCAGCCCCGGCCTGAGTTCAGCCATGTATTTTTTTATCCTTTCCGAAGCCCTGTGATTCATAGGCACTACCCGTTCCCTGGAGCCCTTGCCCATTACCCGCAAAAAACCCCCTTCAAAATTTATATCATTGATCTTGATAGTAAGCACCTCGCTGACTCTCAACCCCGAAGCATAAAGCAACTCCAGTATCGCGGCATCCCTGACAAACATGCTGCTTTTTACTTCTGCGTCCAGCAGTCTCTTCGTATCTTCCATGCTCAAGGCCTTGGGCAGCCTTTCCCATTGGCGCGGAGTTCTCAAAGTTTCAGAAGGGTTATCGTCAATTATTTTTTCAACAACCATATACCTGCAAAGCCCTCTTATCGAGGAAATAAACCTGCAGATACTCGCTGGAGAATGGCCGCTGTCTTTCAGCCTGCCGATGTAATTGACGATGTCATCCCTGGTGAAAGATGTGTAATCCAGGCCGAGCTCCGACAAAAAGCTGCCGAAGGACTGCAAGTCCAGCGAATACGACGCCACTGTATTAGCTGACAACCCCTTTTCCGTGGACAGGTACGCGACAAACTGTTCCAGCAAAGGACGGCGGGCAGGCGCCGCCCGCTTTCCCTCAAACCCTTTGCCGTTGTTAAGCGCATCCACAGGCTATAAATTCCTCTATTCCTGTCGCGTTTTTTAACCGCTGGTATAAAATACCGGCGAGTTTCAACAGGTTCATCGTATCTTCCTTATTGTACATCAGCAGCAG
Organism: Nitrospirota bacterium; assembly: GCA_963784135.1. Taxonomy (GTDB): domain Bacteria; phylum Nitrospirota; class Thermodesulfovibrionia; order Thermodesulfovibrionales; family Dissulfurispiraceae; genus JADFXI01. The sequence continues at coordinate 47,787 of CAWAQG010000006.1, read as the reverse complement.
TTCCCTTGCCTCCATACTCCCTTTTCTTACCTGCTCCCATAATTTAACGGCGTCGTAACCGTTCATGCCCTTGACAACATCATCCCTTTCGATGCCGAACAAAGTCTCGAGCTTTTTCAACCCTCCGTTGATCTCGAGCTTCCTGGCTGCAAAGCAGAGGTCGAAATGAGGGATGTCAAACCTGACCCCTGGAAATGACCGCAGAAGAAACGGGACATCAAAGGCAGCGCCGTAGAATGTCACCAGGCACTTGTAACCTTTCAATGCGCTGTTAAGGCTCTCCGCCGTCAAATTTTCCCCTCGTATCAGCGGGTGCCATTCATAGCCGTCATATAGGCCTACAACCGTGACATAGCCGCCGTGGTCAGGCTGATAACCATTGGTTTCGATATCAAGGCAGACCGCCCCGTCCTTAAAAACATCGAAAAGCCTCCAGTGCTCCCTGCGTTTCATTATCCTGGCAAAATACTCGGTATTCCCCACGCTGAGTTCCATCGATGCCTGGGTCAGCTGATCATCATAAATCCTTTTTCTTTCAGGGCTGATCCCCTCTATTTCCGCACTCTTGCAAAAGTCATCCCAGGTAAGTATCTTCTTTTTCCATATCGTGCGCTCAAGCTTCTCTCCTATCCCGTTGAGCAGCGAGAATGTGTGGCGTATCACTGCGGACCCCTTTCCCGGCCCCGCATACTGACTTGTCGACAAAGTTTCCACGGGGCCTTTTTATAACTGTTATTATACTCTTTATGAATAGTCACTACAACCTGAATAACCAAGAGTTCCCCCATTTCCCTGGGTTCTTTGTCCGTCATTCCCGCCTTCGCGGGAATGACGGGGTCCCCGGAAAGTCGAAGACTTTCTGGGGTGCAATAACGGCTTATATTCCTGTCCCCGCAGGTCTTAAGGGGGGATTAGCTCTGTTACTCTCAAAAAGTTCCATCATTTTTTAAAACCAATAACGCCCACTTCTTAAATCTAATATTCCCTTTTCTTTTACATGGTTATGTCTATCAAGCCTTAATTATTGGGAGAACTCTTATAATAAGCGCCCGGCCCTTGCCGAACAGCGGCAGGGTCAGCTGGAAAGTTCCTCTGTAAGCACTTCGAGCAGCTCCGCTATGATAGAGGGGTCAAAATCACGGTCGAGATGGGGCAGGATATCAGGTTCAGGAAGTTCGCCGCTGATTTCTTTTTCGAGGACCCTGCATAAAGCGGCAACGACTTTGCCGTCGAATTGCGCATCGCGGCATTTTCTCAGCTCTTCGAGCGCGCCCTTGAGGCCCATACCGTTCCGATAGGGCCGGTTCGAAGTCATGGCATCAAAAGAATCGGCAAGAGTCAGTATCCTTGCGCCTTCACTCAAATGTTCCCCCGTTACCGCATCAGGATATCCCCTGCCGTCAAAACGCTCATGGTGGTGCCGTATCATGCCTACTACATCCTTCCATGGGAATTTAATTTTCGAGATTATATTATATGACAACGAAGGGTGGTTCCTCAGTTCGAACAACTCCTGTTCGGTCAACGGCTCCTTTTTGTTCAGCAGATCACCGTTTATAACGATCTTCCCGACATCGTGCAGAAAACCTGCGATATAAATGCCTTCGGTATCGGATTCGTTCCAGCCGAGTTCCCTCGCGATGGCAACGGAATATTTGGCGACCCTCTGGGAATGGTGCTTCGTGTAGCCGTCCTTCGCGTCGATGGCGGCGGCAAATGCCTGCAGGGTGTCATGGTATATGCGTCTCATTTCTTCATACAGCCTGCGGTTCTCTGCGAGCTGTTCGGAAAGGCGCGTAAAAAGCGCATGGTTATTGAGCGTGATGGCGATCTGATTTGCGATAATCCCTAAAAGTTCGAAATCATCCGGGCTGTACGGCTCCGAGGTAAACTTGCGTCCCAGGACAATGGCGCCGATGAACTCATCCCGGACCCACAGAGGCACAAATATCGCCGTGCCGGTCCGGTCCAGCATATTTCTGTACGGCAGAGGCAGTGCAGGAGTGTCCCCGCTGCCCGGTCCGAAGGTCCCGTTCTTCATAAGCAGCAGACTCTCAGGACTGACAGCCAGTTCCAGATGTCCCGTCTCATCAATGCCCTTGTGCGCTACAGGGACAATCAGGCCCCTGTCCCTTTCATGCAGCAATATAGCACCCTTGCCTGCAAGAAAGGTCCCCATTATTACATAGAGCAGTGACCGGACTTTTACCGTAAAATTGTCTGACGAGGTAACTTCGTGCCCCAGGTCCGCCAGCGAGGTGATATTATACAGCGCCCTTTTCAGCTCTAAATTCATGCTGTCTTTACGTCGTTCAAATAGCTCACGGCCTCGGTTTCTTCCGGAAAGATACGCATGTATACAGCAAGACCGAGCATCTCAAAAGTATCGAGATATGCCTTGCTGAGATTCGTAAAGCAGAGCGTGCCTCCGGCATCTTTCATTTTTTCGATAATGCCCAGCAGCAGCGAAATTCCGATACTGTTGATAAAATCGGTTTCACTGAAGTTCAGGACAACTTTCCTGACCCTGTCTTCAAGGCAGGTGTTGCATTCCCGCACAAGGTCCTCGCCGGCAATATTGTTTAAATACCCGTGCGGGTATAGGACCGCCACATCCCCGACCCGCTTTGAAGTCACTTTAAAGTTCGTTGCACTCATCCAGGCACCTCATTAGGTTTGATATTTTTTATAAGGATTACCCTTGTCCTGTCACCTATTCTCTCTACCCTGACCTCGTCCATAATTGTGCGCATGAGCTTCAGACCCCAGCCCCTTTTATGCTCTGAATGGAACTTCTCATCAACTGAAAGCCCTTCAACGGCTTCAACGTCAAAAAACTTGCCAGGGCTTTCAATGATTATCTCGATTCTTTCCGCAGCCACAGTGAATTTAAGGAAAACCTTCTTGTCGTAACTCCCGCTGTGTTCCATTGCATTGATACACGATTCGATAAGCGCGAGCTGGAGATGGTTGATCACATCGGGGGCGAGGTTGATATTCCTGCCTATCTGCTCAATAGCTTTTGCCGCGACGAGCTCCGCATCGGAGGCCATCGGAATCACCAGCTCAAAAGAGGATGGGACATTGCCGGACATCGAGGAATACTTGGCCTCAATCAGCTCCTGTATCCGCTGTGCCTTTGTCCCTTCCACCTCTCTCATATAAAGGCTCTGTATGAAATCCTGCAGCACATTGTCCTTCAAATGCCTTATTTTGTCCCCTCCCTGGACAATGCCGGCCAGCTGCAGCGCTCCGAGCACGGATAAGACTGAAGATTCAGGCATGCCGACTATTTTTGCGAGTCGTTCAGTGCCATGAAACTCGCTGTTTGATTTAATCGAGTGCATAAGCAGTTCAATACCTGTTCTCCTCTGTCCCGCGTCACTGATAAACTCTCCCATTATAGACGACCAGTAAAATGCGGTCTCTCCTTCGGAAACTTCGAAACTGTAACTCTCCCACAGATCGCGTTCGGTGATTTCCCTTCTCTGCATCTTCCATAAAGTACGCACCATATTCCTGATATAAAGAGGGTTGCCGCCAAGGACCCTCAGGAATTTAAGCGCGACCTTCTTATCGCCCTTTATTTCGAGCTTGTCGCAGTATGACTTAAAAAGGGAATAGGCGCTGTCCTCAGGGAGTTGCCCAAGGAACATCCTCTCCGCCTTGCCCCTGAAGGAGTTGTCGGTAAAGATTGTCTCGAGAACTCCCTCGGGCGAGCCTGTCAGCACATGCGGACAAATACAGGTCTTCATCGAACTCTCAAAGAGAGTTATCAAACCCGGGACATCACCCGGACTTGTTTCGTAGAGGTGGGTAGCCATATGGAAATCATCGAGCATAATGAATACCGGTCTTCCGCTCTTGCGCGCCGCGGTGACGGGCGCCGAAATGGCTGCAAGTATCTGGCCGTAGAGATCGCCGCTTTTCACCTGTTCCTGAAAATCCTCGATAAGATCGATCATCCATTCAACCCTGAGCGAAGCAATCACCGGAATAAGCCGTGTCAGAGAGGTGCCCATTGCATCCATAAAGGGGGGGTCTTTCTTAAGATATGCAAGGTATTGCCTCACAAAGCGCGTAAAATAATCTTTTGCAAAATGGGCGGCCTTCAATGTCCCCCTCCGGAACAGGTAATAAAAGGGGACAATATTTTTTTCCTCCAGGAAAACAATGCGGTATGCCTGCTTTATAAGTTCAGTCTTGCCTATGCCACGCGCGCCTTCAAGCAGGATATTGCCTGCAATGGCATTTTCTCTGAAGCCGGCAAAACGCTTTAAATATCCCAGTTCGCTTTCTCTGCCGGCAAAATCTTTTATTGGAATGGTATTAAACGGCACTGCGGTACCGCCTGTTTATAATGCAAAGCGCAGAGGACAGCATCATAATATTAAATAAGGCGCATTCATTTCCAGAATATTCCATCCTTAATAATTACCCCGGACATTATACCAAATCCAAAAACAGATTTACCCGATAAAAATTGCAGATATGCAACTCAAATTGGTAGTATATTCAGTAACAGCATACTTGCACAGTGGAGGAAAGCGGTGAAAGCCCTGAGGAAAAAATGCAACTGCCATATCCAAACAGGGCCGGACGGCTATTTACGCGTATATTATGTCATTTGACCTGAAAAACTCGATTTACATATTGTTGGGCGGAATGCTAGGGGCCGCCGTGGCCAGCCTGCTTATATTAATAGCTTATTTTTTCTCTGACTTCCGGAAACAAAAAGCTTACAGGAACAGGATATTGAAACGTCTTGACACCGCGGACATGATGCTGCGGGAAAACATGACCATGGATGCGCTGTCGATATATAATGAACTGTTGCTCAATCTGCCGAAACAGCTCGAGCCTGAACTGTATGCCCATATAAAGCAGAGCGAAGGGAATTGCTATTATTCGATATCCCTTGCGCGAAGCAAACCGGAGAACCTGCTCAAAGCAATCCAATCATATGAAGAGGCGCTGTTATATAACAATTATCAAAAGAAACCCGGCGTATATCTTACGATTCAGGCCCAGCTCGGCGATGCGTACCTGAAAATATCGGAATTCTCCAAGAAAGAAGAATTCCTCGCCAAGGCGATACACTCATTCAACGAAGTGCTCAGGCTGTATACGCCTGATACCGATCCCGTAAATTACGCCTTAGTGCAGTACAAGCTTGGGTCGTCATACAAGTCACTTGCGGAATCCCAAAAAAATGAAGGCGCAGTGAGCAAGGCGATTACCGCGTTCAAAGAGTCGATGAAAATTTACACTATCGAGACTTATCCTATCAATTATGCAGAGACGCAAAATAACCTGGGCGTTCTTTTTCTTATGGCTTCAGAACTCCGGGACCGGGAAGACAATCTCATCACGGCCCTCGATGCATTCTCCAATGCCCTCAGGATTTACACTATCGAAAAATACAATGCTGAATTTGCTGCGGCCCAAAAAAACGTGGGCAAGACCTATGCTTTACTCACCCTCATACGCCGCGATGAAGAGGTCTTTATGAACGCTATCAATGCGTTTCATGAGGCCCTGAAAGTTTACAGCATTGAGGCATACCCCGCGGAATATGGCGAAATACAAAACAGCATAGGGACTATCTACCAGGAACTTTCCCAGCTGGCCGCCACCAAAAGTGACAACCTGCAGAAAGCGATGGACGCTTTCGGGGAGGCCCTTAAAATATGCACTTTTGAGAAGGACCCTGAAAAATATGCTGTCGTGCAGCAAAATATGGGAGACACCTGTCTTATGTTTTCCGAAAGCGACGGCAGCGAGGCTATTCTTGATAAATGCATACTCGCTTACCAGGAAACCCTCAGGGTGAAAACAATCTTCCATGACCCTCCCAACTTCGCCACTATACAGCACCGCCTCGGCAATGCTTACAGGAATTTGTCGAAATACAAGGAAAAAGAGGACAACATGAACAAGGCCGCCGAGGCTTATAAAGAAGCGCTTAAGGTATATACTGCCGAGAACTATCCTATGGAGCACAGGGAGGCGTATTTATCACTGGAGAAAGTCAGAAGGACCATCACTTAGCGCTTTGATCACTTTTTCCGCCAGCGCCTTGTCGGCCTGAGGCACCAGAAGCCTGATCTCGCCGATCTTGCCGATGTTGACCGGAAAAGGGCTTACCTTCGAAGACCGCAACACAACAGGTATCCCGCCGCTTTCGAGAAGGTCCTTGACCATCTCCGCCTCAACGGGATCGGACGTAACCAGCACATCCACCCACTCCTCACTCACTGCTCATCCTGGTCCTCTGTTGGTTGGTCCTCGATAGGCGACAGAATATAATCATCGCCTTCCCTGGCAACCTTGAAACCGAATTCATTGACCGTATCCGTCAAAGGCCTGCCGAGTATCAGGTCCAGCGCATCGCCGGGCAGATTGAACTTCTCCTGAAGAAAGGGGCGCATATAGGTATCGTACTGAAGCATATCCATGATCTCTTCAACGGCATCTTCATTCCCTTCGGCAAGCCGGTCAAATGCGCCGGAAAGCCTCTTGTACGAACACTTTTCTTCGTGCCTCCTGATAATTTCCAGGAGCATATCCACACTATTAAAGAGTTCCTCTCTTCCAAGCGCGTTCTTCTCAAGCCCTCCATAAAGGTCCATTGGCCGCCAGCATTCGTATTGCCTGCATTGAGACGGCCTGTTTTCGTATATACCACATCCGTCATCGTTATAAAAAACGCAAACGGGACCCTGGTTCTTGCACCGTATCTTGATCAGTTCCATAAATGACTCATATATCCGGCCGTCACTGTAAGAGCGCACCCGCTCACCCTCTCTGACCGTAATTGTATTGCCGTAAGAAAGCACTCCTGAGACGAAAAGAGCCAGGTCTTCCTTCAGCAATGAAGGGCTTGAACCGGTACAGCACTTGCCGCACCGTATACAGCTCGTCCTCTTCTGCATTTGCATTTTCTGCGCCTTAACACCATTCTCCATACCCTACTCTCCTCCCTGCATAGCCTCGGCTATGAGTTCTACAATGTGTTTTACTTTCCGGCCCTTTATACTGCTTCTTAACTGGAGGATACAATTCGGGCAGGAAGTGACAATCATATCGGCCTCCTTATACCCCTCCATCCTTTTTTTGAGAAGGCCTCTGGAAATATCCGGATATAATAACCTAAATGTGCCGCCAAATCCACAGCATCCCTTTTCTGTATCAATGGGGTTGACCCCTAACGACCTGAGGAGTGCTCTCGGCTCATCTTGCAAACCCAGACTGTAGATAGCATGACAAGGGTCGTGATAGGCCACACGCAATGAATTCCTGCCCATATCTTTCTTTATTTCAGGCAGCGCTCCGGTGAAAAAACGGGTAACCTCCATGGCCTTCTCCACGCCCTCGCCGAGCAGTCGTTTGTATTCATCCCTGATAAAATAAACACAGGTCGGACAAACTCCGATGACAGCTTCCACGCTCATTTTATTGAATACTTTCATGTTTCTCTCTGCCAGTTCAGCAGCATCCTCCTCAAAACCAAGCCCGAGCAGCGGCGCGCCGCAGCAGACTTCTCCCTTAGGGAGAACAACATCATAGTTCATCCTGTTTAAAATCGTTACAAGCGAGTTCCCGATATGCGGGTAGAGAAAATTCACGGTACAGCCTGCAAACACCGCAACCCTCCCCCTCGGTTTTGCGACCTTGAACAAAGACATGCCGTCCCGTAGGGCCGGGCCTGAGATATTTATGCCCATTTCATGCAGCATTCTGAAATGGCGGAGTCTATGGGCAGGCAGTATTTCCCCTATGCCCTCAAGAAATTTCAGCACTTTAAAGCCCGTGGAGGCCCGTTTAAAGGCAAGCCTGGCGGCAACGCCGAGAAATCTTCTTCTGTTGCCGGATATCCTGAGATTCTTTCTGCCTTCGTATACGGCATCGGTAATCCTTATGCCGAGGGGACAAAGCGTATTGCATGCCCCGCAAAGCATACAGCTGAAGATTCTTTCATCAAGTATTTCAGACGGTCCAAGTTCTCCTTCCATAAATTTTTTGAGCAGGACAACACGCCCCCGGGCGCTCATCCCCTCGCTGACATCATCACCATATGTCGGGCACAATGCCTTACAACTGCCGCACCGAACACACTGCCCGAGTGAGATTGCCTTTATGCCCGACACATTATTCATTAAGCTTCCCGCTCCTGAAACCCTCAAGGTCGATGCTTACATACTTAAAGCCCAGCGCTTTAATCTTCCGGACAACAAACTCCCTCAGCTCTTTATCAATAAACCGGGGCAATTCTGCCGCGTCAACCTCAATCTTTGCCATATCATTATAGCTCCTCACTCTGAGGTCACCAAAACAGAGTCCTTTCATAAATGATTCGGCGTCCTCGACCCTTTTTAGTGCATCCCTGGTAATACGGGTCCCGTAAGGGAACCGGGATGAGAGGCAGGGAGAAGCCGGTTTGGACCATGTCGGGAGCCCCAGCTCTTTTGAAAGCGCCCGTATTTCATTCTTTGATAATCCTGCTTCCAAAAGCGGACTCCTCACTCCATGCTTTGCCGCGGCCTGCCTGCCTGGCCGCCAGTCGGAAAGGTCGTCATAATTGCTGCCGTCAATAACAAACCTGTATTCTTCAGCACGGGCAATCTCGGCCAGTCTTGAAAACAGTTCGTCCTTGCAGTGAAAACACCGGTCTTTCGGGTTGCTCGTGAAATCAGGATTGGACAGTTCATCGGTCGTGATCACTCTATGCGCAACATCGATTGTTTTTGCCAAAGCCGCGGCGTTTTCCAGTTCAGCGGCAGGCATGGTTTCAGAATATGCGGTCACGGCAAGAGCGGATATGCCCGACTCTTTGACCGCCTTAAGAAGAAAAGTGCTGTCGACGCCGCCTGAGAAAGCGAGCACCGCGGATTCGATTTCATGCAGGATATGCAAGAGTTTTTGATATTTCATAAAAACAAGGCCATAGGCAATAGGCTATAGGCAATGGGTTAAAAAAAAGAAACGTCTTTTACTATAGCCCATTGCCTATTGCCCATCGCCTGTCTTTTAAAGAATAGTGATTTCGTAATTCTCCTGGTGAAACCGTATGTCCTCTTTGATGATGAGCTGAATACCATAGATATTTTCAATCTCCTCGATGCCCTGACGCTCTTCGTAAGAAAGGATTTCGGCCACAGCAGGATTGCCTTTGATCATCGCCACTGTGCCGCGGGAGAGATTCATTTTCCTCACTTTCCTGAATATCTCATACGTGACCGTCCGCGCCGATTTTACAAAACCCCTGCCTTCACAATACGGGCACTGTTCGCACAGTACGCGTCCAAGACTCTCACGCACCCGCTTTCTTGTCATTTGGATAATGCCGAGTTCGGAAATATTGTAGATCGTATTTTTTGCCCTGTCTTTTTTCATCGCCTCCAGAAAAGCCTTGAAAACCTTTTCCCTGTTCTCGAACTTTTCCATATCAATAAAATCCGTGATGATAATGCCGCCAAGGTTCCTCAGCCTGACCTGGTACGCAATTTCCTTTACCGCCTCGAGGTTGGTTTTCAAAATTGTCTCTTCCAGATTTTCTTTACCTACGAACTTGCCCGTATTGACATCGATAACAGTCATTGCCTCGGTCTGGTCAATGACGATATAGCCTCCTGATTTGAGCCATACCTTCCTGCCGAGCGCCCTTGAAATATCAAGCTCTATACCGAAGGCATCGAACATCGGCTCCCGTCCTTCATATAGTTCTATCTTGTCCATAAGCCGCGGGAAATAAGTCCTGGCGAATTCTTTCAAACGCTCGTATTCCTCGGCAGAGTCTATCACGAGCCTTTCCACATTGTGGCTCATAAAATCACGGACGCTCCTGAATACCAGGTCAAGATCACTATAGAGGAGGCTCGGAGCGGAAACTTTGTCCTTCTTTTTTTGTATGCTGTCCCAAAGCAGGACCAAAAAATCGAGATCGCGTCTGATCTCATCGGGGGTGGCGTCCTCGCATGCGGTCCTCATTATCAGGCCGAACCCCTTGGGTTTGATCTCAGCCGCAATGTCTTTCAGCGTCGCCCGGACCTCTTCATCCTCAATACGCCGAGATATACCGACATGTTCCACGTTCGGCATAAGCACCACATACCTTCCAGGCAGCGTGACATATGAAGTGACCCGTGCGCCTTTGGTGCCGATCGGGTCTTTTGATACCTGGACAAGGAGTTCCTGTCCTTCCTGTATCAATTCCTCGATAGAGAGAGATTCCTCTTTGCATTCGTTTGCAGCATATAACTCATGATATTCCGTCTCGCCGTCGAGAAATGCAGCATAATAATCTTCGGTGTCCCTCATTATGTCGGCCACATAGAGAAAAGCGGCCTTTTCAAGCCCTATATCGATAAATGACGACTGCATCCCGGGCAAAATTTTCAGGACCCTGCCTTTGTATATGTTTCCCACAAGGCTCGTGTCCCTCTTCCTTTCTATATACTGCTCAACAACCTGCCCTCCATCAAGGAGGGCCACCCTGCTTTCCTCTCTCGTCACATTGATTACCAGTTCCGATGTCATAGACTCTCCGCTCCTTTGCCTCTGCCTTTACCTGCTTTTATAGCGGCTCCACCCATCCGTTCTTCCAGCCATAAAGCGCAGTCCGTATAATATCCATCTCTCTGAAGCTTCCGCCGAAAAGCGCTTCGGCAACTTCCCCGATCCTCGCCTTTATCGGACCCTGGTCGGTAAGTATAAGGCTGATATTCCTGTTGCCGCTAACATCCCCGGCCTCCCCTTCAGGACCGCCCCCCCAAATCTCCGTTTTTTCGGGGACCTCTATAGCGACCCGCTCGATGCACGGGGCTATATCAACTTCCTTGTCTTCCCTCCGGACAATAAGCGAGGGGCGTTCCCTGCAGCCTGCAGAAGAGAAGGACGTCCCCATAAATGCATTCGCCCTTCCGTCCCCCAGGGCCTCCGCCCTGAAACCTTTAATGGTATATGCGTACCGGGTGATAAAAGTGCTGAGGGAAGGCTCATTGTACGGTACAATAGCCATTCCGCCTATCCTGATATCTTCAGGCATAGACCTGTTTATCTCTCCCTTATAAAATTCTATATCAAAAGGGCTGAAAACCTCCATATCAAAATACTCCCGCTCTCCGGCAACCCCAACGCTCAGGGACGGGCCGAAGGCGACCCGGGGTACCGGATGGAACCCCTTTGAAAAGTCGAACCGGACGCCGGCCCTCCTCAGGCCTCGAAGCACTGCCGTTGCCAGTTCAAGATGGGACAGATAACGCAGCCTGCCCGTTTTAGTGAATTGTGCCCTGATGCGAACCTTGGCGGCGATCTTCGCGGTATGTATCACGTGAGCGGCAGGGGCTGATGCAGCGCTGACGGCACTGACCTGCTTCGGACCTTTGTCAATTGCGCATGAGCTGTCACGTTCTCCGGCGCAACGCAATCCGCAGTGCATACAGGTTTCCCTGCAGCCGGGGGTCCTGACTTCCGCCAACGCTTGCTCGTATTCCCTGTAAAGGAAATCTTTCTTTATCCCGATGTCTATAGCGTCCCAGGGAAGCCGTTCATCTCTTCCAAAACTCCTTTCGGAGTAGGCTGCTCCATCTATGCCCGTTTTGTCCATCGCATCAGACCATGCGGAAAAATTGAAATGCTCGGACCAGCCGTCAAGCCGGCATCCGGCCCCCCACGCCTTCTCAATCAGCTGAGACAGGTTTTCGTCACCCCTGGCAAATACCGCTTCCAGAAAACTCATCCGTTCATCATGCCCCTTATACTTGAGCTTCCGCCCGCTCAACGACTCTTTAAGGTAGCGCAGCTTCCTCCGCATCTCATCAAGGCTTATCTGTCCGTACCACTGGAAAGGAGTGTGCGCTTTCGGCACAAAGGGTGAGACGGTAACGCCGATATTCACGAATTTGCCTGTATTTTTTTTAGCGACCTTCAGTGCAGCTCCCGCCATTGCTCCTATCGCTTCTATATCTTCATCCCGCTCGGTGGGAAGCCCTGCCATAAAGTAAAGCTTGAGCGTATGCCATCCTTCTTCGAACAGAGCTTTCAGCGCCCGCTCATAGTCATCATCGGTAAAATCTTTGTTGATTACATCCCGCAGGCGCCCGGTAGCAGCCTCAGGGGCGATCGTAAAGCCGGTCTTTCTTACCGAGCGTATTTCTTTAAGAACAGCCCGGTCAATGGCCCTGACCCGCAAAGACGGCAGTGAGAGGGCAATCCTTGCGCCGCCGAACTGCCTGTTGAATTCTTTTATTACCGGCAACAGGCAGGTATAGTCACCGGCGCTCAATGAAGTGAGCGATACCTCATCATAGCCTGTATTGCCCAACGATTCCCCTGCAATCCTTAATACCGTCTCCGGGCCCCGTTCCCTCAGGGGGCGGTAAATCATTCCGGCCTGGCAAAATCTGCATCCCATGGGGCATCCACGCGAAACCTCGATAGCAATCCTGTCATGAACGATTGAGGTATAAGGGACCACCGGTTTTACCGGATACGCTGCCGCGTCAAGATTGTCGATAAATTGTCTTCGTGTCCTGTGTTCGGGGCCGTGTATAAGCGGCACATAAAACCCGTCGAGCGCCGCTATCTCCCGCAATACAGTCTCGCGCCTTTCGTCCCCTTCCCTTTTCCACCGGTGCATCAAATGCGCCAGGGCGACTACCGCGGTCTCTCCATCACCGATAAGAAACGCATCAATAAACGGGCCCATCGGAGCCGGGTTGACCGTGCAAGGCCCACCGGCAATGACAAGCGGCAGCTGCCCTTTTACCTCCATTCTCTCTGCCGCACGCAGCGGGATGCCGCCGAGGGCAAGCATATTCAGGACAGTTGTATACGACAACTCATACTGCAGACTGAAACCCACTATGTCGAAGTTCCTGATCGGGGTGCGCGATTCAAGCGCGGAAAGCAGCAGCGACGAGTTCTTCATATGGGCCTCAAGATCGGGCCAAGGTGCAAAACACCGCTCTGCGGATGCGAAGGTCAGTTTATTGATGATGTCATACAGTATTTTCAGTCCGAGATGCGACATGCCGACTTCGTAAGTATCAGGGAATGCCAATACGAACCGCGCCGCGGCTTTGCCGGCCGCTTCTCCCGCCTTTTGATCAACAGACCAGGAAGGACCGATTGAATTAAACTCGCTGTTTATATAACGGCTCGGCTTTTGGAAAAAAGAAAGGGTCACTATTTAAAATACCATCTGCGGGGAAGTTAGAGCAAGAAACCTCTATATTCTCATTTTCTTGTTGTTATCCGCGCTGTGTTAAAATAAAGGTTATGAACAGATATTTCTTCTACTCTTTGCTGTTCCATATCATGCTCCTAATATTGGCCTTATTCGTAATTCGTCCTAAAGTGGTGAAGAAGCCCGAGCCTTTTGTTGCAACGATTATCACTCCCGAAGAGCTGCCTCAAAAAGCTCCCTTTAGAGTGCCGCCTCCAAAGACGCCCTCTCGGGTGCCGCCGGTAAAAGAGTTCTCTCAAGTACCTCGGCTGCCGAAAAATTTGCCGCTGCCGGAAAAGTTGTCGGCAATTCCCACATCCCGTTCAGCGGCAGCGAAATCCGGCCCGGGCGGTGCGGCCCGGACCCCGGAGGCAAGCGCCTCTCCACACAGCACCGTTGGTCCCACGCGCAATCAGGAAGAGGGCACGGCACAGGTTCTCATAAAAAGTGGGAGTTCTTCTCAACCGGGTCAGGGCGGCCCTTCTGCGAGGACAATGCGGGAAAAACTTTTCGACAGGGATATCATTGCCAAATTAACGCCGAAGACGGGTGAAAAGCCTGAGAACGACAATGGAATTACCTTCGATACGAAGGAATACAAATATTACGGGTATATGCAGCGCCTGCGCGAGAAAATCGAAGGGATATGGAAATATCCGGCTGAAGCTTCGGAAAGAAAACTTAACGGTGAACTTTATATACGATTTACAATTAAAAAAGACGGGGGACTCGGCGCGGTGGAACTTGTGCATACTTCGGGATATAAAATCCTCGACGATGCAGCGATCAGGGCATTAAGAGATGCCGAGCCTTACTGGCCGCTTCCGGATAGCTGGAACGAGGATTCACTCACGATTACCGGGCATTTCGTTTACTACTTCCACAACACATTTATAAGGTAATGCCTGTGTGCCGGCAGCGGGTCCGATAAACAGCCTGCCCCTGACGACGTGTTGCCTCACGTAAAAATCTTTAATAAGCTTACGTCATTCCCGCAGTCTTTTAGCGGGAATCCAGAAAAAAACATGGATTCCCGCTAAAAGACTGCGGGAATGACGCGGTTGGTGTTGCCAGGTAAAATTATTTCGAATAGATTTTTAAATGAGGCAACGAATCAGTTTCTTGAGAGATGGGGCCATTCGGACGATACCTTCCGATTATGCAACTTTGTTATAATTATTATATGAATTGCAGATTATATTTGAGAGTGGGGGACAGGGTCATCCATACAAAATACTCACTCTGGGGACCCGGCGAGGTTGTTGAAGAAAAACACTCGGGATTACCCGGAGGATTTTGCCTTGTGAGGATACTCTTTGAAGACGGACAGGAACGTTCCTTTATAAACGACCTCAACAGTGAACTCTGTTGTTACTTCGCCGGCATAAGATTCATTGATAATTACCAATTATGAATAATAAAACAGGCAATAGGCAATGGGCTATAGGCAATAGGTCAAAGTCATAAAATAATAAAAAAATTCTTTTCTCTTTTTTCCTATAGCCTATTGCCTGTGTTTCCTATTGTTCTATTATTCTCGGTGTAATAAATATAAGCAGTTCGTCTGTAGTCATCGTCTTGGCATGATTTTTAAACAGCTCTCCGAAAAGAGGAATCTTGGAAATGCCGGGGACGCTATCTTCACTTTCCTGCTCGGTGCTTGTCAAAATTCCGCCCAAAACAACAGTCGCTCCATCCTTAATCAGCACCTGCGTGGTTGCCTCATTTGTCGTTATAGACGGCAGGCCCTCCGAGGTATTGGAGAAATCCGCTTGATCGTTGGTCGCATCTATGTTCAGCAAAATGGTGTTGTCAGGGCCAACCTGAGGGGTCACGACAAGGCCAAGGGCGGCATCAATAAACTGGACCTGGGTACCGGCATTGGAAACAGTAGAATAGGGGATTTTTCGCCCCTGCTTGATTATGGCTTTTTCATTATCAAGAGTCATAATCTTGGGACTCGAAACAATCCTGCCTTTGCCGCTCGTTTCGAGCGCCGATATTCTCAAGTCCAGACCGAAGGTCCTCGCGGGATTAAGATAGCCCAGGGTAAAAGCTCCCGTCGGCGCACCCGAAGTAGGGAGACTGGCAAGTGTGGGGAAATAGGGGGTTGTGCCGGTGCCCGTAGGCAAAGTAGTGACTGCCTGGCTCCCATTAATTCCGGTAGCTCCCGCAGTAGTAGAACCGACCAGATTAAAGGCAGACTTCGTTGCGGTCGGGGCCCAATAGCCGCCCCATTCGACGCCAAGCTGATTGTCATAATTCTTTGAAACCTCAACCATCCTGGCCTCGATAAGTACCTGCCGGGTCGGCTTATCGAGCGTCTTGATAAGTTTCTGTACTTCCTCGATATTCGAAGGAATGTCCTTCACAATTACGGAGCGCGTCCTGGGGTCGGTGCTGATGTTGTCCTTCGCAACTAACTTTGCATTGACAATAGCGTCCTTTATTTTATCGACATTGGCATAGTTGACCAGAAAGACCTTTGTTTCGACATTTACCAATTCTTTGGCAGCTGCGGCCTTCTGCTCCTCCTGAAATGTATTTTTCGTCACAACCCTGATAACATTGCCCTCAACAATCTTTTCAAGACCGAAGGTCTTCAGGATTAAATCCAGCGCCTGGTCCCAGGGCACATTCAAAAGCTTCATGGTGATCTTCTTGCCCCTGACATCATCGGGATTGATTACGATATTGCATCCGGTCAAATCATAATTCAAAATCCCTATAACCGCCGCAAGATCGGCTTCCTGCACGTCAAAAGAGACGGGCTGCTTCTTTACTTCGCCCTGGCAGGGGGTCTTGAGCAGCTAGCTTTGGGGCTTGCTTGCCGCATCGTTTTTTAGAGGCCACAGCGCTGTCCGGTCCATCATACCATCTTTATCATCCTTTATCTTTCCCGGCGGCAATGTTCACGCAGCGGCGCACCGTCACTCGGGACATCTTGACCCTGCCTCGTAACTCGCCGCAGCGCCGTCACCCTTACCATCCGCCCGGCGTTTGCGCGCTCTATTTCCTGCGGCGGGCACTGTTTCAGAAATTCCGGTCTCATCATCCCCGGCACTCGCCGCAACTTCGGCAGCGGGCTTTCCATTGCCGCTAATTGCGAGGACAAGAACATTGTCCTTAACTTCGGGAGTTATAGTTGCCGGAGATTGCAATAATATATTCAGCCGAGCAATAGTGGCCGGTTTCAGAATTTGAACAGGCTCAATTTCGGTCACTCCGGAGCGGTCCGGAAATATCTTGTCGACAAATTTGCCGAGACGGGCGCCTTCTATATCGACAGTGACCCTGAAAGGGTCTTCCGGCCGGTAAAGCTTATATGTAATCGGGGCATCGGCTTTAATCTGGATCGCATTATCAAGCACCTCTATGCCTGTAATCTCCGTGTCTTTTAATGCGGCATATGATGTCACAGATGATACAAGCACGATTAAAAGCGACACAATAAAACCGGCAGCAGCTATAAAGCCTCTGTTCTTTATCTTCATCACTCTTCCTCCCGATGGAGTCTTATAACGGTATAACTTGGTTTAACAGTTCCCCTGTAATCCTTTAAAAACTCCTTAATAATAACAGAATCCTTCTTGATTTTATCCACTTTCCCGCCGTGTAATCCAATAGCTGTTCCTTCTCTGAGCGTAAAATTCTTACCGTCCGGCGAGGAAACCAATGCATAAAACCCGGAACCGCTCCATAAAATTGCCGTCAACTTGAACTCGTTAACAGCATAACTCTCGAGTGGGGGGCCCCCTTTTTTCTCTCGGTCTCCACTTTTACGATCAATGTCGCAAACGGGTCCCTCCTGCCATTCGCATTATATTCGTAAGCGGTCAGCGAGACTGTCTTTTCATCAACCTTCTGCAGTCCTCCTGCAGCGGACATGTCAGGCATCTTTGTTTCTGCTCCGGTCCGGGCAATTTTAGCCGGCCCCGGACTCCCGGTAATCGGGGGCAAAGGTCTGCGGGCCGGAGCAACCCGGGCAGGAGGCGGCGTTACTGTCTCCTTAACGGACTTACCGGTAAAATATATCTTATATACTACAGCTAAAGCTGAAATAATAATAACTATGCCCAGGATGGATATTATCAATGGACGCTGTTTTTTCATTTCTTCTGGCCCTTCTTCTGCAGCGCTTCCCTTTCTTTTTCCGGTATGAGAGAATAAGTTGTCAACGTGAAGCTGATATTAAGACCCGTCATACCTTTCGGGAACATTTTCGGGTCCCCGACCCTCATAGTTATATTCGATATATTGACGATCCGGTTAATGGCCGTTACGTTGGCGGCAAACTTACCGAACATATGGTAGGCGCCGCGCATTTCCACGTTAACGGGGATCGTATAGACTTCATTGCTCGGATGGACGCTCTTGGCCACCGGCGTCCAGGAGACCACCTGCAATCCGGATTTCACGCCGAGGTCCGACACCTGCTTCAGGAGACCGGAAACCTCCCACTCTTCGGGCAGCTGCATCTGCAGTACCATAAGCTTGTCGCTAAGCAGCTTATTCTCGGCCTGCAACGCCGGAAGCTTTGACGAGTTCTTCTGGAGGTCGCCGATTTGCGCAGTCTGCTTGCCTATCTCTTCAGTCAGTGTTCCTCTCTCTTCAAGGACAGGCATGACAAGAAAGTAAACGGTAAGCGCAATAATCAATATCGGAGGAACAGCGAGCGCCATATTCTTTTTAAGCGGCGGCAATGCTTCGAGCTTTAAATTTATCCCGCCCAAAGTCGCTTTAATATCCATAGGCGGCACTATCCCTTCACCTTGAAATGGGCCTTGAACTGGTATACCTTGACTTTATCGATCGCACCCTCCCTCGAGTCTTCCAGATAAGCATCTTCGAGGTCTGCCGGCCTCTTCAAATTATCCATAAAAGAGACAATATCGGGATTAGAGAATGCGGTCCCTTCAAGACTGACAATGCCATCTTTAAAAAAAAGAGCGTTCAGCCAGACCCCGTCGGGAATAAGCTGACCCACTTCATCGAGGATCCGCACAGGGACCGATTGATTTTTCCGCAGCGTTTCTATCAGTGTGCTCCGCAGCTCAAGTTCTTTATTAAGTTTGGCAATTTTATTTATCTCATCGATCTTTTTGGTAAGTGTAGCGATAACTAATTTGTTCGCCGCGCTTTCTTCCCTCAGTTGCGCTACTTTGCCTTTTACCCAGACCGTCACAGAGCCGGAAACTACCAATGCCGCGAGGTTGACCGCTATAAGTGCGATGGCCAGGTTTTGCGGCCCCACGATTCTTCCTTTTTTTTCGCTTTTCGATTAAAAGATTTATTCTTATCATGACTTTTCTCCGGCACGCCGCAGCGCAAGTCCCACCGCTACCGCGGCCATCGGCGCAGTCTTCATGATATTAGCGGGGCCGAGCTTTTCAGGTATTTTTATTTTCTTAAACGGATCGGCCAATTCCACCTTAATGCCGAGTTTCTCAGCCATCATTTCAGGAAACTTCTTGATAAGGGCGGCCCCTCCGCTCAGGATGACTTCTTCCACTTCTTCTTCGGCGACGCTGCTCTTGAAATACTCAAAAGACCGGTATATCTCCGTATAAATTTCATCTGAGGCGGCGACTATGGCAGCCTCCGCATTTTCAGGTGATACGCCGGCAACAGATTTCCCCTGTTTCAACCTCTCGGCATCCTCCCGTGAAATATCAAGTTCCCTCTCCAGCACCTCGGTATGATAGTTGCTGCCCATTGCGCTGTCTCTTGTAAACACCAGGCGGCCATCGTGCAGCACGTTGATATTTGTTTTGCTTGCGCCCACATTGACCAGGGCAACATTCTTCTTCCCTGCGCTATCGTAGTTCAGTTCATACATGTTGTTCAACGCAAAAGCATCTACATCCACGATGAGGGGATCGAGGCCGGCCATATCAACCGCCTCTGCATAATCTGCAATCACATTCTTCTTGGCCGCAACAAGAAGGACGTCCATCTGGCCGGCTTCATCCTCTTTGGCACCCAGGATCTCAAAATCAATATTCACATCATTAATATCAAAAGGTATATACTGCTCCGCCTCGCTTTTAATAGATAGTCCGAGCTCTTCCGCAGTCATTACAGGCATCCCTATTTTCTTTACGATGACCGACGAATGCCCAGATACGCCTATAACTGCATCTCCACCTCTTACTCCGGCAATTTTCAAAAGCTCCCGTATGGAAGCTGCCAGCCTGTTCTTGTCGGTAATAATTCCATCGACAATAAGTTCCTGTTCCAGCCTCAGCATGCTGATAAAAGAGAGTTCATACCCTTCTTTTGCATCATTGAGCTGTACAGACTTGATATAGCCTGAACCTATATCAAGTCCTATAGGGTTTCTCTTTTTCAAAAACATCAATCACCTTGTCACTTTTATTTTTGTCATATTATACTAAATATAGTTAAATTCTCCAATTCTTATGCTTTGCCGCATAATTTATAGCAAGTGCCGTGCCTGATATCACCCTGATATCGCATTGTTGAGCAAAACCAAAAAAAAACCTCTTTGCTCACTACTAAGTGCTTCAGTTCATAAATACGGTGTTGCGCCGTGCAGGAATATAAGGTATGCCGTCTTTGCGTCACAAATTTGACATTTTCCATGCAAGAGTCAATATGATGTCAACAATATATCCATGGAATACAGTATATGTTGTTGACCTCCGTTATTGCACTGTGCTATAAAGTTATTGCTGTTTAACTGGTATGTATATCCCGGACATGATATTAAAATATAAATACGTTATAACTTTTGCCAAATATTTTCTTGTTTTTTCTTGTATAGCATTATTTCCTTGCTGTACAGTTATGGATGCAAGGGATGTCTATTATAGAGATATAAAGAACTCCTTGTACGCAGTGCGGGGTATTAAACTGGTCCTTTACGATTCAAACAGTCTCAATGATTATTATTACGATACCCGGACCTTACGTTATAGCAGCCGACAATTTCTTACAGTATCTTCCGTTGTATTCCCAAAAAGTGAAGCTGCAAAAAATGTTCGTATTGAGGAAGCAAAGAACAGGGGAAATTTCAGGGCCAAATATGTCTACGCTGATTATTCCCATACAGTGATGACTTATGACATTGATTGCGGAAACCATATGGCCCACAAGCTGGAAATAATTGACTTCGCTAAGGATCAAGTCCTTTATAAAGAACTTGATCCTGATTCCGGCTGGAAGCGCATACAGCCTAATACTGAAATTGAATCACTGAGCAATGCATTATGTCCTTAGTTCGGGGCTCTTAAACCGGACTGTCGAGTTTGATAAACAGCTCCCTCAGCTGCTTTGCTTCGACTGTTGATGGAGCGCCGCTCAGGAGGCATATCGCTTTCTGGGTTTTTGGAAATGCTATCACATCACGTATCGATTGTGCGCCGACCATCAGCATCAACAGCCTGTCCAGTCCCAGCGCAATGCCGCCGTGTGGAGGGGCCCCATAGTCAAGGGCATCAAGTAGAAAGCCGAATTTTGTTCGCGCCTCTTCGCCGGAGATGCCCAGTAGTTCAAATATTTTGTTCTGCACATCGCGCCTGTGGATACGGATGCTGCCGCCGCCGATTTCGCAGCCGTTCAGCACAATGTCATATGCCTTTGCCCTGAGCGATGCCGTCAGCTCCCGCTCATTGCCGCCGGCGGTAAAGAGGCTGGAGATGTCATCATCCACCGGCGCTGTGAAGGGATGGTGAATGGCGACAAAACGCTTTTCGTCTTCATCCCACTCCAGAAGGGGAAAATCTATTATCCAAACAAAGTTGAATTCCTCTTTTATGAGGTCCAGCCGCTTGCCAAGTTCAAGCCGCATACGGCTGAGCACATCGTGGACGACTTTCTCCCTGTCCGCCACAAAAAGCATCAAATCACCTTCGCCGGCATCGAGCCTCCCGGCCATTTGCAGCAGCACATCTTCGGGGAAGAATTTTGCAATCGGTGAATCAAAGCCGCCTTTTACCTTGATCCACGCAAGGCCTTTTGCTCCGAAAGACTGCGCCTCTTCCGTGAGCATGTCGATTTCTTTCCTGGAAAGTCCCGCCATTCCCTTGCCGTTAATCGCCTTGACCCGCCCGCCGGATGCGAGGGCATCGAGAAAGACTTTGAACGACCCCTTTAAGGCAAGGTCAGCCATGTCTTTGAGTTCCATCCCAAACCTCATATCGGGCTTGTCGTTTCCGAACCGTTCCATCGATTCTGTGTACCCAAGCCGCTGAAAAGGGATTTGAATATCTTTGCCCAGGACTTCCTGGAAGAGCCTTTTCATGAGCAGCTCGATAAGCGTTATGATATCCTCCCTGTCGATAAAGGACAGCTCCATATCAACCTGCGTAAATTCCGGCTGCCGGTCCGCCCTTAGGTCCTCATCCCTGAAGCACTTGACAATCTGGAAGTATTTTTCGAGCCCCGACACCATGAGTATCTGTTTAAAAAGCTG
Organism: Nitrospirota bacterium; assembly: GCA_963784135.1. GTDB lineage: Bacteria > Nitrospirota > Thermodesulfovibrionia > Thermodesulfovibrionales > Dissulfurispiraceae > JADFXI01. Next base: position 26,122 of record CAWAQG010000006.1, on the reverse strand, counting down.
CGGCGATTGGGGCAATGCAAAGAACTGGCCCTGGTTGAGCCTGCTCGGAACAAGATAATCCCTCGCGCCTTCGGGCGTGGATTTTGTCAGCATGGGGGTTTCTATTTCAAGAAATCCCTGTTCATCCAGATAGTCCCTGATGAGCTTTGTCACCCTGTGCCGTACTATAAGGTTATGCTGCAGTTCAGGTCTCCTCAGGTCGAGATACCGGTATTTGAGCCGTAAAGACTCCGAGGCTTCACCGGCTTCCTCCATGGGGAACGGCAGTGTTTCAGCCTCATTCAACACGGCGAGCGTATCGACATACAATTCGATCATGCCCGTCCTGATGTTGGGATTTTCGCTGCCTTCGGGCCTCTTCCGCACTTCTCCCGCCACCGATATGACAAATTCAGCCCTAAGGTCATGTGCAAGCGCATGCGCCTCCTCCGAAACATCAGAACTGAAAACGACCTGCACAAGACCGCTCCTGTCGCGCAGATCGACAAATATAAGTCCGCCGTGGTCCCTTCTCCTGAAGACCCAGCCGGCAAGCGTGCAGCGGCAACCGATATGAGCAGAATCCAGTTCACCACACCATTTATCACGAAACATATATTGTCATACCTCCAGTATATTTTATGAGCTTCTATTGTAACCCAAAAGAGATTGCAGGTTAAAGAGTAAAGTGAAATTGTTCCTTAGAGCAGAGTACTACAGACGTCCTCACCGCTGGCGATCATGCTCATTGTGCCGGGTAAAATCCGTTATCCGAAGAGCAGGGGCAATCAGGCCGGAATGGGAAACGGACCAGCGTTACTCCTCATCTGGTTGAAGGCGATGTTTTGTGTATGCATTTCATAATTCAAATTCTGAGCGAGGAATTTCTGCCTGGCGTACAATGGACTGCAGGGTCCCAATTCTGATTTCGTGATGGTCAGGGACGGGAACGGTAATTGTGCCACTGGACAGTTTTCTTTGCATAATTATGTGGCTTCCCCTTTTTCGAACTTCGGTGAAGCCGTGTCGAGCGAGAATCTCGCATACGCTTCTCTTCCGGAAAGTACGCGAAGTTTACCCAACAGCAACCTCAACCTGCGTCACAAATACATCGCTATGAAGCCGATGTTTGATCTCTTCGGGTGATGCGGTTTCAAAAAATAATTCTAAAGCCTCTTTAAGGTTATCACGTGCCTGCTCGATAGTATCTCCTTGGCTTGCTATATCAAGCTCCGGACATAGAGAAACGTATCCGTCATCTTCTTTTTCTATGATTGCCGTCAGTTTTTGTGTCATGTCTCCTCCTTTTACCTCTATTATACCCTTAAGTCTTGGAATTCGACGTGTTTTTTTCTTATGGATCTTTTTTCTTCCTTATAACTCACAGTAAGGCGCAGTTTCATCTTGCCGCAACTATGTGCAGAGTATACGCGATAATCTTTGCAGACGTTATCTTGGCTTCGAGCAGTACTCACTTGCCAACGGAAACTTTGATTACAATTTTAAGGACACTGGATGGTGTATGGGCCGATAGTCTTGGGGCATGAGCGTCATCCGGAAAAAACACTGCAAGTTGACCCGCCTTCAGATATACTGGTGTCATTCGTTCCCTTTCAACTGTGCCAAAGCATACATCCCTTACTGTGTCATAATTTTCCGTAATGGTTATTTGTTCCGCAGGAACCCACCCGATGATTTCTTCTCCGGCAAGAACATGCTGGATATCAATATACTTCTTATGGTGTTCAAACTTTACAATGTCAGCCCTGACTGTTTCATAACTTTGAACTAAGGCGAACACATTTTCACCATCTATTTCCACTTTACCGTCTGTAAACCCCTGAACGTCTGGCCGTCGCAGGAAATCAAAAGCCTTTTTTAGGCCCGGTGTCATTAAAACCTGCTGATCAAAATGATTAAGGTCGGTAACAATCATCAGTGACTCCTTTTAATTACGTGCCCAATAAAGAGATTATTGACATTTTTTGTTATTCATGCGGACACGGGTAAAATATAGCATATCATAAAAAACAAAAGAGGTTTAAGCATCCCTAAAATTATTTCAGTCATCCTCTGAGAAACACGACATGCGATGTGCTTCCTGCTCACAGGAACAAACACTCGTCGCGAACATTGCTACTATGAAGGTTGCAAACAAAATTAGTGCATCCTGGACTATTCTTGCCATTGTGGGAACTGATACGGTGAGATTCACTTTTTCCATTTGGTGCCTTGACATTAAATGATAATATAACTTATCATTTAATTAATCATGCAACTATTCTATAAATCAGCGTTCAGGAAGTATGTGAAAAAGCTGCCAAGGCCGTTTCAGCTGGTTATTGAGGATGAGATCGAAAAAGTTTATAAGAATCCCACGATAGGTGAGGAAAAGAGTGGTGACCTGGCAGGGTTCAGAGTACATAAATTCACTTTCAGGAGACAGGAATATTTAATTGCATACAGGGAACAGGGCGGTTCCATTACCGCGTATATGATAGACACCCACGAGAATTTCTATAAAAACCTTAAACGATATGTCAGGGAGGTGGAATAACCATGATAACCGCGGAGAAGGTATATAAAGAGATAGTAAGCATGCCTGTGGACGAAAGGGAGAAGCTGTTTGCCGTTATCGCACGGCAGGGTTTTGAGAAAAACCTCTATACGCATGAAGAGGTCTTCGGAGACCTACGGCAGTCCCCATTCACTATTAAGGAAGCTGCTGAATACCTTGAAGTCGCTGAGATAACCGTCAGGAGATGGGCTAAAGAAGGCACTCTCAAATCTGAACGCCTGGGGAGGAATATAGTATTTAATGCGGATGATTTAAAGAGATTTAAGAGGAAGAGGCCGGTTTGACAGAGCTGCGAGGGATAATAAGATGAGCACACCCTATGCAACCGAAATAGCATATGGTTATACCTAACACAATAGTTGTTTCATTTGGAAATGAGAAAGCCGGGGACGTTGTTTCTATTTATTAAACGCAGCTTCTTGCATTAAACTTTCAATTTCGTCGGATTCAAGCGGCCTGAATTCTCCCGGCTTCAGATTTCTGAGTTTCACGCCGTTGATGCTCGTTCTCTTAAGCTTGACAACAGGATACCCGACTTTCTCAAGCATCCTTCGCACCTGCCTGTTTCTCCCCTCATGCAGCGATATTTCAATCCATGAGTTGTTCTCGGACCGGTGGCTTATTCTCCTCACTTTCGAGGGGGCCGTTTTGCCGTCCTGCAGCTTCACGCCTGTCCGCAGTTTTTCGAGGGCAGCGTCATCAATAATTCCTTTTACTTTCGCCAGATATGTCTTATATATCTTTTGGGACGGATGCAGAACAGCTTGAGCGAAATCACCATCATTCGTTATAAACAGCAGCCCTTCAGAATCATAATCCAGCCTCCCGACAGGGAACACGCGGTATTTTACCCGCTGCAAAAAATCCTTTACCGTAGGCCTGCCTTCAGGGTCGGAAAGAGAGGTCACCACACCTTTGGGTTTGTTAAAGACCAGATAAACTTTCGGCTCAGGCCTCAACAGAAGTTTGCCGTCAACTTTTATGTGGTCCCTGGCGGAATCAGCCTTCATACCGATTTCCGCCGTCCTGCCGTTGACAGTCACTCTGCCTTCAGCAATAAGCTCTTCGGCCTTTCGCCGTGAAGCGACACCCATTTGGGCCAGTATCTTCTGTATTCTCTGTTCCATAAGATAAAGAAAGGGTTAGGTCAAGGTTAAGGTTGAGAAAAACAAACAGTATACCTGTCTTAACCTTAACCTCAGCCTTAACCTGATATTATGTCTTAATTTCGACGTAAGCCTTATCGCGCAATCCCCTGGCCCAATTTTTAAGTGCGGCACTGAATTTTTCATTGAGCAGTTTCTGGCGTACCGCCTCGCGCATTTCCTTCTCGGACTTGAATATCCTTGCTTCGTTTACCCTGATAATATATATCCCGTCGCCTCTCCATAACGGCTCGCTTATATCGCCGGGCTTAATGCTTAAACATACATTCAAAAATTCTGTTGACATATCACAGCGCCGTATAAAACCGAGGTCTCCGCCGCCCTGCGCACCCGGGTCATCAGAATAGCGCCTCGCAAGTTCTGCAAAGCCCTCGCCGGCCCGCAGTTTTTTATAGATATCCCACGCCCTCTTTTCCAGCTGTTTGTCATCGCCGGTCCTCTTGAGCAGAATGTGGCTTATATCAAAACCCTCCAGATTTTTTGCGGCATCTTTATTCCCGGCAAGGTAGGCGTCGATATCGCTTTCAGTAACAAGAATTTTGCTCCTGACCTCCTGATCAACCACCCGGCTCACGGTTATTTGCTCCCAGAGCTTCTTCTGGTAAGTTTCAAGAGTAAAACCGTCTTTCCGGATTGTTTCGTTAAATATCTCATCTGTCATGGAGTATTTGCTTTTTATATTTTTGACAGCTGCCGCAACATCAGCATCAGTGGTGGTTATCCCCACCTTTGCCGCTTCCTGCAATTGCAGTTTCAAATCGATCAGGTTGTCCAGGAAAGACATTTCATTCTCCTTGAAAAAACTCCGTCTGTCCGCGTCCTTCATGGCCTTTACCTGATCACTGGCGTCAAACTCCATCTCACGGTACAAATCGCTCCAGGTTATGACCTCTTTGTTTACAATAGCCATCACCCTGTCGAGCAATATTGAGCTTTGCGCAGAGGATGCAAAACCCGCGATAATGATACATGCCGTCACTAAACCTTTTTTTAACATTGCCACGCCTCCATTCCCGCCCCGAAAGACAGGATAAATAGGTAAAGGCAGCGATAGAGGGAAGGACCTTTACCTGGGTATTTTAGCATATTCTCGGCAACTGCTCCCCGGCAAGCATATCTATAATACGCGTTCCACCGATGGTTGTCCTGAGGAGCACCCTTCCGCGATCGCGGCTTTCAGTGCAGGAGATTTCCCCTATGACCGCGGCTCCGGAGCCGAGCGGGTGTTCTTTCATTTTTCCAATAAGCCGCCCGGTATCTTCGGGCGGAGCTATGACAATAAGTATCCCTTCGTTTGCGACATAAAGAGGATCAAGCCCCAGCAGTTCACAGGCGCCTCTTACTCCTTCCGGCACAGGCAGTAATTGCTCGTTTATAGATATGCAGTATGGCGATTCCAGCGCAATTTCCTTCAGGGTTGTTGCAACTCCGCCCCTTGTCGGATCTCTCATCATGCGTATGGAAGGCGCTGCGCCGAACATCTCCTCAACAAGACCGTTCAAGGCTGCGGTATCGCTTATCACCGGCGGATCAAATGCAAGCCCGTTCCGCTCAGCCATGACCGCAATGCCGTGGTTTCCTATGGGGCCGCTGATAATCACCTTATCTCCCTCCATGATCCTGTGCGGGCCAAGCTCCCTGCCTTGAGGGACAATACCGATCCCGGAGGTATTAATAAAGAGCCCATCCCCCTTGCCTTTATCTACAACCTTGGTATCGCCGGCAACAATGCGGACACCGGCCTTTTCAGCAGCCTTTGCCATTGATCCGATAACACGCCTCAAATCATTGACGGCAAACCCCTCTTCGATAATAAAACCTGTGGCGATATAGAGGGGTTTTGATCCTGCCATAGAGAGATCATTGACCGTCCCGTTGATTGCGAGTTCGCCGATATTACCGCCGGGGAAAAACAGCGGGGACACAACATAGGAATCTGTCGTAAAAGCAAGCCTCTGTCCACTATCGCCATATTCAACAACCGCTGCGTCAGCCGGAGCGCCAAGGTGAAATTCAGGCGCAAAAAAATCCCTGATCAACTGATGCATGAGTTTCCCGCCGCTTCCGTGTCCGAGGAGAATACGTTCCATCTTATCGCTCTACCAAAGGACTGACTTCTATCGGCTCCAGCGCCGCACTTTCCCTGGAAGGCCCAAGCGCGGTGATGTAATACAGCGTTTTAGACGTCACAGACTCGTTGTCTTTGAACGTGGGCGTGACGGCCTCTCCGATAATGCTGTAGATGCTTTCCCCGGCACGCTTTCGGTAAACACGATACTGTTTCACCCATAACTCGGGATTCTCCTTCCACATAAGCACAACTCCCTTCGGAGCAAACACATATTTCAAGCCGGAGGGCTTCGACGGCACAAAGGTCTCAGGGTCAACCTTGAGCACTTCGGAGGGAAATCCTTCATCTTTAATATCAGTATCGAGCAGTGATACCACCACATAGTATAACGGCGATCCGGTTTCTATTTTGTCCATAAATAAGGGTCCGCTGAGCGCAGCCTTGTTCAGGGGCGACTTCGGGGACATATTTTGCTTGTTGCTCCTGTATATATTATATTTAACTCTTCCCGGCAATTTGTTCCATCTGATCTCCACCGCATCGTTTTCTACCTCAAAGGATAACCCCTGAGGCGGCGGCGGGAGTGCCGCAGGAATGACCTTTACGACCGGGGACGGACCGCTTATGACATTTCTGACACTGTACACCCGTATCTTATAGAAATACGGCCTGCCGGCCGTAAAATCAGTGTCTGTATAATGATTCACATTCCCTGGAAGAAAAGCTGCCTTACTGAACTCCTCAGGACTGTTGTCCCCTGCACCCACGGCCTTCTCAATATAAAAACCTTTGACAAGTTCCTGCATATCAGGGGATGTCGAATAAGACCACGAAAGCAGTATCGAATTCTCACGGTGTACCACGCTAATATTTTTGACAGGAGCAGGCTTAACAAACGTAGTAAGCGTCGGCTCTCCCTTTCTTCCACATGCTGCAAGCATCAGCAGCGCCAGCAGGAATAAAGCAACATATGGACTTTTTACGAAACCGCCTGGTTTCATTTAAGCTGTTTCCTGAATCTCTTGATCTGTGCCCTGACTGCAGCGGGTGATGTGCCTCCATATGATTTCTTGGCATTGACCGATGCAGCTGCGCTGATGACCTCGAAGACGTCTTCTTCTATATGCCGGGAAAAAGAACGGTACACATCTATATCAAGATTTTGCAGCGTCCTCCCGTTGTCTATGCAGAAACGGACGATCCTGCCGGTGATTTCGTGCGCAGTCCTGAAAGGCAGTCCCTTTCTCACGAGATATTCGGCAATGTCGGTAGCAGTGGAAAATGCAGCGTCACTGCTGTTTTCGAGTCTCTCCCTGTGGAAAGTTATATTTCTCAACATTTCCGGAAGGACAGCGAGTGTAGCTATGGCCGTATCAGCAGTATCGAAAAGAGGCCCCTTATCTTCCTGCATGTCCCTGTTGTATGTGAGGGGAAGGCCTTTCATAGTGGTAAGAAGGTTCATGAGATTGCCGTAGACCCTGCCGGTCTTGCCGCGCATAAGTTCAGCAACATCGGGATTTTTTTTCTGGGGCATGATGCTGGACCCTGTGGCAAAAGCGTCGGACAGCTCTATAAAGCCGAACTCTTCAGACGCCCAGAGGATAATCTCCTCGGCCATCCTGGAGACATGCATCATAAGCAGCGCCGCGCAGGAAAGGAACTCAAGCACAAAGTCCCTGTCCGAAACAGAGTCCATGCTGTTGTCCGAAACGGCATCGAACTTCAGCAGTGAAGCTATGTACTGCCTGTCCACCGGCAGCGAGGTGCCGGCGAGGGCGCATGAACCGAGCGGCAGAACATTGGTCCGCTTGAGCGAATCGTTAAAGCGCATCCGGTCGCGCTCAAACATCTGGGCATAAGCCATAAGGTGATGAGCAAGAAGCACCGGCTGTGCCCTCTGCGTGTGTGTATAGCCAGGCATGAGCAGTCCGAGCGTGCTTTCAGACATATCGGCGAGCACAATCTCAAGATTCCTGAGCAGTGCCGTTATAACCTCAACCGAGGCCCTGACATAGAGCCTAAGATCAAGGGCCACCTGGTCATTGCGAGAACGGGCGGTATGCAGCATACCGCCGGCATCTCCAATCTTTTTGATGAGGGCGGCCTCGATATTCATATGAATATCTTCAAGCTCCGGATTGAACCTGAACCTGCCCTCTTCTATTTCCCGGTATATATCCTTCAGACCCCTGATAATACGGGCAGCGTCCCGTTTCGGAATAATACCCTGTTTCGACAGCATCTTTGCATGAGCAATACTGCCCTCGATATCGTATCTCCAGAGCCTCTTATCAAACGATATAGACTCTGTATAGTTCTCCACGCTTTTGGAAGTCTTTCCGGTGAACCTTCCCGCCCATGGTTTTTTCATGGTCTACTGGTGCTCTTCAGCCTTGATTTTCTGGCGCTCAGCTATTATCTTTTGCGTAATGTGAGAGGGCACTTCCTCATAATGGGAGAATTCCATCGAATAGAGCCCCCTTCCGGACGTTATGCTCTGGAGCTGGTTCGCATAGGTCAGCATCTCCGCCATAGGCACAAGGGCGTTGATCTTCTGGTTTCCGCCTGCCTGCGGCTCTACGCCCTGGACCTTTCCCCGCCGGGTATTCAGATCTCCGATGACCGTACCGAGAGTATCTTCGGGAACGGTAACTTCAAACTTCATAATGGGTTCAAGAAGGACAGGCTTTGCATCCTGTACCACTTTCTTAAACGCCATTGAGCCTGCTATCTTGAAAGCCATTTCAGAGGAATCGACTGAATGGTAAGTGCCGTCATAAAGCGTGGCCCTTACGTCAACCATCGGGTATCCTGCAATGACACCCTCATGCATGGCCTCAACGATCCCTTTTTCGACTGCGCCCCTGTATTGCTGGGGAATGACACCGCCTACAATTCTATCAACGAACTCGTACCCCCCGCCCCTCGTCAGAGGTTCCAGTTCAATCCAGCAGTCGCCGTACTGCCCTCGTCCTCCGGACTGTTTTTTATACCTGCCCTGCCCCTTGGCAAAAGCCCGTATCGTCTCCCTGTACGGTATCTTCGGGGTCTTCATTGCCACCTCTACGCCGAACTTCCTCTTCAGTTTATCAAGCGCAACCTCAAGGTGCACCTGACCCATGCCGGACAGAATCATCTCCTTGGATTCCTCATCGCGGCTGAAACGCAGGGTCGGGTCCTCTTCAAGAAGCCTGTTGATGCCTACGCTGACCTTTTCTTCATCACCCTTGGTTTTGGGTGCTATTGCATATGAAATAAGCGGCTCTGCGAACTTGACCTTTTCAAGCACGAGGGGATGGTGTTCCTCACATAACGTATCACCGACATTAGTGTCTTTTAATTTTACTACAGCAGCGATTTCCCCCGGCCCCACCTCCTGCGTCGGAATATGCTTCTTGCCCTGCAGGTAAAAAACCTGGCCTATTCTTTCCTTGGCGCCGGTCTTCGAGTTCAGGACGGTCGAGTCAGCTCTCAGCACGCCGGAATAAACCCTGAATATGGACATTTTCCCCGCATACGGGTCTGCAACTGTCTTGAAGACATACGCAGTAAGCGGGTCTGTCTCGGACGGTTTTCTTTCCGCCTCTTTGCCGTCTTTGGGATTTTTGCCCCTGATGGGTGAAATCCTGCTCATGTCCTCGGGGGAGGGCAGGCAGAGCAGCAGAGCATCGAGGAGTTGGCTTGCTCCGATATTGAGAGTGGCCGAGCCGCATATGACAGGTATAAACCTTCTTGTCAGTGATCCCTCACGGACACCTTTCATAATTTCTTCATTGGTAAGCTCCGTTCCTTCCAGGTATCTTTCCAGGAGAGCATCGTCAGATTCCGCAATCTTTTCGACGAGCTTCTTCCTGTACTCACCGGCGCTGCCCTGCAGGGAAGACGGTATCTCCGCTTCCGCCGTTTTGCCGTTTTCCGCAATATACGCCTTCATTGTTATGAGATCAACTATTCCCCTGAATGCCTCCCCCTCACCTATAGGGATATAAAGCGGAACAGCCTCCGATTCAAAAGACTTCTCAAGCTCGCCGAGCGCCATAAAGAAATTTGCCGCCTCCTTGTCAAGCTTGTTGACGAAAACCACACGCGGCACCTCGAATTCGCAGGCGTACTTCCATATCTTTTCGGTTTCCGCTTTTACTCCTGAAATTGCGCTTACGATTACGACGGCCCCATCGGATATCCTGAGACTGCCTCTCGTGTCTTCTATAAAGTTTATAAACCCCGGCGTATCGATCAGATTGATGCGCGTGTTTTTCCAGTCGCAATAGGCAATGGCCGATACAACGCTTATTTTCCTCGCAATCTCTTCAGGCTCGCAGTCGGTCGTGGTATTTCCGGCCTCCACGCTCCCAATCCTGTCCAGGCCCCCTGCGTTAAACAGAATAGCCTCGGTCAATGAGGTCTTGCCGGCGCCGCTGTGAGCGATAATTGCTACGTTCCTTATTTGCCCAGCGCTCAATTTTGACATAACTACCCCCTGTTTATAATTTCTTCTATTATTGGCATGTATTCTTTTTTGAGTTCAAATATATTTGACCAGAGTTTAATGACCAGAAAAGTAATGACAAGAAAGCCGAATCCGGCGCCGGCAGAGAGGATCTCGGGATCAGCAGCCGGGAAAAACCTGCTCAGATATTCCTTTCCCAACAGCGCTCCTATAATGAGCATTAAAGAGGGCAGGCCATACACAATCAAAGTGCCCTTAAGATAATTTGAGGATTTGAAAACCACTTTCACAGTATCTCCGACCCGGGCATCGACATGATTATAGGCCTCCATCAAGGCCTCCCCGGCTCCCAGTGTCCGGCACAAAGTTCCACCGGGGCAAGACGCGCAGGAATCCCGCTTCTGCACAGAGATTATAGCCTTTATTCCATTGATTTCCTTTACAATGCCGATCTCTTCCATGTCCATTTATCCTACTATATATACCATTGTCCAGTAAACACTACTTTTCCGGGAACGACGCATTTAATAAGCCGTATCATGCTGTAGATTTAAGCATAAGCTGTTGAAGGAGGCTTTTTTTGAATGGCAGATTGAAGTTATTGAACTATTTGTTGCAGCAAATAATCATGAAGTTAGTATTTCGACAAAATAACACCGGCATGAATATTGCTAAATTGACAGTTCTCCGATGATATGATAAATTTAAATTAAGGAGACCGAGAAAGCCAAACCCTGTGCAAATAGGGGGCGGAAAGCGGCGGGTCTTTTGAGCAGAGATGGCCGAGTTGCCGAAGAAACTGGAGTGGGCAACTCGGCTTTGTTATTTTGCAAACAATCTTGAGCGTACGAAAGTGGAGGTGCATTATGAACGTCAAGGCAGTCAGTGACATAAAATACCATGAGGGAATCGGCAGTGCTGGAACTGCGGTCAAAGAAGGCATGATCAACAGCCTGAAAGGGATCAACGAGATTGAGGCGGAGATCGTAAGCCTTGTCAGGAACACCGTATCGGATACGCTCCGCGCGGGCGGCAAAGTAGCAGGAGAGAGTCTCTCAATCACAAAGGACGTTGTAAAAGGGGCCATTACCGCCACTGAGGAGGTAGGCACAGGCCTCATTTTGAGCACGAAGAGTGTGGCTAAGGGCATTGTGATGGGAGTAAGCGACATCGGAGGGGACATTGTTACTGTTTCGAGCCAGACCGTCAAGGGAGCGGTCAAAGGAGCAGCTGAGATTGGTGCTGATGTGGCCCTTGTCGCACGGAGAGCGGTCGACGGGGTCATCGAGGCGACGAAGGAGGTCGGAGGAAACGTGACCGAAGTTGCCAAGGCTGCCGTGGGCGGAGCTATCGAAGCTGCCGGCAGCATCGGGAACACAGCATTAAAAGCGGTGACGGACATGCTGGTCGGAGTTATTGAGGGCTTAAAAGAAATCGGAAGTACCGCTTTCCCGAAGTCAGAACTTAAAAAAAGGACCAATTGATACACGTTCCTCTTTTACCGGAGGGGAACTCGCCTGAGCCGGTATAGGGAAGACGAAGCGGAAAAAGTCGAAATGAGCGTTGTGGTTTAGCAGTTTGCAGCTCGAGGCGGGCGGCAGGACACAGATTATTAACGTGAGATACCTGCTGCTCGCCTTTCGAGAGAAGGTCGAATCATGGCAACTGCTTGCATATACGAGAATGATGAGGACCGGAAGCAGCATTGCAGAGCCATTCAGAGGCTCGCAGAGGATTTGTGCGTACCTGAGGAGGAAATACAAACACTTTATGAGAAAGTGCTGAGCAGTCTCAAGGAAAAGGCCCGGATAAAGGATTTTTTGGCAATACTGGTCTGCCACAATGTGAAGCACCTAATCAAGAGAGAACTTAGTTCGCACACCTCGTGAAGGCACCCCGCTTGAGCAGGTTTGCAAACTCTGCAATTTTATTCTTTTTCCTTGAGCAATTTGTAATCAATGCTGTCTACGAGCGCCTGCCATGATGCCTCAATGATATTTTCAGAAACTCCTACGGTCCCCCATCTGTGCAGTTCGTCGCCTGATTCCACCAGGACCCTCACCCGCGCAGAGGTGCCCCTTCCGGCAGTAAGTACCCGCACTTTATAATCGTGCAGCTTGACCGTTTTCAATTCGGGGTAAAATTTTTCGAGCGCCTTTCGCAGGGCGCTGTCCAGGGCATTGACAGGACCGTTGCCTGCTGCGGCAGTGTGCTCGATGCTCTTGCCGACCTTGACCATAATGGTTGCCTCGCTGAACGGCAGCTCAGTTTCCTTTCTCTTCTCATCTATGACCCTGAACCCGATAAGATCAAAAAACCTCCTGTGGAGCCCGAGCGCTTTTTTCAGCAGCAGCTCAAAGGACGCCTCCGCGCCCTCAAACTGGAAACCCTGATGCTCCAGGTCCTTGAGCGAATCAAGAATGCCCTGCACTTCGGGGGAATTGGCTTCCAGATGGATATTAAATTCTTCGGCCTTCCTTAAAATGTTGCTCCTGCCTGCGAGGTCGGATATCAGTATCCTTTGAGAATTGCCGACCAGTTCGGGCCTGATGTGCTCGTAGGTTTCAGGCCTCCTTCTGACGGCGCTCACATGAATACCTCCTTTATGGGCAAAGGCGCTGTCACCGACAAAAGGCTGTCTCTTAAAGTGCCGCATATTGGCTATCTCGTTAACAAACCGTGAGACGTCGCGCAATTTCTTCAACCGTTCATCTGCAAGGCAGTGATATTCAAGTTTTAACTGGAGGTTTGGAATTATCGAGCAAAGATTGGCATTGCCGCAACGTTCGCCGATGCCGTTGATAGTCCCCTGCACCTGCACTGCCCCGCTTTCAACGGAAATGACTGAGTTTGCCACAGCGCAATCGGAATCATTGTGCGCATGTATGCCCAGGGGGGCCTTAATTTTTTTGCTTATCGTCTGCACAATCTGACCTACCTCCAGGGGGAGTGTGCCGCCGTTCGTATCACAGAGCACAAGACAGTCGGCGCCTGCGGCTTGCGCTGCCTCAAGACACTTCAGCGCAAAGGAGGGATTATCTTTGTACCCATTAAAAAAGTGCTCCGCGTCAAAGAAAACCTTTTCGGCATGATTTTTCAGAAAGCGGACGGAATTATGGATAATATCAAGGTTTTCTTCAAGGGAAATCCGCAACGCCTCCTTTACATGGAAATCCCAGGTCTTGCCGAATATAGTGATGACTTTAACTTTTGCTTCAACAAGCGCCTTTAAATTCTGGTCATCCTCGACGTGGTGTTTAGGGCTGTGTGTGCTGCCGAAAGCGGCTACCTGCGATTGAGCAAGCTGGAGTTTCCTTATCTTCCTGAAATAGTCGGCATCCTTGGGGTTGGAGCCGGGCCATCCCCCCTCGATATAATGAATGCCGATCTCGTCCAGCTTCTCGGTAATCCTCAGTTTGTCCTCGACAGACAGAGAAACATCCTCGGACTGTGTGCCGTCCCTGAGTGTAGTATCATAAATCTCGATCATGCGCATAGACGTGTCCTTACCGGCTTTCTGCCAGGCCAAAGGCATCATGAAGCACCCTGACGGCAAGTTCCGTATACTTCAGGCCGATAATACATGAAACTTTTATTTCCGAAGTGCTGATCATAATAATGTTTATGCCATGTTTCGCCAGGGTCTCGAACATCTGCGCAGCAACTCCGGAATGGGTCCTCATGCCGACGCCGACAATGGAAATTTTGGAGATGTCCTCTCTCAGCGTCACCACTCTTGCGCCGAGTTCCTTGGCAATCTCCTCTGTCAGCTTAAGCGCCTTTTTACTGTCCGTCCTCGGCAGCGTGAAAGAGATATCGGCGTCCCTTCCATCGGTGCTCACGTTCTGTATAATCATATCAACAACTATGCCTGCGTCAGCAATTCTTTTAAATATTATCGCGGCGATTCCCGGCTTGTCAGGGACCCCGGTAACCGTAATTTTTGTCTGATTTTTATCATATGCGACCCCTGTCACCACAACCTTTTCCATGTCCTCGTCCTCCTTGGTAACCAAAGTGCCCCGGTTGTAGTTGAAGCTCGACCGCACAACCAACGGCACCTCATATTTCATGGCGAATTCGACCGATCGCGTCTGCAGCACTTTTGCTCCAAGGCTTGCCAGCTCGAGCATCTCCTCAAAAGATATTTTTTCAAGCTTCCTGGCATCAGGAACAATGTTCGGATCGGTAGTATAGACGCCATCGACATCAGTATAAATTTCGCAAAGGTCGGCATTCAATGCAGAGGCTATCGCTACCGCGGAAAGATCAGACCCTCCCCGACCGAGAGTGGTCACGTCCTCATTTTCAGTTATACCCTGGAAACCGGCGATCACCAGAATGTAATTCTCTGAAAGCGCCTTTTTTGCCCGTTCGGAGGCGATTTTCTCTATCTTCGCCCTCATGTGCGCCTTGTCCGTAATAATACCCATTTGCCTTCCGGTAAACGCCATCGCCTTGTGCCCCAGTTCTTCTATGGCCATGGCAGTGAGCGCACTGGTAACCCGTTCCCCCGAGGAAAGGAGCAGGTCCATTTCACGCTCGTTCGGGTTTAATGAAACCTGATGGGCCAGATTAATCAGTTTGTCCGTTTCTCCGGACATTGCGGAAACAACGACAACGACCCTGTTGCCTGCCTTCGCCGACTTTACCACGCGCTCGGCAACTGCCTTGATCCTCTCGGCATTTGCAACGGACGTGCCGCCGTATTTCTGAACAACAAGCATCAGGCCGGAACTTCCCTGATAAAATAATCCATCAGCCGGTGGCCTTCTTCAACTACCATGATATCGTTTCTGCCGGTTATGGATTCGTCATAGGAAACGCCTTCGTTGTTTTTCTTTTCGCGGCTGTCGTATATGACAAACGGCACAGGTTCATCAGTATGGGTCCTGATTTTGACCGGTGTCGCGTGATCGGGCATCAGCAGTACGCGATATTCCCTGAAGCGCTTTTCCAGCCCCTTCATGACAGGACCGACGACAAGGGCATCAAAATCCTCTATGGCACGTATTTTGTCTTTATAGTTTCCGGCATGTCCGGCCTCATCCGGGGCCTCTACATGGAGATAGACGAAATCCACTTTTTCCAGGGCGCCAAGGGCATGCTCCGTCTTGCCGGCATAATTCGTATCGAGCCATCCTGTTGCACCCGGCACATTGAGCACTTCAAAGCCCGCGCAGATGCCCAGCCCCTTGGTAAGATCGACTGCGGACACAAGCGCCCCGCTAATGCCGTATTTCTCCTTATATGTCGGAAGCTGCGGTTTCTTTCCCTGGCCCCATAGCCATATACTGCTGGCGGGTTTCTTGCCATTTTCCATCCGTTTCCTGTTTACCGGATGGTCCTGGAGCAGCACGGCGGATTTCATCATAAGCTCTCTGAGAACATTTTGTTCCTTGCCTGAAGGTAAATAATCGGAAATTTCCTTTTCAAGTATATCATGAGGCGGCGTGCATTCCATGTCGGCATGGCCGTTCTTCCACACCATGAGATGCCGGTAGCTGACGCCCGGGTAGAAGACTATGTCCTCCCTGCCCAGCTTTTGTTCAATCGTACCGATAATTTCCCTGGCTTCCTCCGTCGATATGTGACCGCTGCTGTAATCATCCATAACAGCACGGGTCTTGTCTGCACTAAACCTCAGCGTTACAAGGTTGCACCGGTAGGCAACGTCTTGCGTATCGAGCGTTACCCCGATACTTGCCGCTTCAAGCGGCGCTCTTCCCGTATAGTAATGCCGGGGATCATAACCGAGGATACTAAGGTTTGCAACATCAGACCCGGGGTGAAAGCCCGCTGGAATCGTGCGCACGCTCCCGAGAATCCCTTCGCGGGCCAGTCTGTCCATATTGGGCGTTGCAGCCTTTTTGAGCGGAGTCAACCCGCCCAGGTCCTCGACGGGCCTGTCCGCCATGCCGTCTCCGATAATAACAATATATTTCATAAATACTTTTTCGATCACTTTCCTGACTTCATCAAATTCGGCCTTGACCTTAACTGCTTCGTCAGCCACTTTGAACACTGTATCAGGGTCCTTCAATCCGTTCCCGGTCAGTGTACACACTACAGTCTCGCCCTTCTTGAAAAAACCGGCCCTGTATAATTTAATAACGCCGGCAAGCGATGCAGCAGAAGCCGGCTCACAGAAAACACCCTCATGCGACGCAATGAGCTTGTAAGCAGCCAGTATCTCCTCATCGGTTACCATGTCTATGAGCCCGCCGGATTCATCCCTGGCCGCCTCGGCGCTTTTCCAGCTTGCCGGGTTGCCGATCCTTATGGCCGTAGCAATCGTCTCGGGTTTTTCAACGCGCCGGCCGAGTACAATAGGCGCAGCCCCTGCCGCCTGAAAGCCGAGCATCTTGGGCAGGCGGGTTATCAGGCCCTCCCTGTAATATTCTCCGTAGCCTCTCCAGTAAGCGGTAATGTTTCCGGCATTGCCCACCGGCAATGCATGGTAGTCCGGCGCAGCGCCGAGATAATCACATACTTCAAACGCGGCTGATTTTTGTCCTTCTATTCTAAAAGGGTTAATGGAATTGACAAGTGTGATCGGATATTTCGAGACCACCTCTTTGACAATCATTAGCGCATCGTCAAAATTTCCCTGAATTTGCAATACCGTGGCGCCATGCACCAGCGCCTGCGCGAGCTTTCCCAGTGCAATCTTACCTTCGGGAATCACAACTATGGCCTTTATGCCTGCCCGCGCGGCATAGGCCGCAGCCGACGCCGATGTATTCCCGGTTGAGGCGCAGATCACTGCTTTTGATCCGGACTCAACCGCCTTTGAAAGCGCAAGCGTCATACCCCTGTCCTTGAAAGAACCCGTAGGATTGGCGCCGTCGAACTTAAAATAAACGGTGATGTCGTCTCTGAATTGGTCAGTCAGATTGACCGCCTTGATGAGCGGGGTATTGCCCTCCAGAAGACTCACAACCGGGGTGCTGTCAGTAACGGGAAAAAATCTTCCGTATGCTTCAATAATACCTTTCCACAATGTCCGTGTAGCAGAATTACACGCTCCTGTCTCCATACATTCTCCTTATAAAACACAGGTCATAGGTTATGGGTCATAGGACATACGTTACAGGCAAAAAAGAAATACTTCTCATGTTCTTTCCCCCATGACCCATTACCCATTACCTATGGCCTAAAATTATTGTATGACGTCTCCTTCGATCAGTTCCACCTCAATACCCTGCTCCTGTAAAGACTTGATACCCTTATCGAGGTTTGCTTCGTCTCCCTCAAGCTCAAGCATCATTTCCCCAATTGTGTCGGTCACGCGCGCCCGCCGTATATTGGGCAATACGTCATACTTTTTAGCCATGGTGAATATGACCGGTTCTTTAATAAGATTTTGAGGAAACGTCAATTTTACACGCCTCTTCATCTGCCCCTCCTTATTAGTACAGAAGTGAAATCATAGCAGTATCGCACCCTCCTGCTATTGCAGGAACAATGGAAACCTCATCCCCGTCTTTTACAGGCGTCTGTTCAGCCTGCAAAAACCGGATATCCTCCTCGTTGACATAGACGTTGACAAACCTCCTGACCTTGCCCCCGTCTGATATTCTCTCGCCAATACCCGGATATCGCGTATCAAGGTCGTTGATAAGCCCTATCACGGAACCGGCCTTGCCTTCAACTTCTTCTTTCCCCTCTGTCAGCCGCTGAAGCGGCGTCGGGATTCTCACTTTTACCGCCATGAAAACACCTCCTTAAAATCAGGCTATGGGCTATAGGCTATGGAAAAAATAGAAAAGAATCTTTTTTCTTTTTTTATGACTTTGACCCATTGCCTATTGCCCATAGCCCATCTTTTTATATATCTCTTCAAATGCCGCCATGTTCGGTTTGATATGATGCATTTCCGCCGTGTGCCCGTTGAGCGCCTCCTGGGTCTTCAGTCCATTGCCGGTAATGCATATTACCGTTTTTTCATTTCTGCCTATCCTTCCCTGCTCAATCAGCTTCCTTGCCGTTGCGACCGTAACGCCCCCCGCGGTCTCGGCAAAAATGCCCTCAGTCTTTGCAAGCAGCTTTATTCCATCGATAATTTCTTCATCGGAAACATCCTCTGCATGGCCCCCGGTTTCCTTAACGATATGGCTTGCATAGTACCCGTCGGCAGGGTTGCCGATGGCAAGCGATTTAGCCACCGTATTCGGCTTGACCGGTTTTATTATATCAGTACCCTGTTTTATGGCAGCAGATATGGGAGAACAGCCGGTTGCCTGAGCTGCAAACACTTTTGTCCCCAGTTTTTTGATCAATCCTATTTCTTTGAATTCCTTAAATGACTTCCACACCTTTGTAAGAAGCGAGCCGCTGGCGCAGGGCACAACCACATTGTCGGGCGCTTCCCATCCCAATTGCTCGATAATCTCGAAACCTTGCGTCTTGGAGCCCTCTGCGTAGAACGGCCTGATGTTTATATTGACAAATGCCCATGGGTATTTATTGGCGATCTCGCTGCAAAGCCTGTTGACCTCATCGTAATTGCCGTCGACAGCAACAAGATTCGGTTCATATACCAGCGAGGCCACTATCTTGCTCTGCTCCAGTGAAGCAGGAATAAACACAAAACGTTTGAAGCCCGCCTTGGCGCCATGAGCAGAAACCGAGTGGGCCAGGTTGCCGGTAGACGCGCAGGCCACCGTATCAAACCCGAACTCCTTTGCCTTGGTAAGCGCCACGGCAACAACCCTGTCCTTGAACGACAAAGTAGGATGGGCCACCGTATCATCTTTAACGTACAGTTCCCTGACCCCAAGGGCACTCGCAAGGTTATCAGCCCTAACAAGGGGTGTAAAGCCGGAATTGAGTCCCACCTGCGGCTCGCCGTCGATGGGAAGAAGCTCCTTATAGCGCCAGAGGTTTCCATCCCGCTTTTCTATCGTTTTACGTTTCAATGCTCTTTTAATCTTTTTGTAGTCATACATCACTTCCAGGGGACCGAAACAAAATTCGCAGACATATATAGGATCAACAGGATACTCCCTGCCGCATTCCCTGCATTTCAGGCCTTTAACATATCCCATAAGAACCTCCCGTTTATTCCGGAGAATTGAAGCATCGAGACCTCGCCGGAAGACTTTAAAAGTAAATTATATCTTACTTCAAAACAGAAAGAAAATCAAAGTGGTCTGCGGAAGACAGGAGAAGGGGAGCACTTGCTTTTCGGCACGATGCACGGGTCTACTGTAACAGGGGCGAGTAACGCCGAGCCCTAACTGGGAAAGGATTCGGATATCGCTGTCATGGAAAAATTGAGAATTGCCGACGAAAGTAGTTTCAGCGTGCCGAAAAGCAAGTGCTCCCCTTCTCCTGTTGTTTAATTTATAAGATCAACTTATAGGATCGGCCTTTATTCGTTGACCGTGATTGCGATTTCCTCAACAACTCCATTTACGATGAAGAACGCTTTAACCATAGGATCTCTCCCGGAAAGACCCACAATAACATAAGCGCTGTCATCGTAAAACGCAAGTTCCACGTCTTTTGCCGACGGGTAAGCAGCAGATGCGGGGTGGGAATGGAACAGTGCGACAATCGAGAGCCCCTCGTCGCGGAGCGCCTTCATGACCTCGAATTGTTCTTTTGAATCCATGAGGTAACTCACCGGCGAGCTTTCGACATTTCGCATCCGGAAGAGCCTGGATACCTCGCGGCCGCTGCCCGCTAAAATCCCGCACACCTCATTGGGATGGCCCTCCCTGCAATAAGTGATCATGTCATCAAAAATATGTTTAGGAATATTTATGTGCTGCATATGGACTTTTTACGAAACCGTCAACTTACATCCTGCAATATCCGGCCTCGTAATCCTGGAGTTCGGTAATTGTGGGGTTCTTCCCGCACACCGGGCATTCATTATTAGTGGGGATTCTGACACGTCTGAAGGTTGTCTTCAGGGCATCGTATATCAGCAGCGTATTTTTCAGCACCTCACCCTTGCCGAGAATAAGCTTGATGACCTCGATAGCCTGCAAAGAGCCGACTACACCGGGAATCGCTCCGATAACCCCCGCCTCCTGGCATGAGGGCACGAGTCCTGCCGGCGGCATCTCTTCAAACAGACACCGGTAGCAGTGGCCTTCTCCGGGCACAACAGTAGTTACCTGGCCCTCGAACTTCAGAATAGCGCCGCTTACAAGCGGCTTTTTCATCATAACGCACGCATCGTTGACCAGATAGCGGGTCGGGAAATTATCGCTCCCGTCCACAACGATATCATAATCCTTTATCAAATTCATTATAGTATCTTTTGAAAGTCTTTCCGCAATGCCGATGACCTTCACATCAGGATTCAATGCCTCAAAGGTCGACTTTGCCGATTCAACTTTCAGCATGCCGAGCGTCCTGGTGCTGTGCGCAATCTGCCGTTGAAGGTTGCTCATTTCCACCCTGTCGTTATCAATGATCCCGAGAGTGCCCACACCTGCCGCGGCGAGATAATAGCCGACAGGGCATCCCAGCCCGCCGGCCCCGATAATAAACACTTTCGCGGCGAGCAGTTTTTTCTGCCCCTTTCCTCCGACCTCGGGCAGAAGTATATGGCGGCTGTAACGCTGCAACTGATCTTCGGTGAATTCCATTGTCTTATTCCTTATCTTTCCTGATTAGCAGCAACCAGTCCGTATCGTTTATTTTTTCAACGCGCAATACTTTTTGGCCGTGGTCTTCCATGGATTTGGGTATGCTGCGGGACGCCTCCTCATAATCCAGGACTATTTCGAGGACCTCTCCCAACGCCATATCCTCAATGGCGAGTTTTGCCTTGACGAACGTATAAGGGCATACAAGCCCTTTGATGTTTATGGTCTTGTCGACCTTTATCTCCTCCATCAAACTCCCCTCCCATGCCGCGACAAAAAACTTCATTCAATCAATGAGCTGATCTTATTAAATTATAAGCTTAATTTATCATAACGGAAAACAGAAAGGCAATCCTTTAGCCGATTTCTTGTCTGATTCAGACATCAGGCATGAAGGGGATTCCAACACCAGAAATACTGCAAGGCCCTTTATACGGTGAACTGACAATTTCCTTCTCATGTTATTGCCTTATTCAGCACTGAAATTATCCCGCACCCGACTACTGATGCCCTGCGGCTTGCCGCGAGAGAGCTTCACTTTTTATTCTTGAGCTGATCGAGCCTGGAGATAATCTGCTTAGAGGTCTCCTTCATCTGACCATACAGTTCATGGGCCTTGACCTGATCGGGTTCCGATATAGCCTTCTTTGCGGCAGCATGAAATATCTTGTGTGCTTCCTCGACACTTGTAAAAGCATTACTATTCCCATATATCTCTTTACCTTTTGTATAGTACCACTTGCCCATACGACAAGTGGTATGATCCGCTATCTTGTTTGGGTCAAGTTTTGTTAAACCCATCAGGTGAGCAAAAACCTTGGCTGCGAAAATAAGGTGATCTGTTTTTACTAAATCGATGAAGAAATCTGTATCCATATGGTATTGCATCTTGGTTGTGCGATCACGAAAATCACTCATGCTGAGTATGAGACGGACTCCCTGCTGAAGAGCAGTTTCAGATTCCGATGCTCCTTCACTCGATATTGTCAGACTGCGCTCTGCGCTCTCAGCTACGCCGCCTGCAACCAAGGCAAGTTCGTTCATGGCGTTTGTAATTTCTAGAACATGATTTTTTGTGTCCTGCGCATTTGAGACGATGCCGGTAAAAGTCTGTCTTATCAGACCTAAGTGGTTAAACACATCCGTAAGGTCTCCACTTGCGATAGACATTTTGGTAGTCGTGTTACCTGATTCCTGCCGGATCTCTTTTATCTGGTCAGATATTTCGGTCGTAGCCCTGATGGTACGCTCCGCGAGTTTGCGGACCTCATCTGCCACGACTGCAAACCCCCTGCCCTGTTCTCCTGCGCGGGCAGCCTCTATAGCAGCATTGAGAGCCAAGAGATTGGTCTGATCAGCAATATCCGTTATTGTCACGACAACACTCTGGATGCCGGTTATCTTGTTACTAAGAGAATTGATATTGTCACCCAGCTCACTGATAGTCGCTATAAAAGCGTCCATCACTTTTTGCGCTTCGACCAGCACCGTTTCTCCTTCATTGGCAGAATCAGCAGTCTTGACGGTAAGTTCTGAAGTGTTTCTAATGTTTGCCGTTATACCATCAACAGTGCCTGCCATCTCCGTAGATGAAGCAGCGGTCTGGCTGGATTCATCAAGCTGTTTTATAGCATCCTTCATCCCTTTTTCCTGACGGTCGATGAGTATTTCGAGTGTGGGCATCATCACATTTACAGACGAGAGTATATCGAGTCCCATTTCGTTTATGGTTTTTGTCATGACTTTTACATTCTCAGCTATCTCACCGATTTCATCATTACTAAACCTACAGTCCTCAGCTTGTTTGCATACGTCCAAATTTCCACTTGCCACTAATTTTATAATCTCAAGGATCTTCCCGAGTGGTTTTTTAATGGTAAGCCGAATTATGCCTATAGCCAGAATACTGATAATCACGATGCCAACCACGCCAAGCAGGCAGTAGGTATATTGCAATAAACGTATCCGATGCAGGGAATTGGTTAGAGGCACCTTTATGCTGATCGCCCCAAGAACAGTTCCTTCCGGTACGTTATGGCACGTGAGACAGTTCTTCCCCATGGAATTTGATTTTGCTATATAGGGATACACCCCTTTGATGTAATCTCCCTCAAGAACAATCCTTTCTACTCCTTTTTCCACAACCTCTTTCTCAACACTATCCGCTGCATAATCTTTGTCGTTTCCTCTGCCGTAGTCCTTATCAAGGATATCCGATCGTATGACCCGGAGGGCAACGATGTTTTGCATCTGCTCAAGAAACTCCCCCTTTGTCTCTTTTATATTCCCTGCCATCATCATCGAGGTAAGGGAATTTAATACAGTATCTCTATAGCCGGAAAGCGTTGAGTTCTTTACCTCAGTGACAACAATTGATTCCGTCTTGTAGCCTGTAAAAAGAACCGTAGCCGCAATCCCGATAGCAACAGTTACAATGATGGGGATTGCCACCTTCCATTTAATCGAGATGTTTCTTAGATTCATTAGGTCCATCCGCCTTGTGCAGCAGCAAATATTAAAGAATTAATACAAGCCACTCTTGTCCCAAATAGTATTTTGAAAAAGAACCATCATTCGACAGTCATCAATTACTGATTATGTTATCCAACCGGGAAAAAACCGTACTGAACTTCCCCCGGAATAGCGGACACACCGAAAGGTTAGGTTAAAATAAATAACCTACGGAGGTGTGAGATGCAAGACAGCAATGGTAGTGGCCGGAAGAAGTATGACAAGGAGTTCAAAGCAGAGGCAGTACGAATGATAACCGAGGGAGGCAGGACAGTAGCAGATGTTGCCCGCAGCCTTGGGATTCACGAGAATCAGTTGCACAGGTGGAAACGTGAGTATGAGGACGATCCTGGCAGCAGCTTTCCGGGAAAAGGTCGCCTAAAGCCTCAGGATGAAGAGATGAGGCGGCTTCAAAAGGAAAACGCAAACCTTAAAGAGGAGCGTGACATACTAAAAAAAGCGTTGGCCATCTTCTCAAGACACCCGAAATGAAATATTGCTTTATGGACCGGTATCGCTCCGAATTCAGGGTGATGAAGATGTGCCGAGCATTGGGAGTATCACGGAGCGGCTATTACGGGTGGAAGAAGCAGCCACAAGGAAAGAGACGAAAGGATGAGGAAAGATTGCTTATGGAGATAAAGGAATCATACCGGAAGAGCAAAGGCAGTTATGGAAGCCCAAGGATTGCCGATGCTCTCCGTGATAAGGGATTGTGTTGTGGCAAGAACCGGGTCGCCAGGATAATGAAAGTTAATGGTATCAAGGCAAAGGCAGCGAAGAAGTTCAAGGCCACAACGAATTCCAAACACAATCTGCCGGTGGCGGAGAACCTGTTGAAACAGGACTTCACAGCAGCGAGTCCCAATGCAGTATGGGTGTCAGACATAACGTATGTTTCAACCAATGAGGGATGGCTGTACCTGGCGGTGATTATTGATTTGTATTCAAGGAAGGTAGTAGGCTGGGCCATGAGCAACCGACTGACAGCAGACTTTGTAATCAGGGCACTGTATCAGGCCATAGGCAGGCGTAGACCTCCTGCTGGCTGCATCTTTCATTCAGACAGGGGAGTGCAGTATGCCTGTAAAGATTTCCGGAAAGTCCTGGAGCATTATAAGTTCCGCCAGAGCATGAGCAAGAAAGGCGATTGCTATGATAATGCTGTAGCAGAGAGTTTCTTTCACACATTAAAAGTGGAGCATGTGTATCAGCACAGGTATGCAACAAGGGCAGAGGCACGGCAGAGTATTTTTGAATATGTCGAAATGTTTTATAATCGTCAGAGGAAGCATTCAGCACTGGGCTATCGTTCTCCGGTATCCTTTGAGCTGGATGCAGTAGCAGCCTAACCTAACTCGGTGTCCACTGAACCGGGGGAAGATCATACAGTACCCAGGAGATGGTGAAATAAACAATGGCAAACTCTATATACGCCCCTGCCACCACTATACTAAAAACACCTGCTTCATGCTTCAACCATTTTTTCCCAATCACGGCACTCCTCCTTGCTGACTCCTATCCATCACGAAACGGGATAGGCCGAAAGCTGCTCCACTTTGTCATAATCCAACCTCTATAAACAGAGACATTCAATTTATCAACTGCCGCAAAATAATAAAGACATTATCTATAAACTCCCTTTTGACATCCCATTGCCAAAGGAAAGTCCTTTTATATAGTGCCCACTATTGTAATAGTCGCACTGTATGCAATTGGCAATCTTCATGGCAAAATACCCCTGGGTTTTGCCGCAGCACAGCGTCCCAGCTACGCGGGCGCAGGTTTTGCCATTATCAGGATACGCAGGGCAAACACCCAGTTGTTTGACATTAACTCCACCTTTCTCCCGTCCGCACTTTTTAAATTCCCAACAGTTCATTATGGTTCACCTCTTTTTGATATATCTTTCCCATCTATTTCTTTTCATCCTTAATCTTGCCCGGACAATAAGCTACCAGAAAAAAACTGAGAGATAATTGGTTTCAGACTTTTCCCGCACGGTCACTTCCACACAACGAAATAAACAACTACCCAGGAGATAATAATCAGGCTTGCAGATAGAAGCGCCGCAGTAACCCACTCTTGTTTATTCATCGTCTACAACCTCCTTCATACATGTAAGTTCCTGCCTGCATTTAAAAAAACCTGCGGGAATAAGCATGTAAGCTTGATTACATCAACCGGATGCCGTAAAAGCAGCCGGAGTAGAAAGTCTTCTCAATGCTTATACACTTGTTTCCGAGCACAGAAATTGTGCCTTTTCCCTTAATCCTCTCAAATTACTCGCGGCTTACTCGGGATGACAGCCGTTTAATGCGTTCTTTGCTTCCGCCTGATCTTTCTGCTGCGCTCTCACTTTCACCTCTATGCCAATGCTCTCCCGCCAAGGCCATTGCCCAGCAAATCCGCTTGTAGGACATAATCCCTATAGCTTGTAGGACATAATCCTACAGCAAGAAAAATACCTGACTTTATTTATATAGAATATCCTTTAAAAACAATGTAAAATGATGCTAAGCTGCGAATCAGCAAAATAGTCATTAGCAACAGAAATTGACATGCATTAGCCGTTAGCCAACAGAGATAAGGATAATCAATAAGTTATGGGGTTTACGCAAGGCAGCAAAATAGGCGACAAAAGCAACAAAAATTGACACTGAGAAAAGAATTAAAATTTGGAAACTTTGAAAGTGTAGTTCTCCGTTATGTGAAGTAAGCGATATAATAAAAAGCCTCAAAGAGGTTTCCTTTCGCTTG
>CAWAQG010000005.1:0-132356 GCA_963784135.1 Nitrospirota bacterium | reverse complement strand
AGACTTTCCTCTTGCCTATTGCCCATAGTCTTTTTAATGATATAATCATGGATGGATCTATACCTGATTGACGGAAACTCCTATTTCCACAGGGCTTTCCATGCCATAAAAGCGCTTACTAACTCAAAAGGCGCTCCCACTAACGCTATTTACGGTTTCACCACCATGGTCCTGAAGATACTCCGTGAGAGAAAACCTGATGCGCTTGCAATAGTCTTTGATTCTCCGGTGCCGACCCAACGGCACAGGCTCTACGAGCAATATAAGGCACATCGGCCCGAAACACCCGGCGAACTTATCATTCAGATTCCCCGGATCAAGGAGATAATAAAGGCCTTCAATATCCCTGTTTTCGAAATGCCGGGCTACGAGGCGGACGATGTGATCTGCACACTTGCGAGGAAAGCCGCATTACAGCAGTCCAGTGTATTCATTGTCAGCGGTGATAAAGACATGATGCAGGCGGTTGATAGTTTCATTAAAATTTATGATCCCATGAAAGACGTAATTATTGACAAAGAATATATAACCGGCCGCTTCGAAATGCCTCCCCGAAAGATTGCCGAAATTATGGCGCTTACCGGAGATGACGTTGATAATATCCCGGGAGTAAAAGGCATCGGAGAGAAAACCGCAAAAGGACTCCTCCTGAAGTCGGGGGGGCTGGACAACCTGCTGGAACATCCCGAAAAGATCGACAATGGGCGTCTGAGAAAGCTTATCATCGAAAACATCGGGGACATACGCCTGAGCAAGGAACTTGCAACCATAGATATGGACCTGCCTGTTGAGGCGCATCTGCAGGACCTTATGATCAAAGAGCCTGATTGGCCGGCGCTTCTTCACCTGTTTACAGAATTGGAATTCAGGAGCCTTTTGAAGATAATCCCCTCTCATGGTTACGCGCCCCGCGGAAAATATTTCACAATCACCAGCCGTAAACAGCTTCAGGAATTCCTCGGGCTTGCCATATGAAACAATGTCTGCTCTTCGGAGATAATGTGGATGATTCACAGCGCGAAGTTCCCCTGGTAATCGACACCGGCATTATTTCTGAATTATCGTTCGATATAGAGGCGACGGGGAGAGACCCCCTTAGCGATACAATTATAGGGATAGCCCTTTGCAAGGAGAGAGGAAAATCATATTATGTTCCGGTAAGGCACGCCGGGCCATGCAATATTAAGGATGCCCTGTCCATTTTAATGCCTGTACTGGAGGACCCTGCCGTAGCAAAGATAGGTCATAATCTGAAATACGACATGCTCATGCTCAGGCAGGAAGGAATTCATGTGCGGGGAATGCTCTACGATACCATGGTGGCATCCTACCTGCTGGATCCGGGCAAGCCTGATCATAGCCTCCAGGATGCGGCAGTTGAGCACCTCGCGCACAAGAAACGCCCGTTTACCGAAGTCCTGGGCAAACGGGCATCGTTTGCAGAGGTCCCCATTGAAGAGGCCACGCAGTATGCCGCCGAAGATGCCGAACTGGCAATGGAACTGAAAGATTTACTCTTTGACAAACTGAAAAGCGCCGGACTCGAACGTGTCTACTTTGAAATCGAAATGCCGCTCATCTATGTGTTGACTGATATGGAAGAGTCCGGAATCAAGATAAACAAAGAGCGTACCGAGGAATTATCAAAGGAACTCGAGCGTGAACTGGGGGAGTTGCAGTCAAAGATATATATGCTTGCCGGCAGCACCTTTAATATAAACTCTCCGCGTCAGCTCGGCAAGGTGCTATTCGAGGACCTCGGGCTGAGGCCGATGAAAAAAACTAAAACCGGCTTTTCTACGAGCATGGATGTTCTTGAGGAACTCTCAAAGAGCCACGAACTTCCGGGAGAAATTCTTAATTACAGGTCTTTTTATAAGCTCAAAACAACCTATACTGATACGTTGCCTAAACTTATCAATGCAAGGACCGGACGGATCCACACCTCTTTTAACCAGACCGTCACCTCAACAGGAAGGCTTAGCAGCAGCGATCCCAATCTTCAGAATATTCCTATTCGTGGCGAGTGGGGGACTAAAATCAGGGAGATTTTTATTGCTGATGAAGGTCATGTGCTTGTATCAGCAGATTATTCCCAGATTGAATTGCGGATACTGGCCCATATGAGTGAAGACGAAAGCCTTATTGACGCTTTTAAAAACAGCATCGATATTCATGCCAGGACCGCCTCGGAGATATTCGGGGCTCCGCTCGATGAAGTGACATCCGACATGAGGAGGGCGGCAAAAGTTGTGAATTTCGGCATCGTGTATGGAATGAGTGCGTATGGGTTATCTGAAGCCCTCTCTATTCTCCCCAAAGATGCAGCTGTCTATATAGAAAACTATTTTAACAGGCATGCCGGAGTAAAGCGCTTTATGGAACGCACTATACAGACCGCCAGGCAGAATGGGTACGTTGCCACGCTTCTGGGGAGAATAAGACCTCTGCCTGAAATCGCCAGTTCCAATGCAGCGGTCAGGCAGCAGGCAGAGAGGCTTGCCATCAATACCCCCATTCAGGGCACCGCCGCCGATTTGATTAAAATAGCGATGGTGCGTGTTTCAAAGGCACTGAGGGCGGGAAATCTTTCAGCGAGAATGCTCCTGCAGATCCATGACGAGCTTCTTTTTGAAGTGCCGGAGAATGAGATCAACAAAACCCTGGAGTTAATAGCCCTGGAAATGGAGACCGCCCTCGATCTTTCAGTTCCCCTGAAAGTCGAGATTGGACGAGGAAAAAACTGGGCTGATGCCCACCACTGAAAATTACATTCGCTTCTTCCGTTTTCCATTTTTTCCCCTGTTTTTTTCCCTGTTGTCAACAAATAGAGTTGTCCGGTTTTAGAGCAAATAAACTGTCCGGTTCTGCAGGGTGGCTGCGCATGGAACATGGCAGGCCACCGATGTCAGTTTTATTGAGTCTCATGCCGCTGCATGTGAGCACTTTGCAATCTCCTTTCCTTTAGGGTCAAAGACCGCCAGTTTTCTCGGTCCATGGAATATAGCAAGGCCACCATCCGGATAACGATGGACGCGAACTTCGACCTTAACGTAGTGGCAGCGATATTGATTTGGCGGGATCTGAAGTTTTAGCCCATCGAACTTTACACAGTTGTCGTTGCCTACGGTGCGGTCATACTGTTCGCATAGGATGTCTTCCAAGGCAGTGCCTGCCCAAGTCACGAACACGCTCTGTGGTTCCTGCGGGACAACAGTGAACTCGGCATTATGGGCTGGCATATAAGTACTGGCAAGATAATCATTGGCCTGCTTCATCTCAGTAATGCCCGCCATTGCAAGCTCCTTGACGAGGCGGTCTTGATGAGTTTCGAAGGCTCGCTCAGAACGACCCCTGGCCTCAGGAGAATACGCAGCAATCATCTTAATTCCAAGTTGGCTCATTGCACGACCGAACTGGGTAAGATTTGATTTGTCCACCTTCCCTCCGGCCTCCGGTGTATGCCAGTAGTGACTTCCACGATCCGTATACAACGAAGCAAACAATCCGTGTTGCTCAATAACTTCTTTTACCCCTTGAAAGCTGCTTTGAGTGCCTTCCTCCTGCACAAAAAACATCGAGTAGTGTTCACTCGTGGCATCATCCATAGTTACGATTAGATCCCAGTATTTTCCTTCAACCCACTGATGTTTGGAACCATCCTGGTGCAGCATCATACCGGTATAAGGTGCCCTTGTACGCTTTTTCCTGTGTGTACCTTTCTGTGCTGCCTTCGGGACCAATCCCTTTTCCTGAAGGGTGTTCTTGACCCATGTGTAGCTTCTGGTCCCTTGATAAGCACGCCGGTACCAGCTATAAAAATGTTTGACATTGAAACCACAAAAGCGATTGCTATAAAGATCCGATAGTGCGACTACTTCATCAACAGGCGCACGTTTATGAGATATTTGCCCTAAACGCTTATCTATAAGGCCCTCCAGGCCCGTATCTTCATACCTCAACATATATCTTCTAAATGTCCTATCGCACACACCCAGAAGCGTTGCTGCTTCTTCCTGCGTTAATCGACCTCGTATCCAACCCTCATAGCTTTCTTCAAATCTCATCTTCCGTACCTCCTGCAACACTGCCGAACGTTTCATGGATAGCCCCCTTGCTATCCATATATTTTATCCGGACAGTTTATGTGCTACAGATACGGACAGTTTATCTGCTCGCCACACCCCTG
This sequence comes from Nitrospirota bacterium, assembly GCA_963784135.1. Classification (GTDB taxonomy): domain Bacteria; phylum Nitrospirota; class Thermodesulfovibrionia; order Thermodesulfovibrionales; family Dissulfurispiraceae; genus JADFXI01. The sequence goes on along the minus strand of CAWAQG010000005.1, from coordinate 128,167 downwards.
TTTTTTTCCCTTGACAAATAAGCGTCTTCCTGTTATCGTGTATACCAGTCTTGAAATTATAAAAACTTTGTTATTGGGAGAAAGGGGGGAGCAGGGGATATGACGAAAGCAGATCTTATAGACAAAATTGCATCTGGAGCAGGCCTATCAAAGACTGATGCGGGGAAGGCACTTGATGCAACTTTGGATGCAGTTAAATTCGCTCTCAAAAAAGGGCACAAAGTAACACTTGTCGGTTTCGGAACATTTTCAGTTTCAAAAAGGAAAGCCAGAAAGGGCCGCAACCCGAGGACAGGCGCAGAAATTAAGATACCAGCAGCAAAGGTCCCAAAATTTACTGCAGGAAAGACACTGAAAGACGCTGTGAAGTAAAAATTACCGGGCAAACAGGAAGTTATAATTATAAATAGTTGCACCGTAACTCTTGGCAAGTTATAGATAAGAGGTGGGGAGATTATCGCCCCGCCTCTTTTTGTGCGCCTGGCGGGTAGTGTATACTATACGTCAGGAATACATGGACCGTAAGGAAACAATACTTGCCGCAGTTGATCTTGGCACTGATACAGAGAAAGTCCTCTCTTATACATTATGGCTGTCGCAAGCTCTTGCGGACGGCGGCGGGGACATCACAATCCTCAACGTCATGGATTATGCCCTTACTCCTCCGGCCTACCTCCTGCCCTATCTGGAAAAAGAAGAGGAGGCCGGCGGCATAGAGCTTAATGAATGGGTTGACCGCCTGAAGCCATACGGCATAACTGCAACGTGCAGAATTGCGGTCGGCAGGCTTGTCGAAACATTCAGCAAAACAATACATGATTTTCATGTTCCCGCCATGGTGCTCGTGCATAAATCTCACGTGATACGGTCAAGCAGTTCAGAGCGGCTTATAAAATCGCTTAACGTGCCTATGCTGGTTGTGCGGGGCAGGAAAGCAGACGGCGCCGTATTGGGGTCAGTCGGTATAAAAAATATTTTGTGCGCCGTCGACTTTTCCGTTTATTCAAGCAAGGCGCTTGAGTTTGCGCATGCCATATCTGAGAAAAATTCATCAGGCCTGCTGATTGCCCATATTATTTCCAGCCTTAAGCTGGATAAAAGTTTTGCCGGCATCAGGAATTTAAGCGAAGAGGACAGGAAGAACTTTCGGGACCATGCAATTCAGGAGGCTGAGAAAACTATGTCCTCGCAAGCTAATGAATGCGACGCGGCGGAGCGTATCATTAAAATAGGAGTTCCCTATAAAGCCATAAATGAGATTGCGGCAGAGAGAGATTCTGATCTGATTGTCATAGGGGCCCAGGGAGTGTCCTCCACAAAGGGCGTGCTTCTTGGAAGCATAGCTGAAGCTCTGGTCAAATCTTCACCTTGTCCGGTAATGCTTATTCGCTGATGATACAGCCGATTCTGTTTCTCATCTGCAGCCTTCTTATGATTTTGCTCAGTGCCGAATTTTTTACCAATGGGGTTGAATCATTCGGCAGGCGTTTCTCCTTATCGCAGGCTGTTGTGGGGAGCATCCTGGCGGCAGTCGGCACTGCCCTGCCCGAGACCATACTCCCCCTCGTCGCCATCCTGCTGCACGGCGATGATACCGCAAGGAAGATCGGGGTCGGGGCAATCCTTGGCGCTCCCTTCATGCTTTCGACGCTCGCCTTTTTTGTTGTGGGAGCTACAGTAGTAACAGGCATGCTCAGGAAAAAAAGAAAATTCGTGCTTTATGTCGATGCCGGTTCTATCAGACGCGATCTCATCTTTTTCATCATCATGTACGGCTCAGCTATCTTTTTGCCGTCTCTTGTCCCACACAGTCATCTCCTGATTGCGGGATTGCTTGTGGCCGGCTATGTGCTGTACGTATACTCGACATTTAAGGCCGAAAGTGCCGACATCCTACATGCCGATCAGTTGCATTTTGAGAAGCTGTTGTCCGACTTCAGGAGGCTCGCAGGGTTGCAACTGCGATCAGCCAGGGCAGAGCCGTATAAGACCACCTCTCTGATGCTTATTTGCTTTCAGATAGCCGCTTCGCTCGGCGTAATGGTGGGCGGAGCGCACATATTTGTCGGAAGCCTCGAAAAACTTTCACTCTCGTGGGGCATGAGTCCCCTGCTGTTTGCCCTGCTGGTCGCGCCCATTGCCACTGAATTGCCGGAGAAATTCAATAGCGTGACATGGACGCTGAAAGGCAGAGATACGCTTGCCATGGGGAACATAACCGGCGCGATGGTTTTTCAGACAACATTTCCTGTCTCGGTAGGGTTGCTGTTTACGGAATGGCATATCACGGGACTGGCGCTTCTCTCGGCAGTCCTGGCGCTGAGCTCAGCCTTGATTGTTTTGGCAAATATACAGTTCGGCAAGAAGATCTCACCTGCCGCAATGCTTTTTGGAGGCGTAATTTATATTATCTTTGCGCTGGCCGTAATATCCAAGTGAGTGTCCCCGGCGTCAAGCCATGGCTACGCACCCTCTTAGCTATTTCCCTTGTGTGAATTTCTCAAATTGATGGTCCTGTTCGAAAAGCAAACGTTCTTGCGATATGATGCAGTCTCCGAGATTCAGGACCCAAAAATAATCCGGTTTTAATTCCCTGGATTTAACAAAGCAACCGACATCCTCACCGCTTTGGCAGGCAACAAAAGAATAATCTTCACTGTGGTCAATAACGAGAAAACGTTCTGTTTTATCTTTGAATGATCCCATAAAACCTCCTTCTTGAAAGGAATTTTAAAGATCTTCATTTTCATCTTAAAACAGAAATCAATATCTCATTTCTCCTAAGCATATAATACCCCAGAACACCCTGTTAGTAAAGCTTTCCTCTTATACCCCGCTTCCTGATTTAAAAAGTTTACAAACTCTCCCCAACAAATTTTATGATAAGACAAACGGCCGGTTCATTTCGTCTCTTGAAACTACTATTGTCAACCCGACGATAACAAGTGCGCTCTCAGACTATAACACTTATATTTCAAATTACAGAGCAGTAATATTGTTAAACAGGCTTTATTATTACACTGGAAATGAAAAACTGAAAAGCATTATTGAGAGCGCAAACTCCACTTTAAGCACTGTATATGAGAAATATGAACCCGCTGCGTCCCTTTACGGAACGGCCTTGCGATGGAACATGGAAGCGCCACTTGTGGTAACGATCATTGCTCGTGATAAGAACGTGGGCAGATTCCTAATGCAACTGAATAAAATGTACATTCCTCAAAAGGTAGTTAAAATACTCTCTTTAAAACGGGAAAGAGGCCGAATCAGGACACTCGGCTATCCGGTAGAGGAGGCCGCATACGTTTGTTCAGGAAAAAGATGCTCACCAGCTTTTACCGAGCCGGACGGGTTGATTGCAGGAATAAAAAGGTTTATGCGAAAGCCTAATGGAAAAGGTAAAATGGAATGATATTTTTTCCCTTTAGCATCCATGTTGTTAATCGGCGTGCAAAATTGACCCACTTACGGGGGTAATCGGCGTCCAAAATTGACCCACCTCAGCATAACGTGCACTCTATCTGGAAATAACTAGAAAGAGGAGCAACGGAAGGAGATGCTGATAGTGGAAACAATCCGTAAGATTCGATGTGCGTACCACAGGGACAGGAAGTCGATTCGGCAGATAGCCCGAGAGTTGAAGTTATCCCGCAATACAGTTAAGAAGGTGATCCGGAGCGATGTAACCGAGTTCACGTATGACCGGAAAGATCAACCTCATCCAAAGCTTGCCCCATATCACGAGTTGTTATCTGGATATCTTGCAACAGATGCCACGAAACCGGACCGGGAACAACGGACAGCTATCTTGTTATTTGAGGAATTGCAGCGTCAGGGATTTGAAGGTGGATATGATAGTGTACGGCGGTATGTTCAGAAGTGGCGTAAAAGCGAGGGAGGCAGGAAGGTCACGGCATACATACCGCAGACCTTCGACCCTGGGGAAGCATTCCAGTTCGACTGGAGCTATGAGCAGGTTGAACTCTGGGGTGTTGTTGTAACAATAAAAGTGGCCCACTTCCGCCTCTGCTACAGTCGGATGCCGTTTTGCGTTGCCTATGCCAGAGAGAGTCTTGAGATGGTGCTTGATGCCCATGTCAGGGCCTTTGAGTATTTTGGCGGCAGCTGCCGCAAGGGGATATATGACAACCTTAAGACGGTTGTGACCAAGGTACTGATGGGAAAGGATCGGGTTTTCAACCGGCGTTTTCAGAACCTCTCATCGCACTACCTGTTTGAGCCTGTAGCCTGTACCCCGGCAGCGGGCTGGGAGAAAGGACAGGTAGAGAGTCAGGTCAAGTTCATCCGTAAGCGACTCTTCGTTCCCCGACTGAAGTTCTCCGACATTGACGAACTGAATCGATGGTTGAGTGATAGCTGCCGAACCCTAGCTGCCGGCCATAAACACCCCGAGTTCAAAGACGGCACCGTGGCAGAATACTTCGCCAGGGAGAAGCAACATCTGCTGGTCCTGAGTTCTCCGTTTGACGGGTACAAGGAGACCCCGGTTCGAGTATCGCCTACAGCACTGGTTTCATTTGACCGCAATCGTTACAGTGTCAATGCTTCAGTTGTAGGCAGGACAGCCATGATACGGGCATATGCTGATCGGGTCGTCATTGTCCATGATGGTAACGTAATCGGAGATCACCGCCGCCAGTTTGGCAGGGACAAGATAATCTACGATGCCTGGCACTACGTTGAGGTACTGAAGCACAAACCGGGAGCCCTGCGTAACGGTGCTCCCTTTAAGGAATGGGCACTGCCTGAACCGCTCATAGAGATACGGCAGCTACTCGGCAAGAGCCCAGATGGAGACCGGCAGTTCGTCGGGATCCTGAGTGCAGTATCAATCTATGGACTGGAAGCCGTGGTTACCGCATGTTCCGAAGCACTTTCTATCGGTGTAGCCAACAGAGACGTGATACTTAACGCCTTGTCCCGCACACACGATGATCCCGTAATATCCGAATACAATATCCCACTTCATCTGCCTGAGCTAAAGACCCTGCCTGTTGCCAACTGCAGTCGTTATGACGATCTTCTGACTGGAGGTGAACATGCTACGAGATAAACTTATGGAGGCGATGGAGAACTTGAAGCTGTATGGCATGAAAGGTGTCTATGACGAGGTACTTGCAGCCAGCATAAAGCAGCGACGCACGCCAGAAAAGATACTGCTGGATCTTCTGGAAGCTGAACTGGGAGAGCGGACTGCCCGGAGCATACGCTACCGCCTTGGGCAGGCAAGGTTCCCCGTCGATAAGGACATAGACCGCTTTGAGTTCGGCTCATCGCCGGTCAATGAGACCCAGATCCGTTCGCTTTACCAGGGCCAATTCTTATCCGCAAATAGCAACGTTATCTTCGTTGGAGGCACTGGCACAGGTAAGTCTCACTTGGCGATAGCCATAGCCCGTCAGGCAATCAAAGACGGGAAAAGAGGGCGCTTCTTCAACGTGGTCGATCTGGTCAATCAGCTTGAACAAGAAAAACTGGCAGGACGTGGCGGCAAACTGGCGGATAGCCTTGCACGGCTTCACCTTGTTGTGCTTGACGAATTGGGATATCTGCCGTTTTCAAAAAACGGCGGACAACTCTTGTTTCATCTGATATCAAAGCTCTATGAGCGAACCTCTCTGCTCATAACTACCAATCTTACCTTCGGAGAATGGCCCCAGGTCTTTGGAGATAACAAGATGACTACTGCTCTTCTGGACAGAGTCACCCATCATTGTGATATCATCGAAACAGGCAACGAGAGCTGGAGAATCAAGACCAGAAACTCAAAGAAAAACTAACCGCTGGGGTGGGTCAATTTTGGACGCCGATGGTGGGTCAATTTTCGACGCCGATTAACACGATCCGGCTTCAGTGATGTTATAGCCGTAGGATGGACAAAAATGGCATATAGAAAAGCGCATAGCGCAAAGATGCTGGTTGCTATAACTTTGCTCCACACTGGATCGTGCCAAAGCTTCTTTATGTACGAGGGTATGTTCATAGGTATTAGGAGCATTAGGAGCAAGAAGGGGGTCAGGTCTTGAAATATTAGTTTTCATCAGTTTGCAATATGTATCATCTCTCTTGCATGCAATATTTCTCTGTCTCTCATCAGCCGAATATCACTTGAAGACAAGGTCAGCACTGCAATCGTTTTTCCTTCGGCAGTAACAAATTCAACTTCATATGCACCGCTATCACTGTAGCAGTGCACCACAGCACCTATATCGCCCTCTGTTAATCCATACTCTTTGATGGCGTGCTCAAGCACCACCGTATCCAATTCTTTAATCATTTGACACCTCTGTTACACATTGTTCATAACGGATATGCGGTCACGAAGCGCGGACGCATCTGACTATTATCTATTATCCAAATAGTTCGCATCTTAATCACAAGCCCAACCGGTGTCGCCATGTCACCATCTATGACATATTTTACCCCATGTGGGGTCCTAATTACTTCTACCACATCTTTTGTTTTGGCAATTTCCAGCAGGCCCTCTTTTAGCATCTTAACATTTGCTTCATCAAATCCGACAGACCGCAATAATTTTGCTTTTGCCTTTCCTACAGAATGAGTTTCCGACAAAAGATAGTCTATTAGTTTGGCTGGTGGAATGTAAGCCTTTTCATTATTGGGGAGTTTCATGGCAACCTGATTTTACCATTTTTGGGCTAATTCCGGGGACACCATACTGATTATTTCCGCTTGTAACCCTACGCATGAACGGAATACTGTAAGGCGTTTGTTACTGTGAGCAGCCAATACTGCTAACACCTAATCAACACTTTTCTCAACTAATGCAAATTCATTTCACCAGGATTTTACGGCCTTCAAACTCAACTACCTGGCCATTTCGTATCTTACACCGCTTGCGAAGCTCCACCTCTCTATCAACCTTTACCAATCCTTCAGCAATTACTGCTTTTGCCATGCCTCCGCTGTCGCAGAGCCCCATGATTTTCAGAAGATGATTGAGTTCGATATATTCATTACTTCCTAATATGAATTCCTTCATTCAGCATCCTTAAGGTTATTTCGGAATGGTTTTTTGCTTCTAACTTTATCATTGATGAATGCCTGAAGGTTCTTACCATCGTCAACCGGCTCATAGCATACACCCCCCGCACACGGGATAATGCGGTTGTGGTTTTCTTTGTAAACGATACTCATGTATGGGGCAAATAAAGATACGGCGGCAGCGCCGAGACTGCTTTCCGGACGGGCTTCCACCGTCAATTGCACCGAATGGAAATACGCATCGAGCCCGCAAAAGTAATATCCTGCATGGATGCTTAACTCGCTCACCTTAGTAGAGAACGCCTCAAGAGCAATCCCGGCATACCGGCGATATAGTGATTTATCGGTTGCGTAAAATAATTTAAGCAGTTGCATGATTCCTACTGCATTAGCTGATGGGTGAGGGATGTCCTCTATCCCCTTTAGTGCGAGGCCGAGCACGGCTGTGTCGGAATCAAAAAATCCGCCTTCGGACTTGTCCCAGAACCTCTCCAGGCACTGCTCCATAAGTTCATCTGCCCTGCCAAGATAGCCCCTGTTGCCGGTGACCTCATACGCAGCGACAAGCGCCTCGATCAAATATATGTAATCATCAGGCAGTGCCTTTATCCCATCTGAATGGAGCAGTTCTTTCCCCGCGGAACGTATTTGCAGTATTCTATTCAGGCTTTTGAGCGCAAAATCTTTAACCGAATCATCTTTTAACACGCGGTATGCTTTTAAATACGATGCGATGAGCATGCCATTTAAAGAAGTGTAAAGCGTCGTATCTATAAAGGGTCCCTCCCTCGTTTGGCGCGCCTGAAGAAGCTTCCCTTTGCCCTCGCTGACCAGCCTGTCAACCAGTTTCTCATCCATCTTGAGAGTGCGGGCAATTTCATCTGTTTCCATGGCAATAAAAAGGACATGCTTCGATTTGTCGTGGTGCATACTGCCTTTGTCATGGAGCAAATGAAGGGTAAGCACCGGAAACTCCTCATCATTCAGAACGCTTCTGAAATCATCTTCTGTCCAGGTAAAATACCCTCCCTCGTCATCTGGAGTAACGTCGGCATCCTGACTCGCATAAAACCCTCCCTCTCTGCTTGAGAGGATGTCCCTGGTAAAGCTGATGATACCCCGTGCGACCTCCCTGAAATAGCCGCTGCCGAAGATTGAGCAGGCGTCGATATAATTTCTCAAAAGCCAGGCGTTATCATCGGCCTTTTTTTCGAAGTGAGGGACAATCCATTTTTCATCAACAGAGTACCGGTGAAAGCCGCCCTTAAGTTGGTCATGGAACCCGCCTTTCGCCATTGACTCAAGCGTTTTCCTGACAGCATGGCCGCTCGACTCATCGCCGGTAAGAAAATACCTGTAAAGCAGGAATGATGCCGCACCGGGCATAGGAAATTTCGGGGCCGTGCCGAACCCTCCGTTTTGCGGGTCAAACAGAGAGAGCATAGCGCTCTGCGCGACGTCAAGCATCGCGCTGTTTACTTCTCCCTTGACCAGAGGATTTGGCCTGATAAAATCCATGAGCCGTTCCGTATAACTGTCTACTTCCTCCCTCCTGGAACGGTATAAGTCAATAATTGTCAGAAGCACTTTTTTAAAACCCGGTCTTCCGTGGCTGTCTTCAGGAGGAAAATAGGTGCCGCCGAAGAATGGTTTTTTGTCAGGCGTAAGAAACACGCTGAGCGGCCATCCTCCCGCTGCTCCCATTGCAGTTACCGCATGCTGGTAAAGCCTGTCTATATCGGGCCGCTCATCCCTGTCGAGCTTTATGCTTACAAAGTGAGCGTTGAGCAAAGCGGCGATCGCATCATCAAAAAAACATTCCTTCGCCATAACATGGCACCAGTGGCACCATATTGCGCCGGAACTGAGGAAAACCGGCTTGTCCTCGAGGCGCGCTTTTTCGAAAACTTCTTCAGACCATGGATACCAGTCTATTTTTTGAGCGGCAGAATGTGCAAGGTAGGGAGATTTCTCTTTAGCCAGCCTGCTCATTGGCTCTAACTGCGAAAGAACCCTAATTTCTCCATCTCGTTGATCGCCCACTCATCTTCAAGCAGGTCGTCTCCGTCCAGTTCTTTTTTTGTCCGCGCATGTTCCTTGAGAAAGTAATAGGCAAGCTGTTTCTCTATACTGTTAAGCCGTTTTGCGATGTCCGCAGCAACATCCCTGACTGCCCACCTCACGCTCAGACCGTTGATAATGCCGTCAAGCACCTCGTCACGGATCTCGGATTGCACAACCATCACGAGCCGGTTGTCCTCACCGGTTATCAGCTTCATGGGTTGGGCAGGTTCGTTCAGCGATATTTTTTTCTGTTTTGCCCAGGCTGTTATGTCGGGCACATACTGAATATCAAAAATGAAGAATTCCCTGCCAAGACTTCTCAACCGGTCATCAAAGTCATCAACAAAAATCATTATCGCCCCCTGAAAAATTCCGACGAATTTTTTGACCTATAGCCTATCGCCCATTGCCCATAGCCAGTTTTCCGTTGCCCTTAGTCCGTTTCCGATATCCGGGTCATCATGTCTTTGAGGTAACTTATATGAGTAATCTCCTGCTCCATCATGCTTTTGAAAACTATTCTGGCGTTGCTGTCGGAAGCGGTCCTGGAGAGTCGCCAGTAGAGAGAATAAGCCTTCCCCTCTATTCCCAGCGCCATGGTTATCGCTTCCATATCATCGGCTATCGAAACCATTTCCAATTTGGCCTCGAGGTCTTTGACCGGAATGCCGCCCTCCGTAAATGGAGAGCTGCTTCTGCCTTTGAAATCTTCAAAACCCTTTACATCACGGTCTTCCATGATAGCCTGATAAAGGTACTGAATGAATTCCATATGCTTTTCTTCCAAGCCAGAAAGCACCGCGAATGCGCTTCGTGCAGCCGGAGCAATCGACTTGCCGGCCGCCTGCGCATAGAATTCCCGAGTGCCTTTCTCCATCAGGTATGCGTCAACAAGCGCCTGCAGTAAATCCTCTTTCCCTGTTGCCATTATCCGATACTCCCTTCCCGATAAAATTACAGCCATTTCACTGTTGAAATAACTTTATCATAATAAGGCTGATTTGTCACTTCAATACATCGATGGGTCCTCAACCCGGCATGCGTCATTATCCTATTTAAGGCGCGCTTCTACCGTCTTCCAGTCGATATTTTTGAAGAAGGCCCCAATATAATCAGCTCTTTTAAGTCCGTAATCGACCATAAAGGCATGTTCGAAGACGTCCATTATCAATATTGGGTTGCCGCCTGCAGGATGTCCGGCATCATGCTCGTTTATCCAGAAATTGATGAGTTTGCCATTGGAAATGTCCTGGTAAAGCACCGCCCATCCTATGCCTCTCATGGCGCCTGTGGCCCTGAAGTCCTTCTCCCACGCCTCATAGCTCCCGAAATCCTCTGAAAACTTTGCGGCGAGCTTGCTGTTTTTCTGCATGCCTCCCTTGCCGCCGAGATTTTCGAAATAATACTCATGCAGCCTCATGCCGTTGAATTCCCATCCGAGCCTACGCTTCATTTCGGCATACTCAGGCATGCCTCCTTTGTCCTCTTTTATCATTGCTGCAAGCGAATCAAGGACCTTGTTTGTGTTAGTGACATAACCCTGGTAAAGTGTAAAATGGTTCTTAAGCAACGTCTCGCTGAAGCCTTCCATGCCGATGAGCTTTCCATAATCCTTTGCAGTGTAAGACATACAGTCCTCCTTTGGAATCCGAAGTATAAAAATTTAAATGGCTATGCATCTGACACCAGCAGCTGTCATACCTGCGAAGGCGGGTATCCATTGGCCTTTGGAAAAATGGATTCCCGTTTCCACGGGAATGACAAAATACACTTATCGTTTGGTATAGTGGTGTCAAATGCATAGCCATTAAAATTTATCCAACATGCCGCTTGATTTAGTGCTTCAATTACAGTTTATTTAATATTATCAGATACTATATAAAAGTCAAATTACAGGTCCCAACAAAGACCGGTGCGCGTATTTTTAAGAAGTTGCTGACACTTTATTGACAAATGTTAGTAACTTTTTTAGGGTCTGCGAATAAATAACTTGTGCATTCAGACGCTCAGAGTTGGGTCAGATTTGGCTGATCCGATTGAGCAAAACCGCAGGTGTAGCATAGCTACATTGAGGATTTTGCGACTGAGGATTTGGACAAAGATGGCCTGAAGCTGAGATGTATCAATGTGCAAGTTATTTATTCGCAGACCCTTAGTCTTCTTTGAAAAACAGCGTGAAGACCTGCTGCCCCTTAACCTGTGACTTTTTTTTGCCTTTTTACAGGTTCTATGGTATAAATTTACCAGGATAAAATCAAAGGAGATGAGCGGTGAAGCGGTGAAAGGGATACTGAAGATCGCATTTAAACTGCTGGTAAACGACAAAGGGAAGTTTGCCGCGTTGCTTGTCGGAATTACATTTGCAGTCTTTTTGATGGTTATGATGACATCAATGTTTGCGGGTATTTTGCACAGGGCATCTTCCACGATCATAAATATAGGGGCCAGGATATGGGTAATGGACCCTGCGGTGAATACGCCTGCCAACAGCATCCCGATGCCGGATTATATATTAGACGCTGCACGGAGCATCAACGGAGTCAAATATGCGGTGCCTTTGTATTCGGGCTCCGGTCTTGTGAAACTCCGGAAAGGCGTTTACCAGGCTGTAACCGTCATCGGGCTGGATGATGCAAGTCTCGTTGGCAGGCCGAATCTCATTCAGGGACACATCGAAGACATCTATGCCGAAAATTCATTTATTGTCGTCAAGGATTCTGAATATCCCAAACTCGGAAGCCCCGGGCTCGGCACCGAATTCGAGATAAACGACAACAGGGGAGTTATTGTCGGTATAGCACGGGTCAATGTCGGCTCCCTGTTCGGAACTCCGACACTGTATACCACATATTACAGGGCCATTCAGTATATTCCATCGATGAGGTTCACCATTTCTTATATTCTGATAGAACCAAAGAGCGCTGCAGATATAGTCCACATCAAACAGCAGATACAAGCGCTCGGCTATGAAGCCCTGACAAAGGATGAATTTATCCACAAAGTTTCCCAGTATTACAAATACCAGACAGGCCTCGGCATAAACGTGATGATAATGACCGCAATAAGTTTTATTGTCGGGTTGTCAATCTCCGGGCAGACCTTTTATACCTTTATACTGGAGAACCTCGAAAAGTTCGGAGCGTTGAAAGCTATAGGGGCCAAAGGGTCCGAACTGGTATACATGATACTGTTCCAGGCTACTTTCACTGCTCTCACCGGATACGGCATGGGTGTCGGACTGGCCTCCCTGATAATAGCCTTCGCCAAACTCAGGCTGCCGAGCTACGCAGCCATGATAACCTATACGAATCTCGCATTTGCTTTTGTGATGGTGTTGATAATCGCCGCGATATCGAGTTATATAGGAGTAAGAAAAGTGTTAAGGATAGAGCCGTTCGACATATTCAGGGGTTAAAATGGCCGATCTTGCAGTGAAGGCGGACAAGCTTGTCAAGTGGTTTGGAGAGGGCGAAGCCAAAACTTACGCTGTCAGGGACGTCAGCTTCGAGGCGTACTTTGGTGAAATGCTGTATATAGAAGGCCCGTCCGGAAGCGGCAAGACAACATTATTGAGCATTATATCGGGAATTCTCAGGCCAAATTCGGGGACAGTGACAGTAGAGGGCAAAGAAATCTGGAGCTTGACCAGCGACCAGATCGCTGATTTCAGACTGAACAAGGTTGGATTCGTGTTCCAGGATTACCACCTCTTCCCAAAACTTACCACGGTTGAAAACGCGGCCATTCCTCTTATATTGAAAAAACTCGATTGGAATGAATCCATAAGCATGGCCGCGAAGTATTTGGAAATAGTCGGGCTCAAGGACCGGGCGCAGCTCACGCCGGTCAAATTAAGCGGGGGGGAGCAGCAGCGGGTGGCAATCGCAAGAGCGATAGCCAGCAGCCCTGACATTATGATATTTGACGAGCCTACCGCTTCGCTGGATGGAGAAACCGGAAGAAGAATTGTGGATTTTGTAAAGAAAAACATAATGAATGAGAACCGGTGTATTATCATTGTTACGCACGACAACAGGATATTTGAATACGCCGACAGAATAATAAAGATGGCTGATGGCAAGATAACAGGAATAGTAAAAGGAGGCTTACGTGAGGAATAAAATATTGTTCTCTCTTTCGACTATAGGCATTCTGATGGGCTTGTTAAGCGCGTATATATACGGTACTGAACAAAAGCCGTTGCCCCCGGCGTTTAATCCGGCCTCAAATCCCTATGCAAAAGGCATCTATGCCAATGGCATCACCGAAAGCTACCAAAGTAATGGCGAGAATATAAATATATACCCGGAGGTGCCTGGAGTTGTGGTAAAAATCCCGGCAGCTGAAGGGCAAAAAGTGCGTAAGGGAGATCCGCTGCTTGTTATGGATGGTTCCGTACAAAAAGCGACTGTCGAGCAGCAGAAATCACAGGCCGAAGCGGCGCTCGCCCTGCTCGAAGAGCTGAAGGCCGAGCCGAGAAAAGAAAACCTCGAAATTGCCGTGGCCCAGGTCGATTTTGCCGCCGCAAGCCTCAAGACATCTGAAGACCAATTGGACAAGCTGAGGAAATCTTACGAACTGAATCCCAAATCGGTGAGTAAGAACGATTTGGATAATGCGGAAAATGCCGCCAAAACCGCAAAAGCGAATCTCGAAGTCGCCCGCAAGCAGTACGAACTCACCAAGTCAGGGGCCTGGATTTATGATATAAGGAACCAGGAAAACCAGTACGAGGCGCTGATAAAAGCCTACACGGCTTCGGCGGCCCTATTGGACAAGTACGTCATAAAAGCTCCGGCAGATGGAGTGGTCCTTTCGATAAATGCCGCTGCAGGCAGCTATATTTCTCCTCAGGGCACATACGATACATATACGCAGGGCACTGCTCCTGCAATTGTCATTGGATGGCCGCAGGACTTTATCGGCGTCAGGTGTTATATCGATGAAATACTCGTGCACAGGCTTCCGCCGGCATCACAGATGCACGCGCAAATGTTCATACGGGGCACCAATATCAGGATTCCCCTGCAATATGTGAGGATGCAACCTTATGTATCTCCCAAGATTGAATTGTCGAATGCAAGGACCGAAAGGGTGGATGTGAGGGTATTGCCGGTGATATTCAGGTTCGAGAGGCCAAAGAACGTCAGCATTTATCCGGGGCAATTGGTGGATGTCTATATTGGAGAGAAATGAAAGACCAGGCAATGGGCTATAGGCGAAAGGCTATGGGCAAAAGGCATAAAAAAAAGGCGCCAACTTTTTTTTGTAGTCTTATGCCTTTTGTTTTTACCCGTCGCCTATTGCCTATTGCCTATTGCCTGGTTTTAGTGGGTTGCACGGTGGGGCCGGATTTCGTGCGTCCCAATCCGCCCCAGGTCAAAAGCTACACGCATGGGACAGATCCTGCCGCAACAATACCTGCTGATGGTCAGGCCCAGCTTTTTGAGCAGGGCGTCAGTATCGCCGCAGACTGGTGGCGACTTTTTAATTCCTCCAGGCTCGACGCCGTGATAAAGGATGCCCTCGCAGGCAACCCGACACTGCAGGCGGCGCAGGCCAGTTTGCGCCAGAGCCAGGACAACCTCCGTGCCGGTTACGGGGTCTTCTATCCGCAGCTCAATGCGGGTTTTGATGCCGCGCGTCAAAAGTCCTCACCGGCCAGTTTAGGCCTCCGCACTGCCGGCGGCATCTTCAATCTTTTTACGCTTCAGGGGACTGTCAGTTACGCCCTCGATGTTTTTGGCGGAGAACGCCGCGCAGTGGAGAGTCTGCAGGCCCAGGTGGATTTCCAAAATTATGAAGTTAAGGGTACTTATCTCACTTTGTCAGGCAACATTGTTAACGCCATCATTGCGCAAGCGGCCTACAGAGAACAGATTAAGGCTGCTGAACAAGTCATAAGTTTAGAGAGGGAACAAGTCGGTATCTCCGAAGCGCAGTGGGAAGCCGGCACTGTACCTTACTCAAATGTGCTCAGCCTCCGCAGTCAGCTTGCCGCTGATGAGGCGACGCTCCCGCCGCTGCGGCAGAAACTCAGCCAGACCGAGGATTTGCTTGCCATACTGACAGGTCGCACGCCGGCGCAATATGCCCCGCCGCAAGTCAATTGGGCGGACCTGACGCTTCCGGTCAAACTGCCGGTGACCCTGCCCTCGGAGTTGGTGCGTCAGCGTCCCGATATTCTTGCGGCTGAGGCGCAATTGCATAGTTCTGCTGCTGAGATTGGGGTGGCAACAGCCGCGTTATTCCCGAGTTTCACCCTGAACGGCGCTTACGGACAAAGCAGCAATCACCTTAGCGATCTTTTTAAGGAGAGCAGCAGCATATGGGGCTTGGGAGCAGGCGTTACCGCTCCTCTTTTCCATGGCGGTACTTTGTGGTTCGGGCGGCAGGCAGCTATTGAAGGCTATAATCAGTATTTGGCCAATTACAGGCAGACTGTTCTCAGCGCATTTGCCCAGGTTGCCGATACCCTCCGGGCATTGGAACATGACGCCGAGACCTTGCAGGCCCAGTCGCAAGCACTGAGTACGGCGGAGGAAGCGCTGCGGCTGGTGCAGGCAAATTACCAGGCAGGCACAGCGAACTATCTGCAGGTGATTATCGCTGACGGTCAATACCATCAGGCGAAGATAGGCTATCTCCAGGCATCGGCCCAGCGGTTTCAGGACAGTGTTGCCCTCTTTGTTGCCCTGGGTGGCGGCTGGTGGAATAACACGGAACTGTCAAATTTAACCAAAGATTAATTTGCCCTTAACGCATCTGTAATACTTACTCTTTAATATAGTAATTTATTGGGCTTTAAGTCTTGAAAAACTCGTAAAAAGTTGTGAAATGTGTTTTGCCGTCATACCCGTGCTTAAGAGCACCTACTGTTGGTGAAAACGGGAATCCATTCTTTTTAATAGTTGTTTGCACATGGATACCCGCCTTCGCGGGTATGACGACTTTTTCGAGGTCATCAATTTTGTCTGGAATAATTTTTGGGAGGCGGGTCAATTATGAGTTATAAAGTATTGGTAACCGATAATATCAATGAAATTGCGGTGAAAATCCTGCAAACTACCTGTGAGGTTGATTATAAACCCGTTGTCAGTGCTGAAGAGCTCAAGGCGATCATTAAAGATTACGATGCTTTAATGATCAGAAGTTCTTCAAAAGTCACTAAGGATATTATTATGTCTGCCGACAGGCTGAAGGTAGTCGGCAGGGCGGGTGTCGGCGTAGATAATGTCGATATTGACGCGGCCACAGACAAAGGAATAATTGTCATTAACTCGCCTGAAGGCAATACTGTTTCAGCCGCTGAACATACAATGGCCATGATGTTGGCCATGACAAGGCATATCCCCGCAGCTGACGCTTCGCTTAAGGAAGGCAGGTGGGAAAGGTCCAGGCTGACAGGTAAAGAAATTTTCAATAAAATATTAGGCGTAATCGGTTTTGGAAAAGTAGGCGGCAGAGTGGCTTCTGCTGCCAGGGCGATGGGAATGAAGGTTTTGGTATATGATCCGTTTGTCGGCAAAGAGATTGTGGAAAAGACAGGCGCATACTATGTTGCATCACTTGATGATATTTGGAAGTCAGCCGATTTTATAACCTTGCATGTTCCTAAAAACAAAGATACCCTTAATTTAATTAACAAAGACTCAATAGCCAAAATGAGAAAAGGCGTAAAAATAATCAACTGCGCCCGCGGCGGAATAATTAACGAGACTGAGCTTGCGGAAGCAATACAAAACGGCCATGTCGAAATGGCTGCTATAGATGTTTTTGATAAAGAACCGGTTGAAGGTTCTCCACTTTTGAAGATGGGGGACAAGGTTGTTCTTACTCCTCACCTGGGGGCCAGCACAGAAGAGGCACAAATAAATGTTGCCGTTGATGTTGCCGAGCAAATCCGTGATATGTCTCAGGGCCTGCCTGCAAGAAGCGCTGTTAATATTCCTTTCCTGAAGCCGGAAACGCTTGAACCTGTTAAACACTATATGGCACTCGCTGAAAACCTTGGATCTCTTGTGAGACAAGTTACAACGGGCGCAGCACAGGAAATAGAAATAGTTGCCTGCGGCGAACTGGCAGGACTGGATATCTCTCCGTTGGTAGTAGCGGTCACCAAAGGGGTCTTGGAGTGCAGCGGTGAGGGAGTTAATTATGTTAACGCTCCGAGATTGGCCCAGAAAAGCGGAATACACTTCAAGAAGTCGGCATCAACTGATTCGGAAAGCTATCTGGGTCTGTTAAAAGTGTTCCTGACTACGGACAGAGAAACAAATAAGACGACAGGTACCATTATAGGCAATGATATCCCGAGAATTCTTGGAATTAATGGTTATCACACAAGTATTGAGCCTGCCGAGCATATGCTGGTGCTGCCTCATAAAGACAAGCCTGGCATGGTGGCCCAGGTGGCAACGCTGTTAAGCAAAGAGAACATTAATATATCCATGATGCAGGTAGGAAGAAAAGTCCGCGCACTGGCAGGAGGCGAATCCATGATGATTTTGAACATAGATGAGCCTGTAACCGGCGGCATACTTGAGCAATTACAGAAAATAGACGGCATTTATAATGCGAAATATGTAAATTTGAAGGCCAAATAGTAGGGAAGACAGGAGAAGGGGAGCACTTGTTTTTCGACGCGCTGAAACTACTTTCGTCGGCAATTCCCAATTCTTTCATGGCAGCGACATCCTGATCATTTCTCAGATGGGGCTCGGCGCACGGGGTCCCCAAAAAGTCAAAGACTTTTTGGGGTGCAGGTTACTCGCCCCTTTTACAATAGACCCGTGCATCGCGTCGGAAAACAAGTGCTCCCCTTCTCCTGCTATTAATTTATATTGGTGCGGCAGGGGCAGGCTGTTTATCGGGGCGATGCACGGGTCTGCTCCAGCAGGGGCGAGTAACGCCGAGCCCCAACCGAGAATGTGTACGGACAGGGCCACTATAACGAATTGTCTCTGGCAATGAGAGTAGTTTCAGCGCTCCGATAAACAGCCTGCCCCTGCCGCTCCCTTCCATAGCGAATGGGAAGTTGTAGTATTATAGAAGTATGGGGAATGAATATGAATATTAAAAAAATAATGGTTGTTATATTTGTAATATTGCTGCTGGCAACGGTAATCAACTATTTCACGGGAACAACTATCCTCATAAACGGCAACAAAGTGACGGGCGTAGGGGGTTACATAGCGGCGTATTTAGCGCTGGTAATCCTTGCCGCGGTGTTAGTCATTGTAATACCTTCGACCCTTATTCTTATTGCAGGGCTTTTAATAGTTTTCGGCATCTTTATTGTGGTGTTCTTCCCTTTGCTGCCCATCGCTTTCCTTTTACTTCCCGGCGTTGTCCTGGCAGGCGTTGTTTACCTTATTTATAAATTGGCAAAAAAGAAGAAGTAAAAAGTTAATGGGGGAAGTGGGACAAGTGACCCGCTACCCTTGCCTGCGATAGCTCAATTAAGGACCGGATTCATAGTATAATATCGGATACATTCAACTTTAGGAGGCATGAGGTGCTGCGGTATCCAAATATTAATCCTGAAATTGTCAGGTTCGGGCCATTGGCGGTCAGGTGGTACGGGATGATGTACCTGATCGGATTTGCATCATCATATCTTCTCGTGCGGTATCAGCTTAAAAAGTCCGGAAGCCGGAATAGGGTGGATGTAGACTCCCTTTATTCATATCTCATACTCGGTCTTCTGGCAGGTGCAAGGCTGGGTTACGTCGTGTTTTACAATCTTTCCTTTTACCTCGGCCATCCCCTGGAGCTGTTTGCAGTCTGGCACGGCGGCATGTCTTTTCATGGCGGACTTATCGGGAGCGTCATTGCAGGGTTCCTGTTCTGTAAAAAATTCAAGCTCGATTTCTGGCATACAGCGGATCTCATCATTGTTACCGCTCCAGTCGGGCTCGGTCTCGGAAGGCTGGGCAATTTTATAAACGGAGAGTTGTACGGCAGGGTGACCGATGTGGCGTGGGCCATGGTCTTCCCCACAGGGGGGCCTGCGCCGCGTCACCCGTCGCAGCTTTACGAATTCTTTCTTGAAGGAGTGGTCCTGTTTGTTGTGCTCTGGATATTGAGAAGAAAACATTATAAGCCCGGGATACTGACCTCGCTGTTCCTGATTTTGTACGGGGCGTTCAGGTTTTTTGCAGAGTTTTTCAGAGAGCCTGATGAGCAGCTCGGTTATGTCCTCGGCATGTTGACTATGGGACAGGTATTGTGTCTGTCCATGCTGTCGGCAGGCATAATAATGTTGTATCTGCGCAAGAAGGCTTAGCTCCATTTGTTCAAGATGCGTGCTTGTTTAAACGCCCCTCTATTTTGAAGTGGGTGCTTTATATTTTTCCAATAACTTGTTGAACTTCGGGTGCTTGCGCACCTTTTTCAAATCAGGATCATTAAGCAGGAAATTATAGTTGTTGAAGCCGAGTGACAAAGCATGGTCAAGGGAATCAAGTGCACGGTCCGGTTGGTCCTGAAGTGAATACAGTGCTGCAAGATTATAGTATGTAATGGAGTTATTGGGATTAATCTCAAGGGCCTTATTGAAGTCCTCTTCCGCCTGTTTGAACTTTTTCTGCTCGATGTATGCCACTGCCCTGCATGTATATGCGAAATCGAACTTCGGATATTTCTCGATTGCCAGGGTAAATTCTTTTAGAGCACTGTTGTAGTTATGCGACTTCACGTGCTTTATCCCCTGCTGCAAGAGCTGTTGTGCCTCGATTGGAACACCTGCCTGGGCCGTCGGTCCAGTTTCCCCCTTGCCGGCTTGGGGAGGGAGCTGAGTTGATGCGGGCTGCGGCTCTGTTTTTTTGCATCCTGCTGTCATAACAAGTCCGGCAACGACTATTGCAATGGCTGCGTCACGAAAAGTTCTAATCACTTATTTCCCCTCCTTAGCATTCGGAAACAAAAAGTATTATATTATACACATTTCCCGGTGTCAGTATGTCAATCCTTGATTCCCTGATAAGCGTGAAAGATTCTAAATTTTATTGACCTGCGCACTTAAATGTGTCCGTCATGCCCGCGGATTGTAAGCGGGCATCCATTTTTTTGTCATTACGGCTTGTCCGGAATCTGGATTCCCGCTCAAAACACTGCGGGAATGACGACTTTAAAGCATTTCAGTGATCTTCAGACGCAGTTGTCCCTTGTAACCAATGAAACGAAATTTTTTGGCAATGTCAGCTGAGGTCATCCAGAGGATGCAAGGCAATCTGCGGCATAAGACAGCCAATGCAGACGCAGGGCCGACTTTGCAAACAGCAGCTTCCATTTCCGGGCATGATAGACCAGTTTTCCAGCTACCCGAATAAGATCACGGATGATGGTCCGTATGTTGTGACTCCGAGCTTCTTTTGGCAAAAGCTTCATCTTTAAAGCTACCAATAGTATCTGAGCTATCTGCCCCGCTGCGTAGAAGGCTCTATTTGCATTGAATTGACTGCATGGAGGATGGTGCAGGTCCAGATGGATAAGAGGTCCTTTTAAAGCATTCTCCTGTCCCTGCTTTTCCCGATGCCTTTTTACAATCTCTGCAAGAGATATATCACTCCTGCTGACCAGGATGAACGTGTAACGAGGAAAAAGCAGTTTCTGTTTTTCTTCCTGCATGGTACGAACGACTACATATGTCTGCTCCTCTTTCCATCCTCCGGGCTTATGATACAGAAACGCTGCGTGCTCGGTGCCGTCGTCGTTTATCGCCTCCCAATCAGACTCGATAAAGTCCTCCATGGATTCCCTCAATGGACGTTTGTAAGTATTGCTCGTCACGCTGATTGAGTAATCCCATCCATGCTCTTTACAGAAATGCACAACCTCTTTCCGATAATATGCATTATCAAATCTCGCCCACACCGGACATCCTTCACCCAGCATTGCCGCTGTCTCTTCAAGAAGCTCTTTAACGCCGTGAGCTACATGCACACCGCCTTTTTGTAGGCGCTGTGTCACCCACAAACCACCTACAAATGCTGCATGCAGCCAATATCCAAGACTTCCGTCATAGAGCTTCCCAGCTCCTTCAAAATATTCTCCGCTCACTTCTATGCCTGTACCGTCCACAAACACCGGTACGTAGCCCTTGGTAACCGTCTCATGCTCTATCACAGAACCAACTATATTAGATGCCTGCAACCGGGCCACTGCCAATAATCTCTCACATGCACTGTCGTCAAATCGGCTGAGATATTCTCCCAAACGACGATGATTGGGAACTCTCCCAAGTCCGAGCAGTGCGCATCTCGCAGCGTCTGTCCCAAGACGATCAACGTCCAGAATTGCTCCATCCCCCTGTGCCAGACTGTATATAAGGCTCAGAAGCATCTCGACATCTGATGCGCCACGTGCACGCTTCTTAAGCTTGATTGCCGATCTTATCTCATCAGTAAGGCCCATCCTCGCTGCCATCGCTGAAAGAAACACTGATCCTGCCGAGGCTGAAATCTGCTCGTCTGTGAACTCTATCTCTATCTTCCTTGCTATAATACTCATTGGCACCTCCTGGGTGAAATATCGTTTCTGCCCGAAACTCAGATATTATAACCCTTCAGGTGCCTTCTTCATTCTGTTAACCGGGAATATAGGAGTATGTCAATAAGCAGTTTTTTGATAAAATAAGATAAAATATATGAAATAATAATTTGCCAAGGAGAGAAGACGTGAAAAATATTATATTATGTGTTTTAGCAGGAATAGTTGCGTGTGCCAATATATCGTGTTCCAGGCCGGATTACAAGAAGGCTGTAAATGACTTTATAACGGCTTCAACCCCTATTAAGGATTATACGATCAGGGCAGTGGAGGCTACGAGTTCTACGAGGTGGAAGGCTGTTATTGTCTACATAAAACAGGGCAGGACGAATATGCCGGCTGTATTATTTGTATCAAGCGATGGTTTGTCCGTCGTGCCGAATTCAATGGTCTTTGTGAACAATAAGCCGATTTTTACGAAACATCTTGAGCCGGAACTTGGCAAGATAGATTTTGAAATCTCTGGAAAGGACCGGCCGGTTTACAATCCCTCTGGAAATAAAACGGTTTACATGTTTAGTGATCCTGACTGCCCATTTTGCAAGCAGGCCAGGGAGAAGCTCAGGAACTATAAGGGGGAATACAGGGTAGTAGTCAAATATTTCCCGTTAGAGCAGATCCATCCGGGCGCAACAAAAAAAGCAATTGGCGAGCAGGCGGAGTGGCTTAAGAATAACAGAAAAGACCTTGGAAAAGAGGCAGACATTTTCAAGGAAGCCGAACAAATGGTCGAAGAGGACATTGCGGAAGGCAGGAAAGCTGAAATTACCGGTGTTCCGACATATGTAATGGAAGACGGGACCTTGAAGCAGGGGCTGTTTTAGGGCCCGCCCTTAGAGGAGGCGTTTGGTGGACGTGGAGACGGCAGCCGGTTTGAACAGCCTGAAAAAACATATTTTCTACGAGTTGCTGAACATCGGCGGCAGGGTATTTATACTCGTCAGGTATTCCGAGCATGTTGTACTGGGAAATCGCGCCCTTTCCGCGGATGAAAGGGAGAACGGCATTGTCCTCGTATTTAACCCGGGGATGAACTTCCAGTGGGATGACTACGGGATTACCGCCACGCTTGTTTTCGGCAGTTCACCCCAGAAATGTTTCATCCCGGTGGATGACATAGCAGCTGTCTATTCTTCCGAACTCAATGCGCAATTTATTGTATTGCCCGTGTCCGGGCAAATGCGGGACTTCCAGGCGGGGAGCACTGTCAAGGCTGAAGGCGCTTCTCTATTGGCGGGTAATGTCATTAAAGTCGATTTTACAAAGAGACAAAAGAAACACAACCCCGCAGAGGGAAAGGACGGAGATGGATAACGAGCGCCTTGTACACGATTTAATTGTCGACCGTTTAAGGCACAGGTTCAGAAGGGAATATAGTGAAATAAAGGTCAATACAGGGGGAGGGCCTGATATGACCCTGTTAAATCACGGTCTTGTTCTTGCCGCTGTTGAAGTTGAAACTGAAAGCAGTATAACTCCTGAAAAGGCCGAGCAGTGGAAAAGCCTGGCCCAGCCCGGCGCCAAGCTTATTGTCATGGTGCCCAAAAGTGCCCGTGTAAAGGTCATGGAGATGTTATGGCAGAAGGGCATTGCTGATAGAGTGGGTGTGGGCACCTATGATATTGCTATCACGATGCCGTAAGAAATTTTTAATGCCGAATTCAAAATTGCTTTATTTATTTTCTTCCTGAGGCAGTGCCATATGCCGTATAAGTTTACCCACCACCAGGTAAATCACCATCTCGGCAATATTAGTGGCATGGTCGGCAATGCGCTCGAGATAATGGGCCACAAAGATTATTTTCATGGCCCTTGTTACTGTTGAGGGGTCCTGTACCATAAAGAAGACCAGTTCTTTAAGGATTTCATTTCTCAGGTCATCAACTTCATCATCTCTCATGATGACATCCATTGCCAATTTTTTGTCCCCTTTTACAAAGGCGTCAAGAACGTCTCTTGTCATGCCCTGGGCAATTTCTCTCATCCTCGGGATATCGATATACGGCTTCAGCAGGGGTTCTTCATTCAGTTCAAGCGCCCTCTCGGCAATATTGGCCGCCATATCTCCCATCCTTTCGAGGTCGGTCGTAATCTTCATTGCCGTTGTTATAAATCTCAGGTCACCGGCCTTGGGCTGCATAAGTGCAATGAGCTTTATGCACTCCTCATCAATTTCACTGTCAAGGGTGTTTATCTGGTGATCGTTCTCGATAATAGTCCTGGCGAGCTGGTTGTCCCTGTCGACGAGCGCTCTAACCGAATCCTTTATGGCATTTTCAACCATAGATCCCATTTTAAGGACTTTCTCTTTAAGCCGCATCAATTCCTCATCGAAAATGGACATTATCCAAACCTCCCAGTAATATAGTCTTCCGTGAGCTTTTCAGACGGAGCTGTAAACATTTTGTCGGTCTTGTCAAATTCAATCAACTCCCCAAGCATCATAAATCCCGTCCAGTCGGATATCCGGGCCGCCTGCTGCATATTGTGCGTTACAATTATTATACTAACACTATTCTTTAATTGAACGAGAAGCTCTTCTATCTTGCCGGTTGAGATAGGGTCAAGGGCGGAAGTCGGCTCATCGAAAAGAAGGACGTGAGGCTCAACCGCCAGCGCCCTGGCAATGACAAGCCGTTGCTGTTGTCCGCCGGAGAGATCATAAGCGCTGACATTAAGCTTGTCCTTGGCTTCATCCCACAGGGCAGCGTTTTTAAGGGCCTTTTCGACCCGTTCGGAGAGGTCTGAACGCCTGGTAACGCCTTTTAATTTAAGCCCGTATGCGATATTGTCGAAAATAGTCATCGGGAAAGGAGTGGGCTTCTGGAAGACCATGCCGATGTCGCTCCTTAGTTTGATAACATCGACATCACCTGAAAGAATATTCCTGCCTTCGAAGATTATCTCGCCCTCGTATCTGTTTTTTGGATAAAGGTCATGCATACGGTTAAAACATCTAAGCAATGTGGTCTTCCCGCAGCCGGAGGGTCCGATTAGCGCAGTCACCGCATTTTTATGGGCCGGCACATTGACCTGTTTCAGCGAATGGACGTTGCCCGCATAAAAAAAATTCAGGTCTTTAGCTTGTATCTCTACTATATCGGCCACTATTTGTACCTCCATTTAATGATAAGTCTGCCCGCTATGGTAATCAGGAGAATGAAAAGAGTTATTACAAATGATGCGCCCCAGGCCTGGATGTGCCATTCTTCATAGGGGCCCATAGCGTATTGGAATATGGTAGTAGTTAATGACGCAATCGGTTGTCGCATGTCAGTGGACATGAAGGAATTATTAAATGACGTAAACAGCAGCGGAGCGGCCTCGCCTGCGACCCGTGCAATAGAAAGCAGTATTCCGGTAAGGATGCCTGTTGCTGCGCCCCTGTACACCACCTGGACGATAACTTTGTAGTAGGGCGCGCCGAGGGCAAAGGCCGCTTCCCTCAGGGTCCATGGCACAAGAGCAAGCATGTCTTCTGTTGTTCGAAGCACAACCGGGAGCATGATGACCGCCAACGCAGCAGCTCCGGACCAGCCGTTGAAATGTCCGACAGGCTTGACCATTATGGCATAGACAAAAGTCCCCACCACTATGGCAGGCACGCTGACCATAATATCAGCAAGTATGCTTATGAACTGCGCCACCTTGGTCCCCCTTGCGTATTCGGCAAGAAACGTACCTCCCAGAACTCCTAATGGGACGCCTATCAGCGTGGCAGCCCCGACTATCATCAACTGCCCTATAAATGCATTGCGCAACCCGCCGCCAAGAACACCGGGCGGTGTCGGATCGTTAAGGAAGAGACTCGGCGTAAGGGCCCCAATACCGCGCACAAGGACATCGCCGATAATGAAAACGAGCCAGAACATTCCCGAAAGGGCGGCAAGAGTGCTCAGAGTGAGGGCCGCAATGCTTTCGAATTTTCTCTTTTGTTCGATGTTCATCGTGAATATTTCCTCTCGGCCTTGAGCAGAAAGACCCTTGCAACTGCAAGGACTACAAAGCTCATTATGAAAAGAACAAGGGCCAGATAAAAAAGAGACGACAGGTAGATGTCTGTGTCGGCCTCGGTAAATTCATTGGCAAGAGATACGGTGATGGTTGCAGCAGCATCAAATAGCGAGGCGGTAATCTGATGGTTGTTTCCAAGGACGAAAGCTACTGCCATGGTCTCGCCCAGCGCCCTGCCCAGGGAGAGCGTAACGCCTCCGAAAACGGCAAGCTTTGAATAAGGGAGCACAACGTTCTTTACAACTTCCCATTTCGTGGCCCCGATTGCATATGCAGACTCCTTGACCACGGCAGGCGTCAAGTTAAAGGCGTCCCTCGAAATGCTTGCGGTGAACGGTATAATCATGATGCTCAAAATAACACCTGCCGTCAGCATGTCTATACCCATGGGCGTGCCTTTGAACAACATCCCAACCACAGGCAGTAAGCCTACGCTTTTCTGAAGCGCCGGTTCTATATATCTCGACATGATAGGAGCGAGGGTGAACAGCCCCCACATGCCATAAATAATACTGGGTATCGCTGCCAGGAGTTCAATGGCGATCCCTATAGGACCTTTCAAAAAATTAGGAGATATTTCGGTTACAAAGATGGCAATGCCGATGGCGACCGGCACCGCAATTGCGAGAGAGAGTACGGTCGTAACAACGGTCCCGAATATGGTTGTCGCAGCCCCGAAGGATTTTGTTACAGGGTTCCAGTCAGTGGATTTTAAAAAGTCGATCACGCCGAAACGACTGATGGCAAGCGATGACTCCCGTATAAGCACTATTAGAATGCCTATGACCATTATAATTACAAGTGTTGAGGCAAACGCCGTTATAAGAGAGAATGCGAAGTCAATAGGGTTCTTTTTGTCAAGAATAGGCAAGCTGCAAGCTCCTTTAAAAGGTAAATAAAAGGGTCAGGATATATAATACATACCTGACCCTCTTAATTCAATCTAACTTCTAATAGATGCCGTACTCCTTCCAGTATGCGCGGATCTTGTCTTTTAAACTCTTCGGCAGCGGCACATAGATCAGTTCCTTGGCTTTTGCATCGCCGTTTTTGAAAGCCCAGTTATAAAACTTGACGGTTTTCATATCGGCTGCCTTGTTGTCTTTTGCAAGCAGAATAAAGGTGGCGCCTGCGATAGGCCATGCATTCTTGCCGGGGGCATTAACGAGCCAGAGATCGAAGTGTTTTTTCGGATCAAAGTTCGCTGAGGCAGCGGCATCTTCAAAAGCTTCGAAGCTCGGCTCTATAAACTTGCCTGCCGAGTTTTTTAACGCTGTGTAGGGTAGATTGTTCAGTTTTGCATAGGCAAATTCGACGTAGCCGATAGCAGCAGGGGCCTGATGTACATAGTTGGACACTCCCTCATTTCCCTTGCCGCCGATGCCGACAGGCCATTTTACAGAAGTTCCGGCCCCAACTTTTGTTTTCCAGTCAGAACATACTTCGGAAAGATAAGTGGTAAATATTGCGGTGGTACCGGAGCCGTCAGACCTATGGACAACGGTAATTTCAGTATGGGGCAAGTTTGCTTTTGGATTCAGGGTCTTAAGCTTTGCATCATCCCAGTATTTGATGTCGCCAAGATATACTTTACATACAGCATCAGGATCCAGTTTTAACTCGCCTGCCTTTACGCCGGGCATGTTAACAACAAGAACAACCCCCCCCATAACGGCAGGGAACTGGATCAGTCCATCTTTGTTAAGTTCCTCAGGTGTCAGGGGTGCATCAGATGCGCCGAATTCCACTGTTCTGCTCTTAATCTGCTGGATGCCTCCTCCTGAGCCTATAGACTGGTAATTGAGCTTAATGCCGGTTGTCTTATTATAATCATACGCCCATGCCTGATATATCGGGGCAGGGAAGGTTGCTCCCGCGCCTGTCAGCATATCTTCCGCATGTACTACTGAGAACGTCAAAACGCAAGCTACAGATACAAGCAAACTAACTAATACTTTCATACTTCCTCCTGTTGGAACAATTTCTTACTAATTTAAGGATAAACGAATAACTGTTACATAAATGTTACGCCAATGTTAAATCTATATTACATATCACCTCCCTCTTATGAAATCCCTCCTGACCTCCCTTTGTAAAAGGGAGGCATTTTCCCTCTTCAGCAAAGAGGGGTTAGGGGAGATTTTTCGGTCAATGTCAATTAAATTAACATCTTAATTAATTACAGCAAAGGGCATTTCTTATGCTGCTTACTTTTACAGTACTCTTCAAGCTGGAACAAACTTGGAACGTAAGGGACAGCTCCTGCCTGACAGGTAAATATGATGTATTTAGTAAGGTAAGGGCATTTCAGGCGCCTGCTCTCAACTTTTGGAAGCGGACTTTCCCTTCTTGCCGTACCGGTTGGCATTACAGTATCACCTCATGCCGATTGTTGAGGTTATCTCACTGTCTGTCGTCATTTTTTCCAGGTATTTCTCTATGTCAACATGATCAGGATCATATGTTATGACAAGACTTCCGGTAATCGGATTGGCGCGGATATCTTTAATCCCCTCCGGTAATGGTATCCCGGCTAATTTTTCTAATGTTGCAACAGAAAGCTTTTTGATTATCGGCACCTGCACTCTGATGCGTCCCGGAACATGGTGAACCACCCTGTAGTTGATCATTCAATCCACCCGCCTTTCAGGTTTTATTAATTAAATCATAACTATTCTTACAATATGATGAACGGTTTGTTACAACTTTGTGACATTTCAAAAGGCAAGAGGCAAGGGTCAAGAGGTTTAGGTTACAGGTATAAAGATGCTAACCCCATGCTCCTTGCCCCTTGCCCCTGTCTTTATGCTATGTAGGTATGTAATGAAAACTTTATGTATAAAGCTTTTACATTTACATTTGAGTCGTTCTATTATACACTTTGATTAGACACGTACTAACAAGCGGGAGGACAGTATGGCACTTTTTGATAATGGATTAAAGGGTAATATAGTTACAGGGCTCGCTATCGGTGTTGGTACGGCTCTATTTGCCCCCCAGGTGATTCCGGCACTGGCGGGAGTGATAAAGCCGATTGCAAAAGCCGCTATCAAAGGCAGCCTTATTCTATATGAAAAAAGCAAAGAGGCTGTTGCAGAAGCAGGTGAGATGATGGAAGATATCGTTGCAGAAGTAAAGGCTGAAATGGCGGAGTCACATAATCAGGCAGCCGGGACCAGCCCCGAGGATAAAACAGGCGCTTAATGATACCGGAAGCGATTGTATGCCACTCTACACCTGGAAGATCGAGGGTAAAAGTGCCCTCCAGAAAAGGAAATGCCGCTTATTTCTCTAATCTGAAAGACCATTTTACTCATCTTGAGGGAGTAAGGGAAGTAGAAGCAAATGCCCTTACCGGCAGTGTTGTGTTCATTCATGCTGCTGATTTAAAGGCAATTTCTGTTTTTGCCGAGGAGAACTCACTCTTCAGGCTCATTAAATTAGATAACGGGACGCCTGCTCTGTCCCGAAATGTAGTAAAAACCTTCAAAGATTTTGATAAGGGAGTAAAAAGACTTACCGGCAACGAACTGGATGTCCCCGGAGTTGCTTTCCTGACGCTGCTGGGGTTCGGTATATACGAAATCAGCAGGGGGAACTTTGCGGCCCCCGCATGGTATACAGCTTTTTGGTATTCATTGAATATATTTCTGAAATCAGTGCCTCATGCCACTGGTGAGGAGAACAAGTAGCGGCAGCCGTGTAGTCAAACCGTCGCATGGCACATCAAAAAAACACAATTAATAACAATCTAAAAGGGGGTTGCTATTATGACTAAGGGCGAGGCTAAGACCAATCCGGGCAGGGCTGCCAACATTGGAGCAGCTGGAACAAAGGTGAAAGAGGGCATTGTAAGCAGTCTGAAAGGAATCAACGAAATCGAGGCTGAAATAGTGAGTTTAGTGAGAAACATTGTTTCTAATGCGCTGAAGGCGACGGCATCTGTAACCAGCGAGGGTGTGGTCGTAACAAAAGATGTAGTAAAGGGTGCAATTCAGGCCACGGAAGAGGTTGGTACCGGCCTGATTCTGAGCACTAAAAGTGTTGCAAAAGGCATTATAATGGGGGTCAGCGATGTAGGAGGCGATGTACTGAGTGTTACGGGGCAGACTGTCAAAGGTGCGGTCAAGGGTGCTGCCGAAGTCGGCGCTGATGTGGCACTCGTAGCGAGAAGGGCTGTGGACGGTGTAATTGAAGCCACAAAAGAAGTCGGCGGTAATGTGGAAGAAGCTGCCACAGTTGCTGTCGGAGGCGCAATAGAGGCAGCGGGAGCTATCGGCAATACTGCTGTGCGCGCTGTGAAGGACATGCTCGTCGGCGTCGTTGCCGGAGTGAAGGAAGTTGCCGGCTCCGCACTGCCGCGTTCGTCAGCGCCGGAGGCGACTCATTCTGCACCTGAGATTTCGACCAGGCACAGAACAAAAAGGGAAGCATAGCGGTACGTGGTACAGACAGTACACGCGGCCATCCCCGGAAGGGCCCGATACAAGGTGCCCGGACTTTATCGTTCGGAACCACTGAGAGAGCATCTTGAATCGGGTCTTTCAGGCAGAGAAGGGATTAATCTTGTCTCTGTAAACACATTGACCGGAAGCATTCTCGTCTATTTCAATTCCGTCAATACCTCCCAAGCTGTTGCCCTGATTATTCAAAATATCGTCCTCGAATATAAAGGCGAGAGCTTCAGGCAGACGGAAGATACTGCTCCTCCATCAGGCCCCGGGCCTGAGTCCGGGCTGTCTTCTGCTCCGGCTAAAGAGATAAAAAGCAGGGGGAAAGTAAGAAGACTTGTCAGCCACGCCGAGGACCAGACGGTTGAGGCATGGCATACCGCCGAACTATCGGCAATCCTTGAGCGGCTGGATTCCGCGGCACTTGCGGGACTTTCAAGTGAAAGCGCACAAGCCAGGCTAAAGAAATTCGGTCCCAATCTCCTGCCTGAATCGGTCCCGCGTTCCGGACTGAGCATCCTGCTCGAACAGTTCAACTCTATACCTAATGCTTTGCTCGGTGTTGCTGCCGGTCTTTCGGTACTGACCGGGGGAATAGCTGATGCAGTGGTTATTGCAGGAGTAGTCGGCATCAATGCTGTTATAGGCTATGTAACCGAGAGCCAGGCGGAGAAAACCATTCATTCGCTCAAAAGCCTTGTCAGGCCCTCCGCGCTTGTCATAAGAGATAGTATTTATAAAGAGGTCCCTGCCGAGGATGTGGTAATCGGGGACATCCTGGTACTAAGGCCCGGCAGCTATATCGCTGCCGACAGCAGAATGATTGAAACAGCCCACCTGAGCGTTGATGAATCCGCCCTTACCGGCGAGAGCATGCCGGTCATAAAGAATACGGCAAGCATAGCAGGCCACAATATTCCGCTTGCCGACAGGGTCAATATGGCCTATATGGGCACCCTGGTGACAGGGGGACAGGGCTTTGCTGTAGTTGTAGCTACCGGGAAATTCACGGAGATAGGGAAGATACAGGAACTCGTGGGAGCGGCGGAGTCGCCCGATACTCCTATGGAGCGCCAGCTTAAAAAAATGGGCACACAGCTTGTTCTTATCAGCGGAGCAGTCTGTGGTATTGTTTTCGTCATAGGTCTGCTCAGGGGATATGGTTTCCTGCAGATGCTCAAAAGCTCGATCTCTCTTGCTGTAGCCGCTGTGCCCGAGGGGCTGCCGACCGTTGCAACTACGACCCTCGCTCTGGGAATCAGGAATATGAGGAGGCATAAAGTCCTCATACGCCATCTCAATGCGGTCGAGACGCTCGGCTCGGTGCAGACCATATGCATGGACAAGACCGGCACCATAACTCTGAACAGGATGACGGTTGTTGCTGTGCATTCGGGGATGAAGAGGATAAAAGTTGCGGACGGAAAATTTATGGCAGGCAGGGAGACGGTTAACCCTTATGCAATGGACGAGTTCCTCAGGCTCATCCATATAGCTGTGCTCTGCAATGAATCTGAAATCATTGTAAAAGAGCATGCGGGTGAACCGGCCGGGGGAAGCTCTTACAATGATAACGGAGAGGGTAAATATGTGCTGCGCGGCTCGCCCACCGAGAATGCCCTTATGCATATGGCTATTTGCGCAGGGGTTGACATCATGCAGCTCAGAAATAAATACCCGCTTCTCAAAATAGGCTACCGCGCTGAAAACCGCAATTATATGGCTACCTACCATGACTACGGCGCGGAGGGCAAGATCGTCGCGCTGAAAGGCAGTCCTACGGAAGTGCTGGCAATGTGCGATTGGTATATAAAGGACGGCGAAAAGATTTTGATCTCGGATGATGACAAGCTTGCAATGGAAACAGAGAATGAGCGAATGGCCGGTGAAGCACTGCGCGTCCTCGGCTTCGCTTATCACCATATTGAAAACGGCAACGGCACGGGGTCCGATATCAGCAGCGGTTTCGTCTGGCTCGGCCTTGTGGGGATGGCAGACCCCACCAGAAAGGGAGTCAGGGAGCTGATCGGCGTCTTCCACCAGGCCGGCATAGAAACAGTTATGATAACCGGAGACCAGACCCCTACAGCCTATGCCATCGGAAACGAGCTGGATTTGAGCAATGGAGAACAGCTCGAGATCCTTGATTCGACCCACCTTACGGATATAGAACCGGATGTCATGAAAGCGCTTGCCGAGCGTGTCCATGTTTTTGCCCGCGTAAGTCCCGCCCATAAGCTTCAAATAGTGCAAGCTCTTCAGAGCGCCGGGAAAGTTGTCGCTATGACCGGCGACGGCATTAATGACGGCCCCGCGCTTAAGGCCGCCGACATAGGCATCGCAATGGGACATACCGGCACGGATGTCGCCCGCGAGGTGGCCGATATTGTGCTGGAGGACGACAATCTCGAGACCATGATCATAGCTGTAAGCCACGGACGCACAATTTATAACAATATCCGGAAATCAGTACACTTTCTCCTGTCGACCAATCTCAGTGAAATTATGGTCATGTTTACGGCGATTGCCGGAGGCCTCGGTCAGCCGGTCAATGCCATGCAATTGCTTTGGATCAACCTTATATCCGATATATTCCCGGGACTGGCATTGGCACTTGAACAGCCTGAACCCGATGTCCTCAGCAAGCCGCCGCGCAACCCTGAGCATCCTATTATTATGAGCAGCGACTTTAAAAGGATAGGTTTCGAATCGGCAATGATGAGCGCGGCCACGCTCGGAGCTTACGGGTACGGCCTTGCGCGATACGGCCGCGGAGCACAGGCAGGGACAATGGCCTTTATGACTCTCACAACGAGTCAGCTTCTGCATGCCATCAGCTGCCGTTCTGAAAAACTCAGCATCTTTGACAAAGAGCGTCTCCCTTCCAACAGGTACCTTAATGCGGCCCTCGGAGGTTCATTTGCGCTGCAGGCATTGACAATAGCATTGCCCGGACTTAGAGGTCTGCTCGGAACAACAACGATAAATCTTACAGATGCGCTGGTAATCGGCGGAAGTTCGCTGCTCCCTCTGGTTGTCAATGAAGCCACCAAGAAAACTATGCGAGGTGAAGCCATATGAAAAAGGATTTCATGTTTACGTCCGAATCGGTAACAGAGGGACATCCCGACAAACTCTGCGACCAGATAAGCGATGCCATAGTAGACCACTTTCTTCAGCAGGACCCTTACTCGCGTGTTATCGCGGAATGCGCTGTTTCGACATCGATTCTCTTCATCGCTGCAAGGTTTGCCTCTGAGGCACGGGTTGACTTCCCCTATATAGCGCGCCAGGTAATATCCCAGATCGGCTATGAACAGCATGAGTTTAACGGCAAAACATGCAGTATCCTGACAAGCCTCAAAGAATCGCCCCGTGATGCGGACTTCAATTTTGATGAACGGGAGCTGACCGAGAGTGAAATCGACAGCATCCCGGTGAAAAACCAGGTCACGGTTTTTGGTTTCGCCTGTAATCAGACCCCCGCATTTATGCCGCTTCCCATATGGCTGGCGCATAAGCTCGCCAGACGGCTCACTTCGGCAAGGCTTCAGAAGATACTGCCCTATCTTTCCCAGGACGGGAAAACACAGGTGGGAGTTGAATTCAGAAACCGTATTCCGTCCAGGATACACAGCATAACGGTCATTGCAAGCCAGAATAAGCACGGCGGCCCTGAGCTGCAACAGCTGAGAGACGATATACGGGAAGCGATTATCGATAATGTCTTCCATGATGAAGTTGTCAAGCCGGATAAAAATACGAGAATATTCGTTAATCCGGACGGCCCGTTTATAACCGGCGGCCCGTCAATCCATTCAGGGCTTACCGGCAGAAAAAATGCCATTGATACCTATGGGGAGTATTCGCGCCACAGCGGTGCAGCACTCAGCGGCAAGGACCCCATGAGAATTGACCGGGTCGGCGCGTATGCCGCGCGTTACGCGGCGAAGAATGTGGTTGCGGCCGGGCTTGCCGAGGAGTGCGAAATCCAGCTCAGCTATTCCATAGGTCTTTCCCGTCCCGTGAGCATCCAGGTAGAGACGTTCGGCACCGGCAAACTGCCGGACACAATTATTGCCGATCTGGTAGAGAAAAATTTCGATTTCAGGCTTGCCGGAATTGTAAAACAATTTAGCCTGAGGCGCCTGCCTGCTACCATTAAAGGCGGTTTCTATCGGAAGCTCGCTGTCTACGGACACGTCGGCAGGATGGATATAGGGTTGCCCTGGGAAATCACTGATAAAGCCCAACTGCTGAAATAGCAAGTAGAGGTAGAGGTATAGATAAAGAAAACTCTGCCTTTGCCTCCACCTCTACCTTTGCCCTTGCCTGTCTGTAACTTAAAATTAATATTCCTGTAAAACTGCTTTAACCCTTTTTCCTGTAAAGTATACAAATTTGCAGTGTCGCAGGAGGGGTGATAATGGGAAAGAATCAAAGCACGGTTCTGAGCATGCGCAACGGTCACTTTATTGTTAAACTGGCTGAATATTACGAAGAACTGGAAAATGCGCTCAAACTGCGTTTTGATGTATTTAACAGGGAATTGAATGAGGGACTCAACAGATCTTATATCACCGGCATGGACAGGGACAGTTACGATGACTATTGTGACCACCTCATTGTTGTCGATACCCGTTGTAACAAGGTGGTCGGCACTTATCGCCTGCTCCTGAGTTTTGTCGCGGAAAACAATATCGGCTACTATTCGGAGGGCGAATTCGATATGACCGCCATCAGGGCCATCAGTGGCGATAAGCTGGAACTCGGCCGTTCCTGTGTCCACAAGGATTACAGGAATGCGGGTGTCATCAACCTGCTTTGGGCCGGCATTGCCCGGTACATGGAAATATACAGTGTGCGCCATTTGTTCGGCTGCGGCAGCCTGCATACCAGTGATCCTGATGAAGTAAGCATGGTATACTCTTATATGAACACGTTTCACCGGGCGGGCGACGAATTTACGGTGTATCCTATGAAAAAGCTGCTCGGGTTACGCCTGGCCCGCATTGTGGACCAGAAAACCGCATTCGAGAAGCTTCCGCCGCTTATCAAGGGATATCTGCGGCTCGGAGCGCTTATCTGCGGAGAGCCGGCTTATGACGACATCTTCGGTACAACCGATCTCTTTTTGCTCCTCGAAACAGAAAAGCTCATCAGCCGCTATAAAAGGAGGTTTTTCCAGGAGTCGGACGAGACGTTATGCCGGGCGTAATAAAATTATTAAGATTATTTCTGCTTCTTATACTCAATCCCGTCTTCCTTGTCTGCGGTATTCTGATAACAGCAGCTTTTTTTCTTGCGCCTGAAAAGAAAATGCACCTCCGTGCTCATAGTATGCGGTGGTGGGCGCGGGCCAACTGTTTTATCCTTGGGATTTATGTTACTCCGTCCGGCTCATATAAACAAAACGATGTCTTCTTCATCGTTAGTAATCATTGCAGCTATCTGGATATACTCATTATAGGCACAATAATGCCTTCGGTCTTCGTCTCAAAAAGGGAGGTGGCCTCCTGGGTTTTCCTGGGCAGGATGGTAAAGCTTGCAGGGACTGTTTTTGTCAACAGGGAATCCAAAACAGCTGCGGTCAGAGTATTGGAGGCCATTAAGGAGCGCCTCGAGAGCGGTATCAGTGTTGTGGTTTTCCCTGAGGGAACTACCAATGACGGACTCACCATCAGAGATTTCAAGAGCGTTTTTTTCAAAGCGCCGATAGACAGCAAGGTGCCTATTTTGCCCTTGAGCATTGTATACTCGCACATAGATCGTATGCCTGTGACGCCCGGAACAATTGATGCTGTTGCCTGGCATTCAGATATGCAGTTCGTCCCTCATTTTTGGAACCTTCTGGGTTTAAGCCGGATTGATGCACGTATTCACTTCAATCATACGCTGTACCATTTTACGGAGGACAGAAAAAGACTCTCTTCCTTTGTGTTTGGGAAAGTCAGGGACGGCTACAGCCTTTTGCGTCTGGAATTGGAGTGAAAGGTGTCCATTAAGGGTACAACAGGGAGAACTGCTGCGGCTGATTTACTACAGTAATACAGCTAATAACGACAGGGCCGAACCTTCCAATGCTTCCTGGACAAAAGCCCCCAAAACCGCCTTGCCCACCAGGTGGCCGGCTTTAGTGGCGGCGCTATGAATATACTGCTCATTGGTAGCTGCCTTTGTCGTATCGAAATAACCTTTCCGCTGCAGTATGCTTATGATGTCCTTATGGCTGGCCATCTTTGGATTATAGTTCACCAGCAGACTGCCGGTAGTAAGGTTAATGTCGACTGTGGCAATCCCGTTCATCGTACTCAATGCCATTTTGAGTTCGTTAGCCACGTTTTCGTTCTTTTTTATTGCCGGGCTTTTAATTCTGAGTCTTCCAGGCAC
The DNA here is from genome assembly GCA_963784135.1 of Nitrospirota bacterium. Classification (GTDB taxonomy): domain Bacteria; phylum Nitrospirota; class Thermodesulfovibrionia; order Thermodesulfovibrionales; family Dissulfurispiraceae; genus JADFXI01. The sequence continues at coordinate 91,670 of CAWAQG010000005.1, read as the reverse complement.
ATTATGAATGTAGTAGCTCATTAGCTCCCTCCATATAAGTTTTCCAGAATGTCTTGCAAACCGGATATCCCGAACACCTGAATCGCAATATTTTATCGTCCCTTTTATATAAATGCATTATCTTGCCGCACGCCGGACAATCCGGTCTGTCCTTGACTTCAAATCTCCCTGTACTCTGGGTAAATTGCCTGCCGCATATAAGACATAGAAACCGCTGCTTCCCCTGCCACGTTTTGCCATATTTATATACAGCATCCAAATTGCAATGCGGACACTTTACTTCAATTTTTTCTTTAACCGCATCTGCCGTCACAAGTACATTTTAAGCAAATAATATTACACTAATATGACAGCTTTGTTACTTTCGTGTTAAATCCCGGAACACTGGACCGACTTAAGCTTATAGGCGCCGCCATCCTCGACCATTTGCAGAGAGCAGAAATAGACCGAACACGCTTCATGACGCCTGCTCATGCATATTCTTATGTCCACATCCTGCATATCCTTGACAAGTTTGTTCACTACAAGGCACTCCGCGCCTACCGGGCTTCCTTTAAGATGCGGACAGATTGTAAGTCTTTCCATATACATTTTGTTTTCCATCTCCTTTGTATGATAACAACTCAATGTTACAGCAATATGAAAAGAATGTTACATTACTGTAACAAAGTCTTATGCAACCTCTCTGAATGCCCCGGCGCCGGTCAGGAAAAATTGTGAAATGTAGACTCTGCACCTGTCCCACTCATTGCTGTTGCAGCAATGAGTGTCCGCACAAGCTACTTTTTCAGGTTCAATACCCGCTATCACACATGAACCCTCTTTTAACTCCGGACACATAGTTTCCACCTCCTTCTATTCCCCCAAAGTCCTTGATTTTTTGGGGACCCCTCGCAGGGTCCTTGCCAAAAACATCGGACAACTGTCGTAATTTTCATTATTGCAATAGCCGGACCTTCTTCTGGTATCGATTGCCAGTTGTGACAAAGAGGCTGCACAGATGCCGCTCTCGTTATTACAATAGGGACAACTATGCTCGCAGCCGACAACCGTATGGCATCTTTCGCTCTGCGTTATATATGTATTCATGTTTGCACGCTTCCCTTATGCAAATCTCTCCCTTATTGCATCTATAATCCTGTAGCGCAGGGACCAGAAACCGGTTTCAGGGCAGGGGGAGAGTATAGAATTTTTGCCGATACTATACCGGTTGCCTCTCCAAACAACAGTATTGCTGACAAGCGGCACCGGCCATATGAGCCCGATAAGAAGGTCTTTAAACGGAGCAAGCAAGTAAAGGAATGGATTGTCCAGTTCTGTTCCCGTCTTCCTGCCCAGATAGAAGTCGCCGGCAACCTTAAGAAGGGCGGTGAGAATTGCAAAGGTCACGGTCAATTTAGAGCATTGCCAGCATACAATAGGAAGCGCCGACATGAATACGGGGTTGCCGATCAATTCGAATATATATTTCCCGCCGCCGAGCTTCCACCTGAGCTTGCCCCATCTCGTATGACGGTTAAGGAACCGCCTGATCCCCCAGTATTCATTCACATTCTGCACCATATAGCTGGACAGCACTACTTTTTTGCCGCTTTTGCGCATTCTTTCACCAAGCACATAATCCTCGGCAAGAATGTTTTTTACCGCTTTTAGCCCGCCGATTGCCTCCAAATCCTTTTTGCCCATCAGCATGGATTTCCCGACCACGCAGGGCATTTTCAGGAACTTGTCGAGAAAACATACGCTGCCCATAACAAAGGAGTTAAGGTGCAGATTTTCAAATACGGCCCCGAGTGAACGGCCGCCGACACCTTTTATAATATTGCTTACTAATCCTATTTCATGGCCTGCAGCAGGGTCCGCTATCTGACAGGTTATTTCCCTGAGATACTTTTCATCAACCATTACATTGCTGTCGCTGATAAGGATATACTCATATCTTGAAGCTTTATATGCCGGCAGAAGATTATTGACTTTCGGATTAAGACCTGCATTGGATGCCTCAACTATAATGGTGATGTTTCTGCCAGGGCATTTTTCTCTTATTTTCCTTGCAACTTTATAGGCAGGATCATTATGACTCTGGAGCGAGAATATAATCTCATATTCAGGATAGTCCTGATTGCAGAAGCTGAGAAGGTTGTCGTACAGATTGTCATCCAGTCCCTTAAGCGGTTTAAGAATCGAAACTGGGGGAAAAAGTCGGGGAAGGGCATGCCCTTCCCCGCAGTTACAGGGAGTGGAAAGATATGAGCGTACAGCCCATATTTGAAAGCCATAAGCAATAAGACCTAAAAAAGTAAGAGAAGCAAATATCCAGAATATTCCCATACCCCTCCCTCCATTAGTGCTTCAGTTTCTGAAAAGGGTAATTGCGACCCCTTTGTTGTGTTTAATACATTGTTTTACCGCTGCAGTATCTTTCTCGCAATTAAGCAGCGTTTTCCACGAATACAGGTGGCGTGCCTTATGGAAGTCACTATTAGCGACATAGGGATACTTCTTCAGGCTTATAACATTGAAGACGTCGTCTCTGTTTGCTACTTCCCATGCATCGATGTATTTGGCATATTTCTCCCTGTTGTTCCAGAGGAAAAGCGTGTCGCGGCTCATGTCCGACATATAATGAGGGTGGCAGGCCACTATCAATGCGTCCTGTTCCTTTGCCTCAAGAAAGATCTTCTCATAGTTCCAGCATGCGGGAATAAAATCCTTTATATCAATAAGGAGCAAGTGAGCGGATTTGTCGGAAGACAGATGATTTTTGCTGATTTCAACTCCGGGGATCACCAGCATCCCGTACTTGTCCCATGCTCTTGCCGCCTCTTTCCTGATATGTTCCATATACTCCTCGAAATTGTCTTCTCTTACCGACAGGTTGAAGCGATGGGCAAACTTTCCAATGGAGTTGTCGCCGTTCACCACATGGTCAGTAATTGCAATAACATCAAATCCTGCTTGTCCAAAAAGGTCGATGGTACGTCTCAACTCCACGGAACCGTCGGAGTAGGTGGTGTGGATATGAAAATCGCACAAGAGCATCAGGTATATAATAGTATTACTTTGGTTACAGCATTATTAAGGGCGGATTAAGATTATGTTACGAAAATCAATGGCAATAGGCGATAGGCGATGGGCAATGGGCAAAAAAAACAGAAAATTCTTTGCCTATAGGCCATAGCTTATGGCCTATGACCGGCTTTTAATTATATACGCGTAATATGCCGCGGCATTAGTCGGTTTACGTTCCATTGTGTTGAAGTCGACCCGGTACAGGCCGAACCTGGCATCGAGTCCCTGCAGCCATTCGTAGTTATCGATCAGAGACCAGTAGAAATAGCCCCTGACATCGATACCGTCCTGGATGCTTTTTTCAACCGCGTCAACGTGTCTTTTCATATATTTTATTTTTTTTTGTCCGTCACGGGTTGCGATACCGTTCTCGGTGATGATCAGAGGCACATTAAGCTTTGAAGCATATCTCAGGACCTTTTCAAGGCCGCGCGGATGTATTTCCCATCCCATATCAGTCAGTCCATAACCGTCAATGTCCCTGTTCCTCAGTTCGATCCCCATCTTTTTAAACGGGTTAAACCGTATATGCACACGCGTATAATAGTTGACCCCAAAGAAGTCCAGCTTGTTTTTAATGGGGACCGGAATGTTTATTTCGTTTTTAAAGGGGAACTTTATCTTCAGAACGCCGGTCAAAAAAGCATCGAGCAGAGAATGGTTGTAAAAGTACTTGGCTATTCTTGAGAGAAGCCTGTCCAGCGGGTTGAACCGGTTCCATGGCGCCAGGGCCGCCATATTATGCGCCACGCTGACCATCGGAGTAATACCGTGTTTTTTTGCCTGCTCATGAATAAGGTCATACGCCTTTCCGTGGCAGACAAGAATGTTTTGCAGCGCTTTTACGGCAAGCGAGGGATTGCGGATACCGGGCGGCATGCAGCCTTCAAGATAACCGCCCAACAAGAGCACATAGGGCTCATTGAATGTTATCCAGTAGCGGACCCCCTTGAGAGTTGCCACCACTCTCTCGATAAATTTTAAGAACTTATCTACCGAAGCGTCCTCATGCCAGGGATATTTTTTGATAAACCACAGGGGGTGTGTAAAATGGTTTAGTGTGACCATCGGTTCGATATTGTTCTGTATAAGGATATCGACTATCTCCTGGTAGTGCGCCAGCGATGCGGTGTCCCAGGTGTTTTCTCTCGGCTGGATCCTGCTCCACTCTATGGAAAAACGATAGGAGTTGACGCCGAGGTCTTTAAGCAGAAGCAAGTCTTCTTTGTAAAGCGCATAATGATTGGTCACATTTGGCTTTTCATTGAGTATGGAGTCCCATGAGGTCCAGTCCGCATACGGAGAGCCCTCAAGCTGAAAGGCGGATGTAGCAACACCCCAAAGAAATCCTTTATTCATGAAATCCGTTTCAGTCCTTTATTACCCCATCTTGCGCCTGTCGCGTTCTATCCAGGAACCGCTCTGCAATTTTGCGGCCTTCTTGACTTCTGTTGCAATAGAGGCGAGTTGGGCATATGACTCGAGCTTGTAGACCTCTGTGCTGACTATTCCTATTGAAAGGGAAAGAAGGCCGAATGTTTCCTCCTCGCCTTTGCGGTTCTTGGAAAGATATTCTCCCTTATTGTAATCTTCAGCTCCATGCAGTTCCGGCAACTCTGCTTCAAATTGATAAATGACCTTTTCACAAACCGGAATCGAAATCTGCGACCGGGTAACGATAATAAAATCATCTCCACCGATATGACCGACAAAATTAAAACTTCCCGTATCGAATGATTGTACAGTTTCCTGCAGCACCTGGGCAAGTTTTTTAATTACAATATCACCTCTTTCAAATCCGTAATGGTCATTATACGGTTTAAAATTGTTGATATCCACATAACAAACATCGAAATGCATGTTTTGAGACAATTTCTTCTCTATGTCCCTCTGTATAAATTCATTTCCGGGAAGTCCGGAGAGCGGGTTTGCCCCTTTTGCAAGAATAAGACTCCTCTCTGTCATCGCATCCAGAAGGGCGCTGATAGCCACAGTCCCGAAATATTTGCCGTTTTTTGTAATGCATATATCATCATAAAGGAATTCCGACTTCCTGGCATTTATTCTGCGCGCCACTTCTTCCAGCGTCGTGTTCGACTCAACCACCATGAACTGGCGGTCCATAAGCTTCGATACGTTCTTGTAAGAATTCAGCGCAAAGCCGTAGCCGCATCTGCCGAGTATCTGGTTCTCGAGAAACCAGTTCCTGTGGAGCATCCCAAGCACCTGTTCATTATCCACTGCAGGCAGCCCTCTGAGTATCGGGTCCTTGATGAAACGGTTGAATGCGGTCATGACAGATGAATCGGGGTGTATCGGTTCCACATAATTGGCTACTTCGCCGATTAAACTTTGTTCCTCCCTGCCCGATATATTATTTTTTTTCCTGTTATGTAAATTAGGTATACAGGCATGATCACCGTTGAACATGGGAGACGGCTTATGCAGCAAGTATCCCTGAAGCAGTTCAATGCCCATATTGAGAATAGACTCAAGTTCTTCCTGCTGTTCAATGCCCTCAGCAATTACTTTTATGCCCATTCTATGGCACGCAGTAGCTATTGAATCAACAAGGTTGAATTTTACAATTGCCTTGTCTATATTTGATATGAAATGCCGGTCAATCTTGACAAAATCGGGCTCGATAATTGAGAGCATCTTGAGGCCGCCGTGTCCCGCGCCAAAATCATCAATGGCTATCTTATACCCTCTTCCCCGATAATACTCAATGGATTCCTTGAAAAGATTATAGTTATGTATGGCGCTTTCTTCGGTAATTTCAAGAATTATACGGTCTTTCGGTATGCCTGATCTCTCCAGCAGTTCATCGGTTATGCTTGCCCTGTAGGCCGTGTCCATCATTGTATCGGGGCATACATTTATAAATAAATGAGATTCTTTTGTGTTTAATCCCAAAGCTGATGCCTGGTTAATGGCATTTTCCCTGCAGTGGATGTCCAGTGTCGATATCGTATTGGTCAGGACCGCTTTGTGGAACAGTTCGCTGATATCAGCGAAAGGATGCTCTCCTTTGATCCTCGTTAATGCTTCATATCCAAAAACCTTTCCTTCAATTGAAGAAAAGATCGGCTGGAAATGTACAGTGAGGGCATTACGATCGAGCAAATCCAAAATAGTCTGCCTGCATGCCTTGTTGGTATTGTTAGCAACGTAAAAATTTTCCTCATTACCACTCAATTGCCATTTTAACCGGATAGCCATAATTAACATCTCCCCTTTTCGTCTGGTGCGCTCACAAAACGCTGATTGTTATTAACACTGCTCGGCCAAAGCAACTTCGGTGCAGATGGTATCACTCTCTGCGCAACCCATCTTCAGCAGTACAGGGCACTTCGTATATTCTTTGCCTTTACAATAATTATGTAATTCGGAAAGGCTTGGTGTGTACGGCCTGTCATTGGCCATGCATGAGGTGATCGACCAATCAAGCATGGACAGCCTGAATAAATTCAAATACTTGCATTTCATATGGCTCCTCCTTAATTTTTATTGGATGGCTTTGTCCCGGAGGTTAAGTTTACAAAAGCGAACGTTACAGGATTATGACAACAGTATGAAGAATTATGAATTAAGCATTACCTGCTGTTTTTGCGGAACATATCAGAGAGCGCATAAAACCGCCAATCAGTGACAATTTGTTCAAGGCTTGCCGGAGTTTTCTGCATCCAGTTGGGATATGATCCGGTAATGCCCGGTATATTCTGCTGGTCGACCGTGCCTATGACATCATCGAGACTGACTGCCACAAGCTTGCAGGAGGTGCGTGCCAGGTATTCATAGATGGCGAGACATAATTCCGGCGACATATCGGGCGCGAGTCGAAAATTATCGGGAACGATGCCCTGGGATTTAAGGGCGTCGAGCATAAGCATCCTGTCACGCTCCCTGTCTTTGAGGCTCCGCTGCATCAGTTCGCTGCCGTTGTACATGTTCAACTGCTTTTTGACCCGGATGTCCCTGCCGGACCAGTAACCGTACACTGTCGGCAGGTCGTGGGTTGTTATTGAGCAGAGCGCCATGGGAGGGTACTGTTCAGGATTTCTGAATGAAGGATCAGGATAGTTTCTTTCAAAATAGAAAAGCCGGTAAGAAAGCATCCTGAACCTCTGGAGAGCTTCACGAACGTTTTCTCCCACGGTGCCGAGGTCTTCTGCTATCACCATCGTCTTGTTCCTCACGCTTTCAAGCGCAATTATTCTGAGAAGGTCTTCTTCGGGACAGGTCACATAAGCGCCCTTTTCAGCAGGCATCTCTCCCGGTATCCAGAAAAGCCTGAACAATCCGAGCGCATGGTCAATTCTCAATGCGCCGTTATATTTCATGTTCTTTGCAATGAGCCGGATGAAAAAGTCATAACCGGTCTCTTTAAGTTTTCCGGAAATCAGAGGCGGAAAATTCCAGTTTTGTCCGTTGGGGTTGAAATCATCGGGCGGTGCTCCGACGTCGATGTCACACGCAGTAATGCACTGGTGGTTCCACGAATTGCAGCCGCCGCCTATTGAGCCGATGGCGAGGTCATGGTATATACCTATCGGCATTCCAAGACTAAAAGCCAGTTCCGCCGTCTCCCTGTGCTGCTCATCTATAAGCCATTGCACATACTTATGGAAAAGCAGCTCTTTTTCATGTGATGCCCTGAATTCCCGGACCGCCTCGCTGATCGGATTGAGAAATTTCTCCGGCCAGTTCTGCCATACAGGGGCGTTATGCATGTTGTTCATATGCTCCCATAGAGCCGAAAACAGGGCAAATGAATCAAGGGCCCCTCCCTCTTCTGCAATGTACTCCCTGAACGCACAACTGCGGGGCGACTCACTTTCATATTCGCCGTGATAGAAAAAATCAAACGCAAGCCTGAGTACGCTCTTTTTCAGGATGGCGATCTTTTCGTATTCGACCAGGTCTCCATTTATTGCGGCGCTCAGCTCTTTTTTGAAGGCATCGGAATTCATCGTTTCCTTTACACGTTCGGACGTATTCACTTCAGGGAGGGCATCCATATCGAGATATATGAAATTTTTATAAAATCTGCTGATGGGTGAGTAAGGGCTGATGCCGGAAGGCATTATATTGGGAATGGCATGCAGCGGGTTTATACCTACAAAACCGCTTTTAAGCGCAGCAGTAAACCTGATGATTGTCTTAAGGTCGGCAAAGTCTCCGACACCCCAGTTCCTGGAAGAGCGGAGTGAATAGAGATTAAGTGAGAGCCCCCAGGTCCTGCCGCTTTCAAGCTCCGGAGGGATATAACAGGCATCGGGAGTGATAATGATTCGGCAGGTCTTCTCCAGCACAGTGCTTCCACCCGGGAAAATATTTTCGGGATGCCTGCATACGACCGTTGCCCGGTAGTAACCGATATCTCTGGATCCCTTGTCGGTCAAATCGACTTTGACGTACCTGGCGCCGCCAATCCACTGCTCGTCTTTGACCGCCAGGCCGTCGCCGGCAAATGTCAGCTCTTCCACCTGCCCGTGCTCATTTTCCAGAGAACATGAAAAAGTCAGCCGGAGTTCTTCGCCCTCATTTACGGGGACATAAGCGGCAATAGTAAAAGGCTGTGCATTGACGGACAGCACCTTCACAGGTTCGATAAAACTGCTCCACGGCTTGCATTGCTCCTTGCCAAGCGCTGCCGCCAGGCTTTCGGCAGAGCCGACGTCTATCTTCATTGCCTTGAGGATGGCCTTTTTTGTATCAATGGCGGCAATATGCCGGTTGCCGAAAATGTCCCAGTACTCGGGGACGATACCGCAGATGTCCGATAACTGATTAATCAATTCATCATAATTTTGCACAAGAACCTTCCCATCGCGGCTTGTAAAAATTGATAAGGCGCCTACAGAATTTTACAGGATAAGAAATTATTTGTCATTATTTGGCCCGGGCGCCCTTGAATCATATGCTCTGTATAACGTATTATTAAAATCTTACTGTATTCATTTCTGGAGGTTTGATTGGACAGACCAGTAAAGGTACGATTTGCGCCGAGTCCGACAGGGCATCTGCACATCGGCGGCGCCAGGACAGCTCTTTTTAACTGGCTGTTCGCCAGGAGCCACAAGGGCACGTTTGTCCTGAGGATCGAGGATACCGACACAAGCCGCTCCACCGATGAGTATATAGAGGCCATTATAGAAGGTATGAAGTGGCTGGGACTCGATTGGGATGAGGGGCCCTACCGCCAGACCACCAGATTCGACACCTACCGTAACTATGTCGACAAGCTGCTGAAAGCGGGGAAGGCATATTATTGCTACTGTACCCCCGAAGAACTCGAACAGAGACGGAAGGAAGCACTTGCACAGGGCAGGACACCCAAATACGACAATAGATGCCGCTGTCTTAAAGAGCCGGTCCCCGGCAGGGCTGCCGCTGTGAGGTTCATGATGCCCCAGGAGGGAAGGACTATAGTAAATGATCTGATAAAAGGGCCGATCGAATTTGAAAATAATATACTGGAAGACATGGTTATTCTGCGCTCGGATGGGACCCCGACGTATAATTTTGTGGTGGTTGTCGATGATATTGATATGCAAATAACTCACGTCATCAGGGGCGATGATCATGTGAACAATACTCCGAAACAGATACACATATACAAAGCGTTCGGATGGGAGGCCCCGGAGTTTGCCCACTTGCCGATGATTCTCGGCGCAGACAAGGCCAGATTAAGCAAGCGTCACGGCGCGACATCGGTGATGGCTTATCGGGACATGGGCTATCTTCCTGATGCACTGGTAAATTATCTGGTCAGGCTGGGCTGGGCTTACGGCGACCAGGAAGTATTTACACGGGAAGAACTGGTCAACTGCTTCTCGCTTGAGAGCGTGGGTAAATCTGCGGCGGTCTTCAATCCTGAAAAACTGCTCTGGCTCAACAGCCAGTATATAAGCAGCTCGACGCCGGAAGCTCTTGCAGAGGCGGTAATGCCGTTCCTGATAAGTGAAGGCATTGTTCCCGGGGGCGGGCAGCTTGACATGCAATGGCTTTCAAAAGCAGTGCTATCTCTGAAAGAGAGGTCACGCACGCTGGTCGAGCTCGCCCATTCTCTGCGTTATTATATTCTTGACTCCATCGAGATCGATCCGAAAGCACGGGAAAAATTCCTCAAGCCCGAAAATATTCAGCTGCTTTCAGAGTTGCATGAACTGCTTTCCGGTGTTGCTGACTTCACTGCACCGGAAATTGAAAAAGCATTCATGTCCCTGGCTGAACGGCATGAGTTGAAACTCGGCGCCATTGCCCAGCCTGCCCGCGTTGCGATCACCGGCACCACTGCAAGCCCCGGTATATTTGAAGTTATGGAACTTGTCGGAAAAGAAAAAGTGTTAAAGAGATTGATGCAGGTCATAGACGATAGACAATAGGCATCAATTCCAGCTTCGCGGGAATGACCATTACGTGCTCAGACTTTTTTGTTTTTCCTATAGCCCATTGCCTATTGCCTGGCTTTTTGTATCTTTGCCCATTCATCCTTCAGGGTAACGGTCCGGTTAAAGACCAGCTTTTCAGGAGTGGAATCCGCGGAATCAACGCAGAAATAGCCCATTCTCTCAAACTGGTGTCTGCTTCCCGGCGCTGCATTTTTCAGTCCCGGCTCCACCCGGCACGACGAGAGCACCTCCAGCGACTTCGGATTTAAGTAATCGGTAAATTCCTTGCCCTCTTCAACGTCATTCGGGTCTTCTTTTGTGAAGAGCGTATTGTAGAGGCGTACCTCAGCCTCCAATGAGTGCGAAGCGGAAACCCAGTGCAGCGTTGCCTTGACTTTGCGCCCGTCCGGGGCATCGCCGCCGCGGGTGGCCGGGTCGTATGTGCAATGAATTTCCGTGAGCTCGCCCCCGGCATCCTTCTTCACATCAACGCACTTCACAAAATAGGCATACCGCAGCCGCACTTCACGGCCGGGCGCAAGACGGAAAAATTGTTTGGGCGGGTCTTCCATAAAATCCTCCCGCTCAATGTAGAGTTCCCGTGCGAAAGGCACTTTACGCGCACCCGCGTTGGGGTCTTCCGGGTTGTTTACCGCGTCCAGGTATTCCACCTCTCCTGCGTTATAGTTATCGATGACCACTTTTAAAGGACGCAGCACCGCCATTACCCTGGGAGCGCGCTTGTTCAGGTCTTCCCTGACGCAGAATTCCAACAGCTCGAGGGCAGCCGTGCTCTCCCTTTTGCCGACACCGATACGCTCGCAGAAATTCCTTATGGACTCGGGTGTGTATCCGCGTCTGCGGATGCCTGCAAGGGTCGGCATACGCGGATCGTTCCATCCCGCCACAAACCCTCCGTTCACCAATTTCAGGAGTCTGCGCTTGCTCAGTACCGTGTAGCTCAGGTTGAGACGGGCGAATTCGATCTGCTGCGGGTGGTAGATATTCAGTTCATCTATAAACCAGTCGTAAAGCGGCCTATGGTCTTCGTATTCCATGGTGCAGATGGAGTGGGTCACCCCTTCGATGGAGTCGGAAATGCCGTGGGCATAGTCGTACATGGGATAGATGCACCATTTGTCGCCCGTCCGGTGGTGAGACTCTTTCTTTATCCTGTACATTACAGGGTCTCTCATATTGATGTTGCCGGAAGCCATGTCGATCTTTGCCCTTAATACGCGGGCTCCGTCCTCAAACTCACCTGCCCTCATACGCCCGAAAAGATCCAGGTTTTCATCTATAGAGCGGTTACGGTAGGGGCTATCCTTGCCGGGGGCCGTCAGGGTACCGCGGAATTCCCGTATTTGCTCGGCGCTCAAGTCACAAACGTACGCCTTGCCCTTTCTTATTAGCTGTACCGCATAATCATAGAGCTTATCGAAATAGTCGGATGCATAGTAGAGACGGTCTCCCCAGTCGAACCCGAGCCAGCGGACATCCTCCTGGATCGAATCAACATACTCGACCTCCTCCTTGCTCGGGTTCGTATCATCAAAACGAAAATTGCAAATGCCGCCGAACTCCTGGGCAAGGCCGAAATTGAGGCAGATTGATTTGGCATGCCCAATATGCAGGTATCCGTTCGGCTCCGGCGGAAAGCGTGTCATAAGCCGTCCGCCGAACTTTCCGGTCTTCATATCTTCAGCTGCAATGGTGCGGATGAAATTAGATGCCGCTGCCGGTGTTTCCATAACTCCCTTTCCTTTATAATAGTTTTAAGCAATTTTATTTTAACATATCATAATGCCGTGAAGCGTAATGCGTGGTTAGTGGGTCAACACCATTGTGCGTACAGTGTTACTCCTGCTATAATAAAAAATCATAATGCGTAACCGTTATGCGTTTACACATCACGCATTACTCTTCACGCCTCATGGTTTTTAAAGTTGCCGAAGTGGCGGAACTGGCAGACGCGCTAGGTTCAGGGTCTAGTGGTCGCAAGGCCGTGCGGGTTCGAGTCCCGCCTTCGGCATTTTTTATTTCCTTGAAATATAAGCCTTTTCTCATCGCAAGCCTTCCAAAACCGTGTCAGTAAAGTATCAGTAGATTTGATTACTGACAAAAGATTATCCCGGCATGCTATCTATTGGAAAGTCACTATTTCCTTGTTTGCATTAGTTTAATAATTTTTTCATCTGAAGCAAAACCAAAAGCACTCTCGCCATATTTGTTTTTTATGGTAACATCAGCACCGTGACTTATTAGTTCGTTAATAGCATCGAAATCCTGGCATTGCTTCAAAGACAAGATTAATGCCGTGTTTCCCTTAGCATCTTGAGCGTTTACATTAGCTCTATTATCTAAAAGGACTTTAACCGCTTCGGATGACGGACCTTTCAAACCGGTTGCTGCTCTCATTAACGCTGTCGTCCCATCACGCTCACTCGCATTTACATCAGCCCCAGCCTTTATTAATGTCGTCATAACATCGGCCCCAAACAGTTGTCGGTGGTGTGATGCCCTAATTAATGGGGTTGCGCCATCTTCATCTCTTTCGTTAAGATTGGCTCCTTTAGCCAGAAGTAGTTTTACGATATCTACAGACGAATCCGACCGATAAGGAGGATTCAATGATGCATACATCAAAGGAGAAATAGGTGTTTCTTCGAAACCATAAGAACTGATCTTCCCCCGGTTCAGTGGACACCGAGTTAGGTTAGGCTGCTACTGCATCCAGCTCAAAGGATACCGGAGAACGATAGCCCAGTGCTGAATGCTTCCTCTGACGATTATAAAACATTTCGACATATTCAAAAATACTCTGCCGTGCCTCTGCCCTTGTTGCATACCTGTGCTGATACACATGCTCCACTTTTAATGTGTGAAAGAAACTCTCTGCTACAGCATTATCATAGCAATCGCCTTTCTTGCTCATGCTCTGGCGGAACTTATAATGCTCCAGGACTTTCCGGAAATCTTTACAGGCATACTGCACTCCCCTGTCTGAATGAAAGATGCAGCCAGCAGGAGGTCTACGCCTGCCTATGGCCTGATACAGTGCCCTGATTACAAAGTCTGCTGTCAGTCGGTTGCTCATGGCCCAGCCTACTACCTTCCTTGAATACAAATCAATAATCACCGCCAGGTACAGCCATCCCTCATTGGTTGAAACATACGTTATGTCTGACACCCATACTGCATTGGGACTCGCTGCTGTGAAGTCCTGTTTCAACAGGTTCTCCGCCACCGGCAGATTGTGTTTGGAATTCGTTGTGGCCTTGAACTTCTTCGCTGCCTTTGCCTTGATACCATTAACTTTCATTATCCTGGCGACCCGGTTCTTGCCACAACACAATCCCTTATCACGGAGAGCATCGGCAATCCTTGGGCTTCCATAACTGCCTTTGCTCTTCCGGTATGATTCCTTTATCTCCATAAGCAATCTTTCCTCATCCTTTCGTCTCTTTCCTTGTGGCTGCTTCTTCCACCCGTAATAGCCGCTCCGTGATACTCCCAATGCTCGGCACATCTTCATCACCCTGAATTCGGAGCGATACCGGTCCATAAAGCAATATTTCATTTCGGGTGTCTTGAGAAGATGGCCAACGCTTTTTTTAGTATGTCACGCTCCTCTTTAAGGTTTGCGTTTTCCTTTTGAAGCCGCCTCATCTCTTCATCCTGAGGCTTTAGGCGACCTTTTCCCGGAAAGCTGCTGCCAGGATCGTCCTCATACTCACGTTTCCACCTGTGCAACTGATTCTCGTGAATCCCAAGGCTGCGGGCAACATCTGCTACTGTCCTGCCTCCCTCGGTTATCATTCGTACTGCCTCTGCTTTGAACTCCTTGTCATACTTCTTCCGGCCACTACCATTGCTGTCTTGCATCTCACACCTCCGTAGGTTATTTATTTTAACCTAACCTTTCGGTGTGTCCGCTATTCCGGGGGAAGTTCAGAACAATGTGCATTAACATTTGCACCAGCTTCAAGCAATTCCCTAATCCTTGTCATTTGTCCCTTATCTAATGCATCAAATAACTGCTTATCAATTTCAGTACAACTTGACTGTTGCTTTACCTCATTATCGGTTTGTGCTGGAGGCGTGTCTGTTTGAGATGACGGTTGGTTACTACTTTTATTGTTAACATCGCAAGAAATTAGGCAAGTTAGAATACCCACACTGATTAAAACAATCAGGAAACCAACTATTGACTTGTTCATATCAATATCTCCATAGCCTTCCATTATTGTAGGCAGGTTTTAAGACGAACAGTTAGATGTCTTCCTCTTTCTTTTTTATATTTTTCAGTATTTTTTAAGCATTTGGGTTCTTTGCTACTAAACGGCCTTCCAACACCTTGGCAAACCCCCATCGCACGGCAACAAACGCAACATATTGACCTGTGTTCTTATTGGGTAGTTTCATAATATAAGAAACGGTCTTCCCAATTAGCCTTCCGTTTTTTAACTGCGCCTTTCGATGCTCCGTGAAGCTGTGTCCCTGGTCAATCCAATATTGTCGAGCAAATGGGCTCTTCTCTGGATCAATCACGCCTGTTTCTTTGGTCATACATATCTCCTTTATATTGATTGGTTCATCTGTCCCGTCCCAGTAATGGAGTCCGTCGTTAATATTATCATTTGCTCCAAAAAAAAGCATGCCGTGCCTGGTCGTTTATAAGACTATCGAGCAAGCCAGGATTAATGGGGTCAGCCCTCGAATCTGTTGTCAACAAATAGAGTTGTCCGGTTTTAGAGCAAATAAACTGTCCGGTTCTGCAGGGTGGCTGCGCATGGAACATGGCAGGCCACCGATGTCAGTTTTATTGAGTCTCATGCCGCTGCATGTGAGCACTTTGCAATCTCCTTTCCTTTAGGGTCAAAGACCGCCAGTTTTCTCGGTCCATGGAATATAGCAAGGCCACCATCCGGATAACGATGGACGCGAACTTCGACCTTAACGTAGTGGCAGCGATATTGATTTGGCGGGATCTGAAGTTTTAGCCCATCGAACTTTACACAGTTGTCGTTGCCTACGGTGCGGTCATACTGTTCGCATAGGATGTCTTCCAAGGCAGTGCCTGCCCAAGTCACGAATACGCTCTGTGGTTCCTGCGGGACAACAGTGAACTCGGCATTATGGGCTGGCATATAAGTACTGGCAAGATAATCATTGGCCTGCTTCATCTCAGTAATGCCCGCCATTGCAAGCTCCTTGACGAGGCGGTCTTGATGAGTTTCGAAGGCTCGCTCAGAACGACCCCTGGCCTCAGGAGAATACGCAGCAATCATCTTAATTCCAAGTTGGCTCATTGCACGACCGAACTGGGTAAGATTTGATTTGTCCACTTTCCCTCCGGCCTCAGGTGTATGCCAGTAGTGACTTCCACGATCCGTATACAACGAAGCAAACAATCCGTGTTGCTCAATAACTTCTTTTACCCCTTGAAAGCTGCTTTGAGTGCCTTCCTCCTGCACAAAAAACATCGAGTAGTGTTCACTCGTGGCATCATCCATAGTTACGATTAGATCCCAGTATTTTCCTTCAACCCACTGATGTTTGGAACCATCCTGGTGCAGCATCATACCGGTATAAGGTGCCCTTGTACGCTTTTTCCTGTGTGTACCTTTCTGTGCTGCCTTCGGTACCAATCCCTTTTCCTGGAGGGTGTTCTTGACCCATGTGTAGCTTCTGGTCCCTTGATAAGCACGCCGGTACCAGCTATAAAAATGTTTGACATTGAAACCACAAAAGCGATTGCTATAAAGATCCGATAGTGCGACTACTTCATCAACAGGCGCACGTTTATGAGATATTTGCCCTAAACGCTTATCTATAAGGCCCTCCAGGCCCGTATCTTCATACCTCAACATATATCTTCTAAATGTCCTATCGCACACACCCAGAAGCGTTGCTGCTTCTTCCTGCGTTAATCGACCTCGTATCCAACCCTCATAGCTTTCTTCAAATCTCATCTTCCGTACCTCCTGCAACACTGCCGAACGTTTCATGGATAGCCCCCTTGCTATCCATATATTTTATCCGGACAGTTTATGTGCTACAGATACGGACAGTTTATCTGCTCGCCACAGGTCAGCCCTCGAATCTTGACGGAACAAATCTTTTCTGGTAACATTTTTTATGGCGAGGCCGTTAAGAATTGAATATGAAGGTGCAGCGTACCACATTATTTCCAAAGGGAATCGTGGTGACTACATTTTTCGTGAGGGTGAGGATAAGGAAGTCTTCCTGGATATTCTTGGCCGGTCAGTTGATAGATACGGTATAGGTATCCATGTCTGGTGCATCATGAGCAATCATTATCACCTTCTCATTTCCATGCCTCATGGCAATTTATCAAAGGCAATGCATTACATAGGATCAGGGTACGGAAGTTATCTGAGGAGGTCGTGCGGCGTCATAGGACACGTCTTTGCCGGCAGATACAAATCATTATGTGTAGAGAAGGAGAGATATCTGCTTGAGCTGAGCAGGTATATACACCTTAACCCAGTTAGAGCAGCGATGGTCAAAACTCCGGAGGAATATCAATGGAGCAGCTACCGACAGTATATTGGAAAAGAGAAATCAACCCCGTGGCTTCAGACGGAGTGGCTGTTGTCTGAATATGGCGCTAACTATAAGACCGCCTGGAAAAAATACAGGGAGTTTGTTGAAGCTGGAATTGAAAATCCACCTGAGTATCCTGCAGAAAAGATTATTGGACAGGCGGTACTGGGGAATAAGACATTTGTGCAAAAGGTGGTAAGTAATTTAAAAAGGAAAGGGAATCTCGGAGATATATCGGCTAAACGTCACTTTTCCGGCCGGCCTGGAGTGAATGAGATTTATCGTGCCGTGTGTGATTATTATGGGATTGACGGACTTAGTGATTCAGGAGCACAGGATATGTTCGTCTGTGTAGCAAAAGAAAAAAGCCATTCCAATAACCGGGAGATTGCTGAAAAGATAGGAGGAAAGGGCGCTTCTGCTATAGCGCATCAATATCGAAGGGTGATGGGGAAGATAGAAGGAAACAGAAAGTCAATTCGCCAGTTTGAGAAAGAAAAAAAAGATATTCTGTCACTGTTCGAGGGCTGACCCCCTTCCACATGACATTACTGTCCCGCAGAGCCATATGACTGAGTTGGACAGAAGATTGTTTATACAAAAATCTAATCCAGGAAAACTCCTATCCCTCGATGAGCTTCAGAAACGAATAGAATCAAGGGAATAAACTATTGTTTTGAGAGGAGGACGAAATGCCTATTGTCAAGGAACAAGCAATAAACCTTATTAAAACATTGTCTGAGGATTGCACGTATGAAGATATTCAGTATCATCTCTATGTGCTTGAAAAGGTCGAGAAGGGAATCAAAGCAGTTGACGAAGAGAAGATTGTATCACAGGACGAGGCAGAGAAAAGGGTGAGAACATGGCTCGCGTCACATGGACAGAACCTGCATTAGACAGCCTTATGTGGTTGCGGTAATACATGGAAGCAGAGATATTTTAATACACTTAAAACCGGGGGAATGGGATGTTGCGTAAGTTGTTTTTTTGATAACATACTATCGAGGTATTTTTTCCGGAGGTCTCCTTTCGGGAACATAGACGTGTTCGATCTTCTCCTCAGACCAGTCCTGTGAAACGTAGAGACCACAGTAACAACTGCCGAATTCCTCCAAATCAGGCCCACGGTACATACATGGACAGATTATGTCTCTGTCCTGCTCATAATTACCGGAAGCAAGCCTGCAAGGGCATGACATGTATCCATATCGCTCCTTGTTCATCAGGAGCCCTTTCAGCAGATCAAAGACCATAGTTTCAGCACTATTGAAATGATAGCCCCTGGCTTCCTGAGATTTTTTCAGCAGTTCATACAGTTGTTCAATGTTGTTCACAACCCGAGTGCCTCCCGGATGTCATTTTCCCTGAATCCGATGATGATTCTATCTCCGATTATTATGGTGGGAAAACTACATAAGGGGTTGATTTTTTTTATGTCCTCAAGTATTGCATGCCGCTCCTCTCCGGACAGTAAATCCACATCTGTAAACTCATATTTTACTGCACAATCCGACAAGAACTTTTTTACAGCATTGCAGTGGCTGCAAGTGCTGAGGGTATATATTTTTACCGGCAGAGGCATATATGATCACCGTTCATGATATTTATATGCATTTTAGCATAAAATGGGCGATTAATAGACGAGTGGTTAAAGAACGCATCCCCCGCGGTCTTGCACGGAGGTCAGCGAACGAATATAATTAAATATATTCCTTTAAACAGCAGAGGAGGTTTCATTATGAACAGAAGGGATTTTCTCAAGGTGGCGGCCATCGCGACTGCCGGTGCGGCAGCACAGCCTCTCCGCGCGGAAACAGTTCAGAACACCCCGTCGGTCAAAAGCTATCGTGAAATCGGTAAAACCGGTCTGAAGATGAGTGATATATCATTCGGCGCCGGAAAACTCTCGGCTGCATCGATGGTGCTCAGGGCGGTGGACAGCGGTATTAATTATTTTGACACTGCTCCGGATTACGGCCTGTCAGAGAAAACCATCGGCGAAGCTATGGGAAAAATCCATAGGGACAAGATCATCATTACGTCTAAATTCTGCAATTCCATGCCTTACCCGGGACATCTTCCCGTGGACTCAATGAAGAAGGATTACATAGCCGCTGTCGAGGGCAGCCTGTCGAGGATGAAGACCGATTACCTCGATTTCGTTTTTGTACATGCTATCGGGGAGATGAACAAGGACATGGAAATAGAGAAGAAAAGGCTTTTGTCCGACGAGATGTTCGGGGCGGTGGCCGAGCTTAAGCAGGCCGGGAAAATCCGTTTTCTGGGCACGTCGTCTCATGGCCCCAATAACATGGAAGAACTCCTGATGACTGCTGTCAAGTCGGGCCGTTTTGATGTGATCCAGCCGTCCTTCAACTTCATGAAATTTCCGCAGTTGCCCGAGGTGATGAAAGAGGCCCACAAGCAGGGGGTAGGAGTAATCGCCATGAAGACCCTTGCAGGGGCTAAAGACATGAAGATGGAGGCCGGGGAAGAGGATTTTCCCCAGGCGGCCTTCAAGTGGGTGCTGAAGCACGCGGAGGTGAGCGGTCTTATTATAACGATGAAAACGGTTGCCGACATCGAACTTTATCTGAAGGCCTCCGGCGCAGAATTCACATCTGCTGACCAAAGGGTCCTTGATCGTTATGCCGGACTGTACAGCAAAGAATACTGCAGAACAGGCTGCGGCGAGTGCGAAGTATCGTGCCCCGCAGGCGTGGAGATTGCCTCGGTCATGAGATACCACATGTATTTCAAAGACTATGGAATGGAGAAAAGGGCGATACAGTCTTATGCAGCTCTGACAAGAAACTCGGCAGCCTGTGCAGAATGCGATGGAGCGGCCTGCGCCGGGAAATGTCCTTACGGACTACCTGTAAAGGAAATGCTCTGCGATGCGCATGAGTCCATGTCGCTTATGTCGTGATGCGTTCCGTTCCACTCATATATCGCGTTGTCCTGCTGGGGCTGCTTCCGTGCATAGCAGCAGTCCTCTACGTCAGAGGCCAAAGCTATGATCCTGCCCTGATCGATTTTAAGACGGCTGAGGGTACGCTGCCGCAGGCGGTAAACGCACTGCCTCAGCCCGTGGACAAGACCATCTCTACTGAAGTTGTGAATGAGATTCCCACCCCGGAAAGGCTGCGACATTCCGGGGGTGCCGGGATTACTGGTTTCCGGCTATTGGGTGAGGAGCACCGCTACACCAAGGAAAATCTCTACGAGCACGTTGACGGCCATGCGGAGTATTTTATCGGAGCAGGATTTACGGGGCTTACAGTAACGGAGTATGTAGCTATGGAATCCAGGACTGCACAGCCGGATATCCAGGTTGAGACATATGATATGGGGAAGGGCATACAGGCTTTTGGCGTTCTGGTGGATGAATCCGGAGAAAATCCTCAGGCGGTTTCTGTGGGTACAATGGGATTCAGGACATCGGGAGGCGTGAACTTCATTAAGGGCCGCTATTACGTGAAGATCAACGCTTACAATCCAAAGGCCCCTGCGCTTAAATTTGCGAAGGAATTCAGCGACACGCTCTCACCCGGACAGGATTCCTTTAACAAGATATTCTCCAGATTCCCGGACCTCGGGAAAGTTGAAAAAACGAGGTTTGTGAAGGAGGGCTACCGGGGGCTCGATTTCCTCCATAACGTGATAGAACGCGGGTACTCCACAGGAGGGAAAAAGATCACGGTTGCGCTCATGACAGGCAGCGAAGAGGAAATGAAATCGCTTTTGGCGTCTTTTATGGACTATTTCAGGAAATCCGGCATAAAATATGAGAAGACCGAAAGTAATGGAAGTGAAGCGTATAAGGTAATAGACAAATATGAGGGCAACTGGTTTCTGATTCCGGGCAAGACCGCGATTTTCGGTCTGTTTGGGACCGATGATGAAGGATTATTGAAGTTCTTTGCAAAAGGGAAGCGATAAAGAAACCTTTGAGTTGGTACTATGTCGTCGAAGCATAACAAGAAAGAAGAGGGGACCAGAAGGCAGTTTCTGTTGAGGACCGCTGCCGCCTGCGGACTCGCGGCAGTTTCCGGAGTATGGGGGTATGTTTTTTATAGTAAAGAGCCGGTGCGAAGGAGCGATTCAAAAATATATACCTTCAGGGACTACCGCGTTGAAGATAAAAAAATATATCCTCAGTTGGCGGTGGCACGGGGCAAAGATGCCGACAAGATGGTGAGGGCCGCAATAGAGAGAATCGGCGGCATGGGCCGTTTTGTAAGCCCGGGAGAAAGGGTTTTGCTGAAGCCGAACGCTGCCTGGGACAGACAGCCTGAACAGGCCGCAAACACCAATCCGGATGTTGTGGCTTCTGTGGTGAAGCTATGCCTTGAGGCCCGGGCCTCCGAGGTCTGGGTAACTGATGCATCGGTGAACGATCCTTACCGGTGTTTTGCCCGCTCCGGGATAGAGGCTGCCGTGAAAAGAGCCGGAGGAAAGATCAGGCTGGCGGCCGAGAACGACTTTGTGCCGACCGATCTGAAAGGCGAATCCCTGAAAGTATGGCCTGTGAGCCGCTTCTATCACCAGGCAGACAAACTCATCAACCTGCCGATAGTGAAACATCACTCTTTGAGCAAATGTACGATGGCGATGAAAAACCTTTACGGTTCTCTCGGCGGCCAGAGGAACCGCCTGCACCAGGACATAAACACCGCAATCGCCGATCTTGCCTCAGCTATCAGACCAACGCTCATTGTTATGGATGCCACGCGGGTACTCTTTAGAAACGGTCCCACCGGCGGTAACCTCTCGGACGTATCCATCCAGAATACGGTCATCGCAGGTACTGATATTGTGGCAGTAGAAGCTTACGGTCTCAGATTTCTCGATCTGAGGGTCGAGGACATACCTTTTATCGGGATGGCGGAGAAAAGAGGCATAGGTATTTCTGACTGGAAATCCCTCAATGTTGCTGAAATAAACGTATGATTGCCGGACTTCTTACTCTCAGGAATATCAGAAGGACCTACGCAGTTTTTTTCATTCTGCTCTTTGTGCTCCTGCTCTGGCTTACCGGCTTCAGACGCATGAAAGGCTATGAGACACCGCTGTTTCTTGAGCTGGACCCGCTTGTTGCAGTCGCATCTTTTTTGACGAGCTGGACCATCTACAAGGGACTTGCCCTTTCGTTATTTATTATCATCGGCACACTCTTTTTCGGACGTTTCTTCTGTTCCTGGATATGCCCTCTCGGGATTATCAACCAGATTACGGGAAGTATTTTCAATAAATTAAGGGCGGTGGATACTGTGGCGATGAATTCCTACCGCCCCCTTTACCGGCTCAAATATTATATTCTTGCTTTCCTGGTCGCTCTTGCGGCCCTCGGGTCCCTCCAGATAGGGCTGCTTGATCCCATTCCGCTCATCACAAGGTCTTTTGCTATAGCTGTATTCCCCGGATTTAATTACAACAGCGGCCTGCTCTATCTCAAACAGCCTCTTTTCCATGGCGGGACATTTCTTGGAATGATCTTTCTTGCGGTGCTCTTTGCAAACAGGTTCCTGCCCCGTTTCTGGTGCCGCGCGGTATGCCCTCTGGGTGCGCTTTTAGGGCTGCTCTCCTTCAGGCCGCTTTTCAGTATATGGCGCGATGTGGACCGCTGCACCGATTGCAGGAAGTGCCTTGCACACTGCCATGGCGGGTGTGATCCGGACAGGGCTGTACGCACCACCGAATGTCATCTATGCATGAACTGTATTGAGGACTGTCCCGAAGACGCAATCCATTACGGTCTTTCCAACCTCTCAAGTTCCGTGCACATGCCCCTCGACGTGGGCCGGCGCAGACTGATCGAAAGTGCTGTCGCAGGAGCGCTCGTTTTCCCTGTAATGCGGAGCACCATAACTTCAAAAACTTCGGCCCAGTACCATGTGATAAGGCCGCCCGGTTCTATTCGGGAAGGGGATTTTCTGCGAAGATGCATTAAGTGCGGCGAGTGTATGAAGGTATGTCCCACCAATGCAATCCAGCCGGCGCTGCTGGAGGCGGGATTTGAGGGACTATGGACGCCGGTATTGATTAACAATATAGGGTATTGTGAATATAACTGTGTGCTCTGCGGCCATGCATGCCCTACGGGTGCCATCACCCCGCTGACGGTTGAGAAAAAATTGGGAAAGGCCGCCGGACAGAAACCGGTCAAAATCGGCACTGCATTCTACGACCGGGGGAGGTGTCTTCCCTGGGCAATGAACATAGACTGCATCGTTTGCGAAGAGGTCTGTCCCACATCTCCAAAGGCGATCTGGTTTGAAAGCGTTGAGGTGCAGCTTAGAGACGGAGCAAAGAAAGTATTGAAGCGGCCCCGCGTAGATCCAAATCTTTGCATCGGTTGCGGAATATGCGAGAACAAGTGCCCGATCCATGATCATCCCGCAGTGCGCGTAACTTCCATAGGAGAAACGCGTTCCTCGGCAAACCAGATGATACTGAAATCCTAATTGATATTGCACCCTGCCAACTATCAAAACTCACAAACAACGAAAATAAAAAGTTCCAATCATAGGCAGCTGCCTCAAAGGAAGTGACCCGGCATTTTCGGCGATTGGTACCATTTCCCACAAGTCTTCGCGAGAGGCACAGTTTTTATTCTTGTAGAACACGCCTTTTTATCCGCACAATCGTGGTTTCCCTTCCGGCCTCAAGTTGCGCCCGCTATACCGCTCACCTGTGGTTTTGTTATAATATTGCATGTTACAAGTAGAAATCTTAAAAAATTGTCTCATCAGATAAATTTGGGCAGTTTAAAAAAACAGGGCAGCTCAACACTTACGGCTAAATTCATATTTGGGTTTGGCTCTATTCTCTTGTGTGTTATAACACTCCTTTCCTTTGTTGCCTATGATTATTTGAAGAAAATATATATCAAGGAAGCCTACGAAAAAACAGATATCGTGCTTGGGCATATCGACGCCACTATGGATTATGCCCGCGATGAGCTTCGGCCCCAGATATTCCATTTACTTCCCGGGAATGTCTTTATTCAGCAAGTCATGTCTAATTCTTTCATAAATAAGGGAATAATGAATAGGTTCAAACAAAAATTTCCGCGCTACATATACCGAAGAGTCGCCATTGATCCCATGAACCAGGCCAACAAGGCGGATATTTTTGAAGATGCCTTTATAAAACGATTCCGCAATACCCCGGCTGCAAAGCAACAGTGGAAGGGTCTGGTCACCAGAAACGGTCAGGATTACTTCCTTAATCTCAAGGCGGTTGTCATGGAGGGACCGTGTCTGCTTTGTCATGGTGATCCGGATTCTTCGCCGCTGTCTATCACAAGTAAATACGGGAAAGTTCACGGTCGCCACTGGGAAGTTGGAGATGTTGTGGGTCTGGAGTCCATCTCGGTGCCGGTAACCGAGACATTCCATCAGCTCCGGCAAGTGGTCTTTTACTCTTTCCTGCTTGGGGTTGCAGCCATGGCGGGGCTTTTCGTCGCGCTCAATTTTTTTCATTACAAAGTGGCTGTTGTTCCACTCAAACGAATGAGTTCATTCTTCAAAGAAGTAATCAGCGGACATCGGGGCCTTGACGTTCATTTCGAAAGCCGTGATTATGAAGAGGTGGCTGATCTGGCAGAATCATTCAACAGTATGATGGGGTATCTGAAGGAATCCGAGGAAAAAAGAAGAATGATGGAGGAACAGGTGCTGCGGGCAGATAAACTTTCTTCCATAGGGCAAATGGCCGCAGGTGTTGCTCATGAAATTAACAATCCGCTCAATCTTATTCTCGGGTATACGAAAGCGGCGCGCAAGGAATGCCCTCCAGGGGGTCAGCTGCGTGAAAATCTGGACGTTGCCTATAACAACGCGCTTCTCTGCAAGAAATTCATCGAGGATCTCCTGAGTTTTTCCCGACAGGCAAAGGTCAAATACACGCCTGTTGACGTCAATGTTGTTATCGACACAATAGTGACCCTGTTCGAGGAAAACTTCCGGAAGAACGGGATCAACATAGTCAGGAACTATTCTTCCTCACTGCCTCATTTATTTGCGGATGAAACCAAGATAAAACTGGTTTTCAGCAATCTGCTGATGAACTCCTTTCATGCTATGAAATCAGGCGGCAGCATCACGGTCAGGACTGAATTTGACAGAAAAGGCCATGGAATAAGAATCACTTTCTCGGATACCGGATGCGGCATCCCCGAAGATATCAGAGATAAGATATTTGAGCCTTTCTTCACAACAAAGCCATTTGGAGAGGGTTCCGGCCTCGGATTAGCGGTGAGCCATGGCATTGTAAAAGATCATAACGGAGAGATTTCGGTGCAAAGCGAAGCAGGCGCGGGCGCTCAATTTACGCTTTGGTTCCCCGTCGAAGGAGAAAAGACGTGAAACAGACAGTTCTGATTGTCGACGACGATCAGGATACGACGCGTTTTCTTGAAGGACTTATAGAAAGTAAGCTGGATATGAAGACCCGGAGCGCCCACAGGGGAGAATCAGCGTTGAGTATTATCGAGAAAAACACGGTCGATTGTGTTCTTTCCGATATGAAAATGCCGGGCATGGACGGAATGGAACTTTTGAAAAATATAAAAAAGAAGGACAGCCTCCTGCCTGTAATAATGATAACCGCTCATGGCACCATAGATACCGCTGTTAAGTCCATGAAAGAAGGGGCCTATGACTTTATTACCAAGCCTTTTGAGGAGGAATTGCTGTTGCATACAGTGCGGCGGGCGCTGGAGTATCGGCGCCTTCTCCTTAGGAACATGGACCTTGAAAAGAGATTGCGGGAAAAGGAGAAAGAGGCCTTTTTCGTGGGGGAATCCCTGCTGATGAAAAAACTCATAGATACCCTGCGGTTGATTGCAAAGGCTAATGTGCCTGTGCTGATTACCGGAGAGACAGGCACCGGAAAGGAGTTGGCGGCCCACATGATCCACAGCCTCAGCAGCAGGACCGGCAAGCCCTTCGTGGTGGTAAACTGCCCGGCAATACCTGAAAACATACTGGAGAGCGAGCTTTTCGGTTATCGCAAAGGCGCGTTCACCGGGGCCAACTCGGACAGGGAGGGACTTTTCCAGGCGGCGCATGGAGGCACCCTGTTCCTGGACGAGATCGGTGACATATCTTTCTCATTGCAGGCAAAACTCCTTCGGGTGTTGCAGGAAGGAGAACTGAAACCTCTCGGTGCTACGGACACGCATAGTATCGACGTGCGCATAATAGCTGCAACCAACAGGGACCTCGAAAGCGGCATCACCGCGGGGCTTTTCAGATCAGATCTTTATTACCGCCTCAACGTGGTTCCCGTCCATACCCCGCCTCTCAGGGAGATACGGGAAGACATTCCCCTTATAGCTTTCCACTTTCTGTCCTCATGCTGTACGGAGATGGGGCTTGATCAGAAAAGACTGACGGAGGATGCGATACAGCTGCTTATGACCCGGGAATGGGAAGGCAACGCCCGTGAACTTCGCAACTGGATAAAACGGGCGGTGATTTTCTCAAAAAACGACTTTCTTTCGGCGGAAGATTTCGGGTATAACAAATCTCCGGTCACGTCCGCTGCAAACCGCCCCGGAATACATACTATCGCTTACAAAGAAGCGCGCAAAAAGATCCTTGAGACATTCAATAAAGAGTACATAACAGACCTGCTGCGCGATATGGGTGGGAATGTTTCCCTGGCCGCCCAAACCTCCGGCATAGAGCGGCAGTACCTACAGCACCTCATGAGGAAATATGGCATCACATCAAGTGAGTTTCGAACAGATTAGCTCCCCCTTTTTTGAAATATAATTACATATCCGATTTTCCAAAACAAATCACGACCACTTCATGAAAACTGATTCCTCCTGCATTTTAAAGGCTTATCTCGTTCAAGCCTTAATTATTGGGGGGACTCCTGATCGAATGAATCACTGAAGTTATATTTCCAAAAAAAATAATGGCACTGTAAAAAAAAATTCGTTTCGAAATTAATTTGAAAGTTTGGCTTCCCCATCCAATTATTAAGCTTTTCAAAGAGTTGCAATAGACAATTTGATTGGCATGGTATTTGCCATATAGGTAAATATGAACGGTAAACTGGCAACCTTACGGTCGAATATTTCTGCTCACCCGAGCTTGAAGTGGTTCATTCTGTCCACGGTCCTGATTGGAGCTACAATGTCGGCGCTGGATGTGAGCATCGTCAATGTGGCGATGCCCACGCTCAAAAGCACGTTCGGCGTTTCAATGGCGGTCATAGAATGGATAGCGATGGCATATATGCTTGCGCTGACCATTTTCCTTCCGCTGTTTGGAAGGCTGGCGGATATATACGGCAGGCCAAAACTCTATAAAATCGGTTTTGTGATTTTCTCCGTCGGGTCGCTGTTATCCGGAATGTCGACGACAGCCACGTTTATGATAGTTTCGCGCGTGATACAAGCATTAGGTGCAGGGCTTTTACAGGCGAATTCCGTTGCGCTTATTACTCAGGCTTTTCCAGCGAAAGAGAGGGGCAGTGCCATCGGCATTCAGGGTGCAGTCCAGGCGCTGGCGATGTCGGCAGGTCCGTTTGTCGGGGGTATTCTGATAGCCACGATAGGCTGGAGGGCCATCTTTTATGTGAATATCCCTATCGGGATACTGGGCACGCTGGCCGCCATTTTCATCCTTCCCCCCAACCGGAAGGTGGAGAAGAAGGAGAAGATTGATTATCTCGGGACAGTATTTTTCGCCTCAGGGCTTGGTTTTATAGTGCTTGCTTTCAACCAGGGAGTTAATCTTGGCTGGGGCTCGCAAACTATTATTATGTATTTCCTTGCCGGCATAGTGCTTCTTACCCTATTTATCATAACGGAACTGAGGGTAGAGTACCCCCTGATAGACCTAAGGCTATTCAGGAATGCCACCTTCCTTATCGGAAACGTGACAAGCTTGTTGTCTTATTATGTGCTGTTTGCACTAATGTTCCTGATGCCCTTCTATCTGCAAAATGTATTGGGTTACAGCGTTGCGCTTACCGGCGCCCTGCTGACGCCCATTCTTCTTGCGATGGCGGTAGTGGCCCCATTTTCAGGCCATATCTCGGACAAATACGGTCCGAGGATAATGACCACTTCCGGAATGCTTATTTCCGCCCTGACATGTTTCGCCCTCATGTTTATGGGAGTTTCTGTGCATCTGCCCCTGATGGTGGCCGTGTTGATGCTCCTTGGGGTCGGTATGGGACTGTTTACTACGCCTAACAACAGCGCCATCATGGGCTCAGCACCCAGGGATAAACTGGGCGTAGCCGGAGGCGTCCTGAACATGATGCGGTCTCTCGGACTTATCCTGGGAGTGAACATATCCGGAGTAATATTCACGAGTTTGGAACACCGCTACCTGTCTGACAATGGGTATCCTAATATCCGGCACGTATTCAGCAACGCCGCCATTCCACTGCAGGTTAAAGCCGCCGCTTTCATGCATGGGTTTATGATGGTAATTATGGTCCTTATGGCAGTCACTATTTTATCGGCTTTCCTTTCATCTGTCAGGAAAGTCAAAACACTCGGTATCGCAGATCATGAAGCAACGAGAACAGCAGTTGTTTCTTCAGGGTTCTTTCACGGCTTCAGCCAGGAGAGCAAAGGGATTGCTTTATTTATAATGCTCCTTCTATTTACCGGGGTAACAGGTGCTTTAGCCTCTTCCCGGTTGAGTAGTGAGAGTATGCCTGCTCAGACGACAGTGCAAAGCTTACCTGTGGATTCGAGCCATTGCTCTAACCGGCAAGGACAAAGAGATTCAGAGGTCCAAAAGCTGGCCCTGGCATACTATGCGAAAAAATACAATGATTCCGATGTCGATATTGATGTAATACCTCATGGGGACTATATGGAGGCCAATATCAGAAAAAATGGCGATCTCGTAGAAAAGCTTTCTATTAACGGCAATACTGTCACGGAGGACCATACCGGTATGCGTGACTGGGCCTTTGACCTTTTAACCAATGTCAATTAGCGAAACAGGATCTTTAAGATTCCTAAAATTAAATTTATAGCAAGGAGTTATCTGAAAATGGGCAGATTGAAGTCGAGCCGCAAATGGCTAATCCTTAAGACCTTTCTAAATTATTGTATGGAGGTGGTGTTATGATGGCAAGTTGGCTATTTTTACTTGGTTGCAGCTTAATCGGCTCATTTTCATCCAGTCTTTTGGGAATAGGGGGCGCTATACTCATTATTCCTATTATTTTGTTTTTTCAAGGGAGTGCCCATCTGAATCTGGGGCTGCATCAAATAACCGCTCTTTCCACCCTTTTCGTCTTTGTAGCAGGGGTCATCGGTTTTTGGGCCCATGGCCGGCACATGAAGATAGAAAAACGGCTGATAGTCATAACCGGTACTTGTGCATCCGTTGGGGCGCTGGCAGGAGGGATAGTACAATTCCATCTGCCGCATAATGTTATTTTAATGCTATTTATTGGACTGTTGTTCCTTATCGCTACTTTAATGCTTTGGCCCATTAAGGGCGAGTATAAAGAGATGCCTGAATACTCGATAAATAAAGCCATGATTGGTTGCTTTACAGGAGGTTTTCTGGCGGGCATGGTAGGCATAGGGGGAGGTACGATACTTGTGCCCTTTATGATCGTTTTTCTTAAAATCCCTACACGATCTGCCATAGCTACCGGTCTGGCCCTGGTTATGCTGGCCGGATTTTTTGGCTTAATGGGCCGGCTGACTAATGCTTCGGCTGTCCCCTGGACTTTAGGCATACCTTTAGTGCTTGGCATACTGCCGGGCAGTTTGCTGGGGACCTATACCAGCCACCGGATGCCCACAGCCGTTTTACGCAAGAGCTTTGCCATGGTGATTCTGGCGCTGGCGGTCCAGCAAGTCATAAGTATTGTTTAATAATTCCTCAGGAGCTATTTGAAAAATGTTTATGAAGAGAAGGAATGTAACAAAACCTGAGAGCTACATAAAAAACTTACTGGAGCACTGGCATGATTTCCGCCTGAAGCTTATTTTTGAAGGCATTTTAACAGGGGCTTTTGCAGGCGTGGTCGTGGTCTGTTTTAGACTTGTGCTTGCCTGGACGAGCATGGAAAGGCCTAAGCTGTTTGCTTTCCTGGGTTCAAGTGCCTTTGGCTGGACCGCCTTATTGTTTGTTTGCCTTATAGGGATTGCCTTGATTTTGTCCTGGCTGATTAAGATGGTACCTATGTCAACCGGCAGCGGCATCCCCCAGGTTAAGGGCATTCTGGCTGGCCTATTGCAAGCAGGTAGCTGGTTTAAAATAATCGGCGCAAAGTTTGCCGGAGGTCTGTTGGGACTTGGTGCCGGCCTTTCTATGGGCCGGGAAGGCCCCTCGGTGCAGTTGGGCGCGGCGGCAGGCCAGGGGGTCAGCCGGATTTTGAGATGCTCCAGTATGGAAGAAAAATATTTACTCACCAGTGGGGCCAGCGCCGGGCTGGCTGCAGCATTTAACGCACCCTTGGCCGGGGTGATCTTTGCTCTGGAGGAACTGCATAAAAATTTTTCTCCTGTGGTGCTGGCCTCTGCTGTAGCCGCCTCAGTTACGGCAGACGTTGTCACCCGCTATGTTTTCGGGCAAGGGCCGGTGTTTAACTTTCACAATATTCCCCTGATGCCCTTTCCTTATTACCTGTTTGTTGTGATCCTGGGTCTTTTAGTAGGCGCCTTTGGGGTATTGTTCAACTCGAGCCTGGTTAAGTTTCAGATTTTTTACGAGAAACTACACTTGCTGCCATCGCAATTAAAGCCGGCAGTTCCTTTGGTTGCGGCCGGATTCCTCGGATTTGTCCTGCCCCAGGCGCTGGGTGGAGGCGCTGGGTTAATAAATTCGTTGCCTCAAGCGCATTACGCACTAACAATACTGCTTATCATTATTGCGGGTAAATTTTTATTTACCATGTTGAGCTACGGCACAGGTGTCCAGGGCGGCATTTTTATGCCACTTTTAGCCATTGGCGCTTTAAGCGGTAATTTGTACGGCAGCATTTTGGCCCAATATCTGCATCTCGAACCCATTTACGTTAACAACTTCATCATCCTGGCCATGGCCGCATACTTTAGCGCCATTGTCAAGGCGCCTATTACCGGCAGTATCTTAATCCTGGAAATGACCGGCAACATGGAGCAGCTTTTAGCTTTAATTACGGTTTGCATGTCCGCTTATATTGCCAGTGATTTGTTGGAAGGCAAGCCTATTTATGATGTTTTGTTAAATCGAATTTTGGCTCAAGGAAGACCGCTTCAGGAGCCAGACCCCCAGGAACATGATGAGGGAAAGCATATTTTAGAAAAAGTGGTCAGCCTGGGGGCGCCGGTTTGTGACAGACAAATATGTGATATTGATTGGCCTAAGAACAGTCTTTTGGTGGGCATCAGACGGGGGGACACAGAGTTGATCCCGGCCCGGGACACAATTATTTATCCCGGGGACTATTTGATTGTTATGTCCGGGACAGCGGTGCTTTCCCGTGTGCATTCCTGCATAGAGGAGTTGGCCGGTGAAGAGAAACCCGTTAATTAAGGAGTTACCCGCGTGAAACAGACAGTTCTGATTGTCGACGATAACCGGGATACGACCCGTTTTCTTGAAGGCATCTTAAGAAGTGAGCTGCATACCGAGACCCGGAGCGCCCACGGAGGGGAATCAGCCTTGAGTATTATTGAAAAAAACACGGTCCACTGTGTTCTTGCCGATATGAAAATGCCGGGCATGGACGGCATGGAACTTTTGAAAAACATAAAAAAGAAAGACAGTCTCCTGCCTGTAATAATGATGACCGGCCATGGCACCGTGGATACCGCTGTGAGGTCCATAAAAGAAGGGGCCTATGACTTTATTACCAAGCCTTTTGAGGAGGAGTTGCTGTTGCATACTGTGCGGCGGGCGCTGGCGCGCCAGGAGCATTTGCGTATTAAACCTGACATCGAAGAAAAAATCCTGGAAAAAGAAAAAGAAATTTTTTTTGTTGGCGAATCCCCCGCGATAAGAGAGCTTGCCGCCACCTTGAGGCGTGTTGCAAAAACCAACTTGCCTGTGCTTATTACCGGCGAAACAGGCACCGGAAAGGAATTGGCGGCCCACATGATCCACAGCCTCAGCAGCAGGACCGGCAAGCCCTTTGTGGTAATAAACTGCCCGGCAATACCTGAAAACACACTGGAGAGCGAGCTTTTCGGTTATCGCAAAGGCGCGTTCACCGGGGCCAACTCGGACAGGGAGGGACTTTTCCAGGCGGCGCATGGAGGCACCCTGTTCCTGGACGAGATCGGTGACATATCTTTCTCATTGCAGGCAAAGCTCCTTCGGGTGTTGCAGGAAGGAGAACTGAAACCTCTCGGTGCTACGGATACGCATAGTATCGACGTGCGCATAATAGCTGCAACCAACAGGGACCTCGGAAGCGGCACCACCGCGGGGCTTTTCAGATCAGATCTTTATTACCGCCTCAACGTGGTTCCTGTCCATACCCCGCCTCTCAGGGAGATACGGGAAGACATTCCCCTTATAGCTTTCCACTTTCTGTCCTCATGCTGTACGGAGATGGGGCTTGATCAGAAAAGACTGACGGAGGATGCGATGCAGATGCTTATGACCCGGGAATGGGAAGGCAACGCCCGTGAACTTCGTAACCGGATAAAACGGGCGGTGATTTTCTCAAAAAACGACTTTCTTTCGGCGGAAGATTTCGGGTATAACAAATCTCCGGTCACGTCCGCTGCAAACAACTCCGAAACACACACTTTCGCTTACAACGAGGCGCGTAAAAAGATCCTCGAGACATTCAATAAAAGGTATATAACGGACCTGCTGCAACATACAGGTGGGAATGTTTCCCTGGCGGCACGGACCTCCGGCATAGAGCGGCAGTACCTCCAGCAGCTCATGAGAAAGAATGGGATCTCTTCAGGTGAATTTCGGGGGAAAGGATAGCTGCATGCATTCCGGTTTTTCACTAAACGAAAATTTATCGGAAAGAGCCCTTTTGGCTGACGGCATTAATGATTATATCAGATGCTTAAGAGTGGAAGTGTCAGCAGCTGGAGTCCGTGAATGGAGCAGTAACAGGATTTCGAATATTATACCGAGAGATCAAATTAGCCAGATAACGCTATGCAGCGGCACAGATGTGAAGTACCCATTCTGCCAATATGTCCTTGGCCTCGCCCTGTTCTCGATCGGCCTGCTGGGATTGGCAGTGTCTTTACTTGAAGTTATCGGACAGGGCTGCCTTGTTCAGTCCGGACCCGGAGTAATTATGCTGCCCCTGACCCCTCTCGCACTCTTGTTTATAGCAGGAATAGGTTTCTGGATTCTGGCCGGCATATTCAGGGTAAGATATTTTTTTATGATTGAGACCAAAAAGGGCACTCGCAAGATGTCTTTCGGAAAGTCGGCGGATGTCGATGAAATCAAACGGTTCATATGGAAGGTGAAAATGAGCTTCGGATATGTAATAGATGTATCTGCCTTTCCCACCCTTTGACATCAAGCTTGCGCCATGTGAAAGTCTCCAACCCTATCGAGTAAATTCTTTGCTCATTTTAGTAATTGCTATAATAAAAAAAACAAGTGCCATCAATATAAATATGGGATACAATATTCTTGCAATTCGGGCATACGACTTCCAAGGAAAGACAAAAATGCCGCTGCCGATCAGCGAAAGCACCAGGCCGAGGCTCATAAATAAAAAGATTTTTTTATTTATGAATAGAAAGTAAGATGCGATCGTAAAGCCAAGGATGCTTATGAGAACCAAAGCAGCATTCATTTCCATTTGTACACAATTATAACATGCTTGTAAGGTTTCGAGGCAGGCAGAACGTCTCCGACTGACCTACTGCCAACACCTTACTTTATTGCCTTTTTTGTCTTTTCTTCGAGCATCTTTGTTCTTTTTACTGCCGCAATAAGATAATCCTTGAACCTTTCCGGGAAAAGCCACTTCACGCCAAGCTTTTCAGCCCATTTAATCAACCCCTGATCTGCGGTAATCAGGAGGGCGTCAAGCTCCATCGCAAGGAGCATTAGGTCGACATCCTCCTTGCTGTCAATAATTCCTTCTCTCAAAGCCTCCCGATACTTCTTCCTCAAATCCTGCACAATTTCATCCGGTTTCTTAAGCTCGGCGCTTCTGACTGCTTTTTCAGCAAGCCTGAGCCCTTTGTTGACCCGCTCCCTTATGTCTTCAATAAGCTCATATAAGAGGAAAGCCGGGCATTTCAGTTCGTGCTTTTTGGGCGGCTTCTGATTAAGAATGACCAGGAGATCGCCAGGAATCTTGTCTCTTTCGACAAAGTGAAGCAGTTCGTCGAAAATCGACGGCGGCATGTAAAACTCGAGATTGCCTATCTGCGCCGCCAGATAAAGAAAAGTCTCAAGGGCTTCTATAGGAGTATCGCCGAGGCTTGCTCTGACATCGGGATTTACAAACAGGCTCGTATCAAGAACTACTTTCTTCAGACGGCGCCGATCCTTTTTGAGAAACTGCTCATTAAGACTTTCGTGCGCCGCAGCAGACGCTGAAAGTGCTCCGGAATCGTTACCGGAATCTGCGGTCCCGGATTCTTCCGCTGAGATGTCGGTATTTTTAGGCCTTGCAGGTACCATAGAGATCAAGTTTGTAGGTATTCCACTCATTGCAGCAGAGGCATCTGCCTGACCAGTCTGCGGATTTAAACCCGCACCGGGAACAGCAGTACGGGACATTCACAACACTCTGTATGCCGCAGGCGCGTCTGAATTCATCTATCGCCTTGGATATCTGTTTTCTCTTCATGTACAACTCACCCCTCAAACCGTATAGTTCATGGGGGGCAAACGCGCTTGTGTCGATCGAATTCAGAATCTCAAGGGCGTCATCTACCATCTCCAGCCTGTAGTAGAGCTTGCCGAGCAGAAATTTCAGACCGTTGTCCTGGGGGCTTCGCGTCAGGGCGTTTTTATAAAACCGTATGAGCCTGCCGGGCTCGCCGACACTGATAAGCAGGTCTTCAAGACGCGCAAGAAGTATGACCGAGTTCAACTGCTCAAACCCTTTTTCGAGGAAGTTTATCGCTTCCTCAGTCTCGCCCTTTGTCATAATGACCTCGGCAGTTCCAAGATAAGCGGGGAGAAAGCCGCTGTCCATTCTCATAAGAGTCCTGAATGCCTTATCAGCTTTTTCCAATTCTCCGTTTTCAAGGCTTGAGCGCGCATACTCGTATTTATATCCCAGCAGCCTGTGGTCCTCTCGCTCTTTATCTTTCTCGTTTTGCTCGAGTTTGACAATTGATTTCTGCAGCAGAAGAAGGTCATCCCATTTCTCCTGCATTTCGAGCAGCGCCCGCTTCCGGCAGAGAGCGGTCAGGTTCCCGGGATCAATATCAAGAATCTCGTCAAGATATTTCATTGAATCGTCAAACCGCTTCATTTTTTCCATGACCGTTTCAATTGAAAGCAGCGCCTGAAGGTCTGAGTGGTTGATGTCTCTGGCTTTTTTATAGTAATCAAAGGCCGCCTTGAAGTCCTCATTGTTCAGCGCAATGTCGCCGAGTCTTAAAAGCGCATCAATGTGTTCGGGGTCCTCCTTCAATATCTCGCCCAGCGCCTCTTTGGCCTCCTCTTCTTTGTCTCCCAATATTGCATTCAGGGCCTTGGAATAGTGCGTGTGTATCCGCGCCTCCCTTTTCTGCTTCTTCTGATACTGCATATTATCGATAATGCGTTTCGTATCGCGTACAAAAAAGGCAGCCAGCACAACGAGCGCCCCTGTAATCGTTGACATGAGTATAAGAGCTACTTTGGGCATTTCATACAGACTTCCGAAAGGCACCTTAAGCACGACCATGTCCTTATTTTCTATCGCAAAAAAGCCGAGCGCCGCAAGGAAAGCCAGAAACAAAAGCATTGCTATCTTACTCATTAATGGTGATACTCCTTGTTATGGATAATCGTCATGGCCCTGAAGAGCTGCTCAAAGAAAAATACCCTTGCCATCTCGTGAGTAAAGGTCATCCTCGACAGCGCAATGGTCTCTTTTGCCTTGTCCTTTATCGCATCTGAAACGCCGTAAGGACCGCCGATGAGAAAGTCTCCGCCGCCTCTTTCCTGTAAAAAACGGGCGAACCCCGGCGAGGTGAACTCCCTCCCCGTCTGGTCAAGCAGCGTGTATGATTGTGTCTGTTTCAATATCTTTGCCCCTTCTTCCGAAAGGGAAGCTGTTGTGGTTTTGCTCTTCTGCTCTTTTATTTCAATAATGGAAACCTGGGCCATAGGGCTTAACAGTCTAAGGTACCGCTCTATCCCTTCGTTCAGATATTGCTCTTTTGTTTTCCCTACCCATATTATCCTTATCGGCAAACGGTATCCTCGGGGCATCAAGCCATAGCTTTTCGAGGTCGTAATACTGCCTTGTCTCTTCCTCAAAGACATGGATTATCGTATCCCCGTAATCTATTAATATCCATCTGGCGTATTGGAAACCCTCGATGCGAGCGGGCGTTACACCATCCTTTATCAGGTTTTCTCTAATATGTTCCGCAACCGCCTTGACCTGGGTGGTGCTTTCACCGGAACAGATGACAAAATAATCTGCAATAACCGTAAGGTCCTTTAATTCGAGAACCATGACATCCTTTGCCTTTTTATCTAAAGATGCCTGCGCCGCCTTTATCGCTTTTGTTTTGCTGTCGATGTGCTCATCCTTTCACTTCATTTTGGTATATTATAGCAGAATTATCAAATCGCATCAGCCTCTTCATTACCTCTTGCCTGCACCATCCCTTTTATATCAAGACAGGCGTCAACCTCTTTTTCAGACAGCAGACCTGATTCCAGGACGACATCGCGGATCTTGCGGTCTTCATTAAGGGCCTTCTTTATTATACCGGCTGTCTTTTCATACCCGATGGCCGGTACAAGCGCGGTGGCTATTATCGGATTTTTTTCGAGCAAGTTCCGGATATGCTCAACGTTGACCGCCATTCCGCTTATCGCCTTGTCGGCAAGCAGTTGCATCGCGTGCGAGATGATCTCGATGGATTCAATAAGGACATATCCGATCACCGGAAGCATAGTATTCAGCTCGAATTCGCCGAGAGAGCAGGAAATTGTTATGGTGGCATCGTTGCCGAGCACTTTGGCGCAGGCCATCCTGGCAGCCTCGGGGATTACGGGATTTATCTTGCCCGGCATGATCGAGGACCCCGGCTGCAAAGCAGGCAGCCGTATTTCAGCGAGCCCGGAATGAGGACCGCTGTTCATGAGTCTTATATCGTTAATGATCTTCATCAAGCCGGCCGCGATAGTCTTTAACTGCCCCGAAAGCTCTGAAGCTATATCCATTGAGGCCTGGGCCTCAAAATTATTTACGGCCTTTTCAAAATGGATACCTGTCAGCTCTCTGATCACACTGACGGCCCCATCGCTGAATCTGTGGTGGGCGTTAAGCCCGGTCCCCACAGCAGTGCCTCCCAGAGGCAACTGTGCCAGTCTGGGCAGCACGCTCTCTATTCTGGCGATGCCGAACCGGATTTGTGCGGCCCATCCGGATATTTCCTGCCCAAAAGTAACCGGCACAGCATCCATGAGGTGGGTCCTCCCTGTCTTTACCACATTATTATATTCCTGTTGCTTTTTATAAATAACATCAAACAAATGCCTCAGTGCGGGCAGCAGTTTATTGTTCACTTCGAGATAAGCGGCTATCCGGATTGCAGACGGAATAACATCATTTGAGGATTGGCCCATGTTTACATGGTCATTAGGATGAACCGGCAAGGACGTGCGCTTATATCCGGTAAGCAGTTCATTTGCCCGCGTAGCCACCACTTCATTCACATTCATATTAGTGGAAGTGCCGCTCCCCGTCTGGAAAACACCGAGGGGGAATTGACCTTTAAGTTTGCCTTCCATGACCTCGTTGCAAGACCTGATTATGGCGTCGGAGAGTTCTCTCTTCAGCAACCCAAGACCTGTATTGGTAACGGCAGAGGCATACTTTATTATGGCGATGGACCGTATTAATACTTCAGGCAAGGTCAGGCAGTCTGCCGCAAAATTCTCTATGGCCCGCTGAGACTGTGCCCCCCAATATGCATCGGCAGGGACCTTGATCTCCCCCATGCTGTCCCGTTCTATTCTATACTTTTCAGACATAGTGCCATCATAACATATTTACGGCATCCCTATGCCGTCGATCCTTGCCCCGCATTTTTCACACTGCGACTCTTTCATTCTGATATGAGTCAGCGAGTAACCGATACGCTCTATGAGCAGCGCTCCGCAGGAAGGACAGAGTGTGTTTTCGCCGCCGGCGCCGGGGACGTTGCCCTCATAGACGTATTTCAGGCCGGTTTTCAACCCGATTTCGCGTGCCCTCCTCAATGTGCTCAGCGGCGTCCTGGGCTTGTCGAGCAGTTTATAGGTCGGATAGAATTGGCTCACGTGCCACGGGATAGAGGCATCGACAGATTTTATGAACTCAGCTGCAAAAGTTAGAAAAGCATCTGAATCATTATAATCAGGGATTATAAGAGTAGTCACTTCAATCCAGACTCCCAACTCCTTCATAAGCTTAATAGTGTCGAGCACCGGCTGCAGCTTCGCGCCCGCAACCTTCTTATAAAAGAGATCATCTCCTTTTAAATCAATATTGTTGGCATCAAGGTAAGGCGCAATGAGCCGTATCGCATCAGGGCTTGTATAGCCGTTGCTCACAAAAACATTCCGTATCCCCTTCTTATGGGCAAGGCGAGCGCAGTCATAGGCAAACTCAAAAAATATGGTGGGCTCTGTATAGGTGTACGCAATGCTTTCGCATCCCGCAAGCACGGCCTCTTCGACAACATCTTCAGGGGACATCTCTTCGCCTGGAATGTCTTTGCTCTGTTTGGGGTATTGCGATATGTCGTAATTCTGGCAGTGCAGGCACCTGAAATTGCATCCTACTGTGGCAATCGAAAAAGAATGCGACCCCGGGTAAAAATGGAAAAACGGTTTTTTCTCTATCGGATCGACATGTTTTGCAGCAACTTTGCCATAGACAAGGGAATAAAGCGTTCCCTCATTGTTTTCCCTGACCCCGCAAATGCCGCGCTTCCCCGGTGAAATGTTGCAGTGCTGAGGGCAGAGGAAGCATTTTACCTTGCCTTCGTCAAGCTTTTCATAAAGCCTGGCCTCATGCATGCATCACTCTGTTTTCTTGGTCCTCACAGCGCTCTTCGCAGGAGTTTTGGCGGGCTTTGCGGCCTTCTGCATGCTTGTCGGGGCTGTTTTCTTCGTTTTAGACGACTCCTCTGCAGACCCCTCCGGTTTCTCCTTCCGGCTGCCACTCCCGTTGTAGCGACTCTTTACGATTTTCTCAGCCTCAATCCAGTTCTCCATATCGCGGCCCGGTATCCATCCACTTTTCTCGTAAAGTTCATGTGCGGTTTTGGCAATTTCGTCATGAAGTTTCATGATAATCTCCTCCATAGATAATATTAGTAATTCAATAGTACCACCGTTTTAAAGTTAAAGCAATATATGCGGATATAAGTTGTGGCGAGCAGATAAACTGTCCGTATCTGTAGCACATAAACTGTCCGGGTGGTATATGGATAGCAAGGGGGGCTATCCATGAAACGTTCGGCGGTGTTGCAGGAGGTACGGAAAATGAGATTTGAAGAAGGTTATGAGGGCTGGAAGAGTGGACGGCTAACGCAGGAGGAAGCGGCGATGCTCCTTGGTGTCTGTGACAGGACATTTCGGCGATATCTGCTGAGGTATGCGGATAAAGGGATGGAGGGACTTATAGATAAGCGTTTAGGACAAATATCGCATCTGCGAGCACCAGTTGACGAAGTGATGGCGCTATCGGATCTTTATAGAGGACGTTATTATGGTTTCAACGTCAAGCATTTTTTTAGCTGGTATCGCCGAGTTCATCAAGGAAACAGGAGCTACACATGGGTCAAAAACACCCTCCAGGAAAAGGGATTGGTACCGAAAGGGGCACTGAAAGGGGCACACAGGAAAAGAAGGGTCAGGGCTCCCTATATCGGCATGATGCTTCATCAGGATGGTTCCCGGCACCAGTGGGTTCCCGGCAAATTATGGGATTTGATCGTGACGATGGATGATGCCAGCAGTGAACACTACTCGATGTTTTTTGTTAAGGAAGAAGGCACACAAAGCAGCTTTCTGGGTGTAAAAGAGGTTATAGAGCAACACGGGTTGTTTGCTTCGTTGTATACGGATCGCGGAAGTCACTATTGGCATACACCGGAGGCTGGAGGGAAAGTGGACAAATCAAGTCTTACCCAGTTTGGTCGTGCAATGAGCCAACTGGGGATTAAGATGATCCCTGCGTATTCTCCTGAAGCCAGGGGCCGTTCTGAGCGAGCCTTCAGTACCCATCAAGATCGGCTGGTCAAGGAGCTTGCGATGGCGGGCATCACTGGGATGAAGCAGGCCAATGATTATCTTGCCAGTACATATATGCCGGCCCATAATGCCGAGTTCGCCGTTATCCCTCAAGAACCAGAGAGCGTGTTCGTGACTTGGGCAGGCACTGCCTTGGAAGACATCCTATGCGAACAGTATGACCGCACCGTCGGCAATGACAACTGTGTAAAGTTCGATGGACTAAAACTTCAGATCCCGCCAAATCAATATCGTTGCCATTACGTCAGGGTCCAGGTAAGCGTTCATCGTTATCCCGACGGTAGACTTGCTATCTTTCATGGACCGAGAAAACTGGCTGCCTATAACTCTAAAGGAAAGGAGATTGCAATTTGCTCACATGCAGCGGCATAAGCCTTAATAAAACTGAAATCGGTGGACTGCCATGTTCCATGCGCAGCCACCCTGCAGAACCGGACAGTTTATTTGCTCTAAAACCGGACAACTCTATTTGTTGACAACATATATGCGGATATAAGCAACAAGAATAAACACTAATGTAGTGTTTCCAACGATTCTTTACATATCTTTCGAGTGTTGAGCCGTCATTCCCGCAGTTCTTAATCGGGAATGACAAAGAAAGTTTTTTTATGAGCTTCGTGAAAGTAAAGGGATTTATGACGCGCTACACTACGTTTTTATAGTTTTATTTTTAGTTTGGCCGGCAGGACTAATACTGTTGAGCGCAAAATTTCCGGCAGGCGCGTAACCGGCAGTGATATTCCTGAGATCGGCGACCCTGTTTATCCATCCCTTCAGGTATTTGCCGTATTGTGCGGGTCTGAGTTCAGCAAGGCGCGTATAACGATGTGCTCTCATTGTCAGATATGCATCAATGCTGCCTGCCGACTTCTTCAGGAGTTTCATCGCGGCTGCAGGACTGTTCACATAGGTATCAAAATGCACGAGACTCAGCGGATATGGCAATGATGCAGCCCCTGATTTGTCCCAAATTTTCTTGTAGATAGCTTCGGCATCTGCCTTCGTGATATTCCTGATGCTGCCTTTGTACCCGTACTCTCTCGCTGTGGACTGAAGTATGCCGAACTTTGACGACTCGGCGCCGCCGTCGCTATGCACATAGGCGCTCCCCTCATGTTTAAGAACAGTAGCAAGTATCTCTTTGAACCTGCTGTTGTCCCCTTCCTTGACCAACGCAGGACCGGACGCCGGTATGGGCGGGAGGGATTGAACTGCCGGCCCCTTGTCCAGGGGTGATGGTTGATTCTCAATCTGGCCCAGCGACGCCTCAAGCAACGCCTCAAAAGAATTGCTTACAGAAGCAGGGGCGCTTTTGGAAAGAAGCTTGCTGAGCAGGAGTATCTGTTGCTGGGGATTAAGAGATAGGTCCTTCATGTTTTTGGCACTGCCATTTCTGAACCTCTGTCGAGTATTTTTTATATTTGTTTGCTATGCCCATAATTGTAGCATAATCACGGGTATGCTTTCATGTGCCGCTTTGCTGATTTGGAAGTTGTCAAAGCATTCCCAATATGTAATAATAAGGCTTCATAAAAAATTCCTAAGGAGGTCCTCATGAAATCAATGAAAGTCCCCTTTATATTGTTGTTGGTGTTGGCCGTTGCTGTTTCTGCCTTCGCCGGGATGAGAAATAAGATATTTACGAAAGAGGAGATTAAAAAAATGGCCGATACCAAAGCAATTATCGAAACAAAATTCGGAAACATTGAACTCAGGTTTTTCCCTGATGTTGCACCCAATCACGTCGACAACTTCATCGAGCTCGCCAGGAAAGGCTTTTATGACGGTACCACTTTTCACCGCGTCATACCAGGTTTTATGATACAGGGCGGCGATCCCAATTCAAAAAAACACGATAAGTCGACACACGGTTTGGGCGGGCCGGGATATACGCTTAAAGCTGAATTCAACAACAAACCTCATAAGAGAGGGACTCTTTCAATGGCAAGGGCCGCAAGCCCGGACAGCGCCGGTTCGCAGTTCTTTATCTGCGTCGCTGATGCGCCGTTTCTCGACAGGCAGTATACCGTCTTTGGTGAGGTCGTGTCAGGGATGGATGTTGTAGACAAGATCGTGAGCAAGCCGCGGGACATGAGTGACAACCCTGATGAGCGCATTGAGATGAAAGTAAAAATAATAAAAGAATAGGCAATGGGCTATAGGCTATAGGCAAAGAAAGAAATCTCTTCGTAAATCTTTAGCCGCCTTTGTCTTTGTTTTTGCCTATTGCCCATAGCCCATAGCCTATTGTCTATGTTTCTTTAGATACTTTCCGGTATAGGAGCCCTCTACGTTTTTCAACTCTTCCGGGGTCCCCTCGAAAAGAATGGCGCCGCCTCTGTCACCGCCCTCGGGTCCGAGGTCGATGACCCAGTCGGCCTGTGATATAACGTCCAGATTATGTTCTATTATAACCACTGTGTTGCCGTTGTCCACCAGTTTTCTGATTATTTTCATCAGCATCATGACGTCACTGTGGTGGAGCCCCACAGTAGGTTCATCAAGGATATAGAGCACTCCCCTTGAATGTGGTCTTGAGATCGATAGTTCAGCGCATATTTTCAGGCGTTGTGCCTCTCCGCCCGAAAGTGTTGTAGCTGACTGGCCCAGCCGTAGGTAGCCGAGCCCGATATCTTTCATCAGAACGAGTTTGGATTTTATTTCCTGCGTGTCGGAAAAGAACTCTATGGCATCGTCCACTGTCATCTTCAAAATGTCATTGATGTTTTTTCCCCTGTAATACACGCGCAGAGCCTCGGTCTTGTACCTCCTTCCCTTGCACTCCTCGCAGGTCACGAAAATATCCTCAAAGAAGTACATTTCCATCTTCTGG
Organism: Nitrospirota bacterium; assembly: GCA_963784135.1. Classification (GTDB taxonomy): domain Bacteria; phylum Nitrospirota; class Thermodesulfovibrionia; order Thermodesulfovibrionales; family Dissulfurispiraceae; genus JADFXI01. The sequence goes on along the minus strand of CAWAQG010000005.1, from coordinate 48,390 downwards.
TAGCCTTCCCCCTTGCAGGATTCACATCTTCCTCCCGGCACATTGAATGAGAAGAACCCCGGTGAATATCCATGTGCCCGGGCTTCAAGCTGCTGAGAAAATATCTTCCTCACCGGGTCGAACATCTTGAGATATGTCAAAGGATTTGAGCGCGGTGTTTTCCCGATGGGGCTTTGATCAATAAGCCGCACTCCTTTTATGTTCTCGATGCCTTTAATTTTTTTATGCGGAAGCGGCTGTTCGGGTCCGACCCTGAAATGGCGCGTCAAAGCATGGTGCAGCGTTTCAACGATGAGGCTGCTCTTGCCCGACCCTGAAACCCCGGAAACGACAGTCAGCGATTCCAGCGGAACCCTGAGTGTCACGTTCTTGAGATTGTTGCCCGAAGCTCCGTAAAGCGTGAGGGAATAATCCCTGTTGAGCAACTGGTAGTCTTTTTCTTTCTTGCGCGGTGCTGCAATGTAAGGCGCCTCCAGATTTCTTATATACCGTGAAGTCAGTGTGTCCGACTTTAAAAATTCACTCATAGGGCCTGAAAACATTACCTCGCCGCCCATATGGCCCCCGTAAGGGCCGAGTTCCACCACCCAGTCACTTGACGAAATTATATCTTTGTCATGCTCGACAACGATAATGGTATTGCCGAGCGAGGCGAGTTCTTTCATTATTTCAGCAATTCTCCTCGTGTCCCTCGGGTGCAGGCCGATAGTCGGCTCATCGAGGACATACAGAGTACCGGTAAGCGCCGACGCTAATTGATTGGACAGGTTTACCCGCTGGTACTCGCCGCCTGAAAGTGTTTTTGCCTGCCTGTTCAAGGTCAGATATTCAAGCCCTACCCGCGCGAGGAACCTGAGCTTCATGAGTATCTGCCGTACCGCCTCTTTCGCAATGTCCTGCTGCATCGGTGAAAGATGGAGCGATTCAAACCAGCGCAGCGCTTTTGATACCGGCATATCGGACAGACCGGCAATGTCCATGCCCTCTATCTTGTATGCCAGGGCAAGTTCGCAAAGCCGCCGGCCGCCGCATTTCGGACAGGTGACGGGACTTCTGTACCTGCTTAACAGCACTCTTACATGGAGTTTGTAGCGCTTGCCTTCCATCTCCTCAAAGAAACTGTTTAAACCATAAAAATGCTCATTGCCCTTGAAGATAATGCTTTTCTCCTGCTTTGACAGGTCATTGAAAGGCCTGGTTGTATGGATGCCGGTCTTCTTTGCGCCCTTGATCATCTGGTCTCTCCACCATTTGTATCCGGGTTTCTCCCATAGGGCTATTGCTCCCCCGGAGAGTGAAAGCGTATTGTCCGGTATAATCAAGTCTTCGTCGTAAATCAGGATGTTGCCGAACCCCTTGCACTCGGGACATGCGCAGACCGGGTGATTGAATGAAAACAGTATAGGTGTCGGTTCGGGAAGGGAAACAGCACAATCGTCGCAGGTATTGTTGGAAGAGAACCGCAGCGTTATTTCGCTTGCGGTATCATGTGCCCTTAAGACGAGCACCTTGATATTTTCTCTGCCTTCTTTCCATGCCAGCTCTATTGAATCAGACAGCCTGGGCTCATCTCTCAGGACAAGCCGGTCAAGAACAACTTCGGTCGTCCCTGAGGCATCTTTTGGAAGATCTGTTATATCGACAGCCTCTCCATTGTACCAGACCCTGTGGAACCCCCTTTGCCGCAGGGTCTCGGGAGGCTCGGAGGTCTCAAAAATAATAAGCGCCCTCCCATTCTGATATTTCTCGAGCAGTTCGGAAGCGATTTGGGAGGTGTCCCACCTCCGGATCTCTTTGCCGCATTTCGGGCAATACGGAACGGCAATCCTGGAATACAAGACCCTGAACAAGTCGTACAGTTCCGTAAGCGTGCCCACAGTGGAACGGGACCCTCTGACAGGGTTCTTCTGCTCAAGAGCTACAGCAGGTCTTATATTGTGGATTGCATCGACATCGGGCCTGTCGAGTTTCTCAAGGAACAGCCTCGCATAGGTTGAGAGCGACTCGATAAATCTCCATTGACCCTCTGCAAAAATGGTATCAAACGCCAATGAGGACTTTCCGGAACCTGAAACTCCGGTGACGGCAATAATCTGGTTGTGGGGAAGCCGGAGGGTTATATCCTTAAGGTTATTCTGTCGGGCGCCTTCAATTATCAAATCAAGGTTTGACATCTTTATATATTAACATTTTAAACGCAAATGGAAGAATATGCCTGAGACCGCCTCCCCCCCCCTTATTATTTTCTGATATATAATATAATTATGGAAACAAGAGTTCTCGAAATTGAAGATCCGTATGCCTCGGTCCCAATCAGGCAGCTCATTGCAGGGACAAGACTTCCCTGCGATATTTTTATAAAAAAAAGGAGTGCGCTCAAGAGGTTCCTCGGTAAGAACGACCTCTATATGAATATCTCACAGGACATTTTGAAAGAAAATAAAATATCCGATGTTTATATTCACATAAGAGATATTCCTAATTTCGATTTTTATCTTTCGAGCAACCGCTCGCGAAGACAAACTGGTGATGCCGCCGGCATAGAGGCCTTCAAAAAATATTCATACGCCAAGGAAAGGATGCATCAGATTGATGCCACCCTTATTACGCCCGGCACAAAGATAAACTTTGGTCTTTACGTAATGGATAGATTTAAATTTTCTCCTCTTATAAAAGCGACCGATGAGTCACCGGCTGCAGTAGGCAGCATCATAATCGATGGGGCCGGTGATGTCTTCATAAAGAAAACCGATCTGCCTCGATATCAAGGATATCTCAGTGCCTTGCGGCAATCCGCTGAACTAACAAAGAACGACAGGCCCGAAATGGGACCTCTTGTTTTAAGAGAAATGACAAGGATAGTTTTACAGGAGTTCTTTGATGATCCCGGCAGAGGTGAAAAAATAAAAGAAATAAATACACTGGTCAATGAGATAATTGAACGTATTATGGAAAACAACGACGTAATATATCCTCTGTTGTCCCTTAAGGGGTCTGATTATTATACCTATACGCATTCAGTCAATGTCGCTGCATTATCCATAGGTCTGGGCATTGCGATAGATTTAAAGCGGGATGACATGGAAAAACTCGGCATGGGGGCTTTGCTCCACGATGTGGGAAAGAGCGCAATACCACACGAAATATTGAACAAGCAGGGGAACCTCAGTGATCTGGAATTCAACATCTTTAAAAATCATGTCCTCGAAGGCGAGAAGATCATGCGGAAACATGAGAGCTTCCCTGAAGAGTCATTCAGCGCAGTCTTGCAGCATCACGAAAAATTATCAGGCAAAGGGTATCCTTACGGCCTGTCCGGGAAAAAAATAGTGCTTTTCGGGAGGATCTCTGCCATCTCTGATTATTTCGAAGTATTGACAACCCCGCGTATTTACAAAGTGGCTTATAAACCGTTTCAGGCCCTTCTGAAGATGTCCAAAGAGAAGGAAGATTACGATGCCGAGCTTTTAAAAAGTTTTATCAAAATGTTGGGCAAGATAGCATATTAACGGCGCTTCCACCCGGCTATAAAAGGCGCTGTTCTTAAGGTGCAGGGTGCTGATTATTGGCGCCGACGCTATCGGTTATAATAAAACAAAGGGTATAGGACGTCATTATTAATTGAGAGGAGACTCCTTCCGGATATGAAAGAGCTTTATAGCGGCAAATTTCTCTACTCACTGTCGAGCGGCCCATCATCGACGCCGTCTTTGTTCGCGGGAAGCTGCATAGTTTATATCGTAAAATTCGACAATGACGTTTGCGCCGTCATGATGACAGAGGACATGAACAACACCGGGCCTTCGGTTACCAACATGTGTGACCGTATTGCAACACAGGTGTATCGCAAATACCTTTCATTTGCCCCGCCGGACAGAATAGTTTGGCTTGAGCACAGCCCTGGAGACAAGGACCATTCGGCGCATATCGATCTTGTGCAATTCGCTCATGAAATTCAACAGACCGGGCCGGGTCCTGACAGAGTACCGGCGCATGTCTTTGTCCGTCCTCAATGGAAACGCTTTTTTGAAGCGCCCCTTATAGTGCCGCTTGAGTTTATAAAGCTCTATTCATTTATACTGAAAGAGTTATGTTCAGCCGCTCTTGTATTCATGGCGGAAGACAACAAAGGTTATTACTGGCGCGTATGGGCAAATGGAGAGGGTTTTTTTGTCATGAGCAGCAATTCAATGGCTGAATTGTCCAAAAACCTGCTCGATATTAAAGGCGTTACCGCGCTATTAATTCAAAATCGTGCTCTTATAGGTCTTCCTGACATAGAAAAAGCATTCACCGATGCCTTGATGAAAGGCTTTTTGAGCAGCAGGCTTTAGATATAAAATTATCGAACGCTCTGCGATGGTTCGTTGAAGCCCTGGATCGAATTCTTTGCAAGGTCCTTTTTTCCGTTTGTCAGTTCTTTTATTTTCCCGACTATTGAGTCAGCCTCCGCTTTCAGGTCATCTGCCTTTGCCGCAAGTACCCCGGCCACAGCCTTCGTCATCCCTCCAGCTTTCTCCCCAAGAGATCTGAATTGCTCTCCGCCACCCCCTGCAACAGCAATCACAATAAAAAAGACCCATATCAAAAACAGCCATTTGAAGAATTTAGCCATCTTAGTTCCTCCTTTTCTCATCACCCTGCTTTAATTCTACATTGGGAAGCAGGCTGGTAATGTGACGCACGTCACAAAAAAAGTGTTTTTTATGAAAAAGAGGAGACCAAACAGATATTTTTGCTGTCAAGTATCTCAATTTCGCCGTCTTTTGCCAGCTTATTCAGAAAGCGGGTGACCGTCTCGCGTGAAACAGATGCATAATCGGCAATGTCCTGGTGCGTAAGTTTCATGTTAATGATAGTTCCTCTCCCGTTCTTCACTCCGTACTGCACAGCCAACAGCTTAAGTACGGTCCGTATCCTGTCCTCCGACCGCGAAAGGCTCATCACCTTAAGCATTATCCAGGAATCTCTTAACCTCAAGCAGAGGACCGATATAATTTGTTTGAGCACCTTGTTATTTTTTAACAGGTAATCATCGAAGACCTTTTTGGACAAGATAAGAATGTGCGTGTCTTCCATGGCGATGACCGTAGCCGGCGCAGTTTTTCCATCCAGCAAGGCCATCTCGCCGAAACAATCTCCCGATCTATGTACCGCAAGAATATGCTCTTTTCCATCCTCGCTTATATGGACCGCTTTAACTGTTCCCGAGAGGATCACGTACATGTAATTCTGTGTGTCTTCTTCAAGAAAAATAATTTTATTCCTGGCAAAATGCTTGTCAACAAGCACCTCCCGCAGTTCTTCGACTTCATCTTTGGAAAGCCCTGCCAAAAAAGGGATGCATTTAACGACCGATTCGATGCGAAGCTGTTTTTTTTTCATCAGCAATCCCGCTGCAAACTGATTAATAATTATTAAGTTTACGGCAGAGCCGGTTTGCAAACCTTGTTAATACTTGTTTCTCTCCGAGCAAAATACAGCACTCTCATCAATTATAACCATAAGCCGTAAATTCTTAAACAACTGCCAGGCAAATAATTGAAGAAACGCAACATTACCGGTCAACAGCTTCACCGACACCGGGATCTTCAATGCAGCTTGACAAAGATGGATGATATGAGAAAATTACTTTATAGAGGGGCTATGACATCGATAATCAGGACTATCGTCATTATTGTGGCTGTTGTTTTCTTTACAACTTTCGGCATTGCATCAGAAAAGCAACAGGAAGAAACCGGGGCCCCCTTGAGCCCCCAGACACAGGCCTGCATAACTTGCCATAAAATGTTCACGCCAGGGATTGTCGAGGATTGGCTTTCGAGCAGGCACTCAAGAACAAGACCGGAAGATGCCATGAAAAAGGGCGTTCTTGAGCGGAGGATCTCGACGGAAAAGCTGCCTGAAGAATTGGCAGAATACGCGGTTGGATGCTATGAATGCCACAGCCGGAACCCTGAAAAGCACAAAGATAATTTTGAGCACATGGGATTTAAAATTAATGTGGTTGTTTCTCCGAATGACTGTAAGACCTGTCACCCTGTTGAGGCAAATCAATTCGCGGTGAGCAAAAAGGCCAATGCTATTAAGAACCTTATGGGGAACCCGGTCTATCATGCATTAGTTTACACTGTGGACGGTCTTAAAAGGATAACTGACGGAAAGATGACATTGGAGAAGCCCTCGGACAACACACTCCGCGAGACATGCCTCGGATGCCACGGAACAAGAGTCGAGTCAAGAGGAATGAAAAAGGTGAACACCAGTATGGGAGAGCTGATGTTCCCTGACCTTACCAACTGGCCGAATCAGGGGGTGGGAAGGGAGAACCCTGATGGCAGCAGCGGTTCATGCTCGGCATGTCATCCGAGACACAGTTTTTCTATAGAAATCGCCCGGAAGCCTCATACCTGCGCCCAGTGCCATCTGGAACCGGACACGCCCGCATGGGATGTCTATGCGGAAAGCAAACACGGGGACATCTTGTTCTCCAGGGAACATGAATGGGAGTTTAATGCCGTCCCCTGGACAGTCGGAAAGGACTTTAAAACGCCTTCCTGTGCGGTATGCCACAACAGCCTCATTGTCTCTTCCGACGGCAAAGTGATTGCAGAAAGAACGCATGACTTCGGCGCCAGATTATGGGTCAGGTTGTTTGGTCTTGTGTACAGCCATCCCCAGCCCAAGTCGGGAGATACAACTATCATCAGGAACAAGGACGGGCTGCCGCTGCCGACCGCCTTTACCGGTGAACCGGCATCAGAATATCTCATCGATAGATCTGAACAGGAAAAGAGAATGAATACCATGAAGAGTGTCTGTAACAGTTGTCACAACATCGATTGGATAAACGGCCACTTTGCGAAACTCGAAAGCACGGTAAAAGAGACGAACGAAATGACCCTCGCGGCCACTAAACTTGTGCTTGACGCCTGGGCTTCCGGGATAGAGGACAAGACAAATCCCTTTGATGAAACAATAGAAAAGATGTGGGTGAAACAATGGCTTTTTTACAGTAATTCCATAAGATACTCTTCCGCGATGACCGGGGCCCCCGATTATTCTTCCTTTAAGAACGGCTGGTGGGACCTCAGCAACAACCTGAGCAATATGAAGGACTGGATAGAGCTGAAGAAGAAGGTGAAGGGGACAGAACTCAAATGAAGGTGCTCGCATTGAAGATTCCCTGCGGCAAGACCTCAGGGAATCTTCAATAGAACCGCTGTCATACAGAGCACTATCCCTGCCGGTCCCTTCCTTACATGAAACATTGTCCTTTTTTGTTTTATAATTTATATATGCTCGAATCGATCAAAGACAAAGTCCTTTCAGGTGCTCGGCTGAACAGGGCCGATGCACTCGCGCTGTTTGAGAGTGATGACCTTTTCACCATAGGCAGTCTGGCTTCCGTGGCCGCGGAGGCAAGGAACGGCAGGAACGCATATTTTATCATCAACCGGCACATCAACCCGACGAATATATGCATCAATAGATGCAAGTTTTGTGCGTTCAGCCGCTCAAAAGGCGAGGAAGGCGCTTTTGAATTAACAACCGCTGATATAATCTCAAGGCTTGAAGCATCTTTCAGCTCTAATCATCCAATAACAGAGGTCCATATTGTGGGCGGCCTTCATCCTGAGTGGCCCTTTGACCACTATTTGGGGATTCTTTCTGCGATCAGGGGGAAATTCCCTTCCCTTGCAATTAAGGCCTTTACTGCTGTTGAGATTGATCATATGTCGCGGATAAGCGGGTTAAGACTTGATGAAATCTTTAAGGCCCTGAAGCAAAGCGGCCTTGATCTGATGCCCGGGGGGGGCGCTGAAATATTCGCAGAAGAGACAAGGAACAAGCTCTGCCCTGAAAAGATATCCGGCGACCGTTGGCTTGAGATTATGAAGACGGCCCATAATGCCGGAATCAAAACGAACGCGACCATGCTTTATAGCCACCTGGAAAGCCTTGGAGACAGGGTCGATCACCTGCTTAAGCTGAGGGCGCTGCAGGACAGCACCGGGGGGTTCCAGGCCTTTATCCCTCTGGCCTATCACCCCGTGAATACCGAAATCGGCGGTTTCTATTCATCCGGTACCGATGACCTGAAGACTATTGCCATAAGCAGGCTTGTGCTCGACAATTTTCAGCATATCAAGGCTTACTGGATAATGCTCGGCGAGAAAATTTCCCAGGTCGCCCTGCTTTTCGGGGCTGATGATCTCGACGGAACCATCGTTGAGGAAAAAATAACCCACATGGCAGGGGGTATGACCGGTGAGGGTATGACGAGGGATGAATTGGTCTATCTCATCAGGAAAGCAGGAAAGGTCCCGGTTGAGCGGGACGCATTCTATAATCACCTCAGGGTATATAAATGAACAGGATCGACAAAACAGCCGCGATGGAGCTTTTAAAGACCTCTGAGCTGCTTGAACTTGGCAAAATGGCGGATGCTATAAGGAAAGAGCTCCATCCTGAGGGCGCCGTTACGTTTGTTGTAGACAGAAACATCAACTACACTAACGTCTGTATCAACAAGTGCACTTTCTGCGCTTTTTACCGCGAAGCCGACAGTCCCGACGCATATGTATTATCAAGAGAGGCACTATTCGGGAAGATAGATGAAACTATTGCTCTCGGCGGCACACAAATATTGCTTCAGGGCGGCCTTCATCCGGATTTGGACATGGAATACTATATTGAACTTCTTCAGTCTGTCAAAGACCGATATGCGATAAATGTCCACGGTTTTTCCCCTCCGGAGATAACTTATCTCGCTGAAAAACACCACCTCACTATAAGAGAAACTCTGATGACCTTGAAGCTGGCCGGTCTCGATTCGATACCCGGAGGCGGCGCTGAGGTGCTTTCGGACAGGGTAAGGGAAGTATTAAGCCCTAAAAAGATCAAATCCTCCCAATGGCTGAAAGTCATGGAAGAAGCCCATAGAATAGGCATGAGGACAACTGCGACGATGATGTTCGGCAGTATCGAGGGGCCTGAAGATATAATCGAACACCTTGATGTAATAAGAAACCTTCAGGACAGGACAGGTGGGTTCACCGCTTTTATCCCCTGGTCTTTCCAGCCCGGGAATACAGAATTGCAGAGCAGGAAGAAGGCAATGGGACCCGCCACTGCTGTCGATTATCTGAGAATTCTCGCCCTTTCACGGATATACCTCGACAATTTTAATAATATCCAGGCGTCATGGGTCACCCAGGGATTAAAGCTTGCTCAGGTGGCACTCAGGTTCGGCGCCAATGACTTTGGCTCAACCATGATTGAAGAGAATGTGGTCAAGGCAGCCGGCGTGAGCTACAGTGTATCGAAAGAAGACATTATCCATGCGATACAGCGTGCCGGATTTAAAGCCGCACAACGGGACACCTATTACGGAATTGTACGGCATTTCTAAGAGTCCCATAATTGAATAGGCATTGACCGGAAAATCTCCCCTCACCCCTCTTTGACAAAGAGGGGAAATACCTCTCTTTGGCAAAGGGAGATCAGGATGGCAAATGTACTTATGTTTTCAGTCTTATTTCGTGGTACTATTGACGACTATTGCGTGGTTAATGACAAAGGATCCGTTATCTGGTAGAATTTTTTTATGGAGGTTTTACAATAATGGATGTGCACGGCCACGGTACAATACTCATAGCTGATGATGAACCTTTGGTGCGGGATTCTGTATCGCTGCTGCTGGAACGATACGGCTACAGCATTATTGCCTGCAGCAGTGCTGTGGAAGCTATGGAGAAATTCAGGGAGAACAATATTGATGTAGTGCTTACCGATATTAAGATGCCTGTGGTATCCGGGATTGAGCTGCTCGAAGGTATCACTTCTCTTAGTCCTGATACGCCGGTGATACTGATGACAGCGTATGCAGACATAACCACCACGATTGATGCAATCAAGAAAAGGGCCTTTGATTTCATTGTCAAGCCTTACCAGGTAGATCAGCTCCTTTGCTCGATTGAGAAGGCAATGAAATACAACAGACTGCTGCAATTGGAACAGGATTACAAGAACCTGCTGGAGGAATTTAACCGCGAACTGGAGAGTATGGTGTCCGAAAGGACCATGAGCCTGATGGCGTTGACCGTTGCAGACAGGGTGAGGAACCCCGCAACAACAATAGGACAGATGTGCAGGAGAATTCTTGAAAAAGAGACTCTATCGTTATCCGTCCGCTCCGGCATTGACAATATTGTCGAGGAAACGGAAAAGCTTGAGAAAATAGTCAGCGAATTCCAGAATGTCTTCAAAAGCAGGCAATCCCATTTCACCTATGAGGACCTTAATGCGATTGTAAACGGCAGCATTTCAGTCGCCCAAAAAGAGGCCGACGCCAAAGGTGTGGTGCTGGTTTCATCCCTTTGTGAAGAGCCCTTGAAGATAAATACACAGAAAAACCTGCTCGGCATAGCGATTTCCCAATTGATAAGAAACGCTATAGAGGCAACTGCTGAAGGCGGGAGAGTTGAGGTCGCCACTAAACGGAACATGGAGCAGGTGACACTGACCGTCACTGATACGGGATACGGCATTCCAGTTGAATATATTGATAAAATTTTTGATCCTTTTTTCAGCACCAAAGAACGGAGGTTCGGCATGGGGCTTGCCCTGGTAAAACAGATAATCTCTGAGCACCTTGGAGAGATAACAGTGCAGAGCATTGCTGGAAAAGGCACTACATTCAGGTTAGTATTTCCTGTGCGCTGGCTCGAAAAGTCGATGGCGTCATCGGGAGCTTAGAAGCCGGCTTCATTCCTTGTTCTTGAGCGATTTAATGTAGGCTACGATATCCTGCATGGCCCCGGATTCAGGACCGATAGCTTTACCGTTAATAGCATATACGATGCAGGCATTTACCGCCTCCTCAAGGCTTTTCTGGACCTTTCCCGCAATATGAAACTCTTTCTTGCTGCCGGCCTGCTCCAAACCTGCTCCTCCCGGATGGCATGAATTGCAGCTGTCACCGGATGTTGCGCCTGCAAACTTTGGGTCATTAAACAAAGCCTTCCCTTTTGACACACTTCCCGCTGCAAGCGCAATGGATACCGCGAAAGCCAGAATAGTTGCCGCAGGCAATAGTGTCTTGACCATCATGGACCTCCCCAAATTTCAGCGTGATACCGCTATCAGCGGTAGTGTTATTCGCCAACGGCAAACAATATTATCACTATAGCATGATTACGGTCCATCAGCAAATGCTCCCCTTCTCCCGTCTTCCGCTATCGCCCGCATTTTTAGTGGTATAATTTTATAGAGAGTCCCAGGGAGAGACGGGCCAGGAATGTCATTAGAGGTTCTATTTTTAAGGAGGATTCTATGAACAAGGTAATAGTAGTCGTTGACTTAGGCCATTTCAAGGCTTACAAGGTCTTAGAAAATCCGAATGAGAGCGCCAGGCTGGATTTGTTGGAGAGTTACGACATTCTTGACACCCACGGCAAATTCACCTCCAAATTTACAGATGCCGAAGGTTGCTTTGACAGGGGTGAGGGAAAGGCCGGGATAGCGACAGGCTCAGGAGAACCCCACCACCTGGAGCTCGAGATCGAAAAGAAGGTGATAAGACGAATTGCCGATGACATCAGCACGCTGGTCGTGAAGGAAGGCTGCTCCAAATGGCATATGGCTGCAGGGGAGAGTATAAACAACCAGATCGTCGAAAATCTGGGACCGTCCATTAAGGCCAAACTCGATAAAAATATCAAGGCCGATCTGACAAAAACTGAAAAGTCTAAAATATTGGGCTATTTTGAAAGGTAAGGATATTTGGCAGCCGGCCGAAAAGGGGCTGCATTTCTGCAACCCCTTTAGCTGAACAACATTTCTTGACAATAGTATTTATATTATGGTTTTATTAGGCAATTTAATGGCCTCCGAGAAGGCAAAGCTTGGGTGAATTGGCGCTGCAGAACGATGGTACAACTTAAGGCAGAAATAGAAAAGATGACATCCAAATACCTGGAAGACAATCAAAAGTATACCGCACTTTTTGAACAATCTCCCGACGGCATCCTGATTATAGATACAGAAGGCGGAATAGTGGAATTCAATGCAGCGGCACACCTGCAACTCGGCTATACAAGAGAAGAATTTGCAGCATTGCGCGTTTCCGATATCGATCCGTATGCCGGCCCTGAGGATATACAGGCAAGCATGGCAAAAGTATTGGAAGAGGGAAAGTCCGAGTTTGACGTCAAACATATAACTAAAGATGGAGAGATACGGGATGTGCATGTCATAACACAGGTGATTACGTTATCAGGACGTTACTTTTTTCATACAATATGGCATGACATCACCGAACTCAGGAAAGCGGACGAGACACTTCGCAGAAGCGAGGAGTTTATGAGGAATATCCTTGATAATGTGGACGAGGGCTTCCTGGTCATCGACCGGGATTTCAGGATCGTCACTGCAAACAAGGCCTACTGCACCTGGATCAATAAGCATCGGGATGAAATCTCCGGCAGGCATTGTTATGAGATTTCCCATAAGTTATTCAAACCGTGTTATGAGAAGGGCGAAGACTGTGCGGTGAATCGAGTATTCGAAACGGGCGCACCCCATACGGCCTTGCATAAACATGAAGACGCCAAAGGCAATATCCTTTATGTTGAGACCAAGGCTTTCCCGCTTAGAGACGGCTCCGGGGCTGTCACGGCAGCCATCGAGACAATCCATAATATTACTGAGCGGCATCTGCTTGAGGCGGAGATGCTCAAGACCCAGAAGCTGGAGGCGATCGGGACCTTGGCCGGAGGCATAGCTCACGACTTCAATAATCTGCTTCAAGGGGTGTTCGGTTATATTTCGCTCGCTAAACTGTCTGCTGATCAGCCTGAGCGAAGCCTCGCCGCGCTTGATGAGGCTGAAAAAGCTCTGCGCATGTCCGTCAATCTGACAAACCAGCTTGTGACGTTTTCGAAAGGCGGCAGGCCGGTGAAAAAGACGGTCAGTCTCCGGGCGGTGATCAAGAATACGGCGAAGTTCGCCCTGAGCGGGTCACGTTCCGAATACCGCATTGTTGTTGAAGGCAACCTTTGGCAGGTTGAGGCGGACGAAGGCCAGATCGGGCAGGTAATCCAGAATATCGTCCTGAACGCCGACCAGTCGATGCCTGAAGGAGGCCTGGTGGAGATTTGGGCCGGGAACGAGGACATACCTAAAGGAGCAAACCTGTTGTTGCCGGACGGCGGAAGGTTTGTCAGGATAGTCATTAAAGATTCCGGTGTAGGGATAGCGGCGCAGCACTTGCCTAAGATCTTCGATCCATACTTCACTACCAAACAAAAGGGGAGCGGACTGGGCCTGGCGACAACGTATTCTATCATACGGAACCATGGCGGTTTGATAGATGTGAAGTCTGAAGTCGGCAAGGGCACCATTTTTTACGTTTACCTGTCCGCAAGCGATGGAGAGGTGGAAACAGTTCTGCCGGTTGCTGCCCTGCCGGAACGTACCGGGAGGGTACTGGTTATGGACGATGAAGAAGCAATACGATTAGTTGTAGCGCAGATGCTTGAGTACCTGGGCCATGAGGTAACGCTTGCAATAGACGGACAGGAGGCGATTGAGAAATACAGCCGGGCCAGGAAGTCAGGGAGAGCTTTTGATATTGTCATACTGGACCTGACAGTCAGGGGTGGCATGGGTGGCGATGAAACGGTCAGGAAGCTTTGCGAGATAGACCCTGAGGTCAAAGCGGTAGTAACGAGCGGGTACTCAGACAACCCCGTTGTGTCCGATTACCTGTCCCATGGTTTTGCAGCGGCATTGACCAAACCCTATACTATCAATGCGCTCAGGAATAGTTTAAACTCCTTGTTGTCGTCTTGATTGCCGGGAAGTACTTACGATTTCCTCTGGCGCATAACCTCATAGGCAAGAATCCCGGCTGCAACCGAAACATTAAGAGAATTAACTGTTCCTTGCATGGGCAGACTTGCTGTTATATCGCACAGCTCACGGACGGTCCGCCTCAAGCCTTCTCCTTCAGAGCCGACGACCAGTGCCAGAGGTACCCGCAGGTCTATGTCCCAGAGTGTTTTGTCTGTTCCGGCTTCGGCGCCGATTAACAGGATGTCCGCTTTTCTCATTTTTTCCATAGCGTGTTTTATGTTGACTGTCTCAGTAAGATTTACATGTTCGAGCGCGCCTGCCGATGCTTTTGCGGCGACAGGGGTAGGCCCCGCTGAGCGGTGAGACTGGAACACAACTCCATGCACCCCCGCGGCATCAGCGACTCTCAGGACCGCGCCGAAATTCCTCGGGTCCTCGATGCTGTCGAGGACGATAAAAAAGGGGACTTCTCTTTTTAGAGCAGGGATGTTCAGCAATTCCTCAATACTTATTGTTTTCCTTTTACCCGCACTCGCGGCGATACCTTGATGGCCTTTGTGAAATCTGCCGTCAAAAAACTCTTTTGTTTCGAACTTCACAGGAATGGCATTGGCTTTTGCCGCCTCAATTATCGCGCTGAGGTTCTGGCGGTTCTGATCGTAGACGAACACTGTGTTAATTCTTCGCCCGGATTTGATTGCCTCCAAAACAGGGTTAATGCCGTATGTCCAATCGACTTTATCGTGTATTCTTTTCATAAGCCCCGAGAAGGCGTCACTGCCATTTTTCGACTTTTAAGTTTTGCTCACATCCTTCTTCTATAGCTTTAGACATTAAGAGCAAATCTTCATCGGGGATTCCTCCCTCAAAGCGCAAGAGGCTTTTCCCCTTAACTCCAGTTGGCGCCAAGGTCCTGGCGAAATCGAGAATGCGGAGCTGAAGATCATAGGGGAGATTATCAAGCTGAGCGATCAAGCTGTCTTTTATAGTAGCATTTATCATAATATGCCTCCTGTCACTTTAATTAATATTAGCATTTTGTTTATTCTGCTGCATAGATTCCTTGATTCCCTGATAAGAACGGCAACCCCTAAATTTTTATTGTCTATGCGATTAAATATGACTGTCATGCCCGCGGATTGTAAGCGGGCATCCATTTTTATCATCCCTGAGAGAAAAAGGGGTCAGCCCTTGACTCGTGACAAGATATCTTATGAGATAGTAGGTTACGTCTTGTTCTTCTACCGGTGGTTGCGCCATACAAAAAGTTTTTCGCTGGTACACTTCTTTGTCAAGAGTCAAGGGCTGACCCCAATGACACACACACGTTATGTGCTCTCATGCTGAGATGAATTTGGCAATAGCATCTCCAGTGTGAAATGACGGGAGAAACCTTGTGCGCCGCCGCCATCGAAAGAAGTGGCCTCAGCGATGAATACTGCATCCTCACAGTATTGTAGCAGAAGAACAACTTTGTTCTAAAAAGTCGGGGAACAAAAAAGTAGGTATTTTTTAAATTCAACTAATTATAAGCTGGCAAGTTTATTGCTTCTTAGAGCTTGGATAAAATGAGGCTGTTTCTGAAAGGAGATTATAATGAAAAGAATAGAGGCAATTATACGCCCCACAAAAGTAAACCAGGTACGCGCCAGTTTGGAAAAGGTGGGCTATCCTGGCGTCATGATTTCCGACGTTGAGGGTCACGGAAGCCAAAAGGGCACTACTGACCGTAAGATACGCGGCATAACGTATAAGGTGCCCTTTGTAGTGAAAAAGAGAGTGGTATTGATTGTAAAAGACAAAGAGGTTGACGGCATTATGAAGGCTATTCGCGAGGCCGTGTGCACCGGCAAGATTGGAGACGGTAAGATATTCGTCTCGTCCATAGACGATGCCATGAGGATAAGGACAGGCGAGACCGGAGAAGCTGCAGTTTAACTGTAATCGGCTGCAGAGTTCGATTAAGCTTCGAAAATTCTGCCTCTCGGCGCGATATTCACAGTACTAAACGTTTTTGAACATCCTGTTTATTGCGAGGAGTTCAATCGGAAATTGATAATCCGGCAGTCCCCAGTTTATGCGATTTCGTCACTATTCGAGGGCTGACCCCAAATAGAACGTACAATTTGCTCACATGCAGCGGCATGAGCCTTAATAAAACTGACATCGGTGGCCTGCCATGTTCCATGCGCAGCCACCCTACAGAACCGGACAGTTTATTTGCTCTAAAACCGGACAACTCTATTTGTTGACAACAGAGCGGACTATCAGGAAGCAGGTCGCAGGGGAGTTTCAAATCTCGAATGATCTCTTGAGTCTTCTCATGTAGGATCAAACAGGTCAATTGTTCTACAACGTTCTTCAACCTGATACTTGACTTGTTGTATTGTCTGCTCGTCCAATATAGATGGCCGCCTAAGCATTTTCTTTATGCACTCTTTGGGATTTATAACGAGGACATCGTAGTCCTCAGAATCGCGGTTTACCATCCAGCCGGGCAGAGCCAGCACAGGAATGACTTCTATTGGCTTCCCCACGCTCTTAAGTAAAAAAACGCTCAGCCACTTCGCCCGATCTTTTGCCTGGATAATAAACTCCTCATTTTTGTAATCAGGGAAGTTGAGGCATCTCCCGTCAAAGCTCACCTTGTAATTATTTCCTATCTTTGTTAACGACTTGGATTTTGTCTTTGTCTCAACAGCATATACTCCTGTAGCTCCTATAACTATATGGTCGATGTTGAAATTATCAGCAGGAAAGTCATGGTACACGAAATACTTTTTGAGCATCAGTTGATTTAGTTCCTGCGCCGTAGCAATCTCCCCGTCTAGCCCAAGGCGTGTCGATACCAGTGACCGCGCATACTTAGGCAGTTTCCACATGTAGAATATAAACATAGAAATATAGCCACCGATAAGAAAAATATGCCATAGCGGAATTGCGTCTTTTTCTTGAAGGTTGATAAATAAGAATCCGAAAATGTAAGTAAGCAAAATAAAAATAAAAGCCTGTAATGCCAATGATAACGCAGTATTGAATTCCTCTGTTCGAAGAGTTTCGCCAGGACCTCTCAGCAACTTTTCTCTCAAGGGCGATTTCTTCTTTTTTTTAATAAGCCATCGCCACAATCCCTCAGGCTTCACAACGTTGAACGAATGATACATCGCGAGAAAACTGCCCACAAGCATTACTGTCATGATCAGCAATTTGGCAAACCCTTCACCCATCGCTATTCTCCCCCTGATAATAGTATGTTTTTGTATTACCAGTTATAACTTATACTATTTTTGACATTTTGAAAAGCGAGGGTTCAGGAAGGTGTCAGGGAGTCCACGAAGGAGCCTTGCGCAACCAGTACACATAGCATCCCCCTTCTCCTCACTCCCTTTAAGAAGTTATAATCAGGCATGCAGTCAGGAGAAGACAAGGCATGGCAGCTTCTGAAAGAAGCTGATCCGGATGTTATCTGTAAGAACGCGGCGGTTGGACTCGATGCGGCAACGGGACGGTACATCCTCGCATCATACGGTATGGACTTTTCAATATCTCCAGGAGAAAAGCTGATGGAAAGCACTACAGCCGATGGGTCTATTCTGTTGGGCAAGCTCAGCTATTTTTTCAGACTCTCGGTCCCCTGGTATCTGACCAGCGCCAAAGATATCCCATTGTCCTCCAGATTGGTGAAACCCGATAACCTGAAAGGAGGGCATCTTTTTTTCAGGGGTTCGCATGTTCTGCCTCTCGACGGGGTGGCAGGGAACTATGCCCGCGATGTTAAAGGCTTTATGATGAAGGGCGCCCAGTTTGGCGGAACGCCCGTGCAATACGGGGATGCCGCGTTTATGCTGCTTCCATTTCCACGAATCCCCGTGACCATTATCCTGTGGACTGCCGACGAAGAATTTGATGCGAGAGTTGAACTGCTGCTTGATGCAACCTGCGAGCTTCATGTGCCGACCGATATCATCTGGTCTATTTCAATGATGAGCCTGCTGCTGTTGCTTTGACCCTAAGCAATCTTCACCTTCCAGCCGGTGCCGTCTTTTTTATCTTCGAGCAGTATTCCCTTCTCCTCAAGCTCTTTCCTGATTGAATCGGCCAGTGCCCAATCTTTGTTCTCCCTTGCGAGCTGCCGGGCCTGTATCATCTGTTCTATCCCGGCCTCGGTGAAAGGGACCTTCTTGATAGCCAGCAGATCGACATTCCACTTTGCAGGGGTCCTCCCGAAAAGATTAAGCACGCTGCTTGTTAAATGCAGGGTGTCCCGTGCCCGCTCTATCAGTGTCCGGGCCTCCTTGCCCTGGGGCTTTGCATCGAGGAATTTGTTTATTACCCTGATAAGCTCAAAAACATGCCCGATGGCGAGGGCGGTGTTGAAATCATCGTCCATCGCTTCTTCGAAGCGATCTTTAAATGTATCGAGCGCTGCAGCGAGTTCGCCGGATATTTCTGTAATATCTTTATGTGTCTTCGGCGCGGACGCCCGGTCGCCTGACAAAAATTCATCGATTCGGGAAATAGTACTGTAACAGCGGTCCAAAGAGGATTCTCCATCGCGCAACTGCTCGTTTGAAAATTCAATAGGGCTGCGGTAATGACTTGAGAGCAGGAAGAGCCTGATGACCTCGGGATCAAATTTATCAAGTATTTCACGGATAGTGAAGAAGTTCCCAAGGGATTTTGACATTTTCTCTTTGTCAATAGTTATAAAGCCGTTATGGACCCAATATTTTGCGAACGGCTTCCCGGTGAATGCCTCCGACTGGGCGATCTCATTGTCATGGTGGGGGAAGATAAGATCGGCGCCGCCGCCATGAACGTCAATAGATTCGCCGAGATGCCGGATTGCCATCGCCGTGCATTCAATGTGCCATCCCGGACGTCCTTTGCCCCAGGGGCTCTCCCACCACGGCTCGTTTTCTTTTGAGGCCTTCCAAAGCGCAAAGTCGGATGGGTTCTTTTTCTTTTCCTCAATATTTACACGCGCGCCCGCAAGGAGGTCTTTTTGCTCTTTCCCCGAGAGCTTGCCGTACTCAGGGAATGTATCGACGGCAAAATACACGCTCCCTTCGGACACGTAGGCGTGCCCTTTATCAATAAGCGCCTTTATGACCCCGATCATTTCCTGTATATGGTCCGTGGCCCTTGGCTCCAAATCGGGCCGTGCCACGCCGAGCCTGTCCATGTCCTCATAATATCCGGCGATATATTTTTGCGCGACTTTGTCCCATGTGGACCCTTCCTCGTTGGCCCTTTTTATTATTTTGTCGTCTATATCGGTAAAGTTCCTGACGTATTTGACTGCAAAGCCCTTGTGCCTCAGATACCGGGTGATGATATCAAAAACCACGGCACTCCGCGCATGGCCGATATGTGAATAGTCGTAGACTGTAACTCCGCAGGCATAGATGCCCACCTTGCCTCTCTCTATGGGGATGAAGTCTTCTTTTTTCCCTGTCATGGTATTGAATATCTTCATGCCCGCTTTTTTACCTTCCATTTTATCGATCCTCGCTTCAATCTTTTCGATATGTTCCGCGAACTCAAGCAGTTTGTCTTCAACAGGGTCCGGGAGTCTTACATGATCAAGCGCCTCAACAGGGCCTTCCGCCCCCATCCGCACAACTTTCTTTTTTATGATCCGGCCAGGCACGCCGACTACAATGGCGTGGTCCGGTACTGGTTTCAGGACAACGGAATTAGCGCCTATTTTAGCATAATCGCCTATCCTTATCGGTCCGAGTATCTTTGCTCCCGCGCCTACGACCACGTTATTCCCAAGCGTCGGGTGGCGTTTCCCTTTTTCCTTTCCCGTGCCGCCAAGTGTTACCCCCTGGTACAAGAGGCAGTCATTTCCTATCAGGGTAGTCTCCCCAATGACGACCCCCATGCCGTGATCAATAAAGAAGCCGCCGGCAATTTCTGCAGCAGGATGTATTTCGATGCCGGTAAAGAACCGTGAGACATTAGAGATGAATCTCGGGAGCAACGGGACGCGAAGGTCCCAGATAGCATGGCTTATGCGGTGCATGAAAATGGCATGTAACCCGGGATAGGTCAACAATACCTCAACAGCATTTCTTGCAGCGGGGTCACGCTCGAAGACTGCGTGGTAATCTCTATTTATGTCCTTCCAGAAGCCCATCAGTTATTATACCTTCGCCTTGATGATAACAAAAAGATTTACCTCCAGGGATTATTCTTCTTGTGCTTGTTTGATAAGCCTTTGTATGGATTGACCGCCATGCTTTCGGGAATGAAATCTCCGCATTTGCAGTTCCAGCCGTCTTCGGTACGCTCCTGAGTGGTGAGCAATGCTCCACAGGCAGGACATATAAACTCTGTGCCGTCGTCTGATGCAAAATCCGAGTATTCGCTCATTTCATCAATGCCGCCACCGTAGGGAACTGGTTTATATCGGTATGGGGCAGGAAGAGTGCGGACATATATTCGTCCATAAAGCTGCGGGAAACGGACAGTTCCACGTAGGTCATTTTCGAAGCTATTTCTTCGGCTTCGTTTCTTAATTCTTCCGAGAGCAGGCAGAGGTACGCGCCGGTGATGGACGTGTTTCCCATAAATACAAACCGCTCCTGGGGAGCATCAGGGAGCATGCCGAGTGTTATTGCCCTCCCGATATTCAGATAATTGCCGAATCCGCCCGCTATATATATTTTTTCAATTGCATCAATGGACAATCCGGCTTCGCCGAGCAGTGTAGTAACACCGGCGTAAATGGCGGCTTTGGCCCGGAGCAGGTTTTCGATGTCGACCTCGGTAAGCACGATTTCCTTGTGCCGGGCATCACCCCGATTGAAGACATACTCCAGTCTGTCCTCGCCGTCCCTTATCCTGCCGGTCTTGCCCGAAACAAACTTGCCCTTGAGATCGAGTATCCCTGTCAGGAACATTTCAGATACGGCGTCGATCATTCCTGATCCGCATATCCCCATCGGTATGCCGCCGCCTATCACGGATATTTCGGGCTCGAGAGTTTGCTTGTTGATTTTGATCGCCTCGATTGCTCCCGTTGTCGCGCGCATTCCGCATCGTATACCGCTGCCTTCGAAACATGGTCCGGCTGAACAGGCAGCAGCCATAAGCCATTCATTATTGCCGATGGCTATTTCACCGTTGGTGCCGATGTCCATAAAAAGCGCTATTTCCGGGTTCCGGCACATTTTCGAGGCGAGTACCCCGGCAACAATATCGCCTCCAACATAACTGGCCACACATGGAACAGTATAAACAGGCGACTGGGGATTAATGGAAAGTTTGGCACTGCCGCCCTTCCAGAGCGGGAAAAAGTTGAGCGCCGGGATGTAAGGGTCTTCTCTGATAGAGCCAGGGTCCATTCCCCAGAAGATATGGGACATTGTAGTATTGCCTGCTATAGTCGCCGAATCCACCTCGCATGCTTCAATGCCATGACGTTCCAGAGGGGGGCGACTATTGTGTTTATATCGGCAACCACCGCGTCTCTAAGTTCGTCGAGCCCTCCGCCTTCAGTTGCGTAAACGATCCTCGTTATTACATCATCGCCGAAACGCATCTGGGAGTTATAAGTGGAGCCGATGTCCACTATGGCCCCGTCGAGCAGATTTACAAGATATACGACAACGTGGTAGTGCCGATGTCGATTGCCAGTCCGTACCTTCTGTTGCAATGCTCGGGGAACGATAAGAAAATGGCCTCGCCGCTCATGCCGTTGCCCGGCACATATGTAAGATCAACCTCCCACTTCGCCTCGCGAAGTGTCTTGCCCATGGTGGATACGAATCCGTGTGAAAAACGCATGTCCCTCAAACCCTTTTCGTCGAGCGCCCTTTTCAGGCGTTCAAGGTCGCTGATGTTGTCGCTAATGGTCGGAGGCGGGAGTTCAAGGGTGGTCCTTTTAATCGGGGGGTTGATAGTAACGCCGAAGGACTCGAGATGCTCAACGAGGTTTTTCGACCTCGCAATCGCAATCTTGTCTCCTATTGCGAGTTTTGACTCTTTCGGTATCTCAACAACGAGATCGCTTAGGGGAAATGTCCGGCACGCAAGCACTATGCCGCTTTCACGTTCTTTTGACGTCAGTTTTCCCTGTGAGAGCGAATCAACAGTCCCGTCAAGAACTTTTATTGTGCATTTCCCGCATGTGCCTTTGCCGCCGCAGGAGGAGACAAGGTAAATGCCCGCTTTTTTCAGGGCGGCGTAAAGACTCTCTCCCTTATGAGTTTGCACCACTTCATCTGAAGTCAAACGCAGTTCCACTATCCCTACCTCATGACTTGAACTTAAAAATATATTTTACCATAGATATTATAAATGGAAATGGCAGGGCACCGCAGGACTCAGGGCAAACGCACTATGCGCCGGAAAGCCGAAATTTTCGTCATGCCCGAAGTTCTTAATCGGGCATCCAGACACAAATAACCTGGATTCCCGCTAACGGACTGCGGGAATGACGACTTATAAGCCGAAATTTTGGAGTTTATGGCAATATTGCAGTTAGTTTTTACTCGAAAAATACATAGTGCGTTTGCCCTGCCGCAGGACTGTGGACGTGAGATTACAAGTTGTTTGTTTTTAATCAGATTGCCTAAAAGATGAAAATACGCCCATTTTGTCGTACATCCCCGTAATATTCCTGTAACAAGGCTCTGTTAGAATAAAATATATTATGCTTGAGTTCATTCGCTCCACCTATTTTCAGGGTCTTCTGGACAGTTTTTCAGCCGGGGTTGTCATCTTCAACTCGGAGGGTTTTGTTTATGCGGTGAATAAAGCCGCACACTTCATTCTCGACCTCGATGCGGGGGACCACGTAAGGAAGCAATGGGTGGAACTTTTTACAGGGTTTGAGCGGAAGAATACGCTCGAAGACATGGTCCGTTATGTTACGGAGCACATGCAGCAGGCGCCATATCATTTCACTGATCGCTTCCCTGACAGAGAGGGAGGCATCCGGTATGTTTCTCTCGTAGCCTCTCCGCTCATATATTATGACAAACTTTTCGGAATAGTGATCGAGATTATTGACATAACACAAATCGTGCGTCTTCATGAACGTGAAAAAAGCATCCTCCAGGAAAGAAATATGTTTCAGCAGCAACGCTATGAGGCGCTGCGAAAAATGTCCATGTCCGTTGCCCACCAGATTAGAAATCCCGTTACCATTATCGGGGGACTGGCACAGCGTCTTCCGAAAGAGCTTGTTCTTTCGGCAAGCCAGATAGAATATTTCGATACTATCAGGGGGTGCGCAAAAAGGATGGAGGATATTGTAGCCGGTGTTTACGAATACTCATCGCTGAACGTTGGACAACGGTATTTGACCGATGTGGGCCTGATTATTAATGCGGCCAGAGAAGAGGTGCTTCTCCGGTTTTCCACGATACCCGCAGAAGTCATTTGGCAAGTCGAAATCGAGCCATGCGAACTCCTTGCAGATATTGGTCAGCTTTCCATGGGCATCGCCGAAATTTTAGCAAATTCAATTGAATCCTTTGCCGGGTCTCCCGGGAGGATAAAAATTTCCGGGCACTTGCATGAAGGACTCTATCGGCTGGAAATCACAGATACAGGCAGCGGCGTGCCCGAAGGCAATCTGAATTTTATTTTCGACCCTTTTTTCACTACTAAAACGGTGGGCACAGGCATGGGGCTTTGCAAGGCCGAAAAAATCATAAAAGAGCACGATGGCCGCATCAACATTAAAAACTCCGACGACGGGGGGACAAAGGTATCCATAGAATTCGCACTGCCTCAGTAAGTTTGGGGGCAAGTGTGGCCGGAAGTTTAAACGACAAAAAAAGAGCGCCGCAGACTCGCGGCGCCTTTTTTTTAGTCTGAATACGGTCGCATGAGACTTCATCTTTCTTCAAAGTTGCAGACAATGAGCGGACGCGCTACATCGATGGCTTCAGCAAAATACCAGCCTCGATCTATCGAGTACTTTATGTTCACCAGCTCGCCAACCTTGATATTGTCAAAGTCCATAGCCGTATTACAGCCTGTCACCATCGTTTTTTCATCCGTCAGGAACAAGTATCCGCCTGAACCGGACGGAGATATAGCAGGGCCTGACGGGAAAAGCTTCAGGCTTATCGTTCTTGCGTGGTGATCAACTGCTACTACCTCTCCCCGAAGGCTGCCCATGGTGCCTTCAGCGGCAACAACAACATTTGCAATAAACAGCATGCAAAACACCACCAGCGCTATTTCAAGTATTTTTTTCATGTAATCCACCTCCATTTATCAGTGCTTGTCTGCCATGCAGTCAAGCTGTTAAAAAATCTTTTCCCAACATCCTATGAACCCTTCCTGATTAAAGAGTACCAAATCAGTCCTGTATCTTCAAGCAGATAAATCATTATTTGCCTATAAGAGGGCCCGGCTATTTGTGAAGCCTTCTCGTTTACCGGCATAGTTTACAATCTCTGCCGTGCAGTATGGTAAAATGTTGCATGAGAATATATTGTCGGGAAGAAGACAATGGCGGATAAAACACTTTTTCATCTCTATCGTACCCCTGCTCTCTCTCCATATAAGAGAAACGTGCTCCTGAACACGGTTAGGGAAAGTATCTCTCCTGATATCGCGGACATTGAGACAGAGTTCTGCTTCAATATAGAGACGTCCGGACCTCTCACCGAGAGAGAACTGAAAGTGCTCCGGTGGCTGCTGGCAGAGACTTTCGAGCCGGACAACTTTTCCGGCGAAAGTTTGTTGTCTGGAGACGGATACTACTTTGAGGTAGGTCCGCGTTTGAACTTTACTACTGCATGGTCTGCGAATGCAGTTTCGATCTGCCACGCCTGCGGTCTGTTGAAAGTCCGGCGCATAGAGCGCTCAAGGAGATTCAAACTGGCGCCGCGAAAGGGTATTACGCCCGCGGCCTTTCCGAAAGAAGAATTCCTCAGGCTTATTCACGACAGGATGACGGAAACCCTGTACCACGGACCCCTTATTACTTTTGAGACAGGGGCCAGGGCTGAACCGGTCAAAATCATACCTGTCATGAGAGAGGGCAAACAGGCGTTGGTGCAGATCAACAGAGAGTTGGGGCTCGGCTTCGATGAATGGGACATCGATTATTATTACCGGTTGTTCAAAGACGACCTGAAACGGGATCCGACCGACGTGGAATGTTTCGACCTGAGCCAGTCCAACAGCGAGCACTCCCGTCATTGGTTTTTCAACGGCAGGCTTGTTATCGACGGCAGGGCGCTGCCCGAAAGCCTGATGCAGATCGTCAAGGAGCCTTTCATTAGAAACCCCGGCAACAGTATTATCGCATTCAGGGACAATTCGAGCGCTATCGGAGGGTATGAGATTACGACTATGATGCCCGAAAATCCGCTGGGCCCCTCTCCATTAAGGCCGTCCCAATGTGCTTACCATATTATTTTTACAGCGGAAACGCATAATTTCCCCTCCGGTGTTGCGCCGTTTCCAGGCGCAGAAACAGGTACCGGCGGCAGGATAAGGGACGTGCATGCAACAGGGAGGGGGAGCTTGTTTGTTGCCGGCACAGCGGCTTACTGCGTGGGAAATTTGCACATCCCCGGGTATCCGCTGCCCTGGGAGCACGGCTGCTTCATTTATCCCGGCAATATGGCCTCGCCGCTCCAGATCGAAATTGAGGCAAGCAACGGGGCATCGGACTACGGAAACAAGTTTGGCGAGCCGGTCATTCAGGGCTTTACCAGGTCGTTCGGGCTTAGACTCCCTGACGGCGAGAGAAAGGAATGGATCAAGCCGATAATGTTTACCGGCGGAGTGGGGCAGATCGATGCGCGGCACATAGAGAAGAAAGAGCCGGAACCGGGCATGGCGGTGGTCAAGCTCGGCGGACCTGCATACCGTATAGGCATGGGAGGCGGCGCTGCTTCAAGTATGATACAGGGAGAAAACATGGAGGAACTCGATTTCAACGCTGTGCAGCGCGGCGATGCTGAAATGGAGCAGAAGCTGAACAGGGTCATCAGGGCATGTGTTGAACTCGGTGATGACAACCCTATTATCAGCATCCATGACCAGGGGGCCGGCGGCAATTGCAACGTGGTGAAGGAAATTGTCAATCCCGCCGGTGCCAGGATCGATATACGGAAGGTAATTACAGGCGATTATACATTGTCTGTTCTTGAAATATGGGGCGCCGAGTACCAGGAACAGGATGCCCTTCTTATCGGCCCCGGGAATACGGAAATGTTCCTGAGGCTTTGCGCCAGGGAAAAGGTCCCTGCTTCAGTGATCGGGGAAATAACGGGTGACGGAGAAATTGTCGTATATGACGGGGATGACGGTACTGTTGCCGAGCGGTTGGCCCTCGAAAAGGTCCTTGGGGACATGCCGAGGAAAGTGTTCAGAATGGAACGCATACATCACGATATGCAGCCGCTTGACTTGCCGGACGACTTTACGCTTGAGAATGCTCTGGACAGAGTGCTCAGGCTTATATCGGTGGGGTCCAAGAGGTTCCTGACAAACAAGGTGGACAGGTCGGTTTCGGGTCTCATTGCCAGGCAGCAATGCGCGGGGCCGCTTCAGCTCACCGTGTCCGACGTGGCCGTTATCGCGCAGAGCCATTTTGGCCTGACCGGCGCAGCCATCGCCATAGGCGAGCAGCCGATCAAAGGGATCATCAATCCTACAGCTATGGCGAGGATGTCTGTCGGGGAAGCGTTGACCAATATTATTTGGGCCCGCATAAGCGCGCTCAGAGATATCAAATGTTCCGCCAACTGGATGTGGGCGCCGAAACTTCCGGGTGAAGGCGCTCGGCTCTATGATGCTGCTTTAGCCATGAGGGACATGATGCTGGAACTCGGCATCGCCGTTGACGGCGGCAAAGACAGCCTCTCAATGGCTTCAATTGTGACACATCCCTCGGGCGAAACTGAAATGGTAAAGTCCCCCGGAGCGCTGGTGATATCCGCGTATGCCCCGTGCCCGGATATTACAAAGGTGATTACTCCTGACCTTAAAGCCCCGGGCAAAAGCAGGCTTATCTATATCGATCTCGGGTCGGGGAAAAACAGGCTTGGCGGTTCTGCGCTCGCCCAGTGCTATAAACAGGTTGGGACCGAATCGCCGGATGTTGAAGACAGCCATTTGCTAAAGGACGTTTTTAATGCGGTGCAACTCCTGATAGATCGGGGGCTGGTGCTCGCAGGCCATGACAGGAGCGACGGAGGTCTCGTCACCACGCTGCTCGAAATGGCCTTTTCCGGGAATTGCGGGCTGGAAGTCGATCTTCAGGACAGTAATTCAGATGATCCCGTCGCGTCCTTTTTCTCGGAAGAACTGGGATTGGTTGTGGAGTACGACAAAAAGTGCGAGAAAGAAATTGTGTCTATACTGAAGGCGAATAAAGTGCCTTACCACATTATCGGCGGCAGCCTGGCGGAGAAGACTGTCCGGATACGCCTTAACGGGAAGCCGGTATTGGATAAGGACTTGCTGGAACTCAGATCGGCATGGGAAGAGACAAGCCACCGGCTGGATATGCTTCAGGCAAATCCCGAGTGTGTCCTTGAAGAGAAAGCTCTGATTTATGACAGGCCCGGACCTTCATTCCATCTCTCCTTTACCCCGAAACAGACACCTGCTGTTTTCATAAAAAACAAGGCGAAACCCGCTGTTGCGGTCATCAGGGAGGAAGGCAGCAATGCCGACCGGGAAATGGCTTCCGCATTTTATCAGGCCGGCTTTGAACCCTGGGATGTAACTATGACCGATCTGCTCAGCGACAGTGTAACGCTTTCACGGTTTAAGGGGATTGCTTTTGTCGGGGGGTTTGCGTATGCGGATGTGCTCGATTCCGGAAAAGGATGGGCCGGCACTATACGCTTCAGCAAAACTCTTTATAAACAGTTCGATGCTTTTTATAAGAGGACGGACACCTTCAGTTTAAGTGTGTGCAACGGATGCCAGCTTGCTGCGCTGCTCGGGTGGGTCCCCTGGCAGGGCATTCCGGACAAACTCCAGCCGAGGTTCATCCAGAACAGGTCGGGCAGATTTGAATCGCGTTTCGCTGCGGTAAGGATACTCAAAAGCCCTGCGCTGATGCTGAAAGGCATGGAAGGCTCTGCACTCGGCATATGGGTTTCCCATGGAGAAGGGAGGACGCACTTCCCGGATGATAAGATATACAGAGAAGTACTGGGCAAAAACCTTGCGCCGATACGGTACATAGATGACAGCGGTAAAATAACGGAAAGCTATCCCTTCAATCCAAACGGCTCTCCTTCCGGAATTGCCGGCCTGTGCACCGCCGACGGCAGGCATCTTGCTCTAATGCCCCATCCCGAAAGGACGTTCCTGAAGTGGCAGTGGGCATGGATGCCGGAGCACATGAAGAAGACACTCAAAGTTTCCCCGTGGCTGAAGATATTCCAGAATGCCCGTAAGTGGTGCGAGGGAAAGTAAGGGCCATTCAGACCGAGGAGGCAATGATTAAACGGCCTTTGCATTCGCTTTTGCTGTGTTTCTTTTTTTTATTCATCTCGGCGTCATATGTCCAGGGTAAAGATTATGACGCCGGCAGCAAAAGCTTCTTGTGGAAGATCAAATCAACCAATGCTACTGCCTATATTCTTGGTTCCATTCATGTGATGAAACCGGAAAGTTATCCCCTGAACACCAGGATCGAAACGGCTTTCGGGAAATCGGGAGTGCTGGCAGTGGAAGCCGATATCAACAATATCAGTCAGAAAGATATGGCGGCGTTAATAACGAAGGCTATTTATTCCGGCGGCGACTCCCTCGACAAGCATATATCAAAAGCTACCTTCGAGCTTGTCACGACAGAATCACGGGACCTCGGTATTAATCCCGGCATGCTTCTCAAAGAGAGGCCATGGTTCATCGCCAGTTCGATAGAGATATTCACTCTGATGAGTATGGGTTATGACCCGAACTACGGCATAGACGAGCATTTCCTGATGGAAGCCGCGGGCAAAAAGAAGATCATGGAAATAGAAAGCATCGACTCCCAGCTCGCTCTTATCACAGGATTTTCAGATGGCGAACAGGATGCGCTGTTGTATGCCACGATAAAAAACATAAATAAACTTGAAAAGATGGCCGGCGAACTTGTAGAGGCCTGGAAAACCGGCGACACAAAAACAGTCGAAGCGCTGATATTTCAGGATACTGAAAATGATCCGAAAACGGCTTTGATCAATTACAAATTGATAACAGAGAGAAACACGGCAATGGTGGTCAAAATAGAAAATATGCTGAAAACCCGGGATTCGTATTTTATCGTCATTGGCGCGGGGCACCTTGTCGGCGACAGAGGAGTAATCGAACTGCTCAGAAAAAAAGGATACACGGTTGAGCAGCAATAAAAAGACGGCATCCCGTAGAGCATGATGCGTAATCGGTAAAGGCGGCAATTCGTAGACGCCACTCATTACAGTTATATCGTTTCCTGTACAGCATTTCTCTCTGCCGGTTGGAAACAAAATACTTGAGGGCAGCATTTGTAAGCGGGACTTCAAGCATTCTGCGACAACGAGAGGACTCAACTGCCATTACTTCCTCACAGACCCTAACTGCAGGGTATCCTGAATATGATGAGGAGTACGAGCAGAAATGCTCAGGCTTCATTTCAAGGCGACACCCTGACTAATCGATAAAATCAAGAGGGCACAAAATCTGCTGAGTACCACAAATAACTTTCAGCCGCCATCATTGCGAGCGAAGCGCGCAATGACATCAAAACACATAGAGAGACCTTTCCCGACAGTTTCCAGTTGTACTCTGATGAATTATAGCAGAACTTAAGACGTTGCTTTCAGGAAGGAGGCTTGCCTCTTATCTCCGAATGAATGTGGAGTTTCAGGCAAGCGAAACTCTGGCAAGGTTGCAATTGGAATATGACACCAACAGAAAAAACTGAGACACAGGTCAGGCTGTAACGGGTAAATAAGGGGTGCAAGCAGCGAAGCTCAGTGCCTTGCTCATTCCGTACAGTAATAGGCCCTCATTTTTTCTTTTTCATCCTCTGTACGTTTGCGCTGAATGATTCCAGCCAGGCAATTGGCAACTGCACACAGAAATTCCCTCTCTTCTGTGTCATCAGGATGCCCATCTCTTAGGTAAATGTTTATTAATCCCAAGGTTTTTCCGGAAAACACGATTGGCACACAATAGTGGCCATGATGGGCCATATTTTCATATCTGACATCATGGCGATCATCGACAGAGCTGGCAAATACAATTTCCTGTGATGCGGCTGCTCTTCCGCATAAACATGTCCCAAAGGGCATGACAGAGCACGCTTTCAGGGTAAACCCGTCCAGGCCTTTCTGAGCAACTATTTTCAGGTTGTCGGTAGCTTCTTCGGCAAGGTATATAGCGCCTATAGACTCGAAAGTCAGCCAAGGGATTGAAAAAATTAGCTGGAGAGTCAGGGCTATGATTTCGTTCAGAGATATGTTCTCCATTACGGCCATCTGCAGCATGGAGTTGATCACACGCTGTGTATCATAGTGCCTGCTTATTATCTCTTCAGTTTTCTTACGGTCGGTAATGTCCTGCACGGTGCCTGCCGACCGCAGAGGAGTACCTTTTTCATCATAAAAAGTCTTGCATCTCTCATGCACAAACTTGATCCTTCCGTCAGGCATCAGCAACCTATGGACAATATCATATTGCGTTTTATTTTTTACGGAGTCAGAATACGCCTGGTCAACCATTGCCCGGTCTTCCGGGTGCACCGTATTCAGAAAATGCTCATAGGATGCGCCGAACTTAGCGGGGTTAATATTAAAAATGTTGTATATTTCGTCTGACCAAACAAGGGTATTTGTTAAAAGGTCCAACTCCCAGCTGCCCATTGTGCCGATGCTCTGTGCCTCTTTCAGAAGTTGCTCGCTTCTGATGAGCTTCGCACGAGTTCTTAATGATGAAATCCCATATGACAGATTGTTCCCCAGGTTCATAAGCATGGCGGTCTCATCCTCGCCGAAGAAGAATGGCTCTGATGCGTAAATATTCAAAGTCCCGATTACTCTTGAGTCGATTATAAGGGGAACCGCAATAGATGAGGCATAGCCCCGCCTAATAGCTTCAGGCCGCCACAATGCATAATCCGGATCAGAATGGATATCTGCCGCGACAGATGGTCTGCCGGTACGTATCGCTTTTCCGGTCGGGCCACGACCAAATTCGTCATCCTCCCATGAAACGCACAGCGTCTCGATATAGCCGTCCTCAAAGCCGCATTGTCCCACAGGACGGATCGTTCTGGCTTCGTTGTTCTCGACATAACCGATCCATGCAAAACGATAGCCGCCGTCGCTTACTATTATGTTACATATTTTGCTTAACAGTTCCTGTTCATCACTGGCGTGCAAAACAGCTTCGTTACATTTGCTAAACATTCTCAGTGCACGATTTGACCTACGCAGCAGTTGCAATGTTTCAGAGTCTTTATGAGTGTTAGTTTCTTCTTCCATGTATTCCCAGCGTCAATGCATTAAACAATGAGCAATCTAAGGTCGGCTTTGGCCGCCTGTAATAATTTATACTATTTCGAAGATTTTTAAAAGCATGGACTTGGGGAGAATTTAACGCCATTTCTGATTACTCGATTCTGAGGAATTGAAACGGAAAGAAACATATGCAGAAAATTGAAACTACCGTTTACTACAGGAAGGCCCTGAGAAACGGGTATTAACAGGTTTTCTTGGAATCCAACACTGACGCTGAGATGTCAGTGGTTTTGGCTTTTCAGGGTGGACAGTGCAAAGATTTAGTTAAGTAAATAAACTCGCATTTCCAAGAAAGACTTCAAGGCAAAGGGAATGGAAAGGGGAACCGGCCGCGTTTAAAAGAGCTTTGACAACAATACTGGTATCGCCGTTTCCACGCGAAGGATGCGGTCTCCAATGTGAACGGCCTTGAAGCCGCATGCCAGAAGCTTTTCAATTTCATAAGGAATGAAGCCGCCCTCCGGACCAACGGCGAGAGTTACCGGCTGTCTTACATCACGGGGGCAGGCTTCTTCGGCTTTGGGATGGGCGATCAGAGGAAGCGATCCCTCAATAATGCCCGGCAATTCGTCTTCTGCAAAAGGTTTGAAAAGAGGGCGCAGGATTATTTCAGGAAAGATTGTGTCACGCGCCTGTTCAAGCCCGGGGGTGATATGTTTGTCCAGTTCATCCTTTCCCATCAAGGGGCTTTTCCAGTAGCTTTTCTCTACCCGGTAAGCGTTGACCAGAATGATCCGCTTGACCCCCATGGTTGTCATGGATACGAGCACTCTTCTCATCACCTTGGGCCTCGGAAGCGCCAGGATGACGGTAACGGGCAATGGCGGTGGAGGAGGAGAGTCCGCTTTTACATCCATTTCGAGAGCTTCATCATTAAGCAGCGTTATCACAGCTTCGCCGATGTCCCCTCCGGCAACGCCGACGCACAGGCTGTCGCCTACCGATGCCCTGAGCACGTCGCGGACATGGCAGAGACGGCGTCCCTTCAGCCGCACGCGCTTCGTGTGGCCGATGAAGTCGTTATGGAAAAGAAGTACAAGATTCATGGCCGGCTCCTACCTATTTACAAACGCATTTTCGATGCCGTATAATGACTTTTATCCATAATGGGATTGGATTCCATAATATCCGGCAGGAGAATATCGTGAGTATGGTCAAGAGAACACACGTAAGATCATTTTACACCAATGTACTTGTAACATGCTATGACGTCGACGGAATTAAATATGTGGCAAACCAGCATGGCCACTGGGACGTGTACGAAGGGGAGTACATGCGCGGCGAAAAGACCCGTACCGTTTCTAAAAGTTCAGACGAGATAAGAAAAATTATCCATGAGTTTAACCAGCAGCCAACAGAGGCTGAAAAAAAGTAGTTCCCCTTATTTGGTGGATTCGCTCTTTACATTCTCCAGTAGTGTTGCAAGTTCTGCTGATATGCCTTCCATCTCACGGTAAATTCCTTCCGCCCTTGCTTTATCTCCGGAATTGTATGCCGAAACAGCCTCCTTCGCCATAAAGTGTATTTTTTGATGTGGTGCATCTATTGCCTTAAAGCCCGGCAGCATTCCGCACTCAGTTTTTCCTTCTGTTTCATACCATTTGCCGAATCTGCAGTTGTGATGGTCGGGCAGTTGTGATGGGTCAAGTCTTATGCTGCCTGTTAAACATGAGGATACCCTGCCCATAAAAACCCTGTGGTCTGATTTTGCAGTATCAAGCATTGTCGCTGAGCAGCCTTTTATTTTGACTTTTTCAGTCGCTGTGCCGAGTTCATCGGCTACAGCGACAAGTTTACTTATCTCGTGAATCACCTCTCCCGCCATAGTTTCCATATCTTTTGATATGGATGACGACATCTCTATATTCATTGACACTTCTTCCGATGCCGCTGACTGTTCTTCTATTGCTGTTGCTATCTGGGTTATCTGGTCACGGGCCGTCTGGACCGATTCTGCAATGGTCTGCAGGACATTGTTCAAATTCTTTATATGGCCGGTTGCTTTAGTTACTCCTTTTGAAGACTCTCCCATCGATTTTGCCGTACGGGTTGATTCTGACTGAACCGCGGTTATTTTTGATGAAATCTCCACGGTGGCCTTAATGGTCCTCTCGGCGAGTTTCCTGACTTCATCCGCCACTACCGCAAATCCTCTTCCCTGTTCACCTGCCCTTGCAGCCTCTATTGCCGCATTCAATGCAAGAAGATTTGTCTGGTCTGCAATGTCCTTGATTACTGTTACTATGTCCCCTATCTCCGCTGCCCTCTTATTTAATTTTTCGACCGTATCAGAAAGTTCTATGGTCGAGGTGTAAACTTCGTTGATTGTTTCCACTGCTATATTCGTTATCTGTTTACCGCTTTCCGCTATTTCCATGGCATCTGATGATGAGCCTGATGCCTGGGTTGCGCTTCTCGCTATGTCTGTAATTGTCTGGGTCATCTCCTCTGCTGCTGTTGCTATCTGGTGTGACTGAGTTGATTGTTTTTTTGCGCCTTCCGATGCAACTTCCGCCCGTGACCTTAGTGCGTCAACGGTTGGAGCTATTTTTTTGGTAGCCAATATTATAGTGTTCAGCATTTTTGAAAAATACTGGATAACCATATCAACATTATGGGACATCTGGGCTATTTCGTCATTTCCGTCAATCGAAAGAGAAGTCTCCACATAGCCTTCGCCCACCTTTTTAACATTCTCGATCAACTTTTTCAGGGGCTTGAGAAGAGTCAGGTGGATAATACCCATCACAAGTCCGGTGATCATTAAGATGCCGACCAGGCCGAGACCGATATAGAGATATTGCAGGGACTGTATCCTGCTTAAGGATTCCGTCAGCGGCACTCTTATGCTTACAGCTCCGAGGACTGTTCCTTCACTTACATTATGACAATTGAGGCAGTTTTTGCCCATAAAATTTGATTTTGCTATGTATGGATAAACTCCACGGATATAAGAGCCCTCCCTGACAACTTTCTTCTGACCCGTTTCCAAAACCTCTTTCTCGACAGAATCCGAGGCATAATCCTTGTCAGCTCCTTTTCCATAGTCTTTATCGAGGGTCTCCGCCCTTATGACTCTGAGGTCAACGATGCTCTGCATCTGTTCAAGAAACGGTCCTTTTGACTCTTTGAAATCTCCCGACATCATCATTGTGGTGAGAGCGTTTAAAGCTGTGTCTCTGTAACCATTCAGGGTAGAGCTTTTCACCTCTTCAACGACAATCGATTCAGTCTTGTAGCCTGAAACAACAACCGTAAGCGCTATCCCTGCAGCAACAGCACAAATTATAGGCACCGACAGCTTCCATCGTATTGAGATGTCTTTAATCTTCATCAGCTTTTCCCCCGCCCCCTTTTTTTAGTGGGAATATATATTAAAATGGCTTTCTGAGCCATATAAATATAACACTTATCGCATAAATATATATAGTACCCCCCCCAGGGCAAACGCACTATGTGTTTTTCGAGTAAAAACTAACTGCAATATTGCCATAAACTCCAAAATTTCGGCTTATAAGTCGTCATTCCCGCAGTCCGTTAGCGGGAATCCAGGTTATTTGTGTCTGGATGCCCGATTAAGAACTTCGGGCATGACGAAAATTTCGGCTTTCCGGCGCATAGTGCGTTTGCCCTGGTACCCCCGGGGACTTTTTTTGTGGATTATGTCCCGGTCTTTTTGACCTGTCTGTTGACAAGCAGGGGAAACTGTTTTAGTCTAAGGTTTGCGGACAGACAAACAGGAGAACTGCATTATGCGCCATGTAATGAACATACTTGTGGCAACCGGCGTGCTGCTTAGCGTTGCCTGCGGGCCGGCTGCATCAGGCACAATTGTCAACGTGCGGCTTTGTGATGAGATAGTGAACGGTAATTTACCGCAGGTGAAAAGCCTTTTGGACAAAGGAGCTGATCCTGATATCAAGCAGTGCCTCAATGGCATGACCCCCCTGATGGTTGCGGCCTCATTTAATCAAACCGAAATAATGAAAGTATTACTTGCACAAGGAGCGGGGGTCGATGATATAGATAAAAGCGGCAGCACGGCACTGATGATTGCGGCGGACAAGGGCAATATAGAGAGCGTCAATATACTGCTTGAGAGAGGAGCGTATATAAACGCTCGTGACAAGGCTGATCGGACCGTTCTGATACGGGTGCTTGATGTCCCCGAAAAACAACCTGATCGCGCGCACCGGGCGGAGAAAGCAAAGGCTGGTCCGGAACTGAGGGGGCGTTTGGCTGTTGCCAGTCTCCTGATTGAAAAGGGCGCTGACCTGGAGAGAAAGGACATCCTTGGGAGGACAGCTCTTACCGTTGCCGTCAGTTCAGGGCATGCTGAATTGTCAAAGATGCTGGTAAGCAGCGGGGCCCTTGTAAGCAGTGCGGACAATAACGGCACATCAGTTCTTATGGCAGCGCTGTCAGGAGGACAGGCTGAACTGGCCAGGTTTTTGATCGATAAGGGGGCGGACATCAATGCTGCCGATGAGAACGGCACTACAGCACTTCTTCTGGCAATCGGGAAGGACAATAATGACATGGTGAAAACGCTGGCCGGCAAGGGCGTCGACGTTCAGGCCGCTGACAGTGACGGCGTTACTCCCCTTCTGATGGCTGTTGACAGGGGCAATGCCGACGTTGCGGCGCTATTGATAAAAAAGGGGGCCGCGCTTAATAGTGCTGACGATCTCGACAGGACGCCGCTTACTGTTGCCGCTGAAAAGAACAACAGCGAAATAATCAAACTGCTCTTGAGTAAGAAAGCCGATATAAATGCTGTTGACGAAAACGGCAGGACATCCCTTATTATTGCTGCGGACAATGGATACACGGATGTCGTAAAAATGCTGCTTGGCAAGGGGGGCTGTGCCCTTGACGCAGAGGACGACAGCGGTGAGACCGCATTGAACACCGCTGCAAAAAGAAAATTCCGCGATATTGTAAGGCTGCTTACCGACGCCGGAGGCGGAAGGTAAGAGTTTGTGCAACAAAAAGCCTGTCCCTTACAGGACAGGCTTTTCTCTATTTTAATGCTGCCACCACAGCAACCCCTCTTTCCTATTATCATAGGAAAGGTAGTTTTGTGCCATACGGTTTCCCGCATTTTACCCTGGTTGCGGTGGCAGTCCCTATATCTAATTATTTTTTATCACACTTCCTTTGTTCTGTCAATACCCCTAATTGCATTGTAGCGAGTTGATAAACTGTCCGTATCTGTAGCACATAAACTGTCCGGGTGGTATATGGATAGCAAGGGGGGCTATCCATGAAACGTTCGGCGGTGTTGCAGGAGGTACGGAAAATGAGATTTGAAGAAGGTTATGAGGGCTGGAAGAGTGGACGGCTAACGCAGGAGGAAGCGGCGATGCTCCTTGGTGTCTGTGACAGGACATTTCGGCGATATCTGCTGAGGTATGCGGATAAAGGGATGGAGGGACTTATAGATAAGCGTTTAGGACAAATATCGCATCTGCGAGCACCAGTTGACGAAGTGATGGCGCTATCGGATCTTTATAGAGGACGTTATTATGGTTTCAACGTCAAGCATTTTTTTAGCTGGTATCGCCGAGTTCATCAAGGAAACAGGAGCTACACATGGGTCAAAAACACCCTCCAGGAAAAGGGATTGGTACCGAAAGGGGCACTGAAAGGGGCACACAGGAAAAGAAGGGTCAGGGCTCCCTATATCGGCATGATGCTTCATCAGGATGGTTCCCGGCACCAGTGGGTTCCCGGCAAATTATGGGATTTGATCGTGACGATGGATGATGCCAGCAGTGAACACTACTCGATGTTTTTTGTTAAGGAAGAAGGCACACAAAGCAGCTTTCTGGGTGTAAAAGAGGTTATAGAGCAACACGGGTTGTTTGCTTCGTTGTATACGGATCGCGGAAGTCACTATTGGCATACACCGGAGGCTGGAGGGAAAGTGGACAAATCAAGTCTTACCCAGTTTGGTCGTGCAATGAGCCAACTGGGGATTAAGATGATCCCTGCGTATTCTCCTGAAGCCAGGGGCCGTTCTGAGCGAGCCTTCAGTACCCATCAAGATCGGCTGGTCAAGGAGCTTGCGATGGCGGGCATCACTGGGATGAAGCAGGCCAATGATTATCTTGCCAGTACATATATGCCGGCCCATAATGCCGAGTTCGCCGTTATCCCTCAAGAACCAGAGAGCGTGTTCGTGACTTGGGCAGGCACTGCCTTGGAAGACATCCTATGCGAACAGTATGACCGCACCGTCGGCAATGACAACTGTGTAAAGTTCGATGGACTAAAACTTCAGATCCCGCCAAATCAATATCGTTGCCATTACGTCAGGGTCCAGGTAAGCGTTCATCGTTATCCCGACGGTAGACTTGCTATCTTTCATGGACCGAGAAAACTGGCTGCCTATAACTCTAAAGGAAAGGAGATTGCAATTTGCTCACATGCAGCGGCATAAGCCTTAATAAAACTGAAATCGGTGGACTGCCATGTTCCATGCGCAGCCACCCTGCAGAACCGGACAGTTTATTTGCTCTAAAACCGGACAACTCTATTTGTTGACAACATGCGCCTAATTGCATTGTAGCGAGTTGATAAACTGTCCGTATCTGTAGCACATAAACTGTCCGGGTGGTATATGGATAGCAAGGGGGGCTATCCATGAAACGTTCGGCGGTGTTGCAGGAGGTACGGAAAATGAGATTTGAAGAAGGTTATGAGGGCTGGAAGAGTGGACGGCTAACGCAGGAGGAAGCGGCGATGCTCCTTGGTGTCTGTGACAGGACATTTCGGCGATATCTGCTGAGGTATGCGGATAAAGGGATGGAGGGACTTATAGATAAGCGTTTAGGACAAATATCGCATCTGCGAGCACCAGTTGACGAAGTGATGGCGCTATCGGATCTTTATAGAGGACGTTATTATGGTTTCAACGTCAAGCATTTTTTTAGCTGGTATCGCCGAGTTCATCAAGGAAACAGGAGCTACACATGGGTCAAAAACACCCTCCAGGAAAAGGGATTGGTACCGAAAGGGGCACTGAAAGGGGCACACAGGAAAAGAAGGGTCAGGGCTCCCTATATCGGCATGATGCTTCATCAGGATGGTTCCCGGCACCAGTGGGTTCCCGGCAAATTATGGGATTTGATCGTGACGATGGATGATGCCAGCAGTGAACACTACTCGATGTTTTTTGTTAAGGAAGAAGGCACACAAAGCAGCTTTCTGGGTGTAAAAGAGGTTATAGAGCAACACGGGTTGTTTGCTTCGTTGTATACGGATCGCGGAAGTCACTATTGGCATACACCGGAGGCTGGAGGGAAAGTGGACAAATCAAGTCTTACCCAGTTTGGTCGTGCAATGAGCCAACTGGGGATTAAGATGATCCCTGCGTATTCTCCTGAAGCCAGGGGCCGTTCTGAGCGAGCCTTCAGTACCCATCAAGATCGGCTGGTCAAGGAGCTTGCGATGGCGGGCATCACTGGGATGAAGCAGGCCAATGATTATCTTGCCAGTACATATATGCCGGCCCATAATGCCGAGTTCGCCGTTATCCCTCAAGAACCAGAGAGCGTGTTCGTGACTTGGGCAGGCACTGCCTTGGAAGACATCCTATGCGAACAGTATGACCGCACCGTCGGCAATGACAACTGTGTAAAGTTCGATGGACTAAAACTTCAGATCCCGCCAAATCAATATCGTTGCCATTACGTCAGGGTCCAGGTAAGCGTTCATCGTTATCCCGACGGTAGACTTGCTATCTTTCATGGACCGAGAAAACTGGCTGCCTATAACTCTAAAGGAAAGGAGATTGCAATTTGCTCACATGCAGCGGCATAAGCCTTAATAAAACTGAAATCGGTGGACTGCCATGTTCCATGCGCAGCCACCCTGCAGAACCGGACAGTTTATTTGCTCTAAAACCGGACAACTCTATTTGTTGACAACACGAGCCGAATTGCATCATCAGAAATCTATTCGAAAGTGAATCGTTGCATCACGAAGGAATCTATTCGAAATAATTTCACTTAGCAATACAAAATACGTCATTCCCGCAGTCCTTTAGCGGGAATCCAGGTTTTTTCAGATGCATGCTTATAGTCTTTCATATAAATCATCCCAATTTGGATTATCTTTCTCAATAAGGTGTATTTTCCATTCACGCCGCCATCTCTTTATTTGTTTCTCTCTGGTAATGGCTGAATCAGCAGTTTCATGCAGCTCATACCAAACAAGGCGATGCACGGTATATTCTTTTGTAAAACCATCTGCAAGGTTATTCTTATGCTCGTAGATGCGTTTGATTAAGTCCGACGTGACACCTGTATACAAAGTGCCATTACGCTTGCTGCAAAGAATATAAACATAAAAGCCCTTCATATGTTTCTTTTCCTGGATTCCCGCTAAAGGACTGCGGGAATGACGCAAGCTTATTATAGATTTTTTTGAATAGATTTTTGGTGATGCAACGAATACCTACTTCGAATAGATTTTTACGTGATGCAACGCGCGAGCACTAAACGTTATATATAGTTTGTCATGTTTATTTGATGCATAATAAGTATAATTTAATTATTCTAACTTTGAGGTAACGTATGGAGAATAAGGCAGATAGCTTTCAGAAATTGCTCGGCATTATGGAGGCGCTCCGCGCTGAAAACGGCTGCCCCTGGGACAGGGAGCAGACGAGGGAGTCTCTTACGCCCTATCTTGTGGAAGAGACCTACGAGGTACTGGAGGCCATCGATGAAGGTTCTCCTCAGAAAATAAAAGAGGAACTCGGCGACCTGCTTTTTCAGATCGTTTTTCACTGCCAACTGGCGAAGGAACGCGGGGAATTCAGCATGGAGGACGTGATCGACGCTATCTCCGAAAAAATGACCGGCAGGCATCCGCACGTTTTCGGCGATGCGAAGTTCGAAACATCTGAAAAAGTGATGAAGCAGTGGGAGGACCGGAAGAAAGAGGAGGGCAAGAACAGGGAGTCGATCCTTGAGGGTGTCCCGAAGGAACTCCCGGCGCTTCTCAAGGCGCACAGGATACAGTCGAGGGCGGCGCGTGTCGGGTTTGACTGGAACAGGGTTGGAGAGGTCATGGAGAAGCTGGATGAAGAACTCTCTGAATTCCGGGAGGCCCTTGAACAAAAAGATCAGGCCGCGATTGAAGACGAACTCGGGGATGTATTTTTTGTTCTTGTCAATATTTCGCGTTTTGTCGGAGTCAATCCCGAGGACGCGCTGAGAAAGACTATCACTAAATTCATATCCCGCTTTCGCTATATAGAAATGAAGGCTGCGAGCTCAGGCAGGAATCTTTCGGACATGACGCTCCAGGAGATGGATTTACTGTGGGAAGAGGCAAAAGAGGCGGGTTAGTGTCTCTGCCTTTGGCCTGATTATTTTCTTTTGACTTTTGGGGTAAATACATGGTATATATTTCGTATTACGAAACTTTGTGTCGTAATTGAGCAATTCCTGGGAACAGGAAAAAAGGAGGATTTGGCAGTCATGGCTTTTGAAGGGAAGGTCAAGTGGTTCAATGAGTCAAAGGGTTTTGGTTTTATCCAGCAGGACAACGGTTCGGATGTCTTTGTTCATTTTTCTTCTATTAAGAGCGAGGGATTCAAGACATTAGCCGAAGGCCAAAGAGTTCAATTCGAAATCGAAGAAGGAGATCGCGGACCAAAGGCTGTTAATGTTATGAAAATCTAAAAATAAGGGCCTTACTAAGGCCCTTTTTGTTTCTTGTCTATCCACCCCGCACATCAGCCGGTTGTGCCATATCTGATTTATTGCAATTTAACTATTTTGATTATGCGCTTACCTGAATGGATTAAAACAACAGCGAGTGGACTGCATCAGACAAAGGACCTCTTGAGGAGTCACCGCCTCTCAACTGTTTGCGAGGAGGCCCGGTGTCCCAATAAGGGGGTCTGTTTTTCAAAACCGACAGCCGCCTTTATGATAATGGGAGACTGCTGTACAAGAAATTGCGGTTTCTGCTCTGTCAGGCCGGGCATGCCCGCAGCGCTCGATGCTGCTGAACCTGAACGGGTTGCGGAAGCGGCGGTCGAATTAGGTTTGAGCTATGTGGTCATTACGTCGGTGACCAGGGACGACCTGCCATACGGCGGGGCCGCGCATTTTGCAGCAACGATAAGGGCCGTAAGAAAGGCGCTCCCCGCTGCAAAGATAGAGGTGCTGACTCCGGACTTCCAGGGGGAAAGGGACGCGCTTGGCATCGTCCTTGAGGCGTGTCCCGATGTATTCAACCATAATATTGAGACGGTAAAGCGGCTCTATGATATTGTCCGGCCCGGGGCTGATTATCAACGCTCTCTCGAAGTGCATAGAATCGCCAGGGCGCTGATGCCCCGTATGAAGACAAAATCCGGAGTGATGGTCGGGCTCGGTGAGACGGTTGACGAGGTCCGGGAAGTTTTCAGGGACATAAGGACGGTCGGCTGCGATCTTTTGACAGTAGGCCAGTATCTCAGGCCTGCAAAAAAAAATCTGCCTGTTGTAGAATATATACACCCGGATGCCTTTGAGGCTCTGAAACTATATGCGCTTGGGCTGGGTTTTGAATATGTAGCTTCCGGCCCTCTAGTGAGGAGCTCAATGAATGCAGAGGAAATGTATAATACCGTGAAACGTGAATCGTGAGACGTGAATAGTAAAAAAAAATAAAAACACGGATGTCGTGTTCATCGTTCACGTTCTTTAAGGAGGTTTCTCGTGTTTGAGTTTAACAGGATCAAGAGACTGCCGCCCTATGTTTTTGCTATCGTAAACGCATTGAAGATGGATTCCCGTAGACGGGGCGAGGACATTATCGACCTCGGAATGGGCAACCCCGATTTGCCGACTCCGAAACACATCGTGGAAAAACTCTGCGAGGCTGTGCATAATCCCAAAAATCACCGGTATTCCGCATCAAAGGGTATAACGCAGCTGAGGATGGCGATATCCGAATGGTACAAGAGGCGGTATGATGTCGATATAGACCCTGAATCAGAAGCAGTGGTCACGATCGGTGTCAAGGAAGGGCTTTCGCACCTTGTGCTGGCAACTATTCAACCCGGAGACGTGGTGATGACGCCTACGCCGGCGTACCCCATCCATCCTTATAGTAATATCATTGCCGGAGGTGAGGTCATCAGCGTTCCCATCGGCCCCGGTTTCGATTTTTTTGAGGAACTGGAGAAGACGCTGAAGAAGACATGGCCGAGGCCTAAAATGCTTATTCTCAATTTCCCGCATAATCCCACGACTACGGTTGTCGAGGGGCTTGGCTTCTTTACCAAAGTGGTGGACTTTGCGCGCGAGAACAACATTATCGTCTTGCAGGATTTCGCATATGCGGACCTTACTTTTGATGATTACAAGGCGCCGAGCATCCTCCAGGTCCCGGGCGCAAAGGATGTTGCGGTTGAATTTTTTTCGCTCACAAAGAGTTATTCCATGGCGGGCTGGAGGGTTGGGTTCTGCGTGGGAAACAGGGAGGTGGTGGGCGCGCTCATAAAGATCAAAAGCTATCTTGATTATGGGATGTTTCAGCCTATACAGATTGCCAGCATAGTTGCGCTGCGCGGGCCGCAGGACTGTGTTGAAGAGATACGGAATACCTATCAGTCGCGCAGGAACGCCCTGATAAAGGGCTTAAACAACGCAGGCTGGAAGATCGAGGCGCCGAAGGCCACCATGTTCGTCTGGGCCGGTATCCCTGAGCAGTTCAGGAAAATGGGATCGCTCGATTTCTGTAAATATCTTATAACAGAGGCGAAGGTTGCCGTATCTCCCGGTATCGGCTTTGGCGAAGGCGGAGATGAGTATGTCAGGTTCGCGCTCGTTGAGAATGAACATAGAATACGGCAGGCTGCAGCCGGGATAAAAAAGGTGCTTGGCAGGGGACAACAGTGAAAAAGGACACTGTTTCGGCAGGCATCATAGGATTCGGCACAGTTGGTTCAGGGACCGCTCGCATTTTGCTTGAAAATGCCTCCGTCATCAGGGAGAGGACAGGAATCAATATCGTTTTGAAGAGAATCGCGGACCTTGACATCACGAGGGACAGGGGTATAAGCGTTCCGGCAGGAGTGTTGACGACCGATGCAGCCGCAGTGATTAACGATCCCGAAATCGACGTCGTTATTGAGCTTATGGGGGGTATTCATCCTGCAAAGGAATTCATACTCCAGGCGATAAGGAACAAGAAGCATGTGGTCACCGCAAACAAGGCGTTGCTTGCCACCGAGGGCAATGAACTCTTTGCCGAGGCTGAGCGCGCCGGAGTTAAAATAGGGTTTGAGGCATCTGTTGCCGGAGGCATCCCTATCATCAAAGTGATAAGAGAGGGACTCGTTGCAAACAGGATCATTGCCGTGTACGGTATTATCAATGGAACGTCTAATTACATATTTACAAAGATGACCGACGAGAAGGTCGACTTCTCATCCGCACTGAAAGAAGCGCAGCGGCTCGGGTATGCTGAGGCTGATCCCACCTTTGATATAGAGGGTATCGATTCCGCCCATAAACTCACTATACTTGCCTCTCTCGCCTATGGGATACCGCTGTCGTATGACGATGTGTATAAAGAGGGCATTACAAGAATAACGGCCCAGGACATT
Organism: Nitrospirota bacterium; assembly: GCA_963784135.1. Taxonomy (GTDB): domain Bacteria; phylum Nitrospirota; class Thermodesulfovibrionia; order Thermodesulfovibrionales; family Dissulfurispiraceae; genus JADFXI01. The sequence goes on along the minus strand of CAWAQG010000005.1, from coordinate 4,419 downwards.
GCCTTTGCCTCCGAACTCGGCTACAAAGTGAAGCTGCTTGCGATCACAAAGGCGACTGCTGAAGGCATCGAGATGCGGGTGCATCCCACCATGGTGCCGAATGAATATTTGATTTCGAAGGTCGACGGGGTTTTCAATGCGGTGTATGTGGAAGGCGATGCAGTGGGCTCTACACTATATTACGGCAGGGGCGCAGGCGATATGCCGACCGGAAGCGCGGTTGTCGCCGACATTGTTGATATCGGACGGGACATTATGTGCGGCAGCATCATGCGTATCCCCGGCATAACGGCCAAAGCTCCCGGAACAGGGGCAAGAAAAATCAAAACAATTGATGACATCGAAAGTATGTACTATTTCAGATTTTCCGCGCTGGATGAGCCCGGCATCCTGTCCAAGATTTCGGGCATCCTCGGCAACTACAATATCAGCATCGCATCGGTAATTCAGAAAGGCAGAAGCATCGGGGGGTCTGTTCCGCTTGTCGTGCTCGCTCACAGATCCAGAGAAAAAGATGTGCTCAACTCTATAAGGGAGATCGACGCCCTGCCCATTGTTTCCGATAAGACGCTGTTTATCAGAGTTGAGGGCAGCGAAGCATAGACAAATAGGTGAGATTACATCGCACCGTCTGAATTTGTTGGTAAGCACCTGGTAACCCTCACCTGAGACCAATCGCCACGGAAGTTGATTTCGAAAAATAACTGTCACACAAGAGGATCCGCCAGGCTTCTCGTTGCAACAGTGGTAACCCAGGCTATGCTGTTCAGTAAGGTCGTGACGACGGCGGAGTGGATCAACAATATTGATAATTAAAAGGAGCTGCGGAAATTATGACGGACTTTAATAGATCGAACTGGGCAAAGGAAGAGTTCAGCAAGCAGTATGTCGAAAATGCAGATATCTATATCGTTGAACGGCGGAGGATGTTTGATATCCTGAAATCATTCTACCGGCATTTCCTGGATGATCGGACGGACTGCAGAATTTTGGATCTTGGATGCGGCGATGGGGTCGTAACCTCCGAGCTCTTAAAGACCGGGAGTTCAATTACTGCAATGCTCATTGATGGCTCCGAGAATATGCTGAGTCAAGCAAGAGCGCGTCTGAAAGGGTACCAATCAACCGATTTTCTGAAGGCAAGCTTCCAGGATATTATCAGGAATAACATTATTTCAGGCCAGGAATTTGATTTCATAGTCTCATCAATGGCTATTCACCATTTAGGCATGGACGAAAAGAATTCCCTGTTTAAGGGAATTTACAGTTGGCTTCGTTCCGGTGGGTACTTTGTTAACATTGATGTGGTACTTGCACCGTCGGAGTCGCTCGATAAGTGGTATATGGAAGCGTGGCGGGAATGGATGGATGAGAAGAAGATATCGCTGGGAATAGAGAATGATCCCTCTCTAAATATTATCCAGCGATATAAGCGCAATGAGGATAATAAACCCGACACATTGGATAGTCAGATAAATGCTCTGAAAGAGATCGGGTTCAAGGATGTTGATTGTTTTTACAAATACGGCATATTTACGATGTATGGGGGAAAGAAATGAATCTTTCGGAAATCAGACAGAGAATTCGCGTGGGGTCAGCCCTAGAATCGTGACGAATTCACATAAATTGGGGACTGCCGCATTATCAATTTCCGATTGAATTCCTCACAATAAACAGGATGATCAAAAACGTTGACTCCTGTGAGCAAATCGCTTGGAACACACGCACGTTTTCATTCGGAATCCTTACACAAATTCTGCCATATAAATAGTCGGTTGATAGTTGGCGGTAGAGCAGCTACAATCTTAATAAAGAAGTGGTTCACTTTTTGATTGCCAATAAAAGCACGAAAACCGACAATACTTCAACTCCGAACAGGTGTCGAAGGAGGGAACAATGGACCTAATGCTGACAGGTAAGCTTGCTCTGGTTTCCGGCAGCACCGCCGGGATTGGCTACGCAATTGCAGAATCGCTGGCGCGGGAAGGTGCTCATGTTATCGTCAACGGTCGTTCAAAGGATTCTGTTGAGGCTGCATTGGCGCGCCTGCGAGTAGAATTTAACTGTAAACTCTTCGGTTTCGCCGGCGATCTGAGCACTGCCGAAGCGGCTGAAGAGGTCGTGCGAGAGCACCCCGACGTTGAAATACTGATTAATAATCTGGGCATTTATGAGCCACGGGCCTTCGAGGATATCTCGGACGATGACTGGCGACGTCTCTTCGAGGTTAACGTTTTGAGCGGAGTGCGCTTGACGCGGCTCTTTCTTCCTGGAATGAAGCGCCGCAAATGGGGCCGCATCATTTTTGTTTCAAGTGAAAGTGGTGTCCAGATCCCCGCTGAAATGATCCATTATGGAGTTACTAAAACAGCACTCCTTGGAGTTGCTCGTGGATTGGCCGAGGCTATGGCAAGCACGGGTATCACAGTTAACAGCGTTCTTCCCGGCCCCACCAAGTCTCGCGGGGTAATTGATTTTATCGAGGCTCTTGCGAAGACGGAAGGAAAATCTATTGACGAGATCGAGCAGGAATTCTTCAAAAAAGTTCGGCCTACTTCGCTCATTAAGCGATTTGCGACACCACATGAAGTCGCCTCCATGGTGACCTATATAGCCAGCCCGCTATCATCGGCTACCACAGGCGCACCCTTACGGGTCGATGGAGGAGTAATAAAAAGTGCTTTTTAACCCATTTGTCTGATGATAATCTGAGACTTAACAAAAACTTCTCGGAATAGGAGGTATCAATGGAGGATTTAACAGGTAAAGTGGCGCTTGTAACCGGGGCGAGCCGTGGCATCGGACGGGCTATCGCACTGGCGCTTGCCAATGCCGGAGCTAATATAGCGATCAACTACCGGAATCGTGATGACGAAGCGAAGGAGGTGCTTTTGCAGATCAGGAAATTAGGTCGACTCGCTGTTGTTGTAAAAGCAGATGTGTCCATCTCGGCTGACGTCGTCCGAATGATCGGCACTATAGAAAGAGAACTGGGCTCGCTATCCATACTTGTGAACAATGCCGGAATCGGGACAATGTATTCCATCGAAGAAATAACTGAAAAAGACTGGAATGACACTATTGCAGTGAATCTCACATCTGCATTTTTGATGATTCAGGCGGTCCTTCCCAGCATGCGAACTCTGAAATGGGGTCGTATAATCAGCCTTTCATCAGTTGCCGCACAGATGGGCGGAGTTGTCGGTCCTCATTACGCTGCATCGAAAGCCGGCATTCTCGGATTGACTCATTATTATGCCGTTAACCTGGCAAAGGAAGGAATTACAGTGAATGCTATCGCCCCCGGCCCGGTCAGCACGGAAATGGTCGCTGGCTTTCCACAACTGAAGCCTGACCTTGTGCCGGTGGGTCGTTTCGGCACTGTTGAGGAGATAGCCGACGTAGCCTTGATGCTTGTTCGCAACGGTTATATTACGGGTCAGACAATTAATATTAATGGCGGCAGGTACCTGAGCTGATGGCTGCACGTCCGTAAAGAAAGTCTCCTTCAAAAAACACACGGGGAACAAAGCATCATCTTGTAATTATTTTTAAAAGAAGCCTGCATTATTATAAGGTTATGCAAAAATGCCGGCTTCTGTGAGCAAGCGACGTCCAAGCTCTTATCGCCAAAACGTTTCTATGCGGCTGGAATAAATAGGGACTTAGAAGTCGAAAACTCATTTGATATTTTTGCCTTACTCAATGCCCAAAGAGCGAGATTGAGAATTATTTATCCGGTCCCTTACTGTCTTGCCAGCCCTGCCCATAGATAAACTTTTTACCGTCCATCTCGACTTCGATACGCCCCGAGCCGGTCTGTTGGGGCCCGACAGGAGGCGGGGGCTGCCAGGGGCTATTGAAAACAAAGCTGCCCTTCGGAATCAGCCGTATCACCTTATAGTCCTCGTCGATGTAATAATTATAGCTTGCGAAGAAATAAGCACCCAAAAGGCTTTTAACGGATGAAGGAACATAGGCAACGTCATAATTATATGCCATGATACTGCCGACCATAATGGAATCGAGCGTGAGGACATAACCTTCAACGATGCCGCCGGCAGTGTGTGCCTGGAGCTTCCTGGCGGTGCTGAACTCCGTGATGCCGAGGCTCTGCAGTGCATCACTGTTCAGAACAATGCTATTGGCCCCGGTATCAAAGACGAGGTCTACAGGCACTCCATTTATTTGCACGGTGATATACTTTAAGCCCGTCAAGCTCAGTAAAAGGTATGGCTTCGTCAGCCAGGACGTTCCCGCCCGATGATCAACACGGTAATAGAGAGGCGAGAAAAAATAATACGGTCATGGAAATTCTGGCGATCACAACGTCCTCCGAATTTGAAACCTATATCCTACTTATATTTTACCATGTTGGGAGTAAAGCAACAAAGCGAAAGGAAACCTCTGTGGCGGGCA